>JBKBLD010000004.1:0-127853 GCA_046296675.1 Hyphomonas sp. | reverse complement strand
CGAGCGCCAGAAACTCGCTTCCGAGATCAAGGGCGAGGTCGCAAAACTGTCCGGCGCGGTCGCCGCCGTCCCGCAGGCGCTGGAGCCGAAGATCAAGGCGGCCAGCGATGCCACCGAAAAACTCTCGGCCGATCTGGCATCCGTGTCCCAGCGCATTACAGCGCTCGATACCGAGCGCCAGAAACTCGCTTCCGAGATCAAGGGCGAGGTCGCAAAACTGTCCGGCGCGGTCGCCGCCGTCCCGCAGGCGCTGGAGCCGAAGATCAAGGCGGCCAGCGATGCCACCGATAAACTCTCGGCCGATCTGGCATCCGTGTCCCAGCGCATTACAGCGCTCGATACCGAGCGCCAGAAACTCGCCTCGGAAATAACCGGATTGCTGAAACAGATCGAAGCCGGCCAGGCGTCCGACGAAGCCCTTAAGAGGGACTTGAAATCTCTTGAGGAGCAGCGCGCAAGCTTGCAGACAGTGATCACGGAGACTTCCGAAAAGGTCAAGGCGGCTGAAGGCCGGCTTGCAGCCACCGAAAAATGGTCGCGCTTCGACAATGCGGCGTGGTTCCAACATTTCAATCGACGCCTGACCAAGCAGCATACGGAAATTCTGGACAAGGAATGGCGTAGGCGCTTGTCTGTTCCGATGGCGCCGGCAACGCTCGGCTATATGGCAAGCCGCGCCTGCGAGATCGAAGGCAGGCTGGAGGGGCGCCTTGCCACATCGATTGAAGACATCCTGCTACGATTACTGGTCGCCCGCGCAGTCAAAGGCAAGAGTGTGGATGTTCTCGAGATCGGTACTCTGTTCGGCACCGGCGCTGCGATCATGTTCGATGCGCTTGATGGCCACTACGAGAAGATTCACTTCACGCTTCTCGATCCGCTTGAAGGCTATTATCACGGAGCCCAGTCTGACATCCTGACGGGCCAACCGGTGAATGAAGATGTCGTGCGCAAGAACTTCTCGCGCGCCGGTATGCGCGAAGATCAGTACACGCTCATCAAACATCTGAGTACTGAGCCTGAAGCCATGGAACTCGCCGCGGCGCGCAAATACGACGTGCTCGTGATCGACGGCGACCATTCCTATGCCGGCGTCAAGACCGATTTCGAGAATTATGCAGGCCTCGTCCGCGTCGGCGGCTACATTATCTTTGATGATTATGATTCCCCTGACTGGCCGGACGTGAAGGCGTATGTCGACGCCGAGCTTGGCGATCACGCCTTTGCCGCACCGGTCGGCACCAGCTGGCGCACCGCTGTCTACAGGGTCGTAAAGGCCCCTATGAAGCCGGCGGCGTCACCGGTCGGCCGCGCAGGGAAGTCGAAATCGGCGGCCCGGACTGACACAGGTCCGTCCGATCAGTGACAAGCACCCGCCTTCCGCAATCTAGCCGAAGGCGGGTGGGTGGAACTCAGCAACAAAGTCATTTGTCCGAAAGGATGGCTCGGTGGCAAACTCCCTCTGGGCTCCCCGATCGGGACGCTTGAATTCACGGCGCGAGGTGCGGCATGCGGAGGATATCCGCCCATCTTTTGCCTTGATTTTTGATAACCTCAGAATTAGTGGCATGCGGTCCACAGGAGAAGCAGATGTTCAACAATCCGGGGCTGGTGATGCGCTCTGTTCTTGCTATTGCGTTCATTTCGACCCTCGGCAGCTGCGGCGATATGGATATCCCCCGCTTCGGCCAGAATACTGATCCTGCGGTCGGGCAGACTGCCGATCTGGAAACGTCCGCTGCAGACCCGATCACCGATCCGGCTGCGATCTTTGACGGGACGCGGAGCGTTATCGCCAGTCTGCCTTCGCCGCTGACAGAATTCGCTGTCAGCGTGCGCTTGAAACCAACTGGCCCTGCACCATCGCCAGCTGTGTTCGCTGACACGACTCCCCCGCAGCCTTTCAGGTTCACATCAACAGAAGGTGCACACGTCGTCGCGACACATGTGGGGGAAGCACTTCAAATCGGATCCGTTTCTTTGATCAACTTCAGAGAATTTACGTCGATCCTGCTTGTTGCGCAGGGCGAGCAGCCAATGAAGGTCTACCGTGACAACCAGTATGTTGGCGAGACTGACCCAATCCGGCCAGTCCGCAACTTTTACATGGGGCGCAGCTTCAAAGAGCGCTATTGGTCAGGCCAGATCGAAGAGTTCCGGGTCTTCGATCTCACTGGTGCAACAATCCCTGTAGAGCCCGGAAATATCAGCAATTACCCTGTCGTTTACGACCTGCATGGCGAAGACTGACGGCGCCTGATTCGCCGGCGTCCTTTGAAGCTGACCTGAAGCCGCAGCCCGGAGCCGGGCGACGGACGCTGATGTCTGCATGGTATTTTCTGCCCCTCGCCAGCGACGCGCCGGCGCTTTAAACTCTGCTGTATGACCCAGACACTCCCCCCCGCTTTCCTTGCCGGACTGAAGGACCTGCTCGGTCCCAAAGGCTGGAGCGATGATCCAGACAGTCTGTCCGCGGCCGCCACCCCCTGGCGGGGCACCTTCAAGGGTGAAACACCGCTGATCGCCCGTCCGGCCTCGACGCCGGAGGCCGCCGCGCTGGTGCGCCTCTGCAGCCAGCACGGCGTCGCGATCACACCGCAGGGCGGCAATACCGGCCTCGTCGATGGCGGTACGCCGCATGGCGAGGTCTGCGTGTCGATGACGCGGATGACGGCCCTGCGCGAAGTCGACCCGTTCAACAACTCCATGACCATTGAAGCCGGCGCCACCCTCACCGCCGCGCAGGAAGCGGCGGAGGCGGCAGCACGGCTGTTTCCGCTGTCACTCGGATCGGAAGGAACCGCCACGATCGGCGGGCTGATCTCGACCAATGCCGGCGGCGTCGCCGTCCTGCGCTATGGCATGATGCGTGACCTGATCCTCGGCCTCGAAGTCGTCCTTCCCTCCGGCGAGATATGGGACGGGCTCTCCGGCCTGCGCAAGAACAATACCGGCTATGATCTCAAGCACCTGTTCGCCGGCGCGGAGGGCACGCTCGGCCTGATCACGGCAGCAACCCTGAAACTGTTCCCGCAGGTCCAGAACGCGGCTGCCTGGGTGATCTGTTCGTCAGCGGAGGATGTGGTGAAACTGCTGGCACTGGTGCGCGGCCGGGCGGGGGATTCGGTCACGAGTTTCGAGATTATCCCCGCCAATGCCGTGGAGATGGTGGTGGCCGATATCCCCGGCGCCCGCGACCCGATGCCCTCCAACGCGCCCTGGCGCGTCCTGATGGAGGTGTCGCAGACCAACGGCGCCCATGCGCGCGCCCTGCTCGAAACAGCGCTCGAAGCGGCGATGGAAGAGGGCCTTGTCCAGGATGCAGTGATCGCCGAAAGCCAAGCGCAGGCGAAAGCCTTCTGGCAGATCCGCGAGACAATTCCGCTCTCGAAGCGGGCCTATGGGGCGGCGCTCAATCAGGACATCTCCGTTCCCGTCAGCCGCATACCGGTGTTCATCGACGCCTGCAATGCCGCGGTGCGCGATATTCTTCCCGGGGCTGATTTCGTGATCTTCGGTCATGTCGGCGACGGCAACCTGCACTATTCCGTGGTCGAGCCTCTGGACGCCTCCAGCCCGCAGCTGAAGACCCATGAAGCCGCTATCACCCGCACCATCTTCGACACGGTCATGGCGCATGGCGGCTCTATTTCGGCCGAACACGGCGTCGGGCGGCTGAAGCGCGATGAACTCGCCCGCATTCGCCCGCCCGCGGCCACGGAAACGATGCGGGCCATCAAGCGCGCGCTCGACCCCCAGGGCATCATGAATCCGGGCCGCGTGGTGAGCGTCTGAACCCCTGCCCTTCTGGCGCAAATCCGGCCCCGTTAACCCTCCGGTAACCAAACTTTACCAGACCCTAACCAGCCGCAGAATGCGATGGGGACAAGTCGATGGCCTGGTATGGCGACCTTCGGAACCGGCAGCGTTTCTCACCGTCAGAGCGCGACTGGACATCCCGCCGCCTGCTCGACCTGCGCGCCCAGATTGCCTCGCCTGCCCCGCGCGGCATCCCGCGGCGCACCAAGGATGCCAGCCTCATCATCGGCACCTGGAACATCCGCGATTTCGACAACAACAAGTTCCGCCACGGCCCCCGCCGCCGCGAGAGCCTGCACTATATCGCTGAAATCCTTTCCTGCTTCGATGTTTGCGCCATTCAGGAGGTCAACGAGGATGTCGGCCCGCTGAAGGAAGTGATCCGCCTGATGGGCCCCGGCTGGGACTTCATCGCCACGGATGTCACGACTGGCGCCTCCGGCAACCGGGAGCGGATGTGTTTCGTCTTCGACAGCCGGAAAGTCACCTTCCGCAACATCGTCGGCGAGATCGTCCTGCCGAAGCACGCACTGCTTCCCGGCGAACAGCAGTTCGCCCGCACACCCTTCATGGTCAGCTTCCAGGCCGGCTGGTTCAAATTTTCCCTCTGCACCGTTCACATCTATTTCGGAGAAACCTCGAAGGGGAGCGAGGGCTATGCCCGGCGTGTGGCCGAGATCGACTTCATCGCCCGCGAGATGGCCAGCCGCGCTGACCGGGAGGACGAGAACTACATCCTGCTCGGCGACTTCAATATCGCCAATCCGATGGACGAAACGATGAGCGCGCTGACGAAGGCCGGATTCCTTCTGCCCCCGGAACAGTATCCGTCGAACCTTCTGGGTACGCACTATTACGATCAGATCTCCTTCCGCACCCGGCCCGACGAGCTCACCTTTCTTTCCTCCGGCGCGTTCGACTGGAACGAATCCTTGTTCCGTCCGGAGCATTATGACCACTACGCGCCCGTCTTGCCGAAACGCCACCGCGACCTGAAGCCAGATGGCGCACCGCGCGACATTGGAAAAGACAAGGAATACTACTCCCGCCGCTGGGTCACTTGGCAGATGTCGGACCATCTGCCGCTCTGGACCGAACTCGCGATCGACTTCTCGGACGCCCATCTCCTCAACAATCTAGACCCGCAGTTTGAGGCAGGGGATGTGCTGGCGCAGGTCGAATTCACCGAAGACGAGGCTCCGATGGCAGGCGCACCGGAACCTGCCGAGACGGTGAAGACAGGCGGATGGTTCAGGCGCGGGCGCAAGGCCCCGCGGGTTGCGCCGCCGGAAAAGCAGGGCACGCTGGCCCCGGCACGCAAACTCACACTCGGCGAAGGCTGGCGGATATTCTGGTGGGTGGCGAGCGGTGGGGCCGACCGGCTGCGCAAGGTGAAGGAGGCGGAGAAGAAAGCCGCAAAGCCGCGCAAGGCTTCAAGGAAAACAAGAACCTAGAGGGCGCCGAGCAAGGTTTCAGCCGCCGCCCAGAGAGGCTCGGTTGCCTTGACTACAACGGGATGATGGACCGACCGCGCCCCACCGGACACGCTCGAACCGGTGACAGCAAAGGCAATCTCCGCATCGAGGTCCGGCGCATGAAAAGCGCCGGAATATAGTCCGTAGGCCTCGCCATGATGACCGGTCAGAGATATACCGGGCACAGGCGAGTGGCCCGGCATATGCAACTGAACCCCGGCGCCGAACGCCTCGAAATAATCTCCATCAGTATCCCCGTTCGCGAAACCCCGATCATATGCCCATCGCGGCTCAGGCATCTCAAGCGCTGCGGCGCGCGCCAGCACCGCCATGTCCTCAAGGCTCGCGCGCAGCCCGCCCTGCGGGCTGAACAGGGTTCCATTCGACCCCGGACGATAGTCTTCAAGCCGAAAGTCGCCTGCTTTCAGGATCACAGGTTCCTGCCCCTTCAGATTATCCGGCCCGTCTGCCTGTATCTGCCATCTGCCATCATCCTCGCGGGTGTAGAGCGTTGCTCCCCGCCGGCGCTTGTCTGACGAAACGCCTGACCAATTGAACCCGGCATCCAGCTGGAGCGGAAGCAACACCTCGCGCGCGATGATCCGGTCCAGCCGCTCACCAGCCGCCTGTTCGAGCAATGCACCCGCCAGGCCATAACCGAAATTGCAGTAGCGGAAACCGACCCCCGGAACACTCCAATGCTCCGGGCTCCACATATCATCCGTAAACAGGTCTTCGGTCCGCCCCGGCGCTGGCATCCAGTATACCTCCGGATCGCGCAGCCCGGAGGTATGACTCAGCAGGTGGTACAGATTGATCGCCATGCCCGGATGCTCCGGGTGCACGAGCGGCGGCGAAAACAAGCCGCGAATGTCAGCATCCAGATCGATCACGCCCTTGGCCGCCAGACGGCGTGCAGCCAAGGCAACCACCATCTTTGAAACCGAGGCCACCCGCATCGGTGTGTCGGTCCGGAAGGGGAGAGGTTCTGCCTCTCCGGCAGCGCCCTGCGCCCGGCCCTCCGCATGGGCGAAAACCACCTCTTCGCGATGGCGTACCAACAGCCCCGCCGCCGGCACCATCGCCGAAAATACCAGATCCTCGATCCGGCGGCGCGCGGAGGCAGCAGGGATGCGCAAAGCGTCCGCGCGGTGAGTACAGGCGGCGAGCGCCGCGCCGGAGAGGCATGTCAGAAGCGTGCGACGGGTGAACATGGCCGGAAGCTAGAGACCCTGAAGCGCGCTGGCAATTTCACGATGCGAGGCGACCACGGCATGGGCGCCTGCCTCGGCAAGGCGCCCCGCGAGCCCTGCATCGGCATGCCCGCCCCCGGTGAAACCCCAGGCAGTCATTCCGGCTGCGCGTGCGGCTCTGATGCCGTTCACACTGTCTTCGATCACGAGGCAGCCATCGGGCGCTGCACCAATCCGGGCGGCGGTATGGAGAAAGAGGTCTGGCGCCGGTTTTCCATTGGTGACAAGATCGGAGGAATAGATGTCGGGCGCGAAGAGATCGTGCAGGCCGGTGATCTGAAGTTTACGGATGAGCTTGTCCGCTTCGGATGAGGAGGCTACAGCCACGCGCCCACTGAATGCCCCCGCAACATCGGGCACGCCCTCAATCGCTGTCAGATCGCTTTCGTAGCGCTTCCAGGTGTTGGCTTGAATCTGTTTGCCAAAATCCTCCGGCAGGGTGCGGCCCAGGGCCGCTGCATCCGCGAGCAGGGCCGTGTAGAAATCCCGGTTATGGAGGCCGACAAAGCGGGAAACGAAAGTTTCAAATTCGTAGTGAAGACCCCAGCCCGCCAGCAATTCCCGCTCGCTCTGGATTGCAATGACTTCCGAGTCGACGAGAACGCCGTCACAGTCAAAGATCAGGGCACTGAAATTCACGTTCATCCCCGGCGCCCGAACAGGCGTTCGATATCGGCTAGCTTGAGTTCGACATAGGTAGGCCGGCCATGATTGCATTGGCCGGAATGGGGTGTCGCTTCCATCTGGCGCAGGAGGGCGTTCATCTCCTCGCCACTGAGGCGGCGCCCCGCGCGAATGGAGGAGCGGCAGGCCATGTTGCCCATCACTTCCTCGAACCGCTCGGACAGGGTGAGGCCGGCTTCGTATTCGGCAAAATCGTCGGCAAGGTCGCGGATCAGCCCAGCGGCGTCCATCTCTCCGAACAGGGCGGGCGTGGCGCGCACAGCGATGGCGCCGGGGCCGAAGGGCTCGATTTCCAGACCAAGCGCGGTGAGCTCCTCCGCGCGGGCGGTGACACGGTGCGCCTCGTCTTCGGACAATTCGACAATATCCGGGATCAAAAGCGCCTGGCGCCGCACGCCGCCCTCCGCCATCTGGCGTTTCATCGCCTCATAGACAAGACGCTCATGAGCGGCATGCTGATCGACGATGACGATACCGTCCGCCGTCTGAGCGATGATATAGGTTTCATGCACTTGCGCACGCGCCGCGCCGAGCGGGTATTCCGCCAAGTCGCCGGGCGCGGGCACCGGCCCGGTCTCGACCCGCCCGGCGGGCGCCGCATCCGGCGCACCAGCGTCCGGCACAAAGCCGCGCGGCCGGAAAGGTTCCGCCTCCTCGCGCAGTTCCGGCGGCATCGCCGGGCGCAGGACATGGCCGCCCGTCTGCGGCGCCTGCCACAGGAAACCCGCCTGAGGCTCGGCCCGCACCTTGCCAAGCGCATACCCCGCCACCGTCGTCGAAGCGCGGTGCCCGGCCGCTGCCAGCGCATGGCGCAGCGCCGAGACCATCAGCCCGCGCACGCTGCCTGCATCACGGAAGCGGACCTCGGTCTTTGCCGGATGAACGTTCACATCCACGCCTTCCGGATCAAGGTCCACGAACAGGGCCACCATCGGATGGCGGTCCCGCGCCAGGAAATCCTGATACGCCGCGCGCACCACACCCGTCAGCATGCGGTCCTTCACCGGCCGCCCATTGACGAACAGGAACTGCATCTGCGCATTGCCGCGGTTCAGCGTCGGCAGGCCCGCAAAGCCCGACAGGCGCACGCCCTCGCGCGCCGCATCCACCGCCACGGCGTTGTCGGAAAACTCCCGCCCCATGATCGCGCCGAGCCGTTTCAGCCGCCCGGCACCGCCGGCGGCTTCGGCCGGATAGCGCAGCAGGCTTCGGCCGTTGCTCTCAAGGCTGAAGGCAACCTCCGGATTGGCCATGGCGAGGCGTTTGACCGTATCGGTGACCGCCATCGTCTCGGCCCGCTCGCCGCGCATGAATTTGAGCCGGGCAGGCGTTGCATGGAACAGGTCATTCACATCAATGCGCGTGCCTGTCGCGCCGCGGCCCGTAAAGGCGGCCGGGCCCGGCCCGTCGATCCGGCCCGCTTCGGAGCCGATTTCGGCGGCGTCTTCGCCGGCGGCGCGCGAGACAATCCGCATACGGCTGACCGAGGCGATAGAGGGCAGGGCCTCTCCCCGGAACCCCATCGTGAAAATATTCAGCAGGTCCACCCGCCCGTCACCGTCCGGCACCAGCTTGGAGGTTGCGTGCCGCTCCAGCGCGATGACGAGATCGCCCGCCGAAAGCCCGCAGCCATCATCCTCGACGCTGATCCGCTTCAGGCCGCCTTCCTCGATCGAAACCGAAATGCTGCGCGCGCCGGCATCCAGCGCGTTTTCCACCAGCTCTTTCACTGCGGCGGCCGGGCGCTCCACGACCTCGCCGGCCGCGATACGGTTCACCACATCGGCGGGCAGTTTGCGGATGGTCGGGCGGGGGCGCGCAGAATCAGCCATGGGCCAGAAACTCTAGCCGATTGCGCTAAGCCTGTCCCCTGAACCGCTCAGGCGCACCCACAGCTTTGTTTCAAAAGATGTTTCATCATATTGCCGCAGCGGCGCCGTGATGGTTGAGTTTGCCCACGCGCGGCGCAAAGATGCGGGCGAAGAGATCCTGCCTCAGACAAGGTGTTGAAACCGATGCGCTTTTATCCCGCCGCCCCGCTTGCCCTGATTGCTGCGCTCGCCATGACCGCCTGCGGCGGATCCGACCCGGCGCCGAAAGCCCCTACCAGTGCGCCGGCTCAGTCGGCTGCGCCGGCCGCCCAGCCTGCCGCCGATCCCGGCGCGCCGAGCCTCGAATTCGCCCATCTGCCGGAACCCTACAACACCGCCAGCTATGCGGCCGGCAACCGCACCTGGAAGCTCTGCCAGTCCTGCCACACGACAGCGGAAAACGGCCCTCACCTCGTCGGCCCGAACCTGCACGGGCTATTCGGCCGCCAGGTCGCCACCGCCGAAGGCTTCGCCTACTCGCCAGCACTTCAGACAGAAACCTTCATCTGGACGCCGGACCAGCTTGACGACTGGCTCGCCAATCCGCGTACCTTTGTGCCCGGGAACCGGATGAGCTTCTCGGGTGTACGCCGTGAAACCGACCGCCTCGCCGTGATCGCCTGGCTGATGGCCGAGACAGGGTATCCGGGAGCGGAAGCAGAAGATACAGGCGCCGGCCCGGCCGAGTAAAACCCGGCGCAGCGGGTCGGCGCGCCGGGTGCTTGTGCAGCAGCAATTCCCGGCTAATGTCTCCCAGGCTCAAGGGGGGCGGCATGGGTGCAGCTGGCAGCAGGGCAACAGAGTGGGCGGGCTGGGTCTTCTGGGGCCTCTATCTTGGCCTCCTTTTGCTGGCGCTCGCCGCGACACTGACCTTCAGCCCCCTGAAAGCAAGCTATGACTGGCGCCACGTCCTCCATATCGGCGCAGGCACCCTCTATCTCGCCCTTGCACCGTTTCAGTTTATCGGCGCCATCCGGCAACGCTTCCCGGTCTACCACCGTTTAGCGGGTCGCGGCCTGGTTGCGGCGGCGATTCTCACCATCTTCGCGACGCTGGCGATCCACACCACACCGCTCGGCACTCAGACCATTCCGAGCCAGACGACGCTGCTGATGATCTGGCTGGCCAGCCTCGTGGCCGCTATCTGGTGCATCCGGCACGGCGACGTTGTCTGGCACCAGAGGCACATGGCACGGGCACTTGTGGCGGGCGCATATTTCCTGCTGATCCGGATGTTCGACCGGTTGATCGGCGCCGATGCCATCCTCGGATTTGAACCAGATGCATCAGTGCGGTTCGCCAACAGTGACTGGCTAGGCTGGATCGTTCCCATGCTGATCGTGGAACTGTTCATGGTACTGACAACTGGCGGGAAGGGCCGGCCCCGCCCGAGCGGCCCCTAACCGCGCGCGACCAGCGCAACCAGAACCGCGCTCTCCTCGAACACGCCGCCGATCTCCTGCCGGTAGCCCAGCGACAGGTCGAACCTTGAAAAATGCACGCCCAGCTGCGTCTCGGTCTTCACCGACCGGGCGCTCTGATTGCCCTCTTCAAACCAGAGCTGCTGGCCGATGAAGATGCGGCTGGTGATGTCCTGGCCATAGCCAGTCTCGATCCGGGTGCGCTCGCAGCCATCCTCCTGAACGATATGGGCGATATCGGCAAAGCCGTGAAGCGCACGGCCCGACACCATGCCCGACCAGCCGGCGCCGGCGCGCGCCTCATAGCCAAACCCGTTACAGGTAAAGACGCTGGTGACCGTGCTGCCATGAACCATGCCGGCCTCCGCGCCCGCAGTCCAGCCACCCCGGCTCACCAGTTCGCGCCGCAGGGTGAAGCGCCAGAAATCCCGGTCGAACTCGGCCGCGCCGGGATACATCACCGCCTCATTCTTGCCCGTCACCGTGATCTTCGGCGTCAGGCCATACTCGCCATAAAAGTCGGCTCGCCAGCCTACCGCCCCGTCCAGCTTGTCCTGCGCGCCGAGCGCGCGGGCGTACCAGCCGCCCTCCTCGCGCACCCAGGGCGCCGCCTCGGCAATGCCAGCGCTGCCGGCCGCCGCCGTCAGTAAGGTGATCATCCCCCGCATATCCACCACTTTAGAGCGCAATTATCCTGTGGAAAAGATGGGGGAAGGGGGAAATTTCGATCCGGGACGCCGCCGCGCGCTGGTTCATCAGCGTGCTCAGCGAAGGCCAGGCAGGGCGGGGGCGGGTGCCTTGCGATAAATGGTCGGAGCGGCGGGATTCGAACCCACGACCCCTAGTCCCCCAGACTAGTGCGCTAACCGGGCTGCGCCACGCTCCGACCGGAAGGCGGTGTATAGGCAAACCCCGCCGGGCCCGCAACCTGCTTATTACTGCGCCGTCCGTCCGCCCTGATGGGCTCAGATCCGGATATAATCCGAGACGATGCGGGCCGGCGCGGCGCCCGTTGCAGGCTGTTCCAGCCGCACATGCCAGCCTTGCCCTTCAACCAGGCCGGAGACATCAATCACCTCATCGACCGTGACGAAATTGTCCTTGTGCCGGCCCGTCCAGTGAGGCGATAGCGCACGGGCCCGCGCCCAGACCTCGGCCTTGTCCATACCGGCCAGAAACAGATAATTGTGCTGTTCGCCGAACAGGTCCGGCGAGTAGCCGCCGAGATTGACAAACCAGAGCGACCGAGCCGGCGTTTCCGGCGCCTTGCCGGGCACAAGCTCGACCACCCAGCCATCGGCCTCGGTCAGTTCGGCATAGCCATCGATATGCAGCGAGGCAGGCTCACCCCACCAGGCCTGCCGGAGCTGCGGAATCGTCGCCTCCAGCGTCTCGCCGGCCACAAAGCGCATGTCATGCAGCTCGATATTGGCGCGCGGATGCTCCCCGCCGATGAAGACCGCGAAGAGTTTCATGGCCGGCTGCTCCCTCAGTGCGCTCGTCGCCAGCTTAATCGCCGGCGCCCTGCACACAAGCCCGCCCGGAAGCCGCCACCCCTCCCCTGCCGCTCCCCTTCTACCGAAACT
This sequence comes from Hyphomonas sp., assembly GCA_046296675.1. GTDB lineage: Bacteria > Pseudomonadota > Alphaproteobacteria > Caulobacterales > Hyphomonadaceae > Hyphomonas. The sequence goes on along the minus strand of JBKBLD010000004.1, from coordinate 115,744 downwards.
TTGTTTTTCAAAGTTCTCTGTTGACTCGAGCGTCCGCTTTGAAATACAAAGTGCTCATCGGCCATTCTGAAGGAGACCCCGACCATGACCCACCTGAAATCACCCGCCCGCCTTGCCGCCGCTCTCGCCGCCAGCCTCTTGCTGGCCGGCGCCGCCGCAGCCGGCCCTCTTACCGTCACCGTCGACGGGGTCGAAGCACGCGGCGGCAAACTCTATATCGGTGTGCAGACCGAGGCGCAGTTCATGCAGGACGAGGGCGTCGCCGGTCAGATCTTCGAAACGCCTGCTGCGGGATCGCTGAGCGCCAGCTTCGACTTGCCGGAAGGGCGCTATGCTGTCTCGGTCTGGCATGACATCAACGCCGATGGCGTGTTTGATGTCGATGCGCAGGGCGTCCCGCTCGACGGCTGGTCGTCGCTCAATGCGGCAAGCCTTACGGCAGCTCCGACCTTCGACCAGGCCGCTGTTTTCGTGCCGGCCGGCGGCATATCTGTCACTCTGGATATGGTCTATCCGCAATAGAGCCGGATTGTTCGCCTGCATACAAATGGCAAACCCCCGGGCGCCCATCACGCCCGGGGGTTCCCCCATCTGCTCTTCAAGCTGCTCTGCGCAGTCTTAGAGACGATAACGGATCTGGTCCGACCAGAAACGCTCAAGACGAGAGATCGTCTTGTTCAACTGCGACAGATCATCCGCGCGGACACTGGCTGTCGGCTCTAGCGCGGAGGCCTGCTTCTCAAACAGCTTTTCCACACGTGTACGGACTTTCTTGCCGCGCTCGGTCAGGCGAAGCGTCACCGTGCGCTTGTCGTCTTCCGAACGGGTCTGGACGAGATAGCCGCCTTCCTGAAGTTTCTTGACGTTGTAGGAAAGGCTGGTGCCGGCAAAGGCGCCGCGAGCCCGAAGCACCGAAGCCGGTGCTTCACCCTCGCCAATCTCGTACAGCAGGAGTGCCTGAACGCCCGTCAGCGAACGCTCGCCACCCCGCTCGAGATCGTCCTTCACGACATCGTGCAGACGGCGATGTGCCTGTTCCAGAAGCGACAAAGACTTCAGGAAAGATTCGCCAATTGATCCGTTTGCAGTCTCCTGCATGTCCATCATCATCATTTTCACCACCACTCAACTTTTGTTGTAGTTTGAACAGATTTACAGGAGGCGGCCTAATAAATTGATAAGCACAACAGGGTTTCAGGCGCTGTTGGTAAACAAAACAGAGAATACATTAACCGTTACTGCCCCGTAACGGATTTTTCCGCCGGAATCCGTTTCATTCTGAAACAGCGCGCAGAAAAAAGCCGACCGGAAGTATCCGGGCGGCTCTATACTCAAGTTCACGAAGTGGATGAGGTAAATTACTTTCCCGTCAGAATGTCAGGTCATCTTGTCCCAGCGGTTCGAAATACCGCGCCACATCTGCCTCGCTGACATCTTCGAGCCGGCCCGGTAACCAGACAGGTGCATTGTCCTTATCCATGATGACCGCGCGCACGCCTTCCTGGAAATCATGGCTCTGGACCTTGCGCCAGCCGATGCGGAATTCCATCCGCATATTGTCCTCAAAGGTTTCACAGCGGGCACCCTCGCGCAACTGGCGCAGAGCCACCTTCACCGTCTCTGGCGACTTTGTGCGCAGGGTGGCGAGTTCCGCCTTTGCCCAGTCGCTGCCTTCGGCTTCCAGAGCGGCGACGATCTCTTCAGCCGTGTTGAATGCGAAGCAGCGATTGATCGCGTCGCCATGTGCTACATAGGACGGCGCCGGTATCCCATGCGTCAGGCTACGGAGGATCTCGTTCAACATGCCCGCGGCATCGACCGAGAAGTCCGCCGCGCCGATCTGTTTCGCCAGAGCCGGTACGAGTTCGGACGGCAGGAAATGCGTCGCCACACCTGCCGCCGCCACATCCGTGCCTTTCAGGCGCGCACCGGTCAGCGCCAGCCAGGTGCCAAGCTCGCCGGCGAGCCGCGGCAGGAACCAGCCACCTCCGACATCCGGGAATAGGCCAATGCCCGTCTCGGGCATCGCAAACAGGGTCCGCTCCGTGGCGACCCGGTGCGAACCATGCACGCTAAGGCCAACCCCGCCGCCCATGGTCACCCCGTCGAGTACCGACAGGATCGGCTTCGGAAAGGCTTCGAGCGCCACATTCATACGGTATTCGGTGCGGAAGAATTCCCGCGCCTCAGCCGCATCACCCGCGCCGCTTTCCGCCAGCATGCGGATGTCGCCGCCGGCGCAGAAGCCGCGCGTTCCCTCCTGATGGTCAATCCAGACGAGATAGATCGAAGGGTCCGCACTCCAGGCCGACACAGCCTCCAGTATGGCGGCGCACATGGCCGTGTTCAGCGCATGCAGCGCCTGCGGCCGCGTCAGTGTGATCCGGCCAACGCCGTTTTCTGCCCGGATAAGTACTTCGCCGCTCACCCTCGTCCTCCGTGTAATCGTCAATGTATACTGACGGAAATCTGTTCAATTGAATCAATGGGCTTGGACACAACTTTACCCGGATGTGCCATTCATAGAGTATGCCATTTTGCGATGGCTCCACAGAATTGCCCGGCCATCCCCATGACCCAACCGCGCCCCGAGATCAATCACCAGCCGTTCCTGCAGTATAACCGCCGGGGCCAGCGTATCCGAGTGGAAGGCAGGGGGTATGTGAAGCTCGGCCTGTTCAAACGGGTCGAATGTGAGCTGCGCGATGTCTCGCCCGGCGGCGCCCGCATCTGCGTTCCGGAGGGTGTCATCCTGCCCGACGAGTTCAAGATGGAGCTGCCGCAGTTCAAACGCCCGCGCGTCTGCCTGAAGCGCTGGGAAAGCGGCCGCGAGATTGGCGTCGAGTTCCGCATGGACTGAGTACAACTCAGTTCAGCGCGCACCCTTCGATCGTGATCCGGTGCATCAGGCGCCGCTCGCCGTGATAGTCGTTCATCGCCCAGTGCCAGGTGGCGCGATTGTCCCAGAAGGCGACCGAGCCGGGGCGCCATTTGAACCGGTGCGCATGGTCTGCCTTCATCGCATGGGCGTACAGGCGCATGAGCAGCGCGCCTGACGCCTCCGCATCATATCCCTCGATACGGGTCGTGAAGGCCGGGTTCACATACAGCGCCTTCCTGCCGCTCAGCGGATGGGTGATGACAACCGGATGAGTCACATCCTCCAGTACATCCGCAGCAGCCGGATTGCTGATACGCCCGTCCGTATCCTGATTCGCCTTGTAGAAATTCGCCTCGCCCGAACCGAAGATGTGCCTGGCCGAATGCACCGCACGCAGGCCCGCGATCTCGTCCTTCGTTGCCTCATCGAGCGTATCATAGGCGGTATACATCGAGGCAAACCATGTGTCCCCGCCTTCATCCGGCAACTGCCGCGCGACCAGAACTGACCCCATTGCCGGCTCGGCATCATAGGAGTGATCGGTGTGCCAGCCGCCGCCGATATTGGTTTTCTGTTCCTTTTCCTTCAGCACCAGCGCGATCTCCGGATAGCGCTCGTGCGCCAGGAAAAACCGATTGATATTGATCGGCCCGAAGCGGCGCGCAAAGGCGATGTGATCTTCCTCGGAGAGCGACTGGTCGCGGAAGAAGATGACCCCGTGATCGGCATAGGCCTGGCGGATGGCGGCAAACTCGCTGTCGCTCGGGCGGCGGATATCGACGCCTGTGATCTCCGCGCCGGCGCCCGGCAGGGATGTGATCTGCATGATGTCCTCCCGGCCCGCTCTTTTGCGGCGGGCTGCGAGAGCCAGGTTAAACCCGGCAGGCAGGCATTGACAATAACCCTGCCTAAACGGCGCTTCTGCGCCCGCTCAGCATCCGCTGAACGGTTCCGTCGCGGTCAATGACCAGGTGTTTCAGCGCACCGAGAATGTGCAGGCCGATGAGGCCGATGAAGGTGTAGGCTACCGCGCCATGGATCTGACGCCCGATCGGCCGGATGCCCTCAATGTCCATAATCGGCGGGATCGTGAACAAGCCGTAGATATTGATCGGCCGGCCACCCAGCAACGACATCAGGAACACGCCGGAAAGCGGCATCGCCAGCATGCAGAGGATCAACCCCCAATGCGTTGCCCGCGACAGCGTGATCTGCCAGGCGGGCACGCCGTCCAGCGGCGCCGGAAAGCCCTGCCGGATGCGCCACCAGACCCGCCAGAGCGCAAACAGCAGCAGCACCGTGCCCGTCGCCCGGTGCATGGCCATGATCGGCGCGCGTTCCTCGCCCTCGACGCCGCTGTAGGCAAGATAGAGGCCCACCGAGAGCACGCCTGCAAAAAGCAGCGCGCCGAGCCAGTGATTGACGCGTGAGACAGTGCCATAGCTGGCCGTGGCGGCATCGGTCATCTCAATCCTCCCCTGATCGTTTCGGGAAACCCTAGCGGAGGCAGAACTGCGGCGCCAGTATTTCAGGCGATGGCGGCAATCTCCGCGAGGCGCGCATCCCAGGCTGCGGCCGCTTCGGGCGTCCAGTCATCGCCGTTAAGGTCCCGCACCGTGTCGCGGATCACACTGAAGATGAGATCGAGATCGCTCTCGGCGAGGCCATAGGCCGTGTGGCTGAAGCGGGACGAAGAGATGATGACCCGCTGGGTGGCTGCGTTTTCCGCAACCCCGAGAAGGGCGTCGAAACAGGTCTCCAGCATCGCGCCGCGCACGCCGCCGTCTGTATCCATGACGAACAGTTCCTCGAACTCCGGGCGTTGGGCGAACAGGCGCTGATAGACCAGCGGCGCCGGGTCCGCGCATCGCTCACCGGCGCGTTCGAGGGTTTCGGTGATCAGGTCGGCAGGCATGGGGCAGTCATGGCAGGTCATCCGGTTTTCGTCAAAAAGTGACGCTGCGTGATGCCTGTCGGGAGATTGCGCGCAGCGGGCGGCGGGCGCATGGTTTCGCAAAAGACTGACGGGAGGAACAAGTGAAACACCTGGAAGGAAAGACCGCATTCGTCACCGGCGCAGCCTCGGGCATCGGTCTCGGCATTGCGACCGCGCTCGCCCAGGCGGGCGTCAAGGTCATGCTGTGCGACATCGAGAAGGCAGCGCTGGACGAGGCCGTCGCGGGCTTGCGCGAGACCAATGCGGATGTTGAGGGCGTCGTTGCAGACGTGTCGCTGAAAGACAACCTCCAGCGCGCGGCGGATGAGACCATCGCCCGTTTCGGCAAGGTGCACATCCTCGTCAACAATGCCGGTGTCGGCGGCGGGGGCGATTATGGCACCTGGAACGATGCCGGCTGGAACTGGGTGATGGGGGTCAACCTCTGGTCGGTGATCTGGGGGATCGAGATTTTCGGGCCGCTGATCGAAGCGCATGGCGAAGGCGGGCAGATCGTCTCCACTGCCTCGATTGCGGGCATGGTCGCGGCGACGAACCCATCCTATGACGTGACGAAATTCGGCGTGGTGGCGCTGTCGGAAGGGCTGCGCCCGAAACTGGCGCCGAAGGGTATCGGCGTCTCGGTACTGTGTCCCGGCTTCATCCGGACACGGATACTCGACTCGGCTCGCAACATCCCGGACCGCTTCGCTGGCAAGATACCGGGCGACGAGGCGGATGTCGTGCAGAGCGAAGCGCTGCAGGATGTCGAGGCCGCCATCGCGGGCGGCATCGACCCGCTCTATGTCGGCGAACTCGTGCGCGAAGCCATCGAGAATGACTGGCCGCACATCTTCACGGACCTGCAGTTCGAACCCCTGATCGAGGCGCGGTTTGCGATGGTCCGGGAAGGGTTTGACCGGATACGCGGGCGGGTGCCGCGGCACTAAAGCTTCCAGCCCAGTCATGTCATCCCGGCGAAAGCCGGGATGACGAGAATCTGGAGGAACGCACTACCCCTTCAGCATATCCCGCGAGATAATCACCCGCATCACTTCATTCGTGCCCTCGAGGATCTGGTGAACCCTCAAATCCCGGACGATGCGTTCGACATGGTAGTCGGCAAGATAGCCATAGCCGCCATGGATCTGCAGGGCGTCGTTGGCGACCTTGAAGGCGGTGTCGGTGACGAAGCGTTTGGCCATGGCGCACCAGCGGGTCGCGTCCGGCGTCTTGCCGTCGAGGCGGCCGGCCGCCTCATACAGCATCAGGCGCGCGGCCTGCAGCTCAGTTTCCATGTCGGCGAGCTTGAACTGGGTGTTCTGGAAGTCGGCGATGGACTTGCCGAACTGCTTGCGTTCCTTGGCATAGGCAACCGCCTTGTCGAGCGCGAGTTGCGCCCCGCCAAGGGCGCAGGCGGCGATGTTGAGGCGGCCGCCATCAAGGCCCGCCATGGCAAAGCGGAAGCCATGGCCTTCCTCGCCGATGCGGTTTGCGGCCGGAACACGCACGCCGTCCAGAATGACCTGCCGGGTCGGCTGGGATTTCCAGCCCATCTTGCGCTCATTCGCGCCGAAGGAAAGACCCGGCGCGTCCTTCTCTATGATGAAGGCGGAGACGCCCTTGGCGCCATCGTCCGAGGTGCGCGCCATCAGGACGTAAACATCCGAAGTGCCGGCGCCGGAGATGAACTGTTTGGTGCCGGTGATGACATACTCATCGCCGTCTTTGACCGCCTTGGTCTTGAGGCTGGCGGCGTCGGAGCCTGCGCCCGGCTCGGTGAGGCAGTAGGAGGCGATGAGCTCCATCGAGGTGAGGCGGGACAGCCAGGCGGCGCGCTGCTCAGCGGACCCGAATGTGTCGATCATCCAGCTGGCCATATTGTGGATGGAGATGAAGGCGGCGGTGGACACGTCGCCATAGGAAAGCTGTTCGAAGATCAGCGCCGCGTCGGTCCGCGTCAGGCCGGAGCCGCCCACATCTTCCTTCACATAGATGCCGGCAAAGCCAAGTTCAGCCGCCGATTTGATCACATCAACGGGGAAATGCCCGTCCCGATCCCAGGCTTCGGAATGGGGGGCAAGCTGGTCGGCGGCAAACCTCGCCGCCATGTCGCGGATCATCTGCTGTTCGTCTGTGAAAAGGAGGCTCATTGGCGGGGCCTTCTGTCTGGTTTATGGGATTGGCCCGCATGTGTCCGAGAGCTTCACCTTATGTCAATCCAGCGCCTTCCTGAAGGATATGTGATCTGCGGCGCGGCGCCGGAGGAAATCCCCGCGCTGATCGCCATCGATCTCGCAGCCGGACAGCTGTTCGCAGGCACAGGCCTGTTGCCGGAAGACGCGCTGGGCGACCATGTGCCCGCCGATGTGTTTGAGGCGGCGATTCCGCTCGGCCATGTCCACACGGTACGCGGGCGCAAGGACGAACTCGCCGGTTTCGTGCTGACCTCGCTCCGCGAGAATGTGCTCTATCTCGACCAGATCAGCGTCGACCCGGCCGAGGGCCGCAAGGGCCTAGGCGGCGCGCTGATCCGGCGCGTCGTGGAGGAAGCAAAGGACCGGGGCCTCAAACGCATTGTTCTGTCCACCTTCCGCGACCTGCCCTGGAACGGGCCGTTCTACCGAAGGCATGGCTTCTGGGAACTGCCCCGGAAAAAGATGGAAAAGTGGATGATCGAGATCGAAAGCGCGCAGGACGAACGCGGTCTCGATGTGCGCGCACGCTGTTTCATGGTGCGGAAGGTCGGCCGGTTCTAGGCCTTCTGTGGCGCGCCGATCATCTCGGTATTGGATTTCAGCTGGCGCAGGCTGCGCTGGAAATGCAGCGCGCCGTAGATCAGGAAGGCCAGCAGCGACATGACAATGGTGATCACGCCCCAGACCAGCATGAAGAGGGCCGTGTTCTCGCCGAACCCCATCGCCTCCTCGGCCAGTTCCGGATGGAAGGCCGACAGGATGCCGAGGACCGCCGACAGCGACCAGACGCTGGCCAGGTGAAAGAACAGCGCCGCCCGCGCCCTGAGCCGCCGGAAGAAATATCGGAACGGGAACACAATGATGGCTATGAAGATCAGCACCACCAGCGCGACCATCACATAATCGAGCGTCAGGACCGTCGCGGTCTGAACCCGGCCCTCCACCGGATTGGCAAGGTTTCCAAGCGTCGGGACGCAGGCCAGCACGAGCGCGATCAGCACCTCATACCATTTGAAGGCGAGGAAATTCCGGTGGGCCTTGCGGTCCTTTTCCGGCCGGCTGCGGGCAGCCTTGGGCGCCGGCGCCGCCCGCTTGCGGGCTGCAGGCGCGGGGCTTGCGGCCGCCGACGGCGTTTCTTCAAGCGCGTAATCCGCTTCAGCCGCTTCTGCGGCCACTGCCGGCGGGGCTGACATCTCCCTCGCCGCCGGCAGATTGAGTTCCGCCACCAGCCGGCCGCTCAGCTCTTCCACCTTCGAGGCCGGGTCCGGATGGATCTGCAACCAGTTCAACGCCGCGAGTTCATAAAGGAAATGCCCGCGCGGGACGGCCGGCTCGATCAGGACGGGAATGATCTGCTTGTCGAGCAGATCGGCCACAGCCAGCTCCTTGCGCAGCTGTTTGGAGGCATTGCAGGCCTCCGAAAACAGGATGACCAGCGCCTCGGAGGCCTCAAGGTTCGTGACAATGGCCTCGCGCCAGTCTTCGCCGCCCTCGATCCGGTCATCCCACCAGACCCGCGCTCCGCGGCCCTCCAATGCGCCCGCCAGCGAACGGGCAAGCGCCTGATCCGTCCGGCGATAGCTGAGGAAGAAATCGTACTGCATGCGGTCCCTCTGCGACTTTTGGTAAACGGGATTGCGCATTGCCGCTAGGGGGTTTGGCGATTAGTGCTGAAGCCCTGACTGGAGGCCGAGGCACGACACATGACCGACTTTCCCCAATCTTTCCCGTCAACCCGCCTGCGCCGCCTGCGCCAGGCACCCTGGGTGCGCAGCCTCGTGGCCGAGACGGTGCTGACCCCGGCCGACCTGGTCTGGGCGATCTTCGTGCATGACGGCGAGGGCCGCGTGCCGGTCGCCTCGCTGCCGGGCGTCGACCGGCTGAGCGTCAAGGAAGCCGGTCTCGCCGCGAAACGCGCCAACGAGCTCGGCATCCCGGCGATCGCGGTCTTTCCCTATATCGGGCCGGACGGAAAGGACGCCGAAGGCACCGGCGCGCTGAACCCGGACGGCCTCGTGCCGCGCGCGCTGAGGGAAATGAAGAACGCCGCGCCGGAGGTGGGCCTGATCACCGATGTTGCGCTGGACGCCTATACCAGCCATGGCCATGACGGCCTGCTCGACGAGGACGGCACCATCCCGAATGACGCCACGGTCGAACGCCTCGTCCAGCAGGCGCTTGCTCATGTGTCGGCCGGCGCGGATGTGGTCGCCCCGTCCGACATGATGGACGGGCGCATCGGCGCCATCCGCGCCGCCTTCGAGGAGGAAGGCTTCACCCATGCGATGATCCTTGCCTATGCCGCCAAATATGCGAGCGGGTTCTACGGCCCATACCGCGAAGCCATCGGCTCGGCGGCGGCGCTGAAAGGCGACAAGAAGACCTATCAGCAGGACCCCGCCAACACGGACGAGGCGCTGCGCGAGGTCGCCCTCGACCTTGCCGAAGGCGCCGACATGGTGATGGTCAAGCCGGGCCTTCCGTATCTGGACATTGTCCACCGCGTCTCATCGACATTTGGCGTGCCGACGCTGGCCTATCAGGTCTCCGGCGAATACGCCCAGATCATGGCCGCCGCCCAGAACGGCTGGATCGACGGCGACCGCGTGATGATGGAAACCCTGATGTGTTTCAAACGAGCCGGCGCGGCGGGCGTGATTACCTACTTTGCGGAACGCGCAGCGGAGAAGCTGGGGGGTTGAGACCGCAGCGAAGGAAGAATCCAAATCTCGCAAAACGATGTTGACTTATTGTTTTTCAATTAATATTGATTGAAAAACGAACAAGGAAGGACATCCCATGCGCAGCCTGCTTCTCGCATCAACTCTTATCGCGATTGCATTTTCCGCCTCCGCCTTGCCTGGCGCCGCCGAAGCAGCCGCGGGTAGTGCGCCGACCGGCTGGACGATGCGCACATTTGACATCTACGACCGTGACGATCTGAGAAAGCCGGTCGAAGAACGCCGCGTCGACTATTCCGGCGTGATCGTCCACACCGCCGACGCATCGCAGCCGGGCGCATTATTCTCCTGCAGCAAGGAAAAGGGCCTTTCGGTCATGTATTCCTTTGCCCCGGTGGACTTCGCCGACACCGACTACTTTACATCGAGCAATCAGGTACGCGGCATGGGCGGCCGCCTGATCGTTGACGGCGAGCGGCCCCGCAACGCCCATCGCTTCCTCTACCGCGGCAAGCTGAACGTCGCCCAGACAGCATCCGCCGACATCGCTTACGATACGATTGATGCCCTTTACGCGGGCAAGGAAATTGCGGTTGAAGTCGGTGGCCTGAAGCCTGTCGCTATCAGTCTTCCGGACCCGGACGATACCTTCCGGAGTTTCGTCGCGGCCTGCCCTGCGTTCGCCTCGGAATAGGATTTCCGGCACGCATTTCCCCCTTTGCGTGCAGTGTGGGAACCTGTATAGATTCCCAATTGGTGCGGCCCACCCCGTGATCGGTGTGGGCAGAAGCCTTTCGATACTCAGAGGGAATCATGCATCCGGCACATCTGATCACCAGCCGCCTACTCGCAGCCCTCGCCATCGCCGCCACAATCCCGCAGCACGCGCAGGCGGAACCAGAGTCCGCCACCCCCGGCTGGTCGGTGCAGCTTTATGGCACCTACAACACCGACTATCTTGAGAAGGTCGGCAAGGGCGACTATGTCCTGAAACAAGGTGCCAGCGAGGACAAGGCGTCCTTTACCGGTATTGTCGCATTCACGAACACGCCCAATGCGCCAAGCGTTTTGCTGGACTGCACCGACAAGGCCAGATTCGGCATAACCTTCTCACTCAAACCCGTCGATTTCAGCGACAAGGCGGTCCTCTTCGGTCAGGATGGCAGATTGCGCGGCCAATATGGCGAAGTCCTGATTGCGGGCGAGCGCTATGAGAGGCGACAACGTTTCATCTTCCGCAAGAAAGGCTCAATCGCCTATGGTGTCGGACGTGAGTTCGCCTACAGAATTGTCGATGCGATCTATGCCGGTGATCCTGTCACACTGAAGCTGATTGGCCAGCCGGAAGTGACTTATCACCTGCCAAAGCCTGATCAGGCGCTCGCCGCCTTTATCAGCAATTGTCCCGCCTTCTCTCGCGACTGACCAGAGCTCGGCTAGGCTGCGCTCTTGATCGCCACTAGTTCGATATCGAAGGTGAGGTCCTTGCCGGCGAGGGGGTGGTTGGCGTCCAGCGTCACAATTTTTTCGTCGGAGGCGACCACGGTGACCGGAACCGGCTGGCCGCTCTGCGTCTGCATTTCCAGACGGGTACCGACATCAACAGGGATATGGGGCGGAATGTCAGCGCGCGGAATATCCTGGCGCATGGCGGGGTTGACCGGACCATAAGCCTGGTCGCACGGGACATTCACCGTCTTCTTGTCGCCGACGGCCATGCCGGGAATAGCCGAATCGAGACCGGGTATGATCTGGCCGGCGCCGACCTGGAAAGCCAGCGGATCGCGGCCTGCGGAACTGTCAAAGGTCGTGCCGTCGCTCAGCGTGCCGGTATAGTGGATATGTACGGTGTCACCGGTTTTGACTTGCGTCATGTGGGGTCCAATCTCTTCGGAGGAGGTGAATCAAAGGCGGCGCAATCCTGCACACGCCACGGGGCTCTCGTCGCCTGAAGAACAGGGCACCATGTAATTTAAGTGCTCATGCCCATATGTAAACCCGCTGCTTGTGTTCGCTGCCTATTCGTAGACAGGTAGCGGCGAGACCTTGAACGCTTCCTGCGAAAACATCTCCGCCTGATCGGCATAGTGCGCCGAGTCCGGCCGCCCCATCGCGGCGCCGAACGGATAGATGGTCTGTGTCTCTGGTGCGCCGTACTTCGGCCATTTGACCGTCATGATGAAACTGTCCCCGCCGACGGCGACATACCGGCCATCCGCATCGGGGCGGAACATCAATGCCCGGAGCGCTTCTGGCCCGCCGGCAAGCGGATAATCCGACAACCCCCGCCTGAGCCGAACGAAGTCCGTATACGGCACGTCCAGCCGTCCGAAATGTCGGCGCAGATGATCCGCCGCATCCGCAACGATCTCCCGCCCGGCACGAGGGTCTTCACGCCGGTAGAGCGTCCATTGCAACTCCTGCTTCACGATCAGCGCAAGTGAATCGGCCGCACCCTCGCCTTCCAGCGTCCAGTCCCACTCATCGAGCAGCATGACCGCCTCCGCCTGAGAACTCGCAGCCCGCGCATCCGCCACTGCCGCGAGGAAGGCCTCTCCGAGACGCGAGGTGCGCTCATATCCCTTGTCGAACTTGATCTGATGGATACGCGCATCGTCGAACAGGCCGCCGCCTTCCAGCAGGCTCTTGGCCCGCAGGATGCGGTTCGTCTCCCATGTCTCCACTCCGACAAGGCCAGGATAATCCCCCGGCCCCATATCATCCTCCGGCTCGGTGGCGAGCCATGGCGTATTGTTGGCATTCACGATATATCCCGAATATGGGTTGATCAGGAACGGGATACGCTCCGGCGGCTCATACTCGGTCCAGATCAGCGCGCTGTCATCACCAGGCAGCAGGCCGGACCAGTCGATGGCAGGATCGCGCTTCGGCAGACGGACATTGTACAGGAACGCGATATTGCCGAGCCTGTCAGCATAGATGAAGTTTGTCGCCGGAATCGCCTGCATCGCCATCACTTCGCGCCATTCGGCGAGGTTTTCCGTGCGGTTCAGGCGGTAATACTGCTCGAACTGGCGCGTCTCGCCAAAGCCGGCATAGCGAATTGCAAACGCGCCCTTGCCGTTCTTGATTACCGGTCCGTGTACGGAGCCCCAGACACTCTGGCGCACCGGCACCGTGACCGGCCCCATCTTCACCTTCAGCCACACATGCCGATGCTCAAGCGCCTGCCACGCGCCATCCAGCCGATAACGCTTTCCCGTTTTGTCGAGCACCAGTTCATAAACGTCCACAAGGTCGGCGCGGTTGACTGTGTTTGTCCATCCGAGATGTTCATTGTGCCCCATCAGGATCACCGGACTGCCGGGAAACAGCGCGCCCTGCATCGACCAGCCTTCGCCGCTGGCGACACGCGCTTCATACCAGGCGGCTGCACCCTCCCACGGCTGATGCGAATTTGAGACAAGGATTGTGGATTGATCTGCTGTGCGGTGGGGCGCGAACGCAAAGGCGTTGGAGCCGCGCTCTTCGGAACCGCCATCCGGTGGAAGGTCCCGGCCGCTGAACAGACGCGAAACCGTGTCATCGACACCAAAGAACAGCGGTGAGACCAGAACAAAGCCGCCGATCACATCCTCACCAGTAATCGGAAATACCTGCCGGCGGAGCACTTGCCGGGGGTGGCGGGCAGCGTAAAGATTGAGCCCGTCCGCATAAGCCTGCGCCATCTCGCGCGCTTGCGGAGAAACAGCACCAATGCCCGCCGCCAGCTGGCCCTTCACGTCGATCAGCTTGCCGAAATAGTCTGCCTCTGCGCCTGCCCTGCCATCGACTGCGCCGAGTTCGCCCCGCACCGCAAGTACCTGGCGCTGAATGGTGGCGAAATCATCTTCGGCATGCGCATAGGCAAGCCCGAAGGCGGTCGCGGCATCCGTCTCACCATAGATCGTCGGCACACCGTAAGCGTCGCGTTCGATGCGGTAAGGCGCAGGCGGCGCGATGCTTTCAAGTGCGGACAGGCGCGCAGCTGTGCTGGCACATGAGGAGACCAAGAATCCGGGGATTATCAACCCGAGAAGCAGGAATCCCGCTCCGCCAATGTGAAGGATGCGCTGGATCATTCTGAATTTCCGGAACTGATTTCGTCTGTAAGTGTGCCAATCACGCCGATGAAGCGGTGGATAAGGTTGGTGGCGGCTCGCACGTCCGCCAGGCTGGCACCACTGCGAGCAAGCCCTTCTTCGAGCAGCCGTACTTCCTTTGCGACCATCTCTGCGACGCGGGTGCGCCCCTTGCGCGTAACGGCGACAAGCCGGGAGCGCTGATGCTGCGGATTGGATTTCAGAATAACGAGGCCCTCGGCCGCGAGCGCGTCCACCAGGCGCTGGATGAACTGGCGGCTCGTTGCGCGCCATTTTGCAATCTCAGGCACAGTGCGCGGCCCTGCGGCCATCAGATAGCGCAGCACTCCCCGGCTCGCATTGGCGAGATGGCGGTCGCCATGCACCGCGCCGACAATTTCGGAAAGGCGGAAATGCGCCTGGGAAACGGTGTCCGCGAAGCGCAGGAGATCGCGGAGATCATCGTCGAGGGAGGCGTCATGGGCCAGATCCATATGACACCTTTAGTTGTCACATGGCGGCGTGTCTATACCGCTCACGAAAGCGTGAGCGTCATTCGCCCCAGGTCTGGTAATTCCTGCGCATGTGGGCGAGGCCGTCGAGGACAATCTCCTCCAGCACGGCCATGTCGATATCGGCAAGCTTGTTGACATAGAGACAGCTCTTGCCGGTCTTGTGCTTGCCGAGGCTGGCGAGCTTGTCCGAGCTGTCGGCATAGCCCGGCAGGATGTAGAGGACCATGTTCGCCTTGCGCGGACTGAAACCCGTCAGCATGAATTCGCCGGAATGGCCGCTGTCATAGGTGTAGGCATAGCGGCCGAAGCCAATGATGCCGGGCCCCCACATTTTCGGCTTGAGGCCGGTGACTTTCGTCATCCATTTCAGCAGGGTCTCAGCGTCCGCCTTGCGGGGGCCATCCTCCATCGCAGCGATGAAATCCTTTGGCGCGATTTCGGTCGCTTTGGTCTTGAGTTCGTATTTTGCCTTGGCCATGGCCCCCTCCATCAACTCAAGATACAGCAGCACCAACAAACCGCAACGTGACTACGGTTTCTACCGGTGGTAATCACAATCAGGAGAATGCGGGGGTGAAAATCATGTATGACAAGGTTCAAACCAAATACGGCATCGCCCGATTTGTCGTCGGCTGCCTGAACTTCTTCGGGTGGGCTCTGTTGATAGCTGGAGTTCTGATCCTCATAGTCGGGATGTATTATTCGAGCACGATGGAATACAGTGATGAAGCAGGCATGTCGGCATTGATCGTGATTCTGCTCTTCGCCGGGTGTGCGATTTTCGGGCTGCTCTATATCGCCAGCGCCCAATTTCTTCGAGCTTCACTCGATTCCGCAGACCATATTCGGGAGATGTGGTCACTCATGCTCGTCAACCAGCAGAAATCGCTTCCATACGGTGATCGTCCGTCAACGTTTTAACCGCGCAATCAGGCTCGACGTATCCCAGCGCCCGCCGCCCATGGCCTGCACATCGGCATAATACTGGTCGACCATCGCCGTCAGCGGCAGACTGGCGCCGGTCTCGCGCGCGGCGTCCAGCGTGATGTGCAGGTCCTTGCGCATCCAGTCGACCGCGAAGCCGAAGTCGAACCGCCCCTCCACCATCGTCTGCCAGCGGTTCTCCATCTGCCAGCTCTGGGCCGCCCCGCCTGAGATCGCGGCAATCACCTTCTCCGCATCGAGGCCTGCCTTCTCGGCGAAGTGAAGCCCCTCCGCGAGGCCCTGAACGATCCCGGCGATGCATATCTGGTTGACCGATTTGGCAAGCTGGCCGGCGCCTGTCCCGCCGATCAGCGTGATAGCGCGGGCAAAAGCGGCCATGACGGGCTCGGCGGCGGCGAAGGCGGCTTCCTCGCCGCCGCACATGATCGTCAGCTTGCCATTGATCGCGCCCGCCTCACCGCCGGAGACCGGGGCGTCGATGAAATGCGCGCCCTTCGCGCGGCAGCGCGCGGCAAGTTCCCGTGCGAGGCCCGCCGAGGCCGTGGTGTGGTCGATCACGGTCATGCCGGCGCCGAGGCTTGGCTCGAAGGCGGCGAAGACGGCGCGCACATCCGGGTCATCGCCGAGACACATCAGGACATATTCGGCCCCGAAAACGGCCCCGGCCGGGTCAGCGGCCGCCTTGCCGCGGTGCACCCCGGCCCAGGCGGCGGCCTTTTCCGGAGACCGGTTCCAGACGGTCACCTGATGGCCCGCCCGGGCGAGGTGGCCCGCCATGTGGAAACCCATCACGCCCAGTCCCAGAAATGCCGTCCGCGCCATGCAGGCCTCCTCATCCATCCCCAGCCGAATAGATCGAATTTCATCGAAATCCCACCCCTCGCCGAAGCATGGATTTCACCATGGCCTGATAGAAAAGGATCATCCATCAGAAGGATTGGACACGCAGGAGTATGGCAGTCGCCACAACCTCTCGGCGGCAGGCGGGCAGAAGGCCCGCCGTGCCGGCCCGCAAACTGGGCACCTGGAAGCTGGCTTATGCCGACTTCCTGACGGCTCTGGCTGCGTTTTTCCTGTTGATGTGGCTGGTCAGCGGCGTGTCGCAGGACGACCGGGCCGTGATTGCGGCCGAATTTACCGGCAAGCAGCGTGCCCCGGCCGCTGCCGCGCCGGCTGAACCGGCACTGGCTACCCTTGACCTGTCCCCCGTCCTGAAAGCCGCCGGCGACAGCGTCCGGGTGACCGCCAGCTCCGAGAGCATCACGATCGAGCTTGTTGACACCGCAGGCCGGCCGCTCTTCGAGACGGGCAGCGGGGCACTGACCGAAGAAGGCCGCAGCCTCGTGCTTGCCGCCGCTGACAGCCTCTCTCCGCTTGGCGGTGCCGTGTCGATCGAGGGCCATACCGATGCCTTTTCCGTCGCCGGCAGCGCGTTTTCCAACTGGGACCTTTCCACCGCGCGCGCCAATGAGGCCCGCCGGGCGCTCGAAGCGGCTGGCATCCCCACGGCCCGCATCCGCGCCGTCACGGGATATGCCGATACCCGCCCGCTGACCCCCGGCCAGCCGCACCTGGCCGCGAACCGGCGCATCAGCCTGCAAATCCAACTTGCCGACTAGGCCATCGCCTGGCCGCCACACCGCTGTGGCATTTTTGCACCGCAACAGCGCCTGCCCCGAAATCGCCACTTGGCGGATTCGCGGCGCAGTGTATCGTTTCACGGCATGAAGTTTTCAGATTCACACCTCCTGCCGGCGGGCCTTGAGCGGTCACTGAGGTTCTATGTGACGAACCCCAGCCCCTGCCCCTATCTGCCCGACAGGAAGGAGCGGAAAGCCTTCACGAATCTCGCAATTCCGGAAGCCGACGCGGTGCACAATGTGCTCAGCCAGTCCGGTTTCCGCCGCAGCCAGTCCATCGCCTACCGCCCGGCCTGCGCGCGCTGCAATGCCTGCAAAAGCGTGCGCGTGGTCACCCGCGAGTTCGAGTTCAGCCGCAATGACCGGCGCGTCCTGACCCGGAATGAACACCTCGTGCGCCGCCCTGCGGCGGCACAGGCGAACCGGGAACAGTTCCGCCTGCTCAAACGCTATGTCACCACCCGGCATGAAAATGGCGGCATGTCGGACATGAGTTACCGCGACTATGTCGCCATGGTCGGCGGCAGCCCGGTGCAGAGCCTGATTTTCGAATACCGTGATGGGCCGGAGCCGGACGCGCCGCTGGTCGCCGCCGCGATCACCGACATCCTGCGTGACGGCTTCTCGATGGTCTATACTTTCTTCGACCCGGAACAGACCGGCCAGAGCCTCGGACATTACCTGATCCTCGACCATATCCGGCATGCGCATGAGCTTGGCCTGCCCCACCTTTATCTGGGCTACTGGGTCAAGGGCAGCCCGAAGATGGACTACAAACGCCGCTATGAGCCGCTGGAAGTGCTTGACGGCGACCGTTGGCGGCCCTTGAGAGACGACGACTAGGTTTTTCGCCGGCAAAGCGGACCCCTCGGCCCTGATGGCCGGACAAGTTCCGCGCCGCGTGGGGAGGGTTTCATGATCAATCGCCGCAACCTGATTGGCGCAGGCGCCCTTGGCGCGGCGGGCGCGGTTGCCACCTTCTCGACACCGACCGCCGGGGCCGTGCTGGCCACCCCCGCCATCAGCCGCAACCGGCGGCGCTTCAACATGGTCACCACCTGGCCGAAAGGGCTGCCCGGCCTCGGCACGGCCGCAGAGCGTCTGTCTGAGCGTATCAGCGCGATGACCGACGGGCTGATCGAGATCAAGGTCTTCGCCGCCGGCGAGCTCGTCCCGCCGTTCGAATCCTTCGACGCCGTCGCCAATGGCTCGGCCGACATCTATCACGGCGCCGAATATTACTGGGCGGCGAAATCCTCCGGCTATCCCTTCTTCACCTCCGTGCCTTTCGGCATGACGGCGCAGGAGATCATGGGCTGGATCGATTTCGGTGGCGGCCAGGCACTCTGGGATGAGCTCTCCGCCCAGTTCGGCATCAAACCGCTACAGGGGGCCAATACTGGCCACCAGATGGGCGGCTGGTTCCGCAAGGAAATCCGCTCACTGTCCGACATGGCCGGCCTCAAGATGCGCATCCCCGGACAGGGCGGCGAAGTGGTGCGCGCCCTCGGCGGCGCCTCTATCGCGATCGCGGGCGGAGAAATCTATCAGGCGCTCCAGACCGGCGCGATCGATGCCGCCGAATGGGTCGGCCCGTGGAACGACTACGCCCTCGGCTTCCACCGGGAGGCACCGTATTATTATGGCCCCGGCTTCCAGGAGCCGGGCGCGAGCCTTGCCGTCGGCATCAATCTTGGCGTCTGGAACAGCCTGAACGAAGGCGAACAGGCGATTTTCAGGGCCGCCTGCGACGGGGTGAACCATCAATCGGTCGGTGAGTTCACTTACCAGAACGCTGTGCATCTCGAGCTTCTGGTCAACCAGCACAATGTCCGCCTGCGGTCATTTCCGGAGGATGTTGTGAAACGCATGTCGGAAGCTGCCTATGACGTCCGCGCCGCCGCCGGGCGCAGCGGGATCGAAAAGCGCATCTATGAGAGTTATGAGCGGGCGCTGAAACTCATGCGCAACTGGTCCGACATCTCCGACGGGCCGTATTACGCCGCCCGGTCCCTCGGCAAGTAAAGGCGCCGGGCGGGGCATGGATACCAGCATTTTTCTCCTCATTGGCACAGGACTCAAATGGCTGGGCATTCTCAGCCTGCCGCTCTTTCTTGTGCCCCTGATCGCGCTGAGCGCGCCACGCCTGATCGATGGCTTCGCCCTGAAGCTCAGCCGTCTGATTGACCGGGTGAGCGGCGGCGCGCTCGGCGCGGCGATGGCCGCCGCCCTGATCCTGGTGTTCGCCATGCTGGCCGTGGTGATCCTGCGCTACGCCTTCTCGCTCTCCTTCACCTGGCTGAACGAGATCACCACCTACGCCTTTGCGGCGATGTTCATGCTTGGCGCCGCCGCTGCGCTGCGCGACGGCGCGCATGTGCGCGTCGATATCCTGCGCCCCCGCTTCGGCGAGACCGGGCGCAACTGGATCGAACTGTCGGGCATCTACCTGTTCCTCTTCCCGATCTGTGTGCGCATCCTGATGACCAGCGAGGCAGGCCTTGCCCGCAGCTGGATGCTGCTGGAAGGCAGCCGCGAATCTGACGGGCTGCCGATCTTTTTCCTGTTCAAGACTATGGTGCCGGCCTTTGCGGTCCTGCTGATGGCGCAGGGGCTGTCCGAGGCCATCAAGGCCGCTCTGCGCCTCACGGGTGCGCTCGCGCCGGAAACCCCGGAACAGATCGCGGCGAAAGGAGGCGGCCATGGAGCTTGAGGCCATCCTCGCCATTGCGATGTTCCTCGCCGCCATCGGCGCGCTGCTGGCGGGCTATCCGGTCGCGCTGACCCTCGGCGGCGTCGCGCTGATCTTCGCCCTCATCGGCATCGCGGCGGGCGTGTTCCCGGAATCCTTCCTGCGCGCCTTCCCGAGCCGGATCGAAGGCGGCTCGATCATGCAGAGCCAGACGCTGGTGGCCGTGCCGCTGTTCGTCATCATGGGCGTGGTGCTGGAACGCTCGCGCGTGGCTGAAGACCTTCTGAACATTGCGAGCCGTCTGCTGGGCCGGCTGCGCGGCGGACTCGGCTTCGCTGTCGTACTTGTCGGCACGTTGCTCGCCGCTTCTACCGGCATCGTCGGCGCCACCGTCATCACCATGACGCTGATCGCCCTGCCGACGATGCTGCGCCAGGGTTATGACCCACGCCTCGCCACCGGCACCATCGCCGCCTCCGGCACGCTTGGCCAGATCATCCCACCCTCGATCGTGCTGATCCTGCTGGCCGACGCCATCTCCAACGCCGCCAGCCAGGCCAGCCTGCGCAGCGGGGCCGGCTCGGCCGTCGTCTCGGTCGGCGACCTGTTCGCCGGCGCGCTGATCCCCGGCCTGATCCTCGTTGCGCTCTATCTTCTCTGGATCGCACTGATGGCGATCTTCCGTCCGGACTCCTGCCCGCCCGCCAGGACGCTGGAAGGCACGGCGCCACTCTCGGCCCGCGAGATTGTGCTCGGCCTCATTGCCCCGCTCGGACTGATCGTCGCCGTACTCGGCTCGATCCTTGCCGGCATCGCACCGCCGACCGAGGCCGCTGCCATCGGCGCGGGCGGCGCCATTCTCCTGGCCGGCCTGCGGCTCGCACGGGAAGCGCGGAGCCGTCTGGTGCCGGTGATGCTTGCGGGCCTTGCGGGACTGCTCCTCATCATCGTGCTGCGCAATGCGCTCGACCTGCGCGCGGTCGCGGGCGGCCATTCCGGCGCCGAATTCATCGGCATGGCGATCACGGCACTGTCCGCCCTCGCTTTCTTCGCCGCCATCGCCTCGGGCCTGCTCGTACTGCGCCGCATGAAGCAGTTGCAGCCCGCGCTTAAAAGCTCCGTCCACATCACCTCGATGGTGTTCCTGATCCTGATCGGCGCCTCCCTCTTCAGCCTCGTCTTCCGCGGCTTTGACGGGGACGAGCTTGTCGCCGACATGCTGCACGCGGTGCCCGGCGGCAAGTGGGGCGCGCTGGCGATGTCGATGCTGATCATGTTCTTCCTCGGCTTCTTCCTCGACTTCATCGAGATCGTGTTCGTCGTCGTACCTCTTGTCGCGCCGCCACTGATCCTGATGGGCTGCGATCCGGTCTGGCTCGGCATCCTGATGGCCGTGAACCTGCAGACGAGCTTCCTCACCCCGCCTTTCGGCTTTGCGCTGTTCTATATGCGCGGGGCCGCACCGCCCGAGGTCGCCACGCTGCAGATCTGGCAGGGCGCGCTGCCCTTCATCGGCCTCCAGCTGGCACTGATTGCGCTGGTTGCGGCCGTGCCCTCTCTCGCCACATGGCTGCCCTCACTGGCGGCGAAATAGGAGGCAGGCAGGCGATGGGACAGGATATCGCGCCCTTCCAGGCGATCGCGATCAGCCGGCGCGCGCATGAGCTGAAAGCCGAAGGCAGGCGCATCCTGCATATGGAGTTCGGTCAGCCCTCGACCGGGGCGCCGGCGCGGGCCATCGCGAAGGCACACGAAATTCTCGATGCCGAGGCGATGGGCTATTGGGAGAGCCTTCCGCTGAAACAGCGCATCGCGCAGCATTACCGCGAGAGCTACGGCGTCGAAGTGCCGACCCGGCGCATCGCGATCACCTGCGGCGCCTCGCCAGCGCTCGTCCTCGCGCTGGCCACCGCCTTCAGCCCCGGCGACCGGATTGCCCTCGCCCGGCCGGGTTATGTCGCCTATCGCAACACCATCCGGGCGCTGAACATGGAACCGGTGGAGATTGCCTGCGGGCCGGAGACGCGGTTCCAGCTGTCGGCTGCCGCGCTGGATGCGCTCTCCCCCACACCGAAAGGCGTGATCCTGGCGAGCCCGGCAAACCCCACCGGCACGATCATCCCGAAGGACGAACTTGCCGCCATCGCCGATGTCTGCCGCAGGAAGGGCATACGGATCATTTCGGACGAGATCTATCACGGCCTCAGCTACGGCCCCGATATCCACTCCCTGCTCGAATTCGAGTCCGGCGCCTTTATCGTCAACAGTTTCTCGAAATACTTCTCGATGGCTGGCTGGCGGCTCGGCTGGCTGGTTTCACCTGACGACAGCTATCAGCGCACCGGCGCCTATATCGGCAACCTCTTCCTTACCGCGCCAGCCCTTGCCCAGCATGCCGGCCTCGTTGCCATGGACAGCCGCGACGAGCTTGACGGCCATGTCGCCGTCTATCGCCGCAACCGGGAGCTCCTGCTCGGCGCCCTGCCCGGCCTCGGCCTTGAGCGGATCGCGCCGCCCGACGGCGCCTTCTATATCTATGCGGACATTTCGCGGTTTACCGGTGACAGCCTCGGCTTTTGCCTGAAGCTGCTTGAGGAAACGGGGGTGGCCACAGCTCCCGGCGTCGACTTCGACCCCGTCGAAGGCCACCGCTTCATGCGTTTTTCCTTCGCGCTGTCTACGCCGGAAATCGAGGAGGCGCTGAGCCGGCTGGAGCCCTGGTTCCGAAACCAGCCGCGCCGCTGACGGGCTCACCCCTCACACGGCGCCCAGAAGCTCTCATGGCCGGGTAGTTCGCCCTCGCCGATCTCCTGCTCCGGCACGAACATCTCAAAGTCCGCTCCCTGAACGACCCGCAGATAGAGGGTCCGGCGCAGGCTTTCCGGGGTGCGTTCCGTCTCGTTCCAGCAGCCCGGCGCAATGGCCCCGAAGCTCAGCTCATTCTCGCCCGGCGCTTCTGCCTTGAGCCGCACAAGTTCGGCGCTGATCGCCTTCAGATGCGCCTCGTCCTCGGGCCGTGTCTCATAGGTCCAGATCGAGAAGCCCGGCTTCGCCTCGGACGCCAGGAACGGGCTCGCAATGTCCCATGTCAGCACGAGCGGGAATTCTTCCTCGATCTCCACGCCGAGGCGAGGGCTGAGGACATAGATCTGGAGATAGGCCCCCTCGTCGCGCGCCTCGAAACTGGACGGGATACGCATCGCGATGGCGATATCGGAAAAGTCGAGCGCGGAAGGGTCAAGCACCGGCCCGGCGGGTTCCGGCAGGTCCATTCCGGCCTTGTCGGCCGCCATTTCGGCGATCGGCGCCACATCGCCGGTCTCAGGCCCGGATGCGGCCGGCGAACAGGCCGCAAGCAGGACACCCGCAAGGGCAAAACAGATACCGCGCATGGAAATCCCCTCAGAACATTCGGCGCGCATGTGAGCGCAGCCCGCGCCGGCTGTCCACCGGGCCCGACATTTAACTTTCGCAATCATAGTCTGCTTCCGCGCCGCCATCCTGGGTGCGGGTCAGCGAGACGAACCGGCACCCCTCCGGCGTGGCCAGCCTTGCGGCCTCTTCCAGTTCCGCCTGCAGCGTATCGGCGTCGGCTTCCTGGATCCGGAAGTCACCGTCTCTCATCAGGGTGAGTTTCAACCTGAAGCCTTCCCCGCCGACCGGGGCGGCAAAGAAATTGTGGTTCTGCGTACCGATGGTCTGTGCCGCCAGCCCGTCCCAGGCCGACGCGCTCCAGCGCAGGGCGGGCCCCTCTCCCCCGGAGGCACAAGCGGCGAGCCCCGCAAGGCCCGCCGCAAGAATGATGCTCTGTCTCATATGCGTCCTGCCTTGATTGAAGACGCAGTCTAGGCCGGATCAGCCTTTCTTGAAATCGACCTTCGGCGGCTCGCTGAGCGCCGCGCGGCCCTCAACACCGACATCGAAGAAATCGCGGCCCTCGAAATTGAACATGCCGGCGATGATCGAGCCGGGGAACTGTTCGCGCGCGGTATTATAATCCTGCACGGCCGAGTTGTAGAAGCGGCGCGCAGCGGCCAGCTTATCCTCGATCGAGGAGAGCTGCTGCTGCAGTTGCAGGAAGTTGGTGTTGGCCTTGAGGTCGGGATAGGCTTCGGCGAGCGCAAACAGCTTGCCCAGCGCCTGCGTCAGCACGCCCTCGGCCACAGCCTTCTCCCCGGCGGTACCGGCGGCCTGCGCCGCATTGCGCGCCGCAATCACCTGCTGGAAGGTTTCCTGCTCATGCGCCGCATAGCCCTTGACCGTCTCGACAAGGTTCGGGATCAGGTTCTGGCGCTGTTTGAGCTGCACATCGACATCGGCAAAGGCCTGGTTGACCCGCTGCCTTTTCATGACGAGGCCGTTATAGATCAGGATGACGGCGCCGATGACGGCAACGACTACTGCCAGCACAATGAGTGTAGTGTCCATGGGGCGTCCCCTAAGATTGAGAATGTCAGTGATACAAGGCGTAACGGCCTGCGCCAGCCAGCGCAAGTGCAGGCCGCTTGACCACTACTCTGCCGTTCTGCACTGCTGTAACCGCACCTGATCGTTGCCACCGTCCGGAATCCCGCCCCATGCCCGACCCGTATCTGCCCAAGGAACACCATTACATGCACCGCATCGGCTGGCTTCGGGCCACCGTTCTCGGCGCCAATGACGGCATCGTTTCCACCGCCAGCCTCGTGATCGGCGTCGCGTCCGCAGCAGCGTCCGCCAGCGAGATCCTGGTCGCGGGCATGGCGGGGCTGGTTGCCGGCGCCATGTCCATGGCTGCGGGCGAATATGTTTCGGTGAGTTCTCAGTCCGATACGGAAAAAGCTGATCTGGAAACAGAACGACTGGCCTTGCAGAAATTTCCCGAGGAAGAACTGGAAGAGCTCGCGCTCATCTATGTTGAACGCGGTGTGGAGCCTGAAACTGCGCGCGCAGTTGCAGAACAGCTGTCACGCAGGGACGCGCTGCAGGCCCATGCCCGCGATGAACTGGGCATGCATGAAACGGTTGCGGCGCGCCCCATCCAGGCCGCCTTCAGCTCGGCCGCCAGCTTTTCGGTTGGCGCTGCGCTCCCCCTGGCCGCGGCGGCCGTGTCGCCCTCAGACCTCATAACACCGATCGTCGCCGGCGTGTCGCTGCTCAGCCTTACGCTCCTGGGCTGGATGTCGGCCACCGCAGGCGGCGCCGGCAGGACACGCGCCGTCATCCGCGTCGTCTTCTGGGGCGCAGCCGCGATGATTGTCACCGGCCTGATCGGCGCAGCCTTCGGGACGGTGGTCTGACCCCTTATCCCTTCACGGACGGTTTCGCCTCCAGATCAGCCTTCAGCCGCGTGAGCATAGTCACCGCGCCCGCCGCATGCGGGCCGATCCAGCGATCATGGATGTGCCGGATCGGCAGGGCATTGAGATGATTCCACCGCACCCGCCCCACCCTGTGCGCGATGACGAGATCGGCGCCTTCCAGAACCTTCAGATGCTGCATCACCGTGCAGCGGTCGAGATGGGCGAACCCGGCGCACAATTCTCCTGTCGTCTGCGGAGCGTCCTTCAGCGCATCCAGGATCGCCCGGCGGACAGGGTTCGCCAGCGCCTTGAAGATCAGGTCTTCCTTCGTCTCGGTATCAATGCTTGACATGTTATGTTTTTATAACATGATGTGATAAGGATCAAGCCCGGAGATGCTTTCATGGAACTTAGATTTGAAGTCAGTGGCCGCATTGCCCGGCCGGTCGAAGAGGTGTTCGAGGCAGTCGTGAACCCGGACCAGCTGTCTGCCTACTTCACGACCGGCGGCGC
The DNA here is from genome assembly GCA_046296675.1 of Hyphomonas sp. GTDB lineage: Bacteria > Pseudomonadota > Alphaproteobacteria > Caulobacterales > Hyphomonadaceae > Hyphomonas. Next base: position 90,379 of record JBKBLD010000004.1, on the reverse strand, counting down.
CAAAGGCCGGCTCGAAACCGGCGCCACCGTCACCTGGGATTTCGCCGATTTTCCCGGCGCCTTCCCGGTCAAGGTCGTCGAGGTCGAGAAGAACCGCCGCATCATCTTCCAGTGGGAGGCGAACGACACCGCCGCCGAACGTGGCGGCGAAGCGGGAAAGTATCTGACGCAGGTGACCATGCGTTTTGAAGCACTGGAAGACGGGCGCACCCTCGTCACCATCGCCGAGGAGGGCTGGCGCCAGACGCCGGAGGGGCTGAAATCCGCGCTCGGCAACAAGGGCGGCTGGATGCAGATGCTCTGCTGCCTGAAGGCGTGGATGGAGCGTGGCATCAATCTGCGCGAAGGCATGTTCCGCTAGAACGCCGGGCCGGTTGCTTGTAGCATCGGGCGCATGACTGAACGTGATCCTGATGACCTTGCCCGCCTCATCCGCAATGCAGAGCGCGTTGTGGTGTTCACCGGCGCGGGCATTTCCACCGAAAGCGGCATCCCGGATTTCCGCTCGCCGGGCGGCGTTTGCGTTAATATTACCCCGATATTGTTCCACGCTGTCGCCGCCGGGGGCGCGCCCCGCCGGGAATCCTGGAACCGCGTGTTCAACCGCACGGCCGGCTGGACCGGCGCGGCGCCAAACGCCGGGCATTACGCTGTCTCGCGCCTCGTCGAGATCGGCAAGGTCACCAGCGTCATCACCCAGAATGTCGACAATCTCCATCAGGAGTCCGGCGTGCCGGCCGGCAAGGTGATCGAGGTTCACGGCAATGCCAGCTTCGCCAAATGCCTGAGTTGCGGCAAGCGCTATGAGTTCGAGGCGCTGCGCCCACGATGGGAAGCGGATGAAGACCTCACCTGCATCTTCTGCACCGGCCTTGTAAAATCCGCGACCATCTCCTTCGGCCAGGCAATGCCCGAAGACGAGATGGAACGGGCGACCGAAGAAGCCATCCTCGCCGACCTCTTCCTCGTCCTCGGCTCATCGCTCGTCGTCTACCCGGCGGCGGGCCTGCCCATCGTCGCCAAGAAAGCCGGATCAGACCTCGCCATCGTCAACCGCGAGGAAACCGACCTCGATCCGTATGCCGATCTTGTCCTCAACACCGAGATCGGGCCGCTGATGAGCGCGGTGGTGGAGCGGCTTTAGATGATAGCGGTCAACGAAAGACCACTGGAACGTCTGATTACCAATCATGCGGTGATCGCCGCATCTGTGCTGGCTGCCATGGCGCTCCCAATTGTCCTCGCAGGCGGCCTGGATTCAAAAAATCCTGTGGCGCTGGGCATAGGCACAGCGCTGGCTCAGGGCGCTTTGGTCTTCTGGCACATCACCACCTATGTTTTGCTGCAACCCAAGTGGTCCTCATCGGTTGTTGCATATGCCATCATTGTACCGACCATGCATTTGGCGTTGGCGCTATTCCTCGCCATCGGGATGCGCTATCCCGCGACTTTCAATGCCCTCGAAAATGTACTCACCATACTGCTGTTGTCCACAATAACATTGCATTTCATCACCATCGCGCTCAATGCAGAGAAAATATCAAAAACGGCGTGGGGCCGGGTCGGCTATTTCTTTATGATGTTCTACTTTCCGTTCTGCCTGTCGTTGTTTGCGAACCGCCTTAGAGCGAACCTTGAAGCTGCGAGGCTGAATAGAGATTCAGGACTGTCCCGAGTCAGACCTTGAAGACGCGGTGATCGCGGTGATCGCGGTGAAATCTCTGACCCCCTCTTTCCGAGGGGAGAGGGGGGTAAAGGCGAAGCGCATACTCACCCCCCGAACGTCCCGCCCCGCGGAAAGCCCTTCGGCACGACCTTGCCCGCCTGCGCGCGCTGGCCTCGCCAGTCTTTCCATTCCTCGAACGCCCGGAAGCGCTCGCCGGTGCGCACGATCAGACCGTCGCGCTTGTCGAAGGTGATGAGGTCGGCGAGCTCCGCCCCGCCGCTATAAGATTGCAGCTTGTTGCCCTTGCCGCGCGGCATTTCCGGAAGGTCTTTCAGCGGGAAGATCAGCATCTTCCGGTTGGTGCCGACGACCGCAATCATGTCGCCCTCAACCGGCATACAGACCAGAAGGTGCCCGCCGCCGGTATTGACGATCTGCTTGCCCGCCTTGCGGTTCGATTCAAGCTCCGCCTCCGGAACAACGAAGCCATACCCCGTGGACGACGCCATCACGCGCTTGCGCTCCGGATCGAACCTGAACATGCCGACGATCCCGACATTGTCCTCCAGCTCGATGGAAAGCCGGATCGGCTCGCCATGCCCGCGCCCGCCGGGCAGCCTGTCGGCCGCCAGCATGAAGGCACGTCCGTCGGAGGACATAAAGACAAGCCGATCGGTGCTCATCACTTCTTCCATGAAGGCCGGGCCGTCGCCCTCCTTGAACTTCACCGAGTCCGGATCAATCCCGTGGCCCTTCATGCCGCGGATCCAGCCTTGTGCGGAGAGCACAACCGTCACCGGCTCCTTCGGCCGCGAGGCCTCCAAGGCCGCGGCAAGGTCCACATCCGGCGCATCTTCGAAGGTTGCCCGGCGCCGGCCCAGATCCGTTGACGGATCGAACTCGCCGCGCGCCGCCAGCAATTCCTTCGACACCCGCGTCCACTGCCGCCGCTCGGAGCCAATCAGCTTGACCAGTTCCTCGCGCTCTTCCTGCAGGCGCTTGTATTCACCGCGGATTTCCATTTCCTCCAGCTTGCGCAATGCGCGCAGGCGCAGATTGAGGATCGCCTCGGCCTGTATGTCACTGATCTTGAACCGTTTCATCAGGACGGGCTTCGGCTCGTCCTCGGTCCGGATGATGCGGATCACTTCATCAATGTTCAGGTAGGCCTTGAGGAAGCCTTCGAGGATGTGCAGGCGCTTCTCGATCCGGTCGAGGCGGAACTCGGCCCGGCGCACAACCACCTCGCGGCGATGGTCCAGATAGGCCTGCAACACCTGTTTCAGGCCCATCACCTGCGGCGCGCCCTTGTGCAGCACGTTCATGTTGAGGCTGAAGCGGGTTTCCAGATCACACGTCTTGAACAGGCTTTCCATCAGAACATCCGGCTCGACCGTCTTGGCGCGCGGGATCAGCACGAGGCGCACATCCTCCGCACTCTCATCGCGCACATCTTCCAGCAGCGGCACTTTCTTCGCTTCCAGCAGCTCCGACAGCTTTTCCAGGAGGCGCGACTTCTGCACCTGATAGGGGATCTCGGTGACGATGATCTGGTAGGTGCCGCGGCCCGTATCCTCGACATGCCAGCGCGCGCGCATGCGAAAGGCCCCACGTCCGGTTTCGTATGCCTCCAGCATCGAGGCACGATCCTCGACGATCACGCCGCCGGTCGGAAAGTCCGGACCCTGAACGAATTGCATCAGCTCTTCGGTCGTCGCCTTGGGCTTGTCGATCAGATAGCGCGCCGCATCGATGACTTCGGCCACATTGTGCGGCGGGATCGAGGTTGCCATGCCGACCGCAATGCCGGTGGCGCCATTGGCGAGGAGGTTCGGGAAGCCGGCGGGGAGCACGACCGGCTCCTCATCATTCTCCGCATAGTTCGCGCGGAAATCGACCGCGTTCTCGTCCAGCCCTTCCATCAGCAGCTCGGCCGCGCGCGTCATTCGCGCCTCGGTGTAGCGATAGGCGGCAGGGCTGTCCCCGTCGATGTTTCCAAAATTGCCCTGCCCGTCCACCAGCCGGTAGCGCACGTTGAAATCCTGCGCGAGGCGGACCAGCGTATCATAGATCGATGAGTCGCCATGCGGATGGTAGTTACCCATCACGTCGCCTACGATCTTGGCGCATTTCCGATAGCCGCCCTCGGGGTCCAGCCGCAGCACCCGCATGCCATAAAGGATGCGCCGCTGCACAGGCTTCAGCCCGTCGCGCACATCCGGCAGGGCGCGGGCCGTGATAGTGGACAGCGCATAGGCGAGGTAGCGCTTCGACAGCGCCTCGCTCAGCGGTTCATTGATGATCCGGTCCGCGGGGGGCTCGGCAGCGCGTTTGGACATTCTGGCCTCGTTGCAGGTCTTGCCACATTCTGGTGCAGGTTGGCGGCCAGGATGGGCCCCGACTCGCATTCATGCGTAAGTTAACAGAAACCGGCGTTTGGTTAAGAAAGCTCGAAGGCATCTGCTGCATATATGCGTGGAATCATCATCCTCCTGCTTTATGCCGGCCTGATGGCGGCGATCGTGACCATCATCATCCGCGCCCTGCCCGCCCGGCATAACCCTTTCGCGCCGGTCGATCTCGCCAGCCGGCCCGGCATGGCTACGCCTGTCCAGCTTTCCCGCCTCCGCGACAACCGGGAGGCCTGTTTCAACGCCCTGGACGCCGCCGGCCTGCAATACACCCCGCTTGAGGACTCAGAGACCGGTGAGCGCTGCAGCCTCACCGATTCCCTTACCCTCGGGCGCAGCCTGACGCCTTATTCCGCTACCCTCAGAATGACCTGTCCGCAGACGGCCGCCCTCTATATGTGGGAGCGTCATGTCCTGCGGCCGGCCGCCATGGAACTGTTCGGCACGCCGCTTGCCCGGATCGAGACCTATGGCAGCTTCTCCTGTCGCAACATCGCCGGCACGGGCCGCCTCTCCCAGCACGCCTTCGGCAATGCCATCGACATTTCCGGCTTCCGGCTGGAGGATGGTCGCGTGGTCACCGTGCTCGCCCACTGGAATGCTGGCGGCCGGGAGGAGCGCTTCCTGCGCCGCGTCCATGACGGCGCCTGCGGCCTGTTCTCCGTCACCCTCGGCCCGGACTATAACGATGCCCATGCCGACCATTTCCACATGGACATGGGCCCCGGGCGGATCTGCCGCTAGACGCCTTCAGCCCCGGCCTGCAAGACGCAGCACCAGCCGCTCGCGCTCCGGCGGCAGCCCGCGATGCACCGAAGCAAACAGCCGCGCCTCAAGGAAATGCCCGGTCAGTTTCAGCCCCGCTGCGATATCGCCCGGCAACACATCCGCCCGCGCATCAATGAGGAAGGCCGGCAGCGGCAGCAGCCGGTCCACATATTCCTCCGCCTCCGACCCGCGCACCGCCCGGCCGGTCCTCGGTGACACATGGGTCAGCCCATCATTGCCCCCGCTGAGCGCGCATTCATCGAGATCGAGCCCGAAGCCCAGCGCAGAGATAAGCCCCAGTTCCCAGCGTACATAGAGCGCCGGCCAGACCTCCGGATGGGCTAGCTCGTCCAGCAGCAACGTCGTCGCTTCATACAGGCTGGAGCCGGCCGCATCGCCCTCATTCAGCCCGGCGCGCAGCAGCGCCGTCACAGAGCCAAGCGCGGCAAGCGCAGCCGCATCATCCAGCAGGCGCGAGGCCCGCTCAGCTCGCGCCTCGGCCACATCGAACCGCCCAAGCTGGTCATCCAGCCGGCCGGTCCAGGACAGCGCCACCGTATTGCCTGCCTCGAACTGCGCGCGCCTGCGGCGCGATGCCCCGCCATAGACCAGGCCCGAACGCCGCCCCCGCCCGCACGTCAGCACATCCAGGATCAGCCCGCCCTCGCCAAAGCGGCGTCCACCCAGCACTATTCCGTCGTCGGACCAGTTCATCGGAACCCGCCAAAGCGGCCTCTCCCTTGGGAGAGGCATGGCATGAGCGCGCAGCACACCCCCTCAGACATCAAACTCCAGCCCGATGCCCCGATAGGTCTCCCGCCGCTCCTGCCAGCGTTCGTCCACCTTGACAAAGAGAAACAGGTGGACGGGCCGCTCCAGCATCTCCGTCAGCTCAAGGCGCGCCTGCCGGCCGATTTCCTTGATCAGGCCTCCGCCCTTGCCGAGCACCATCGCCTTGTGGCCGTCACGCCCGACAATCACGACCTGCTGTATACGGACCGAGCCATCGGCGCGCTCTTCCCATGCCTCGGTCTCGACCGTCAGCTGATAGGGCAGCTCCTGATGCAGGCGCAGCATCAGCTTCTCGCGCGTCACCTCCGCCGCCAGCAGGCGCATCGGCAGGTCCGCGACCTGGTCGGGCGGATACAGCGCCGGGCCTTCCGGCATCCGGGCCGCGATGGCATGTTCGAGCCGTTCCAGCCCGTCGCCCTTCTCCGCCGAGATCATGAAGATCTCATCATAGACGCCTTCGGCATCCAGCGCCGCCATCACCGGCAGCACCTGATCGTGCGGGAACAGGTCGATCTTGTTGAGCGCCAGAATAGCCCGCTTGCCGGCTTCCTTCAGCTGGCTGATGACACGCCGGTCATCCTCCAGCGAATGACGCTGGGCCGCGCTGGTGCGCCCTGTCTGCTCGGCCACCCAGGCGGATGCATCGATGAGGTGGATAATGCAGTCGGCATCATCCGCACCGCCCCATGCCGCCTTCACCATTGCCCGGTCCAGCCGGCGTTTGGCAACGAAGATGCCCGGCGTATCCACGATTACGACCTGTGCGTCACCGATCTGCGCAACGCCGCGCACCGGAAACCGCGTCGTTTGCACCTTGTGCGTGACGATCGCTACCTTGGCTCCGACCAGCTGGTTCGTCAGCGTCGACTTGCCGGCATTCGGCGCACCGATAATGGCGCAGAACCCGGCTTTCCTGATCTCTGTCTCGCTCATGCAGCTCCTGTCAGTGTACTGAGCATCAGGGCGGCTGCGTGACGCTCCGCCTCTCGTTTCGATGACCCGGTGGCTGCTGCCCGGCCCGCCGGCAGGCGCACCTCCACCTCATAAACCGGCGCATGGTCCGGGCCGGATCGGGCTGTCACAATATACTCCGGCAATGGATGCCCCTGCCCTTGCGCCCATTCCTGCAACAGCGTCTTCGGATCTTTCGTCTCGGCCGGCACATTCTCGAATTGCGGTGCCCAGGCCCGCTCGATGAACTTGCGCGCAGCCGTCAATCCGCCATCCTGATAGATCGCCGCGATAATCGCCTCGCAGGCGTCGCCGAGTGTCGACTCCCGTTCGCGTCCGCCGGACGCAACCTCGCTCTCCGACAGGATCAGGAAAGGCTGCAGCCCCAGATGCCGCATCGCCTCGGCGCAGGCCCCCTTTTTGACGAGCCGGTTGAGGCGCGGGGCAAGGTCGCCTTCGCTGTCAGACTGGCGTCGCTCGATCAGTCGTTCGGCGATCACGAGGTTCAGCACCCGGTCGCCTAGGAATTCCAGCCGCTGATTGGAGAGCTTCACGGTATCGCCGCCCGGCGCAACGGCGCTCGGATGGGTCAGCGCACGCTCCAGCAGCGCCGGCTCCCTGAACCGGTGGCCGATGATGTCCTGCACTTGCTTCAGCGCATCAGCGCCCAGCGCCGGCTTGGCCGCCTTGACGGCTGCGCGCTGGCGGGTGCGTTTCGGGCGTGCCGGTTTCATGGCTCACCGGGGATGGGAACCGCTTCGATGATGACCTGTGCCTCGGCCCAGGGGAAATCATCCGTAAGCGTCAGATGCACCAGCGCCCGGTGACCGGGCGGCGTAAGTTTCGCGAGCCGCGACGCGGCGCCGCCTGTGAGGTCGAAGCCGGGCTTGCCGGACGGCAGGTTGATGACGCCGAGATGTTTCCAGTGAACGCCAGCCCGCGGTACGCCTGTCCCCAGCGCCTTGGCCATCGCCTCCTTGGCAGCAAACCGCTTCGCATACGTCTCCGCCACGCGGCGGCGCCCGCGCGCCTTGGCGATCTCGTAAGGTGTGAAGACACGCTGCTCGAACCGCTCGCCGAACCGGTCCAGTGATCGCTGGATGCGCTCGATATTGCACAGATCATTGCCGATGCCGATAATCATGCCCGCGCCTCATCCATCCGCCGCCGCATCTCGCGGATCGAGGCGTCGAGCCCGATGAAGATCGCCTCGCCGACAAGGAAATGGCCGATATTCAACTCGGCAAGCTCGCGAATGGCGGCAACCGGGCCGACATTGTCGAAGGTAAGCCCGTGCCCCGCATGCGGCTCGATGCCCCGGCGGCGCGCCTCGGCGGCCGCAAGCTTCAGCCGCTCCAGTTCCGGCGCCGCTGCCTCCGGCCCGCCCTCGTTCCAAAGCTCCGCATAGCGGCCCGTATGCAGCTCCACCACCGGCGCGGCCAACACTTCGGCCACCGCGATCTGAACCGGGTCCGGCTCGATGAACAGCGAAACCCGCGCGCCGGCCGCATTCAGACGGCTGACGATCGGCGCAATCTGGTTGTGCAGGCCCGCCACATTGAGCCCGCCTTCGGTCGTGCGCTCCTCGCGCCGCTCCGGCACAATACAGGCCGCATGCGGACGAAACCGCACCGCGATCTCGGTCATCTCCTCGGTCGCGGCCATTTCCAGATTGATCGGCAACTCGCTGGCTGCGCGGATCGCGTCAAGATCGCCGTCGCGGATGTGCCGCCGGTCCTCGCGCAGGTGAATGGTAATGCCGTCGGCGCCGGCTGCCGCCGCGATTTCCGCCGCCCGCATCGGATCGGGGTGCGCCCCGCCCCGCGCATTGCGGATGGTCGCGACATGGTCGATATTGACCCCCAAGCGCAGCCGCTCTGCCATCAGGCAAGCCCTCGCGAGCCGGGCTTCACCGCTTCCAGCTTCTGAAGATCCGGGGGCAGATCATCTGCCGAATAGTCGGGGAAATTCACCTCCGCCAGCGAGACCAGCCGGCAGCCGACATCCGCGCGCCCGCCCGAACGGTCGATGATACATGCCCCGCCAACCAGTTCACCTGGCATCCGGCTCAGCGCCGCCACCGTCTCGCGAAAGGAAAGCCCGGTCGTCACGATATCCTCGGCGATCACCACCCGCTCGCCCGGCGCTATCGAAAAACCGCGCCGGAACTGCAGGTCGCCGTCCACACGCTCGGCAAAGATCGCCCGTGCGCCGAGATGGCGGGCCAGTTCATAGCCCGGAATGATGCCGCCAACCGCCGGGCCGGCCACCACATCGATCTTCCCGTATTCCGTCGTCAGCTTCTCCGCCAGCGCCTTGCACAGTTTCTCCGACAGGTCCGGCCGCGAGAAGACGAGCGCCTTCTGCAGGAACACAGGGCTGCGCCGTCCGGAGGAGAGGATGAAATGCCCCTCCAGCAATGCGCCCGCCTGTCTGAAAATGGCGAGCACGTCTTCACTGTTCATTCTGACCCTCCTGGTCGCGCACGGCCCGGTCCACCACGGCCAGCGAGCGCAGCGCCGCAAGGATTTGCGTCATCCGCTTCAGGTCTTCAACCTCTATGTCCAACACCAGTTCGATGAAATCGGTATGCCGCGAGGCGGTGGAAATGCCGATGATGTTGCCATTCGATTCGGCCACCGCCGAACAGAGCTTCGCCAGCACGCCCTTCTGGTTCGACGCGTTGACGCGGATGCGCCCGACGGCCACCGCACCGGTCCGCGCCATCTCCGTCCATTTCAGGTCGTGCCAAAGCTCCGGCCGGTCGTCATATTCAGCAAGGCGCGGACAGCTGGACACATGTACGACCAGCCCCTTGTCCGGCACCTGCACCCCGATGATCCGGTCACCGGGGAGCGGATGACAGCAGGTGCCGAGATGCAACGTCACGCCCGGCGTCAGGTCGCGCCCTTCGACGAACAGCGGCACATGATCGGAATCGATCGGCGTCTTCGCCGCATCGTCGGTTCGCTCCGGCTGGTAGCCGGGAAACACGATCCGCACGAGATCCGCTGTCTTGTAGCGCCCGCGCCCGACCGCTTCGCGCAGGTCGTCGATCGACTTGAAGCCCCCTTTCCTGGCGACATCAATCAGCATCACATCGACCGGATCGGCGCCCGCCCGCCGCAGCGCCTGATTGATCAGCCCCTCGCCGAGGCTGCGGAATTCGGCCGTCTCGCGTTCCCGCTCCAGCCGGCGCAGCGCCGATTTCGCCCGGCCCGTATGGGTCAGCATCTCCCAGCCGCGCACCGGCTGCGGTGACCGTCCCCGGATGATCTCGACCACATCGCCATTCTTCAGCGGCCGGCGCAGCGATTTTTCCTCGCCATTGATCCGCGCCCCGATGGTCGTGTCACCCACGGCGGAATGTACCGCATAGGCAAAATCGAGCGGCATTGCGCCTGCCGGCAGAATGATCAGCTTGCCCTTCGGCGTGAAGGTGAAGACGTGCTCTCGGTACATCTCCAGCTTGGCGTGTTCGAGGAATTCGCCGGGTTCGGCCCCGTCGCGCAGGAGTTCGGCAAAGGCCTTGAGGTTGGCTTCCGGATCAAGACCGGCCGCACGCGCGGAGTCGACATCGAATCCATAGGCGCGGTTCTTGTAGCCCCAATGGGCCGCCACGCCATATTCGGCGGTACGGTCCATCGCCTCGGTGCGGATCTGCAACTCCACCCGCCGGTTGCCGGAAGCGCGCACCGTTGTGTGCAGGCTGGCATAACCATTCGGCTTCGGCACGGAGATGAAGTCTCGGAAACGTTCGGGAATACAGGCCCAGTGCGTATGCACGATGCCCAGCACCCGGTAGCAGTCCGCCACATCCGGCACGACAATGCGGAAGGCAAAGATATCCGCCACATCGCGGAAGGAAATCGATTTGCGCTCCAGCTTGCGCCACAGCGAATAGGGCTGCTTGCGCCGCCCTTTCAGCCGGCTGCGGATCGCGGCCTTCTCCAGGAGCCCCGAAAGATCCGTCCGTATGCGGCCGAGATCATCCTTGTTCTCGCGCTCCAGTTCTTCCAGCCGGAAGATGATGGCGCGGCGCGCTTCGGGGTTCAGCTCCCGGAAGGCGAGGTCGTCCATCCGCGCGGCCATGTCATAAAGGCCGATACGGCGCGCCAGCGGCGCATAGATATCCATGGTCTCGCGGGCAGTACGCTGGCGGCTCTCCGGCTTCTTGCGGAAGTGTAGTGTCTCCATATTGTGAAGCCGGTCGGCCAGCTTGACCAGCAGCACACGGATATCACCTGTCATTGCCAGGATGAACTTTTGGAAGTTCTCCGCCTGCGCAGCTTCCTTCGACATGAAGTCCAGCTTGTCGAGCTTGGTGACCCCGTCGACCAGTTCGGCAACATCCGGGCCGAAGCGCACCTCGATATCCCCGATGTCGATCGCGGTATCTTCGACCACATCATGCAGGAGGCCGGCAACGATGGTCACCTCGTCCAGCCGCACGTCGGCCAGAAGGGTCGCGACCTGCACGGGATGGGAATAATACGCCTCGCCGGAATCACGCTCCTGCTCGCCGTGATGCTTCTTGGCAAAATCATAGGCCTGGCCAAGCAGTTCGGAACGCACGCGCGGATGGTAGGCGCGCACCTTGGCGATCAGTTCTTCGCGGGAGAGGACAGCCGGCGGTCCGGACGCAGCCTCACCGGCAGGGGCCGGTGTGCCAGCCCCTTTGCCAGCCCCTTTTTCCGTTCCGGAAAGGGCGCTGCCGTCCATTGAAACTCCTAGAGCCGGTCGTCGCGCCCGGATTCAAGCTCGGCCTGATAGGCGCGCAGGACATCGTCCTCCGTCGCGGCCGGTGCCGCCTGAAGCGCCACGCGGTCAGCTTCGCGCTCATGCTCCTCGCCAGGGCGGATTTCCTGGAGATTGGAAATCAGGGCTTCCTTGACCACTTTCAGGTCCACCGAAGTCTCGGCGATTTCACGCAGAGAGACGACCGGATCCTTGTCATTGTCCCGGTCCACGGTCAGGGGCGAGCCTTCGCGGATCATGCGCGAGCGGTGGGCCGCCAGCAGCACGAGCTCAAAACGGTTCGGAACCTTCTGGATGCAGTCTTCTACGGTAACGCGGGCCATATCTGGGAAATTCTCCTGAGAACCGCCCTTTATATGCGCTGCAGCACGCCCCGGCAACCCGTCCTTGCAGACCGGGCAAGGCAGGAGTATTCCGGAACGCATACGCGCAAGGGCAATCGATTTCGCCCCTCCCTATTGGAATGAGAGGATAAAGCCAATGGCTTTTTACAAGGATGAACGCCTCGCCTTGTTCATTGACGGGGCAAACCTCTACTCCGCCGCCCGCGCGGTCGGGCTGGAGATCGACTTCCGCAAGCTGCTGAAAGAGTTCCAGTCACGCGGCCGCATGGTCCGGGCAAGCTATTACACCACCCTTGTCGAGAGCGATGAGTACAGCCCGATCCGCCCGCTGGTCGACTGGCTGGCCTATAATGGCTTCAATGTCGTGCGCAAACCCGCAAAGGAATTCGTCGACCGTGAAGGTCGCAAGCGTGTGCGCGGGAACATGGATGTCGAACTCGCCGTCGATATGCTCGAGGCCGCCGGCTGGTGTGACCATATCGTCCTGTTCAGCGGCAATGGCGACTTCCGCCGGCTGGTCGAGGCGGTGAAGGCGAAGGGCTGCCGCGTCTCCGTCGTCTCGACCATGAACGCGACCCCGCCGATGATCGCCGACGATCTGCGCCGCGAGGCCGACACCTTCATCGAACTGACCGATCTCGGCGACCTCATCGCCCGCCCCCGCCGCGAAACAAGCGAAAGCCCGGAGCTGGATGAGGAAGACTGAACGGCTCGCTCTGTCGGTTATCGCCTACCGCCTTGCCGCTTGAACATCTCAAGATATTCCTCATAGCTAATCGGGCCTAGGAGAAACGGCTGTTCAGCCTGATCGAACACATCGGAAATGTCATTGGTAGCGCGGAGCAGATCGCAATCGTCGGCAAAGACCATCTCATTGCTATCAACAAGCGGTGGAGGAGACTCAGGCTTTTCCTTGAAGGCCTCAAACCTGTGGCCGAACACTTTGGAAATTTCGCTCGCGCCAAACGTGCGGAAGGTTTCTACAGGGACTGTCAAACGGTAGTAGCATTGAGACCGCCAAGGGTCGCTAGACGGGTAGCCGCTCTCGCACCCAGCTGATGCGGCGACGGCGATCGCTCCAATAAACATCCGCAAAAGCAATTTTTACTCTCCGTAGAGACGTAACTATATTCGAGGAGTTGGATAAGGACAGGCTCACTACCCCCAACGAGAACCTGTTGATAGCAGCGCGTCCGCCCCACAGGATAGAGGTTAAAGGATCGCCGCAACCTGAACGAAGCATTCCTCTCCTGCAGAGGGGTTCGCGCCTGAAGAGCGTGAGAGGCGAAGGTCTTGATTTGAGAGAGCGGGCCCGGCCTAGCGCCGCATCGTGAAAGTCACGCCCGCGAAATCCTCGGTGTCCTTCAGCGACCGGTTGCGGTCGTCGAACTTCACTTCGCGGCGGATATAGCTCAGCGAGAACTCCCCGCCGGCACGCTGGATCGACAGGCCCGCCTGCAGGTCGCCGACGGTGATCTGGTCGGTCAGCTGGACATCGAACATGTCGCCGATCGAGGGAATCGCGCGGGTATTGTCCCAGACGAGCGCTTCACCGTCGGCACCGACGAAGAAGTACCAGCCTTCCGGCTCGCCGTCCTTGCGCCCAAGGCCGAGGCTCTGACCGAAACGGACTTCACCGCCGAAACGCTGGGCCGACAGGTCGCCCTCATCGCGGATCGCCAGGCGTGGCTCGACGCTGACGTCAAACCCGAGGCCGGTGCGCTCCGACGGGGCGGCGATCGAGAGGCCGAGCGACATGTCGCGGGCGATTTCCTGCGGCTGGCCATAGCGGCTGGTCGCCAGTTCGGCGGCCACGCGCGAAAGGGCCGGGCTGGAGCCCCAGGCGAAATTCGATTGGCTGACCGGTTCGCCGGCCACGCCGCCGCCGGTCAGGCTGAAGGCGGCGTTCGGATTAGGGCCCGACACCGCAACCACGGTCAGCGGCGATCCGGGGCTGGTCAGATGGGCGATCACACCGGCTTGGCTGGCATCCGCCGCAGACACGCCCATCGAGGCAGCATCCACCATCGGGGCATTAATCGGGCCACTGCCGAGATGTCCCGGCACCGCGAGAGTCATGCCGAGCGAACGCTCCGCCGCCGGCGTCACCGCCGCGTCGTAAGCCGCCTCCCCGGATACACATCCGTTGCAGGCGAGCGTTGCGATACCAGTTGCAAATGCAATCAACATCAACCTGGCGCCTCTCACGGTCGTTCCCTCGATTCGAGCCTCATGGCTTCACTGGAAGGATGACCCTGCATACTTACTCTAGCATGAAGACCAAACGAGCCAAACCGCGTTTCGTTCCCTAATTGATTAATTCGCTGTTCGGTCTCGCGCTTCTGTAGAAAGCGCTGCAGACTCCGGAAAGAAAATAAATTTTCGTGACGCCGGGCACCGCGGCGAAGGTGTTCGAATCGTTAACGCGTTGAGAAAATTGACGAAAATCGGGCGCAGATTGCGTTTACCGATCAGCCTGCCCAATAACGAGGCGGGCCCGCAAACCGCCGGAAATCGGCAGTCTGCGGGCCCGGCCTGGGATTGATACGCCGGCGCCTACTGGCAGGCGAGACACTCGTCATAATCGGTGCGCTCGACCTTCATTTCTCCGGCTTCGGCTTTCTCCGATCCGGCGAAGGCTGCGCGCTGCACCGATTTCGACCGGCAGTAATACAGCGATTTCAGCCCCCGCTCCCAGGCCGTCCAGTGCAGCATGTGCAGGTCCCATTTGTCGATGTCGCCCGGAAGGAAGAGGTTCAGCGACTGGGACTGGCAGATGAACGGTGTGCGGTCCGCCGCCAGTTCCACAATCCAGCGCTGGTCGAGTTCGAAGGCGGTCTTGAAGACATCCTTCTCATGCGCGTCCAGACAGTCGAGATGCTGCACCGAGCCCTCATGTTCGAGGATCGAGGTCCAGATCTCGTCAGTATTGAGGCCCTTGGCGTCCAGCAGGGTTTCGAGCTGCTGGTTCTTCACCGTGAACGAACCCGACAACGTCTTGTGGGTGTAGACGTTGGCCGGGATCGGCTCGATGCCAGCAGACGTGCCGCCGCAGATGATCGAGATCGAGGCCGTCGGCGCAACCGCCATCTTGTTCGAGAACCGCGCCATCATGCCGACATCACGCGCGTCCTCACAGGGGCCGCGCTCTTTCGCGAGCTTGACCGAAGCGGCGTCCGCGCCCTGGCGGATATGCTTGAAGATCTTGAGGTTCAGCGCCTTGGCCGTCGCGCTTTCCATCGACACATTCATCGCCTGCAGGAAGGAGTGGAAGCCCATCACGCCGAGCCCGACCGAGCGCTCACGCTTGGCGGAATAGACCGCGCGGGCCATTTCCGGCGGCGCGCGCTGGATGAAGTCTTCCAGCACATTGTCGAGGAAGCGGAAGATGTCCTCCAGGAACATTTCCTCCTTCGACCATTCGAGGAAAGTCTCGGCATTGACCGAAGACAGGCAGCAGACTGCCGTCCGGTCCACGCCGCGATGATCGATGCCGGTCGGCAGGGTGATTTCCGAACACAGATTCGACTGCGTCACCTTCAGGCCGAGACGCTTCTGGTGGGCCGGCATCGCATTGTTCACCGTGTCGGTGAACAGGAGGTACGGCTCGCCGGTCTGCATCCGCAGCTCGAGAATCTTCTGCCACAGCTTGCGGGCGTTGACATATTTCAGCACATCGCCCGACTTCGGCGAGATCAGCGGGAATTCCTGGTCATCGCGCACCGCTTCCATGAACGCATCGGTGATGTTGATGCCGTGATGCAGGTTCAGCGATTTGCGGTTGAAGTCACCGGAGGCTTTTCGGATTTCCAGGAACTCCTCGATTTCGGGGTGGTGGATGTCGAGATAGCAGGCGGCCGAACCCCGGCGCAGCGACCCCTGGCTGATCGCGAGGGTCAGCGAGTCCATCACGCGGATGAAGGGAATGATGCCGGAGGTCTGTCCGTTCTGGCCAACCTTCTCGCCGATGGAGCGGACATTGCCCCAATAGGTGCCGATGCCGCCGCCATTCGAGGCCAGCCAGACATTCTCGGTCCATGTCTCGACAATATCGTCGAGCGAATCGCCAACCTGGTTGAGGAAGCAGGAGATCGGCAGGCCGCGATCAGCCCCGCCATTCGACAGCACAGGGGTCGCCGGCATGAACCAGAGCTTGGAGATATAATCATAGATGCGCTGGGCATGGGCGGCGTCATCGGCAAAGGCCGTGGCGACGCGCGCAAACATGTCCTGATAGGTCTCGCCCGGAAGCAAATAGCGGTCATCCAGCGTCTTCTTGCCGAAATCCGTCAGCAGCGCATCGCGCGACGGATCGGTGACGACCTGGTTGGCCTGGACAAGCGTTACCTTGGCGCCAGCGCCAGCCTTCGGCTTGCCCTTGCGAGCGGCTTCAGCGGCGACAGATTTGGCGTTGGTTGCCGACATGGCCACCCTCCTCAATGATCCTGCAAATATAGGGATGATGCGGGAACTCAACCAGATGTGGTCTCGTTCCGTCTGCCCCGACACAAGATATAGTGTCTGAAGGTTAATTTCCGGTCAACGGGCGTTTTCGCAAATCCTTCAAGAACCCCGTGGAAAACCCGTTAATGCCGGTTAACGAACCCCATTGCTGCAGGCGATTCCGGCCCAGTTTACCCCCGCTCGCGGGAGAGAAGAAACCCCCTCGGCCAGAAAGATTCCGGCCGCGCATCCAGACCCGCGGCCCCGCCGGCGGACCCCTGTGCGGGAATCGCCCCCGGAATCGCCCATGCTGCGGGCCAGAATCGGGGCCAGACGATTCTGCTGCGAATTTTCGAGGGCCGGAAATTTCGGGGAATAAGGGTGGAGACAGGCGAGCGACCCGGGCTGAAACTCGTTAGGGCTGCTCGGTTCCCCGCCTGACCCGATTGGCGAGCGGCCCGTCCGCCACCTGCCTCCAAAGGCTATATGCGCAGCCGCCACGCGAATCGCAAGCGGAGAGGCCAGCGGGGGCGCCTCCTTCGCCCCTCATCCATGAACCGCGCGGCTGTCCTCCGGGGCGGCTGCGCGGTCGTCCAGCCCGTAGTCCCGGATCACAGCGGCCACGCGCAGGCGGTAGTCGTGGAACACGGTCTTGCGGCCCGCCGTCTGGGCATTGCGGTGTTCGGAGACGCGGCGCCATTCGGCGATGGCGGCCTCGTCACGCCAGAAGGAGAGCGAGAGAAACTTGCCGGGCGTGGTCAGGCTTTCGTAGCGCTCGATAGAAATGAAACCGTCGATCTGTTCGAGCCTCGGGCGCAGCTTTGCAGCAATGTCGAAATAGGTGTCCGCGCGGCCTTCATGCGGCTGGGCTTCGAAGATGACGGCGATCATTCCGCCGCCCTCCGGATGCCATGCGGCGCGGAGGCGAGTTTCAGGAAGATACGGTCTTCTTTCAGGATGAACCGCTCGCGTTTGGCGAACTCATAGTTTTCCCGGCCAAGCGGATCCGCCGCAAGGCGCGTCTTGTAGGCCTCATAGGCGGCGAGCGAGGGCAGCGTGTAGACTCCGTAGGCGGTTGTGGCCGAGCCCTCATGCGGGGCGAAGTAGCCAAACAGGTCTGCGCCGCAGCGCGGGATCGCTTCGCCCCAGGTGCGGGCATATTGCTCGAACTGGTCCTTCCTGAACGGATCGATCTGATAAGTGATGAAGCAGGTAATCAAGCCGGCATTCCTTTCCGTGTCTGTGCCTGCAGTTTAGCGGATTGGCGGGCGGCTATGGTTCGATTAAGCTCGAACCATGAAGGAAGGCCCGGATATTTCCCGCATCGCCGCGCTGATCGGCGACCCTGCCCGCGCCAACATGCTGAGCGCGCTGATGGATACGCGCGCCCGCACCGCCGGAGAGCTGGCAGCTGAGGCGGGCGTGACAAAGCAGACGGCCAGCTCGCATCTGGCGCAGCTTCTGGATGCGGGTCTCGTGCACCGCGATGTGCAGGGACGCCATCACTACTATCGCCTCGCCGGGCCAGATGTTGCTGCTGCTCTTGAGGCGCTGATGACCCTTTCAGGCGCGCGCGCGGGACGAAGGCTGCGCGCCGGGCCGAGTGATCCGTCGCTGCGCAAGGCGCGGGTCTGCTATGATCACCTTGCCGGAGAACTCGGTGTACTGATGTTTGACCGGATAACGTCCGGTGGCTGGATCGGCGCGGCGGATGATGCCCTCTCCGTATCAGCACTCGGATGGAAACGCCTGAAGCAGATCGGGATAGAGCCGCAGCACTTCGAAGGCACACGCCGGCCGCAATGCCGGACCTGTCTCGACTGGAGCATGCGGCGCTACCATCTGGCAGGCAGTGTCGGCAATGCCGTGCTGGAAAGGATATTCCAGAACGGCTGGGCACGGCGCAGCAAGGGCAGCCGCGCCGTCGTGTTCACGCCGGAGGGTGAGGCGCGGTTTCGCAGGTGGCTGGACGGGTCTGCGCGGCGGCGTTAGCGCGCCGGAACGTGGGCGGCGATGAGGTGCGGACCCGGTTCGCGGAAGGCGCGTTCGAGCGCCGCGTCAAATTCTTCCGCCGTTGTCGCATTCATGGCGGGCACGCCCTGGGCTTCGGAGAGTTTCACCCAATCGATCTCCGGGCGGCCGAGGCCGAGGAGGTCTTCGGCGACGCGGCCCGGATTGCCGGCGCCGGTGCGGGCCAGCTCGATATTCAGGATACGGTAAGAATGGTTGACGAAGACGACATTGACCACATCTGCCTGCTCCCGCGCCATGCTCCACAGCGCCTGGTTGGTATACATGCCTGCGCCATCCCCGGTGAGGCAGAGCACCTTGCGGCCCTTCGCGCCGATCGCCGCGCCGAGCGCCAGCGGCATCCCCTGCCCGATCGCCCCGCCGGTCAGCATCATCCAGTCATGCGGGCGCGCCCGGCCCGTCATCAGGAAGCTCGGCAGGCCGTTCGAGACCCCGTCATCGGACACGAAGGCACCCTCCGGCAGGTGGCGCGCAATCGAGGCACCCACCGTTGCCGCATTCAGCGCCCCGGTCGGCGCATCCGGAATATCAAGGCTCGCCGCCGGGGCGGCTTCCTTCGCGCCGAGCGCATCGGCGAGCGCTTCAAGGATCGCGGCGCTGTCACTTTCCGGCCCGCCCAGCACCATCGGCGTGCAGCCCTCGGGCACCAGCAGGCTCGGCTTGCCGGGATAGGAGAAGAACGCAACCGGCGCCTGCGTGCCCGCCACCAGCATCAGGTCGGTGCCTTCCAGGTCCGCCATCGCGCCTTCGGCGAAATACTGCATCCGCTCCGGCGCAAAGATGCCCGCCCCGCGCACCTGCCGGGCGAAGAACGTATCCGTCAGCACACGGATACCAGCCGCCTTCAGCCGCGCTGCATGACCAAGCCCGGGACCGGTCAGCGCCGATCCGTTGATGAGAATAACCGGGCGCTTTGCATCCCGAGCGGCAGCTGCCGCCGATTCGATCCGTTCACTGACAGGCGGGCGCAGGAAAGGCTGCTGGCGCAGCTTGCCGGGGCGCCCACCCTCATTCCATGCCGAGTCGGCCGGCAGCAGCAGCGAGACCGGCCCCGGCGCCGGGCCGAAGCTCGCTTCCCAGGCTTCCGCGGCCAGCTCGCCCGTATCCTGAACCCGGTCGGCGGACTTGATCCAGATCGAGTTCGGCCCGGCAAGGCCCATGATGTTGGAGGTCAGCGGCGCATCATAGCGCAGATGCGGCACGGCATGGTCACCGATGACATTGATCATTGGTGTGAAGGCGCGCCTGGCATTGTGGATGTTCGCCCCGCCATTCAGGAAGCCTGCACCAAGGTGCAGCAGCGTCATCGCCGGCCGTCCGGTCACGCGCGCATAGCCGTCTGCCGCCCCGGTCGCGACGCCCTCGAACAGGGCGAGCACCGAGCGGATGCGCGGCTCGCGGTCAAGCGCGGTCACGAGGTGCATCTCCGACGTGCCGGGATTGGCGAAACAGGCGGTGACGCCGTGATCGGCGAGCGTGGTGACGAGCGCTTCGGCGCCGGTCATGCCAGTGGCGGCGGAATCGGACATGGGCGAACCTCCCCTCAATCTCGGTGTCTGCTTTGCAGGGGTTCCCTAGGCGGTTTTCGGTTCGGGCGCAAAAGCAAAACGGACCGCACCCAGGACAGGAGCAAGGGGCGCTCCGGGACTGGCTGCGGCCCGCCATGAGCCAAAGGGGAATGGCTGAAGCCTCCGGTCGCCCGGAAGCTCCGGGGGCATGTTTAGTCAAAAAGAACTTGGAATCGACCCCCAAAAGGGCCGGATTTCGCAGTAAATTCCGTTCCAGCTACAAAAAATGCCGCTAGATCAAGATTTTTCCGGCTGCGAATTCTGTTGAATACAGCAGATCTACCTGATCGGCCCGCAGCGACAGTGTCCGGGACTGGTTGAGATAGCCCTTTTCCGTGATCTCGCCGAGATCTGATCTTGGATCGACGGGTTGCAGCAGGATTCGCGCGATGCGGGCCGCCGCGTTCGGATGCGCCCGGTTATGGGCCGCCAGGCCCGCCTTCACCGCATCATGCACCTTCGGATGGCAGGCAAGGTCTTCCGGCGCCAGGGCCTCGCCCACAAGGCGCTGGCACCAGGCAAGGTTCAGGAAGCCGAGAAGGCCGATCTCGTCGCGGTTGAGGCCGCAGACGACCGCGTCCGAAAGCGCCCCGCCGCAGGCCGCCACCGCCGCCACCCGCACCGCCCCGGCCGAGACCCATGTGCCGCTGGCGAGCTTGAACTCCTCCACCGTGCGCCCGTCAAAGGCGAGGCCGCGCTCCGGCCGCTCGGGATCGACGAAACGCACCGCATCGCCCAGCTGGTAGAAGCCCTCCTCATCGAACGCCTCGGCGGTCTTCTCCGGATTGCGGAAATAGCCTGGCGTGACATTCACGCCCTTCACCCGCAATTCGAGCTTGCCGGCATTCGGCACCAGCTTGAACGTATTGCCTGGCAGCGGCAGGCCGATCAGGCCCATCCGGTCATTCGGCCAGTGGACGTTGGACGCCGTCGGCGAGGTCTCGGTGGCGCCATATCCGGCCGACAGGGAGATGCGCTGGCCGGTAACGCGCACGGCCACCTCCTGAATGCGCTCATAGATATCCTGCCCCATCGCGGCCCCGCCATAAGCCATCGAGATCAGCCGGGAGAAGAAGACCTCCGCCAGATCCCCGTCCTGTTCCAGCGCGGTGGCCAGCGCCGCCCAGGCCTGCGGCACGGTCGTGTGCTGCGTGGTCGGGATTTCTTTCAGGTTACGGAGCATCTCGGCCAGGCGCTGCGGTGTCGGCGCGCCCTGGTCGATATACATCGTGCCGCCCCAGTCCAGCATGTTGTGCAGGATGGCATTGGCCCCGTAGGTATGGCTCCAGGGCAGGAAATTCACCATTACCTGCGGGCCGCCGGTAATCGCATCGAGGCGCGCCTCGTCCCACACTGACCGGATCATCTTGGCGTTCGCCGCGATCATGCCATGCGTGTTGATCACCGCCTTCGGCTCGCCGGTGGACCCGGAGGTGAGCATGTATTTCGCCACCGTCTGCGGCGTCAGGCGCGCATAGGCCACCTCGACCGCAGGGCCGGCCTGACCGGCGAAATCCTCGATACTGACCGCGCGGGGCACATCCGGCGCGTTGCGCGAATAGATGACGAGCCGCCCCGTCAGGTCGAGGCTGGCGAGGGCGCGCTGGTATTCCTTCCCGTCCTCGACATAGATGAACTTCGGGCAGGTGAGCCGGTCGATATAATTGAAGCGGACGAGGTCCTGGCTGAGCGTCGCATAAGCCGGCGTCACCGGCACAACCGGCGCGCCCGCCCACATCGCGCCATACATGATGAGGGCATTGTCGACGGCGTTGCGCGACAGGATCATCACCGGTGCCTCCGGGCCTGCCCCCTCGCTGAGGAAGGCGGCGGCGAGGCGCCGCACGGAGGCAAGACCATCCGCATAGGTCACTTCCCGCCAGCCGGGCTGCGACGGGTCCTCCGGCCAGCGCTCGGCCAGCCATATCTGGCCCGGGCGCTCGCCCGCCCACTGCACCAGCGGCGCCAGCATGTGCGGCGGCGGCGTCTTCAGCGGCTGGCCGCTGTCCAGCAGGATCGTCCCGTCCGGGCGCCGGTCCATCTTCAGCTTCAACGGCAGGTAAGGCACTTCCCGGAACGGGATATGGGCGGTGGTCATGTTTCGGTCGCTCTCCCCGGCCGATGATCTTTCCGGCCATACCACGTTGGAAATCTTGTGACAGATAGACGTTCTGTTTCAAACGGCATGACTAGATATCCCGCATCCCCTCGGTCGGGATGAACACGACCGCGCCGCAATGCTTGCAGTGGACGGCGTCCCGGTCATGCCGGTTCAGGCCGCAGGAGGGGCATTCATACTCGACCCGCTCATTCGGCATCACGAGCGCGCGCAGCAGGCGCAGGAACAGCGTGACCCCAAGCAGCATGATGACGATCGGCAGGACACGGCCGGTCCAGCCGGTCAGCTCGATATCGCCATACCCCGTGGTCGTCAGGCTCGTGACGGTGAAGTAGAAGGCGTCCAGATAGTTCTTCACATCCGGGCTCTTCGCCACCTGATCGGCATAGACCAGCGCCGACATGATGAACAGGAAGACGATGAGATTGATCGCCCGCTCCATCAGCACACGGTGGAGCTGCAGATAGCGCGCCAGCGGGCTCTCGGTGCGCAGGAAGCTGAAGGCGCGCGCAATCCTCACGGCCCGGATGATCCGCAGGAAGGCATAATTCTGCGAAACGAGCGGGGCGAGCATGGTGAACACCACGACCAGATCCGCAATATTCATGAAGCGCAGGAAGAAGCGCTGCCGCTTCGGAGAGATGTAGAAGCGCGCGGCCAGATCGGCGGCGATGATCGCCCCGATCACATAATCGAGCCAGTAATGCCGCCCCTCCTCGCCGACAAAGGGCGAAATGAGGAAATAGCTGATCGTCAGCATGTCGAAGACAAGCACTGCCCATCGGAAGGTGAGCGGCCATTTGCCGACACCCTCATAAAGCCAGATCAGCGTCCGGCGCGGGCCGATATGCTTTTTCTCCGCCGCCCTGCTCAACCCGCCGGCTCCAGCGTTTCATTGAAACGCACCGGCTTGCCGCCGCCTTTCTTCACGATCTCGCCATCGCGCATCACAAAACCGCCGCGCACCACCGTGCCCACCGGCCAGCCGGTGGCCTCGAATCCATCAAACTGGGTCCAGCCGCATTTCGATTTCGACCATTCCTTGGTGATCGTCTGCTTGTGCTTGAGGTCCACAATCGTGAAATCGGCATGATAGCCCTCCGCGATCCGCCCCTTGTCGGCGAGGCCAAACACGCGCTGCGGCCCCGCGCTGGTAAGTTCCACAAAGCGCTGCAGACTGAGCTTTCCGTCATGCACATGCGTCAGCATCACCGGCACCAGCGTCTGCACGCCCGGCATGCCCGACGGCGAGGCGGGATAAGGCCGCTGCTTCTCCTCGATCGTATGCGGCGCATGATCCGTCGCCAGAACATCCACGATCCCGGCATTCACTGCGCGCCACAGCGCCTCGCGGTGGCGCGCCTCGCGCACTGGCGGGTTCTGCTGGGCGAAGCCTTTCAGCCGGTCATAGCAGTCGGGCGCGGCGAGGGTCAGGTGGTTCGGAAGGACTTCGACGCTGGCAACATCCTTGGCATGGACCAGCAGGTCCATCTCCTCGGCGGTGGAGATGTGGAGCACATGGATGCGCTTGCCGGTCTTGCGGGCAAGGCCGATCAGGCGGCGGGTGGACGAGACGGCCGCCTCGACATCGCGCACGATGATATGGCTGTGCCAGTCGCCGGTGACGGCCAGGCTGCGGCGCTCCTCGAGGCGGTATTCATCCTCGGAATGGAAGGCGGCCCGGCGTTTGATCGCCCGCAGCACGGCTTCGACGCCGGCATCATCCTTGATGAGGAGGTCGCCCGTCGAGGCGCCCATGAACACCTTGACGCCGCAGCAGCCCTCCATCCGCTCCATCTCGGGCAGCAGCGCCACATTGTCATGCGTCGCCCCGGCATAGAAGGCGTGGTCGATATCCATCCGCCCCTTGGCGCGGGCGAGCTTGTCCAGCAGCAGGTCCGGCGTGATGGTCGAGGGATTGGTATTCGGCATCTCGAACACGGCAACCACCCCGCCGAGTGCCGCCGAGCGCGCCTCGGTCTCAAGGTCCGCCTTGTATTCGAGGCCGGGCTCACGGAAATGAACCTGCGTATCGATCACGCCCGGCAGGATGTGCAGGCCCTTCGCGCCATAGATCTCGCCGGCAGCGGCCTGCGAAAGGTCGCCGATATGGGCGATCCGCTCGCCGACAATGCCGATATCGGTGACGGTTTCGCCGCCGGGACTGACGACCGTGCCGCCGCGAAGGATCAGGTCAAAAACTGGGCTCATGCCGCGCCTTATCGCGCCGCCGGAGCAAAAAGTCACGCGGGCGGGCGCACCGGCCCGGCAGACCCGTTTACAAGGCGCACCCGATGGCATTTCTGCCGGATTAAGCTAGGGTGGCTCTGGACTTGCAATCTATCAGCGCACGCTGTCCAGAAAGCGGGTGGGTTTCAAAATGACACAAGAATCGACGTCAATTCTCGTTGGCGCCCCGGGAACACACGAAGACGGAAGCCCTCCGGCAGACGCCGCCGGGGTGGAACTCACCATTCTCATGCCGTGCCTGAATGAGGCCGAAACGCTGAAAGTCTGCATCGAAAAGGCGCTGGGCTATCTTGAGCGGTCAGGCGTCTCCGGCGAAGTCGTCATCGCTGACAATGGCAGCACCGACGGTTCGCAGGATATCGCCCGCGCCGCCGGGGCTCGTGTCGTGGATGTGCCGGTGCGCGGCTATGGTGCCGCCCTGATCGGCGGCAGCAATGCGGCGCGCGGCCGCTACATCATCATGGGCGACGCAGACGACTCCTATAATTTCTCCGATCTCGATGCCTTCGTCGACGCGCTCCGCGGCGGGGCAGACCTTGTCATGGGCAACCGGTTCAAGGGCGGCATTGCACCCGGCGCCATGCCCTTCCTTCACCGCTATCTCGGCAATCCCGTGCTGTCCTGGCTCGGGCGGCTATTCTTCCAGATCCCGGTCGGCGATTTCCATTGCGGCCTGCGCGGCTATAACCGCGCGTCGATACTCGGGCTCGGGCTGAAATCCACGGGCATGGAATATGCCAGCGAAATGGTGGTGAAATCCTCGCTCTCCAATCTGAAGATCGAGGAAGTGCCCACCACGCTGTCGCCGGATGGCCGCAGCCGCGCGCCGCACCTCAAGACCTGGCGGGATGGCTGGCGCCACCTGCGCTTCCTGCTGCTGCACAGCCCGAAATGGCTGTTTGCCGTTCCCGGCCTGTCGCTGATCGGCCTCAGCCTGCTGCTCGGTATGCTGACCCTGTTCGGGCCGGCCCAGATCACCCCGGATGTGCGCATCGACTATCACACCCTGGTTGCCTCCTGTTTCATGCTGATTATCGGTGTGCAGCTCGTCCTGTTCTCGATGATCTCGCGCGCCTATGCGGCGAGCGAGGGCTTCCTGCCGCAACCCTACCGCATGCGGAAGACGCTGCTGTCGCTGAACCTTGAAGGCCTCCTGCTGTTTGCGCTCGCGCTTCTGATCGCCGGCACGGCGGGCACGGCCTGGTCGCTGTGGTACTGGGCCTCGAAGGACTTCGGCGATATCGCACAGCCCGACATGCTACGCATTTTTGTTCCCTCGCTGACAATAGTCACCTGCGCCATCCAGATCGCGGCCGGTGCCTTTCTGGCGTCGGTGTTCAGAATCCGCAGGTGAAGTGAGCCGCCTGCCCGCGCAGGCATCAGGGACGGGGACAGTGACATGATGCTGAGGCCGATACTCAGCCGCCAGGAAGGCACTTCAAGGCCGGCCGATCTGGCCCTGATGGCAATCTGCGTCCTGATCCTGTTGCTGCCGGCTATCCTGAATGGCCGGCCCTTCATGTTTGCAGATTTCAACCAGTACTTCTCCATCGGAAAAGGACTGATCGACAATCTTGCTGGCCTGATCGGCGCCGGCGATCCGCCGCCGGCAATCTCTCCGGCCGAAACGGCACCGGCGCCAGCCGGGGAAGAAGCCGAAAGCGGCTACTTCCTCGCCATCGCGGCCGGCCGCTCTCCGCTCTATTCCCTCGCCGCCTATGGGCTGACGGCCTTTGCCTCAGTCTGGCTGCTGCCGGTCCTTCAGGCTGCGCTGACGGTCTGGCTGGTGTTCCGCTTCGTCCGCTGCGTAGGCGGGACGCGCAGTCATGGTTTCTATCTCGGCGCCTTCGCCATCCTCAGCTTCCTCAGCCCGCTCGGCCTGCATGTGAACTTCCTGATGCCGGATATTTTCGGCGGCCTGCTGGTGCTTGCAGCGGCGCTGCTGATCTTCGACAAGTCGCAATCGCTCCCGGAAAACCTGTTGCTCGCAGCCCTTGTCTCTGCTGCGGCGTTCCTGCACACGGCCAACCTGATGCTGGCGGGCGCCGCCTTCGTGATCGCCGTCATCCTGTGGCGGCTGCCGCCCGCGCGCGGGCTCGTCAATGCGAGAGCGCCGCTGTATCTCGCAGCCGCAGCCCTGCTCGCCGCCGGCACGATGACCGGCTACCGCGCCGCCATCACTATCGCGACCGGCACGGCGCCGGGCTCTCCGAACTTCCTCGCGGCGCGGGTATATGCCGACGGCCCCGGCCGCCTGCATCTGGAAGAGGCCTGCGCGGCAGATCCAGCGCGCTACGCCCATTGCGTCTTCGCCGGCCACGACTATGCCCATCATAACGAACTCATCTGGGGCGGCCTGCCCGGCCCGGAGAAGCCGACCTTCATCGACAGCCCGCCTGAACTGAAGCGCGCGTTGCAGGCAGAGGAACGCGAATTCGTCATCAATGCCATTGCCGCCCGCCCGCTGATGCAGACAACCGCCAGCCTCGGCAATTTCGGCGAGGCGCTGTTTTCCGTCGGCATTGCGGAAGTCGATGAAGGCGCGGTGCATGTCATCCAGAACTTCCTCGGGGCCGATCCGCAGGCCCTCGCCCATATTCCGGGCATGGAGCGATGCCTTGACGAGCCTTCGGCCTGCCGGGAGGGCAACATGTTCAAGACGATATGGCGCCATCTGGTCGGCATCGCGTCCCTGATGGCAATGGCCGGCTTCGCCGGCATTCTCGCCGCCTGGTATGTCGCCCATCCCGACCGGCGCCATGCACTGCAACTGCCGTCCGACCGCCGGTGGATGATCGGGATGTTCCTGATCCTGATGGTCTTGGCAAATGCGGCAATCTGCGGGATGCTTTCCGGCGTGCATGACCGCTATCAGGCCCGCCTCGTCTGGGTTCTGCCGTTGATGCTCCTGGCCGTACTGCCGCAACTCAAACTTGCCCTCCGGGACGGCCCATCCGGACTTGCAAAGGAATCTCCCGAATTTGAAACGCCCGCTTGAGCATTCCGGCATTCGCTATTTTGCGGCGAGCCTTGCGGCGCTCGGGATTGATTATGTCCTGACGCTCGCCCTGTTCCATCTGGCCGGGCTCAGCCTGACACTGGCGGCGGGGATATCCTTCTTCGCAGTCGGCCTCGCTTTCTACTTCGTGCATGAGTTCTGGACTTTCCGGGGCGAGGGCTCGGCCTTTTCGCTGAAGCGGATGGGCGGGAACCTGGCGGTGCTGGTGACGGCCGGAGCGGTCCGGGTCGGCGTGATCGGCCTGCTCGAGGCGCTGCGGACGCCCGAAGGGGTCTGGGTCAGCCTGTATTTTGCCGCCGGCGTTGCCTGCTCCTTTGCGACGAATTACGCCCTCAACCGCTTCTTCGTCTTCCGCCGCTGAACGCGCCTGCCATTGCGGCCCGGCCCGCCGGGGCTTAGATCCAGGCGATGCACAGGCTTCCCCATCGCGCCATTATGAGCCTGACCGGCCCCGACACGCTCGCCCTGCTGGAGCGGACAGTGACGCATACGGTCGCCGGCTGGGCTGAAGGCGAGGCGCGCTATGGCGCGCTGCTGACGCCGCAAGGCAAGATCATTGCTGACTATATCGCCCACCGGACTGCGGACGGCGTCCGAATCGATGTGCATCAGGATGCCGCCGAAGACCTGCTGAAACGGCTGACCATGTTCCGCCTGCGCGCGCAGGTAGCGCTGAAGATCGATGACGGCCTCGTTGCCGCGGTGAGCCATGACGGCGCGTCTGACCCGCGCAGCACGAAGCTGCCGAAGCGCGCGGTGGCAGCGGCCAGTGAGGCCGCCGCGCCGCTGGAAGGCTGGGACGCGCTGGCGATTGCGGCGGGCATTCCGGAATGGGGCCGCGACTACCGCGCCGCGGAAGTCTTCCCGACCGATATCAACATGGACCTGATGGACGGCATCGACTACCGCAAGGGCTGTTTCGTCGGCCAGGAAGTGGCGAGCCGGATGAAGCGCAAGGGGCTGATCCGCAAGCGGACCGTGCGCCTGCGCGGGCCGGCTCTGGCAGCGGGCGCCGAGGTGCGCGCAGGCTCTGCCGGACTGCTCGGCACGGTGACGAGCGCGGCGGCGAGCGAAGGCCTGGCCCTGATCCGCACGGACCGGTTTGCCAGATCCGTTGCGGACAGGCAGCCCGTGACCGTCAATGACGCCCCGGCCGAAATCGAAGGCGCGCCCTGGCTGATCACCGAGGTGAAGGCGCATATGGAGGCGACGGCCAATGAATGAGGCACATGCCTGCGGCTGGGCGCCGATGAATGATGCGCTCTACCGCCACTATCACGACACCGAATGGGGCGTGCCGGAGCGCGACCCACGGGCGCTGTGGGAAAAGCTGCAGCTCGACGGGATGCAGGCCGGCCTCAGCTGGATCACCATCCTGCGCAAGCGCGAAACGATCCGCGAGGAGTTCGACGGCTTCGACCCCGAACGCCTCGCCGGCTGGAATGATGCGCGAATCGGCCGGGCGCTGAAGAATCCCGGCATCATCCGCAGCGCAAAGAAGATCGAGGCGGTCATCGGCAATGCCCGCCTGTATCTGGACATGATGGGCAGGGGTGAGGATTTCTCCGGCTATTGCTGGAGTTTTGTCGGCGGTGAGCCGATCCAGAATCGCTGGAAGAATTACCGCGATGCGCCAACCTTCACCGACTGGTCGGAGGCCATGTCGAAGGACATGAAAAAGCGCGGCTTCAAATTCGTCGGCCCGACCATCGTTTACGCCTGGGCACAGGCCGTTGGCATGGTCAACGATCATGAGGTAAGCTGTCCGCGTTACAGACAGGTGCGGGAGAGACCATGAAAGCGCTTATGATGATGGCAGCAGCGGCAACCCTTGCGGCGGCCGGGGGATGCCAGTCGAACGAGCCATCGGCGGCCTATGCCAATCCGGTGGACGCCTGTGCCGCGATTGCCGATGAGGAAGACCGCGCCCGCTGCCTGCGCAATGTCGTGGCTGATGTGGCCTCCAGCACCAAGCGCGAGAAGGAAAGGCGCAAAGGCCCGTGAGGCGCGCCCTGCCAGCCCTTGGCGTCGCTGCCGCGATATTGCTGCCAGCCGGCTGTGCCACCTGGCAGGACGATGCCCATGCCGAAGCCCTCGCCCGGTGCGAGCGCGAGGTCGAGCCGGAACAGCGCGCCGCCTGCCGCGACGCTGTGATCGCCGCTGCGGAAGGGGCCCACCGCGCCGAGATGGACAAGCTCGGCCAGCGCATTCTGGAAGCCGAGGAACGCGAGCGCCAGCGCCAGGTCTATGGCGGGCCAGGCCAGGTTGACCGCTGATCCGACAGGTCTTTTTCAGTCAAACTTAACGCCCTGTCCGGCAGCCTTTGCATTGCCTGCAACGCGCGTTACAGCTTGCAGCATAAGGATATAGCAAGAAGGGCCTGACGCAGCCGTGCGGACAGGCACCGCCGGAGACGCCTATGCCGAGCCCTGTGATTTCCGCCACTGGCCTGTGGACCCCGCCCCACTCGATCTCGAACGAGGAACTGGTGGCCAGCTACAATGCCTGGGCCGCCAACTGGAACCTCGAGAATGCGACCGACATCCAGTCGGGCCTGTTCGAGCCGAAACCGACGTCATCGGTCGAGTTCATCGAGAAGGCGTCCGGCATCAAGTCGCGCTATGTGGTCGACAAGGAAGGCGTGCTCGACCCCGACATCATGACCCCGCGCATTCCGGAACGGCCCGACGAGCAGATTTCGATCCTCGCCGAAATGGCCGTGCATGCGGCGCGCGATGCGCTGAAACGGGCGGGCCGGGACGCGAAGGATGTCGATGCGGTGATCTGCGCGGCCTCCAACATGCAGCGCGCCTATCCGGCGATGGCGATCGAGGTGCAGGACGCGCTCGGCATCGACGGCTTTGCCTTCGACATGAATGTCGCTTGTTCCTCCGCTACTTTCGGCATCCAGACGGCGGCCGACTTCATCCGGGCGGGCCATGCCCGGTCCGTGCTGGTGGTGAACCCGGAAATCTGTTCCGGCCATCTCAACTTCACCGACCGCGACAGCCATTTCATCTTCGGCGATGTGGCAACGGCCATTCTGGTCGAAGCCGAAGACTTCGCCCCGGCGAAGCACTGGAAAATCCTCGGCACGAAACTGAAAACCCAGTTCTCGAACAATATCCGCAACAATTTCGGCTTCCTGAACCGGGCCGCACCGGAAGGCATCGGCGCGCCGGACAAGCTGTTCGTGCAGGAAGGCCGCAAGGTATTCAAGGAAGTCGTGCCGCTGGTGGCAACCATGATCAGCGAACACCTGAACGAGCTCGGCCTTCAGCCGACGGAGCTTCGCCGCATGTGGCTGCACCAGGCAAATGCCAACATGAACCGGCTGATTTCTTCCAAGGTTCTCGGCCATGAGGCCAGCGACGACGAGAGCCCGACAGTGCTCGACACCTATGCCAACACATCCTCCGCCGGATCGATCATCGCCTTCCACAAACACTCGGCCGATTTCGCCGCCGGCGAGAAGGGCCTGATCTGCTCCTTCGGCGCGGGCTATTCGGCAGGAACTGTGTTTGTGGAGAAGGTGGGCGCCTGATCCCGCTTTCCCCGCTTCCGCGGGAATGAGCGGCGGGACTATTCGTCAAAGTCTTCCGTGAACATGTCGCCCCAGAGGGCGCGGCGGCTGGCTTTGGCGGCTTCGATGACGACAATGATGGCACCGCAGACGAGCACGGCCATCGGAAAACCGGTGCCGGTTGCGAACTGGTGCAGGATGTCGATCATGGGCGCTGTCCGGTTTACTCTACATTTAACGCGCGTGGGGCTGTCACACCGCCCGCCCCGCTGGTACTGCAAGACTTATGCCCGAGAGGCCTTAATGCGTCATTGGCAAACGGGGGCAGGAACAAGGCGAGTTTGTAACCGGATCGCCCCGGTTTATTTACCCGTGTGACCAAG
Organism: Hyphomonas sp.; assembly: GCA_046296675.1. Taxonomy (GTDB): domain Bacteria; phylum Pseudomonadota; class Alphaproteobacteria; order Caulobacterales; family Hyphomonadaceae; genus Hyphomonas. The sequence continues at coordinate 59,353 of JBKBLD010000004.1, read as the reverse complement.
CCCTTAAGATGTCCCGGATGGAGCCTGCCTGTTGAAGCGATCTGTTAAGCCTCCCCGTGTCTGGCAGCGCATGCTGTCCGGCCGCCGCCTGGACCTCGCCCATCCCTCGCCGATGGATGTGGAGATCGAGGACATTGCCCATGGCCTGGCGCGGGTGGCGCGCTGGAACGGGCAGACGAAGGGCGAGCATGCCTTCTCGGTGGCCGAGCATTCGGTGCTGGTGGAGCAACTGGTGCGCCGGCTGGAGCCCGGCCTTGCGCCGGAGGACTGGCTGACAGCGCTCCTGCATGACAGCCCGGAATATGTGATCGGCGACATGATCTCGCCCTTCAAGGCGCTGCTGGGGGAGAGTTACAAGGGCGTTGAGGCGCGGCTTCAGGAAGCGGTGCATATCCGCTTCGGCCTGCGCCCCGTGACGCCGCAGCGGCTGAAGAAGCTGATCAAGCGGGCGGACAATATCTGCGCCTGGTTCGAGGCGGTGCAGCTGGCCGGCTTCAGCGAGGCGGAATCCGACAGCTTTTTCGGCCGCCCGCCGGACGGCATCCGCCTGAAACTCTCGCCCCTGCCCCCGACCGAGGCCCAGCGCGCCTTCCTGAAGCGTTTTGCCGATATCCAGGCAATCATCGCGGCGGAGACGGCCTGATGCCCGCCAACACGCCGCTCCTGATCGGTCTGTCTGCGGTGATGGTCGCCGTCTCCGAAGGCGAGCCGCATGTGCTGGTGACGCGCCGTCCGAGCGGTGAGGAGGCCCTGCCCTTTGGCCCGTTCGATCCGGTCAACCATCGCACCTTCGATCTGTCCCTGCGCGGCTGGGTGCGCGAGCAGACCGGTTTCGAACTCGGCTATGTCGAACAGCTCTACACGTTCGGCGACAAGGATCGCGAGACGCCCGAGGCGACCGTATCGGACGCGCCGGCGGATGCCCACATCATTTCGGTGGGCTATCTGGCGCTGACGCCGGAGGAGCGCCCGGTGGCGGCGAATTTCGAGGCGCGCTGGCGCAGCTGGTACCAGTATTTTCCGTGGGAGGATCATCGCAGCGGCCGGCCGGGCCTGATCGATGACGCCATGGCTCCGCGGCTGAAAACCTGGGCGGCGGGCAGCGAGCGGCGGCTGGAACGGGCGCGGATCGCCTTCGGTCTCGATGGCGCGCGCTGGATCGAGGAGCGGGTGCTGGAACGCTATGAACTGTTGTATGAGGCGGGGCTGGTGGCGGAATGTGCGCGTGATGCCGGCCTGCCGGAGAGCGGCGCCTGTTTTGGCGCGGCGATGGCGTCCGACCACCGGCGGATCCTGGCCACCGGCGCCTCGCGCCTGCGCAGCAAGATCAAGTATCGCCCGGTCGTTTTCGAACTGATGCCGGAGCGCTTCACCCTGTCGGAGCTGCAAAGGGCGGTCGAAGGCATTCTGGGCCTGCCGCTGCACACCCAGAACTTCCGCCGGGCGCTGGAGAAGACCCGCCTCGTGGAAGGCACCGGCCAGATGGAAACAGGCACGGGCGGGCGGCCGGCAGAGCTCTTCACCTATCGCCGCGCCCAGGCTGGCGGCATCTCGGCGCCGGGGCTGGCGACACCGAGAAAGTCAGCAGACTGAATTCAGACCTGCCCCTGAGGGTTCATGGCTCCAGCCGGAAGAACCGCACGGCGTTGTCGTAAAGGATTGCCTTCTTCTGGTCATGGGTGAGGAAGGGCGCCTCATTGATCGCGTTGATGCCCTCCTCGATAAGGCCGGGCCAGTTCATCTGGTCGGACCCGAACATGATCCGGTCCTCGAAGCCGCCGCGCACGAGATCCTCGAGGAAGGCGTAGTAGTCCTCGCGCGCGACCGCCATCTGCAGCACGGCCGTGTCAACGTGCAGCTGCGGATAGGCATACATCATCGCCTTGGTTTCCTCGGTATACGGATATCCGGCATGTGACAGGTAGACCCTGAGGCTGGGATGGCGTGCGAGCACCGGCTCGATCTGGCGGGCAGTCTGCAACCGGTAAGCGCCGCCAGTGAGCGCGGGAAGGCCCGGCGGACCGATACCGACATGCAGGCCGACGGGAATGTCGAGTTCCGCCGCCAGTGCCCAGTAGGCGTCGAAAGCCGGATGGTCGGCGAGGATACCGGCATACTGGTTGACGACTTCGCCCAGCACGGCGAACTCTCCGGCGAGATAGGCCTCGCGCAGCGCTTCCGGCGATTGCGGAGCAAAAGCGACGTTGAAGTGCAGGCCGGGGATGAACAGGTCCGGCGCCGCCTCCAGCCAAAGCGCCATCAGCTCCGGCTCGCCCGACAGGACGCCGCGCACATTCAGCCGGCGCATCGCCGCGATGCTTTGTTCCATCACCTCCTGATCGGTCTCCGGGCCCCGGATGGGATTGTCGCAGGCCGGCTCCTTCATCATCTGTCCGACCACGGCGGACCAGGGCGTCGCCGGATCATATCGGAGATTGGCGGACACGCCGACACAGACAGCCGTCGGCGGCGGGCCGTTCTGGGCGGCGGGCAAGGCATGCAAGTGAACGTCAAAGACGGGGCCGGTATAGGAAGTGGTCTCGGGCGCGGGAGCCTCTGCGGCCGGCGCGCCGCAGGCCGCAAACAGAACGGCGCATGCGGCCGGAATCATTGACGCCAGATATCTCATGTGAAGCCTCCGTCCCCCTGGATCGGGCGGAAGTTGGCCATAGCCGGCCGGGTGAGACAAGTTTTTTTGGGGGCGCCTCATCTCTAGCACCGCTTAACCCCTCTCCCGCAAGCGGGAGAGGAGGTGCCCATCGCGCAGCGATGGGAGGTGAGGGTCTTCCTTACTCCGCCGTCAGGCCTTCCGGCTCGCCGACGAGGAAGAAGCTGTAGCGTTCCGGGGCGAGATAGCGGGCGGAGACGCGGTTCACGTCTTCCAGCGTCACAGCCTCGATCAGGGCGTTGCGGCGGTCGAAAAAGTCGATGCCGAGTTCATCCTGACGCAGGCTCATGATGTTGCCGGCAATCTTCGCATTGGAGTCGAAGCCGAGCGGATAGGAGCCGATGAGGTAGGCTTTCGCATCAGCGAGTTCGGCCTCCGTGACACCGCCCTCGATGAACTTCAGCATTTCCTCGCGGATACCGGCAACGAACTCTCCGGCGCTCTCATTCTTGGTCTGGCCGCCGCCCGACCAGTTGAGGAAGGAGGGGTTCGGATCGAGGCTGGAGCTGATGCCGTAGGTGAGCCCCTTCTCGACACGGAGCGTTTTCATCAGGCGGCTCTCGAAACCGCCGCCACCGAAAGTGTAGTTCAGCACGAAAGCGGGGAAATAGTCGGGGTCGTTTCGGCCGATCCCGGGGCCGATGAAGCGCACGAGGCTCTGCGGCTGGGGCAGCGGCACGATCACCGGTTCTGTTGCGGCGACATCCGGCAGGATGACCGGGTCGGGCGGCGTGATTTCGCTCGTCTCCGGCAGGCTGGCGGCGACCTGGTCGATCAGCGGCGCCAGGTCTTCCGGCGAGATCGCGCCAACGGCGGTCACCAGCAGCCGGTCCTTCGTCATCAGCGTGCGCATATGATCACGGACAAGGTCCGTCGTCAGCGCGGCAAGACTGTCAGCCGTCACTTCCCGGGCGAAGGGATGATCCGGATAGAGCGCGGCGGCCTGGGCGCGCCAGGCGAGATAGTTCGGATTGGTCTCGCGCGTGCGCAGGCTGACTTCCTGTTCGCGCAGGAAGCGCTGGAACGGGCCATCATCATAGCGCGGCTCGGAGAAAGCTGTGGCGACGAGGCCGAGCGAGGGCTCGGCATTCTCCGACAGCATAGTGGCCGAACAGCTGGTCCATTCGGATGAGTTGGTACAGCCGAAGCTCATGTTCAGCTCTTCCATCGCAGTCTGGAAGCCGAGTGAGTCAAGTTCGCCGGCGCCTTCGTTCATGCCATAGACGACTGCCTGGCCGAGGCCGCGCAGACCGTCGGGGTCAGCACTGGAGCCGCCGCGCCAGGCCATCTGGACCGACAGGATCGGGATCGACGGTTCGGTCACCAGCCAGACGGAAACCCCGCCGGGCGTGACGAATTGCTGGATACGGACGAAGTTGCCTTCATAGACATCAACCGCCAGGGCAGGCTCGGCGGGCGCAAGGTTTGCCGGCGAAGTGGCGCAGGCTGAAAGAATGAGCGCCGCTACGGCGCCGGAGAAAAACAGGCGTTTCATGGCTCAGAAATCCCCTTCGGCCGGCAGCAGGTGGGAGACGATATAATGTTTGTCTGGGGCGAACACTTCGCGCACGGCGGCCAGCGCCTGTTCGGGCGTCACCTGGCGGATCCGGTCCGGATAGGCGGTGATATCCTCCATGCTGAAACCAAGGACGAGATTTGCGCCATACAACTGGGCCATCGCGGCCTGGCTGTCGCGCTGGTAGATGGCGGCGGCGGCCAGCTGGTTGCGGGCCCGGATGACTTCGGCCTCTGTGAAGCCGTCCTCGAGGATGTTGACGATCTCGGTCATGACCAGACCTTCGAGCGCCTCCAGCGAGACGCCGGAAACCGGCGTGCCATAGATCACGGCCGGGCCTTCATCGTGCAGCGTTGTCCAGCCGAAGGTGGCGACATTGATCGCCTGTTGCTGCTCTTCGACGAGCGACTGGTAGAGCCGGCTGGTTGTGCCGCCGCCAAGCACCTGCAGGCCGACTTCCAGGGCATAGGCCTTGTCTTCGTTGCGGCGGAAGGAGGTGCCGAGATAATAGCGGCTCCAGACGGGCTGACGCACTTTCGGGTCGGCATGGGTGATCAGCTGGCTTTTGGTCAGCGGCTGGACCGGTTGCCATTTGCGCTCATTATTGGCGCTGCCGGTCGGCTGGATCGGGCCATAATGTTCCTCTGCGAGCGCACGGACGGTCTCTTCCGTCACATCGCCGGCGACGACGAGGATGGCGTTCTCGGGGCTGTAATATTCGCGGTAGAAGTCGAGCCCATCCTGCGGGGTCAGCGCGGCGACCTCGTCCATCAGGCCGATGACGGTAATCTCATAGGGGTGGCCCTGCCAGAGGGTGGAGAGCACCTGTTCCTGCAGCAGCGCATTGGGATTGTTCTCGATCCGCTGGCGGCGTTCTTCCTTCACGACATCGCGCTCGGAAATGAACGGGCCTTCGGGATCGTCATTGATGATGAGGTTCACCATCCGCTCGGCCTCGAGTTCCATCATCTTGCCAAGCTGGTCCTTGTGGACGCGTTCGAAATAGGCGGTGTAGTCCCAGCTTGTGAAGGCGTTGAGCTGGCCGCCTGAGCGCTGGACGATGGAGGTGAACTCCTCCGGGCCGATATTCTGGGTCTCCTTGAACATGACGTGTTCGAAGAGGTGCGCGATGCCGGACTTGCCGGGCGCCTCATCAACCGCGCCGACCTTGTACCAGACCATATGCGTGACCACCGGGGCGCGGTGATCGGGCACGACGACGACCTGCATGCCGTTGTCGAGATGGAAGGTGCTGGGCTGGGGGGCCGTCTCGGCCGATGCGGCAGCAGCCGCAAAGGCGAAGAGCCCGGCGGTCAGGAAACGTTTCATTGGCAGGCTCCGGTTTGGAGGACAGTTCAGACGGGAGAGGGCGCAGACACCCGGCTTCAGGTGCCGGGCAGGCGGATGCGCGGTCCGCCGCTGGTCTGCTCGATCGTCACCGGCTGGCTGCCGGTGGCGTTGTCGGTGGCCGCCGATTCGCGGTCTTCCGGATTGTCGCTGCGCCAGAACAGGATCCGGTCGGCGATCGAGGGCGACTTGCGGATGGCGCGGCTCTCCTCCCAGTCGACCTGGGCCCGGATGGCGGGGTTGACCGCATTCGCCTGGGCGGCCGCGACGAGGGCGCGCTCGGACGCGCTCGCATCCTGGCCGAGGCCTGACCCGAAGGCCGCCACCGAGCCGGATGTGGCCGCTTCGACCTCAGCCGGGATGGTGGTGCCGGGCGCCGGCGGGCGCAGGCTGTAATTCGGCGGCAGCGAGAGCGGCGGCTTGGTGACAACGCGGAACTCATCCGGGGTGGCCGCGCCGGGATTGCCGCTGGAGGAACAGGCTGCAACCACGCTCAGGGCGAGGCCGGCAGCGAGGAGCGGGAGGGTCTTTTTCATAGCCATTGCAGATCCGGTTGAACTTGAAGGATTAGCCTTGTTTCAGGCTGTTAGCCTGTTTCTGGCGCGAAAGTAAGAACTGGTCCACAAACAGAAGCACAGCGCCGACCGTGATGGCGCTGTCCGCGACGTTGAAGATCCACGGAAACCAGCCGAACGTCAGCTCGTTCACATCGATGAAATCAACCACGGCGCCATAGCGCACCCGGTCGATGAGATTGCCGATGGCGCCGCCGACAACGAGAGCCAGTGACAGCTTCATCCAGCGCCCATCGGCCTTTGTCAGCCAGTAGAGGAAGCCGGAGGCGATGACGAACATGCCCGCCGAGAGCACCCAGCGCATGGCGCCTTCCGATTGCAGGAGGCCGTAACTCATGCCCCGGTTCCACAGCATGGTGAGGTCGACCGGGCCCGGCAGGACGATCCGGCCGCAGGTGTTCACATTTGCGGGATCGTTCAGGCAGGCGAGCGCATTCAGGCTGGGCTCGGCCAGAATCAGCCATTTCGTCAGCTGATCGATCAGCACGATCAGCGGAATCACCGCGTAGGGCCAGGCTGTCTGCGGCGAAATCTTCATGGTGCCTGAGATTGCAGAGGCAGGCGGCGGGATCAAGCGCCTGTGTGCATACTCAGAGCCCCTCACCTCCCACGCCCTTTGGGCGCGGGCCCCCCCTCTCCCGCTGGGCGGGAGAGGGGTTCAGGCTGTGCATGAGGCGAAGTCCCGGCCCCTCTCCCTCCGGGAGAGGGGGGGCCCATTGCGCAGCAATGGGAGGTGAGGGCCGCCCGAAGGGCGCCCTACCCCGCCGCCTTGTCCCAGGCTTTGACGGCCAGCGCGTCGCGCGGCGTGATGTCCGGGAAAGCCGGATCTGCGGTGGCGGGGTCGAAATATTTCCAGCTGCGGCGGCATTTGATGCCGGTTGCTTTGCTAACCACAACGCCGAGAGTTTTATCAGGAAGAGAAAATGCCGTCGAAGGCACTCCTTGACCTTCGATGATATTTGCAGAGCTAGTAATTGCCATATCAGCTAAGAATCTCGACGGCGCGGACAGATAAGTAGCAGCGTCGTCAGTGACATACGAGGGATCGCGTGTCGCGATATCATGAAGCCCTTCAAGGGCTAAAGGCCCAGTCAGGTAAACATCTATGTGCGCTTCAAGACTTGAGCCGATCTCTTTGCTTGTGCGGGCTCTCTCAAGCGCGCCCGTAACGACTTCCCTGATTTCCAATACCGACCTAAAGGCATTGGCAATTTCGAAGTTGCGCCAGTCCTCCGGCGTTTCGGGGAATTGAAGAAGGTGAACCGAGACAGCCTTGTGCGATAGCGAACTGGCCAGAAAGGCTTCTTCAGTGGTGAAGGGCATTATCGGCGCAAGCCAGCAAAGCATGCGCTCCAGCGTAGAAGCCATTACCGTGCGTACAGCGCGACGGCGGTTGCCATACAGGGCAGCCTCTACGCCCCAGTGTTCCGCCGTTGAAGCCACGGGATCACAATAAAGCGAATCTTTGCGCACATCGAAAAAGACGGCGGAGAGTTCGACGTTCACAAAGTTTATGAGCAGCGTCATCACGCGTTTGAAATCGAAACTACGGTAGGCTGCTTCGATCTGTCCACTTAGCTCTGACAATCGGTGAAGCATGTATCGCTCAAGGCCGGGCATATCAGCTGGCGCGACATGCTCTTGCTGAGATGAATAACCATCCAGCGCGCCGAGGAGGTAGCGCAGGGTGTTGCGGAGTTTGCGGTAGGTCTCGACCGTGCCCTTGATGATCTCGTCAGAGATGCGCAGGTCTTCCTGATAGTCGGCCGATGCCGTCCAGATACGGAGTATTTCGATGCCGTACTGTTTCTGAACTTCCTGCGGCTCGATCGTATTGCCGAGGGATTTCGACATCTTCTTGCCGTCAGCATCCACGATAAAGCCGTGGGTGACGACCTTCTTGTAAGGCGCCATGCCGCGCGTGGCGCAGCTTTCCAGAAGCGAAGACTGGAACCAGCCGCGATGCTGGTCGGAGCCTTCCATGTAAACGTCCGCCTGCCCCGTTTTCTCGTCGATGATGCCGCGCTTGCGCAGGGCGAAGGCGTGGGTCGTGCCGGAGTCGAACCAGACATCGAGGACGTCCGTCACCTTCTCCCAGCCTTCGGGCGAGACGCCGGTGCCGGCGAAGAAGTCTGCGTCCGGCGTGGCGAACCATCCGTCTACGCCGGATTTTTCGATGGCGGCCTTGATGTTGGCGTTGAGTTTTTCGGCTTCGCCCTTGTCGAGCGCGGCGGTGTGGGGCTGGCCGTCCTTGTTGACGAAGAGGGTGATGGGCACGCCCCAGTTGCGCTGGCGGGAGATCAGCCAGTCCGGGCGGCTCTCGACCATGGCGGAGAGGCGGTTGCGGCCCGTGGGCGGGAAGAATTCGGTGTCGGCGATGGCCTTGAGGGCGAGTTCGCGCAGGGTCTTGCCGTCATGCACGGGCTTGTCCATCGCAATGAACCATTGCGGCGTCGCGCGGCGGATGACCGGCGCTTTCGAGCGCCAGGAATGGGCGTCGCGGATGGTTGTGACGCCGCGCGCGAGGAGGTTGCCGCTTTCGGCGAGGAGGCGGATGACTTCATTGTTCGCCTTGCCCGCCTCACCGCGCTTCTTGCCGGAGGTGACGATGATTTCGAGACCGGCGAGCGGGGCGGGCACATCGTCCGTATACTTGCCATCGGCGTCGACGATCTGGCGGATTTGCTGCGTCGTGTGGCCGGAGTTTACCCAGACGTCGAAGTCATCCTCGCCATGGGCGGGTGCCGTGTGGACGAAGCCGGTGCCGGCCTCGTCGGTAACGTGGTCGCCTGCAAGCGTTGGGATGGGCGTATTGAAGAAGTCTGACAGCTTATGGAGCGGGTGGCGCAATAGGAAGCTCTCGCTTGCCGGATCGACTTTCCCAAGGCGCTTGTAGCTCACCACCTTCGCAGCATCGAACACAGCGTTCGCCAAAGCATCGGCGAGAATCACTTTGTCACCGGAACGGGCATAGGGCGGAAATCCAAGTTCTTCTTCACTCATCACAGTCTCGATCTCATACAGCCCGTATTCGATAGAGCTGGAAAAACTGACCGCCTGATTGGCGGGGATAGTCCACGGTGTTGTTGTCCAGATCAAAACACTTGCCTGATCAACAGCGCGCCGAAAATCGGCTTCACTCTGTGAAATTTCGAGGGGTCCAGTCCTAGTTACCCCGAATACAGGAAACTTCACCCACACCACCGGAACCTTCCGGTCGTGATACTCCACCTCCGCCTCTGCCAGCGCGGTGCGCTCCACCGGGCTCCACATGATCGGCTTCGCGCCGCGCACGAGGCCGCCTTTCATCGCCATGTCGAGGAATTCCGACACGATCATCGCCTCGCTCTCGAAAGCCATGGTGAGGTAGGGGTCGTTCCATTCCCCTTCGATGCCGAGGGCGCGGAATTCGGCTTTCTGCACGCCCACCCAATGCTCGGCATAGGCCCGGCAGGCGGCGCGGAATTCGTCCGGCGGCACGCTGTCTTTCGGGCGGTTCTTGGAGCGGAACTCCTCCTCCACCTTCCATTCGATGGGCAGGCCGTGACAGTCCCAGCCCGGCAGGTAGGAGGCGTCAAAGCCCTGCATCTGGTGGGAGCGGACGATGATGTCCTTGATGATCTTGTTCAGCGCCGTGCCGAGGTGGATATGGCCGTTGGCGTAGGGCGGGCCGTCATGCAGGATGAACGGCTCGCGGCCTTTGGCGTCGGCGCGCAGCTTCGCGTAAAGGCCCAGCTCGTCCCAGCGCCGAATCCATTCCGGCTCGGCCTTGGGCAGGCCGGCGCGCATCGGGAACTCGGTTTTCGGCAGGAACAGCGTGTCGCGGTAATCGCGCTCGGTCGTGGCGGTATCAGTCATGGTGTCAGGTCGATCAGGTGAGGGCAGCGGGGCACCGGTTGGAAGAGTCTGGGGCAAACGAACTTACCCGGCCACCGCTGAAGAGAAAGGCTTCAGCCGGCGGCCGGGCCGCTAATTCGTATGATGCGGAGCGCCCGTGCCTGTTCCATGGACCGGGCGGTTAGCATGCCGGGCGGGGCGCTGTCACCCCCGCCCTGCGGCGCGCAGGCGCGGGCCGGTTACCAGTCCCAGTCGTCATAATCGTCGGCATACTCGCCTGCCTGCCAGATATAGTCCGCCGCCTGGGGGGCAATGGCGAGCAGGTTGACCAGGTTTTCCTTGATGTTGCCGGCGGAGACGCCGTTATCGAGGATGACATAGCGGGAGATACCGACGGTCGGCGTCTCGCCGTCATAGCCGGTGGGCGTATACCAGATCGCGGTTGCCGCCCACATCAGGTTGGCCCCGTTGATCCGCTCCAGCGTCTCTTTCCCGTCGGCATTGTAGCGCACCTGCATGTGGAGCCCGAGGCAGCCATCGGCGAGGCCCGTCTCGCAGGCCGTGCCGATGATGTTGAAGATCAGGCCGTCGTCGTTCATGGCCCGGACGGAGACGTCGCCGTCATCGCCGGTGCTGATCATGGTGTAGCCGTCCTCGGTCACCAGCGCCTCAATGTCCGCCAGCTTGACCGAAGTGACCAGGCGGCTGTCATCGGCCAGGGCCGGGTGCGCCGCGATCGAGAGAAAGGCGAGTGTTGTCAGTATCTTGCGCATCCGGTGTCCTCCCCCGCGCTGCTCAGGCGCAGAGTGTTGCGCTTCTTTGCGGCCGCTGTGAAGGGCGCGGGCGCGGCAAGATTACGGAAATTTCAAGACTCAGCCGGTGGCCGAGAGGATTTCGCGCGCCGCCTCGGCATCCTTGTGCATCTGGGCGATCATGTCTTCGACAGAGGCGAATTTCAGCTCCGGCCGGAGCCAGGCGATGAGCTGTACCTCAAGGCGCTTTCCATAGAGATCGCCAGCGAAATCGAAGATGTGGGCTTCAAGCAGCGGATCGCGCAGGCCGGTGGTGGGTGTGCGGCCGAAATTGGCGACGCCGCCGCGCCATTGCTCCTCGCCCTCGACGCGGGCACGCACCGCATAAACGCCGTGCTTGGGATGGATCAGCACGCCAAGCTGGAGATTGGCGGTGGGAAAGCCGAGATTGCGGCCGTTGCGCTCGCCGGATTCGACGATGCCGTCGGCAATCCAGGGCTGGCCCAGCATTTCGGCGGCAAGGTCCGGTTCGCCGGCCATCAGCGCCTGGCGGATGGCGGTGGACGAGGCCTTGGCGCCGCGGCCGGCCACTTCCTCGACGATGCTGACACCGAAGCCAAGTGCGCGGCCGAGGCTGGAGAGCCGGTCTGCATGACCCATCCGGCCGCGCCCGAAGCGGAAGTCGAAACCGACCGCAACATGGCTGACGCCGAGGCCATCGACCAGAACCTGGCGGACGAATTGCTCATCCGTCATCGCTGCCATCTCGCCATTGAAGGGCAGCTCGAAGACATGGTCAGCGCCGGCGGCGAGGATCATGGCGTTGCGCCGTTCTGGGCGCAGGATGCGGAAAGGCGGGTCGCCGGGCCGGAAATAGGCGCGCGGTGAAGGCTCGAAGGTGGCGACCGAGAAGCGGCCATGGCCGGCGGCGCGCGCCGCATCCATCACTGCCCGGTGACCGGCATGCAGACCGTCGAAATTGCCGAGCGCGATGGAGGCGCCGCGCGCCTCATCCGGCAATCCGCGATAGTCGGCAAAAACCGCCATTACGTCTCCCGGCTGGGGGCGACAACATCGGCCTCGCCGGTGATGACCCGCCGACCCTCGACGATACATTCCACCTTCAGGGTGACCCGGTTGCCCCGGTCCTGCTTCTCGGCGACCTCGGCGCGCACGGTGACGGTGTCGCCGATATGGACGGGGCGTTTGAACCGCATCGAGAGGCCGACGAAGATCGCGCCGGGGCCCGGCAGATTGTTGCCGAGGATGCCGGAGATATAGCTCGCCGTCAGCGCGCCATGGGCGATCCGCTTGCCGAAGATTGTCTTGGCCGCGAACTCGTCCGACATGTGCAGCGGATTGAAATCGCCGGAGACCTCGGCAAAACGCTGGATGTCGTTCTCGGTGATCGTGTGCACGGTTTCGTGCGACTGGCCGATCTGAAGGTCTTCATATTTGTAACCGGTGAACTGGGTCATGCGGCCGGCTTGCTCCTGATTCCTGCCTGTGATTTTTCCGTTACACGGGGCCGGGCGCCGCGTCACCCCCGCTCAAGCGGAAGGTGAACGCGGGTCTCACCATCTCAGCCCGGTCATCGCATAGGTGGCTTCTTCGCCATAATCGGCAAGCAAATCAGTTACTTCCGTCTCGAAATCCGCCCCGTGCTGCTTCAGGCCGGTGCCGACATACAGGCTGTCGAAACCCTGCAGGCGCGCGCCGCGCACATCGGTGGCGGGGCTGTCGCCGATGCAGAGGATATTCTTGGCGGGTGTGCCCATGGCCGCGACACGCTCCAGCGCCAGCTGGTAGATCGGCGCATAGGGCTTGCCGGGATAGATCACCTCGCCGCCGAGATCCTCATACACATCCGCCAGCGCGCCGGCGCACCAGTAAAGCTTGCCACCGACCCGCACCTGCTTGTCGGGATTGGCGCACAGCATCGGCAGGCCGCGCTCGACGCCGCGGCGCAGTTCGTCCCGGTAGTCTTCGGGCCGGTCATTGGCCATGTCGCGCAGACCGATACAGAGCAGGAGGTCGGCCTCGGCGCTGTCCTGAATGACGAGATCGAGCCCCTCATAGAGAAAGCGGTCATGCTCCCAGCCTTCATCGCCCCCCAGGCGCCAGACGCGGATGCCGGGGCGCCGGGAGAGTTCGAACCGCGTCGCATCGCCGGATGAAACACACCCGTCAAAGGCGGCGCGGGGTACGCCGAGCGGATCGAAATAGCGGATGACCTGCGCTTCAGGCACAGGCGCGTTGGTAATCAGGCAGACCCGCCCGCCTGATTCGCGGAATTTCACCAGCGCCTCGCAGGCCTCGGTGAAGGCGTTGCGGCCATTGTGGATGACACCCCATACATCGCAGAGGATGGTGTCATAGCGGTCGGCGATCCCGGCGAGGCCGGCAGGGAAAAGCGGCGGTGTCATGGGCGCGCGAGGTAGGCCTGGGAGCGTGCCGGGTCAATTCCCGATGCCGCAGGCGCTGGCGGGCAGCGGGTTCAGGGCCCAGACCACAGCCGTCGGAATCGACACCGAATGCGGCAGGAAGCAGCCCCGCACACGCCAGCTGGCGCCAGGGCCGTCATCGCTCATCAGCGCGGGGTCGTATTCGCAGGACAGGAGGTTTGCCGCATGGCTCTCCCGGCTGCCGAGTTCGACATCAAGGAGCATGTGGAAGGAACCGGTCGGCACCGAGATCGAGGTGGCCGGCACGGGGCCGAAGTCGCAACGGCCGGCCGGCACGAAGGTGCCTGCGCCCTCGACGAATGATGGCTCCAGCGGTGGCAGCAGGGTCAGGTCGAGGAGGACCGGCAAGCCATCTTCCAGCGGGTCCAGTACATCCGGTGGCAGCCCTTCGCTGGGCCCGTGCGGGAGTGTGGCGGTCAGGCGGACGAAGGAGGCGGCCGCCGCCGGCGCAGCTTGCGGCGCAAGGCTGGCGGGCGATGCGGCGCGCGGCGCTTCCGGGGCGTAGACGCAGGCCGCCACAGCGGCCGGCAGCAGCATCAGAGTGGCAATGGCAGCGCGGCGCATGACGTGTCCCTCAACATCCGTAAAGGGGCATCTGGGCGCTCAAAATCGGGGAGAATCAAGCCCCCGCGCGGCGATACGTGGCTCAGTGATAGTTCGAGAGACGTTCGATCAGCTCACGCGGGGGCGCTGTGTCTTCCATGAGGGACGACTTGATCGGACGGGGCGCGCTGAAGACATGGCCCTGGCCGAAGGGAATTTCGTATTCAAGGATTTCGACGACGCTGGCTTCGTCCTCGATCTTCTCGGCGATCAGCATGATGCCATAGCGCGAGAAGGCAGCCCCCACCTCATGCGAGGCAAGCTTGCGGTTGAGCGCGGTGATGGGCCGGGGCCCGTGCGGGTCACGGAGCTGGTCGATAAGCTGGTTGCCATTGACCTTGACGAAGCGCACGCCGGCCGACTGCAGGCGCGGCAGGTCAAGGTCGATACCCGGCACATGGTCGATCGAGAAGCGGAAGCCGAGTGCGGTCAGCTTGTCCATATTGGCGCGCATCGCGGGCGAGCGGGCCTCGAACCGGTCGGCGCGGATCTCGAAAATGACCGAGCCGGACAGATCCCTGTTCTCGGTCATGAACGAATAGAACATCGGGAAGAAGGTCGGGTCTTCCAGCGAGATCGAGGAAATATTGCAGAACACGCCGACGCGCCGATCCCGCTCTGCGAGGCGCCGGACGATCTGGACGCAGCGGAACAGCATGAAATTGTCGATGATGCCCATCAGGTTGGCCCGGCGGGCGGCATCGAGGAAGTCTGCCGGGGTGATATGGCTGCCATCGGGCCGGCGCAGGCGGGTGAAGCCCTCATAGAAGGTGACCCGGCGCTGCGGCAGCGAGACGATGGGCTGCAGGTGCAGGTCTACCCGGCCATCTTTCAGCGCATCGCGGACATCGCGCAATGCGGCGTCCTCGACGGGCTGAACGCGCTGCTGCACCTGGCTGTCCTGCAGGCGCGCCTCGAAATTGCGGGTCAGGCGGTCGATCAGGGTTTCAAGCTGGCGCATCTCGTTGACGAGGGCGTCGCGCCGCTCGGTCAGCTCGATCTTGACCGTTTGCTCGATTTCCTCGGTGCGGGCATTGATGACCTTTACCTCGCGGCTCGTCTCGGTGACCTCGCGCTCGACGAGATCAACGCGCTGGTTGATCTGCTTCGTCTTGCCGCTGGTGGCCACCATCATGTGGATCTGGGCTAGGACGGCAGTCGTCATGATACCGCCGCCCGCCGCGAGCGGAAGGCCGATCGCCGTCAGCGTGTAGAGGCCATAACCGGCCCCCGCGCCTGCGGCGAAATAGAGTAGGAACAAGAAGAACGTCATCCGATCAGCACCCGCAAACACCCCATGAATCTTAAAAATAAGGCAGAATTGGTTAACGAATTGCTGGGAATTGAAATGATTTGGGGAATGGAGCAAGCGCTCCGGAGTCCGTTGCAAATCCGCCACATATCCCCCAATCGTTCGGCGCCTGCTACAGATCCGGCATGAACAGGCCTCCAGCCAAATGTTAACGCCGGGCCCGCTCCCGAGATTGGAGCTCTGAACCGTCTCTTTCCCTTTACGCCCGGAGTTTCTTCAGCCGATTCGCATCGTGTCGGGCTCCGGAACGATCTCGTTCTCGATGTGGCCCAGCCTGTCGATCTCAACGCGTACACGGTCACCTGCCTTCAGCCATCTTGGCGGATCGAATCCCGCACCGACCCCCGCCGGCGTTCCGGTGAAGATCACATCCCCGGGCTCCAGCGTAAAGGCCGAGGTGAGGTGTTCGATCTGCCGGGCGACATCATGGATCATTTCCCGCGGGCGTCCGGACTGGCGCAGTTCGCCGTTCACGAAGGTTCGGATTTCGAGATCGGAGATGTCGCCCAGCTCGTCCGGCGTCACCAGCGCCGGACCGAAGACGGCATGGGTGTCAAACCCCTTGCCCATGATCATCGTCTGGCTGGCGCGCTGCCAGTCGCGGACCGAATAGTCACACCCGACCGTGAAGCCGGCCACGATCTCCATAGCGCGCGCCGGCGGCACATGGCGGCCATGCTTTCCGATGATGGCGACGAGTTCGCCCTCATAGTCGAGCTGGCCTGAGACCTTCGGAAGATGCACCGGTTCATATGGGCCATTGACGGCGGTTGCCTGCTTGTTGAACCATTTCTGCACTTCGGGTTTCGCCGTGTTGACGAAGCTGACACTCTCTGCGGCATGGGCCGCATAGTTGACGCCAATCCCCAGAATTTTTCCGGGCCGGGGCACCGGCGCGAGCAGATGCACGACGCTGAGCGCGAGCGGTGCGCCCCGTTCGCGGCCGGCGAGCGCTTCGACAAATGTCTCTCCTGCAACAGGTAGGACAGTGTCCCCTTCGAGATGGCCGAAACGGACGTGCCCTTCGGCAGCGAACCTTACGAGGCGCATGGCGTTACTCTCCTGTCACACTTGTTCCCAAAGAACCTTGCGCGGTGTTCATCTCGCGTTGTGGACTGCTTTGGCAAGGGCTAGGGAGGGGCGTGAGTAGAGGGGAATTCCATGCAACTTGGCGTTCGGGCGCAGGAAAGTTCGCTGAGCGAGATATTTGCGCCTGGCGAGCGGCTGCGCATGCCGCATTATCAGCGCAGCTATTCCTGGGGAGAACGCGAAGGGCTCGACCTGCTCGGCGATCTCGTGGATGCGATGGATGCGGCGCTGGCCCACTTCATAGGGGCGCTTGTCTTCGTCAATGGCGAAGAACCCGGCCTGTTTGAAATCGTTGACGGCCAGCAGCGCCTGACCACGCTCACCATCCTGCTCTGCGTTCTGCGCGACCTTGAGTCCGATCCCGGCCGGGCGCGCGAGTTGCACAAACTCATCGCAGACGAGGACCGCCCGATGCTCGGCGAAGGGGCGAACTGGCGTCTGGCGCTCAACTATGATGTCGGCGCCTTCTTCCGGGACACCATCCAGACCCCCGGCGCGACGCTGAAACTCGACAATGAGCCCGGTGACAGCGAAAGCCAGCAGAAGATCATCGCCAATGCCGCCGCCTTCCACCGCGAACTGCGCAACATGGACATCGAGAAGCGCCGGGCGCTGGCAGATGTGGTGACCACCGGCTGCGCCCTGGTGCGTGTCGTCGTCGACAACAAGGATCAGGGTTTCAAGGTGTTCCGTGTCCTGAACACGAGAGGCAAGGAGCCGGGCGCCCATGACATTATAAAGACGGAACTGTTCCAGCGGGCGAAATTCTCACCTCAAGAGGCCAACGCCTATGCCGAGCGTTGGGCGGCGCATGAGGCGGTGCTCGGCGGCGGTGCCTTCGACGACCTGCTGCGCCAGATCCGCGTGATCCATGACCGCTCGCCCAAGGGCGACCTGTTCGCGGGGTTCCAGAAGGCGGTGCTCAACAAGATCGAGCCGAGAAAGTTCATGGACGAGATGCTGCCTGTCTATGTCGCCGCCTTCCGCATCACCGAGACCGGCCGGGACGAGACCGGCGCAGCCGCTCAGGGCGTGCTCGACAGCATCAACCAGCTGCGCGCGCTGGAGCACAAGACATGGCGGGCGCCGGCCATCCAGTTCATCGTCGAGCGCGGCCTGGGCGATCCGATGGCGGCGGAGTTCTTCACCAGCCTCGAACGCCTCTCCTATATCTCGCAGATCATGGTGCAGGAGCGCGAGCAGCGTAACAAGAAGCTGTCACGCATCACCGACGCGATCCGCAATGACCGGGTGCTGTTCGCGAAAACAGGGCCTTTCTCGATCGGCAAGGATGAGGCGCGCAAGGTGCGTGACCGGCTGACCACACGTTTCGGCACCTATGGGCAGCGCCGCGCCATTGCACTGCGCCTGAATGCCGCCATCGCCGGAGGCAAGACCATTCCGCCGGAATCAGATGCGACGGTTGAACATGTCCTGCCGCGCAATCCGCCGGAAGACAGCCACTGGATGGTAACCTGGCCGGACCCGGTTAAGCGGCGCGAACAGTGCGACACGATCGGCAATTTTGTCCTGTTGACCAACAAGGTGAACCAGCAGGCAGACAGGCTGGACTACCGCGCCAAGAAGGAAATCTATTTCAATGGCGGCGGCGGGCAGGAATTCGCCCTGACGCGCGACCTGATGGAGCAGGATGCCTGGACGCCGGATGTCGTGCGCCGGCGCACCGAGAAGCTCGCCGACATCATGATGCAGGCCTGGGGGCTCAGCGTCTGAGGCGCTGCTATTCGCCGATGGCCTTCTTCTGTATCGTCGGATGAACCTCATTGATCAGCATGAGGGCCGCTGAGCCGTAATACTTGCTGAAATCGACCGTGAAGATACCGGCATCAATGGTCGGATCGGTGGCGACCCATTCGCGCGCAGTCTCGATATCGGGCGTGTTCAGGATGAACAGGCCGCGCCGGCCATCCTCACCGCCGAGCGGGCCGGCCAGCACCAGATGCCCCTCATCGGCGAGGCGGGACATATTCGAGAAATGGCCGGCAAACAGCGCGGCGCGTTCGTCCTTGCCGGCAATCCCGGCGTCCATAGGCCCGGTCTTGAGGATCGCCAGCACATAGGCGCGCATGCCGAATTCATCCGCGCCAAGGCGTTCGGCGAGGGCGGCGTCATGGCCGGCCGGGGCGGCAGCTGCTTCCGGCGGCGGCTCGCCGAGTGCCGTGCAGGCGGGCAGGAGCATCAAGGTCAGGGCAAGGAAAATCTGAGCGCGCATGAGAGCCTCCGGCGTGAGGCGCTGACCTTGCCCGAGACGCCCTGCCGGTCAAGCCTGCCGCGCGCGGATCATCCGCCTTGCCTGAGTGTAGAGGAGATCGCCTCCGAGCGCGGCAACCAGTGTGATACCCGCCATCGGCAGGAAGATGCCGAACGCGATGACAAGGACAACCATGCCCGCCGTCAGCCGCCGGTCGGCCGGCATGGGCGGCAGGCCGAGGCGACCTTTCGGGCGCCGGCGCCACCACATCACCGCGCCGCTGACACTCATCAGGATGACCCCGAGGGCAGCAAGCACACCGGTCAGCTGGTTTAGCGGACCGAGCAGCTGGCCCTCATGGAAGGCGACACCCTGCGCGACAAACCGGTCGACCGGATTGTGATGGGCGAAGGTGATGCGCAGGATTTCCTCGCCGGTGAAGCGGTCATAGTGAACCGTGACCCGGTCCGTGCGGGAGGGGCCCATCGAGCGGATCGTCCAGACACCGTTCTCGCCGCGCGGCGGCTGCACCCAGACGGGCGGGGGATATTGCTGCGGGCGTGCGATTTTCAGGATGTCTTCGAGGGCCAGCGCGTCATCTGCCGGCACAATGCCAGTGACCGCCTCCTCGCCGCCCTGATCCCAGAGCATGCCGGAATGGTCATGATGCATGGCATGGAGGGAGTGGTCCGCATGCGGATCGGAGGACTGCAGGGTGACGAACCATTCCTGGCCGGGTTCTTCCAGGCCTGCGAGACGTTTCACGCGCGAATAGCCATCGCCCCATACCTCGGTCCAGGGCAGGCCCGAGAGGAGGATCGCGAGAACAAGCCCGCCGATCCAGGCGCCGGTCATGCCATGCACGCGCCGCCAGGTTTCGCGGGGGCCGCCATTGGCCCGGAAGTCCGGCAGGAAGACGCGCCACCAGACCGTGCCGCGCGGCCACCAGAGGTACAGCCCGGTGACGATGAGGATGATCATCCAGCTCGCCATGATCTCGACGACGAGGGAACCGCGCTTGCCGGCGAGGAGGGTTCCGTGAATATCCTTGACGGTGTTCATGAACCGGCTGCCAGTGGCAGTCTGGTGCAGGATTTCACCGGTACTGCGATCGATCCAGAGCGTGCGGGGGCCGCCGGCGCCGCGTGTCTCCACCTCGACCGTCGGATCATTGTCCGCAGACGGCAGGATGAGCCGGACGAGCGCGCTGCCGGGATAGGCCTCGAGGGCTGCGGAAACGAGGACATCCGCTGGCAGGGTTTCCCCCGCCAGCGGCGCCGCGCCGGCATTGATCCTTGCCTCGACGGCCGCATCGAACTGCGGCTTGAAGAGATAGATCGCGCCGGTCACCGCGAGGATGATGGCAAACGGGACAACCATCAGCCCGGCGATGAAATGCCAGCGCCAGACGCGGTGTTGGAGGGAGGTGCGGCTGGCGCTGGCCATGGGATCAGAACCTCGCCCGGATGCCGCCAAACACCGCGCGGCGTTCGACCGGATAATAGATTGCCGAGGCAGGGCCGGCGAGAATGACGGCGGAAATATCACCGGCAGCCTTCTCATCAGCGATGTTGCGGGCATCGAGGAACAGGTCGAGCCGGTCGGTCATCTTCACATTACCGGTTACCCCGAGGAGGGCATAGCCGCCGGGCTGGGTTGTATTGGCATAGTCGGCCCAGGCCCCCTCCGGCACCCATTCCAGATTGGGCGCAATCGTCACCCGCTCACCCGCCCAGCGCAGTTCGGCCCGGTAAACATGCTCTGGCACCACGGGAAGCCGGTTGTTGCCATACTGGGCATCGCCGCGGAACTTGAAGTCCGAATACTGATAGACCTGCCGCAGCGTGACAGAATCGGAAAAAGCAAGCTCCAGCCCTGCCTCGATGCCATTATGGCGCGTCTTGTCTGCATTGAAGGTCGTGGCCGGAATATCCGGATTGACTGTGTATTGCAGCATCTCACCATCAATATCCGCCGAGTAGAGCGAGATATCCCATGAGGCGATGCCTGCCCGGCCGCGTGAGCCGACCTCGAATGTCCAGGCTGTCTGGGCCTCAACCGGCACGAAGGCGGCAATCTGGCCAAGCTCCGAAAAGCCCGGCATCTCGGCAGAGCGGCTGTAATTGGCATAGAGCTGGATGTCCGGTGTCACCTCATAGAGCGCGCCGAATTTCGGGGAGAATTCCTCGAACTCCGCCGTACCCAGAACATTGACCGGCACAGCATTGAAGGTCGTGCGCTGCTCGCGCTCGCTCTTTGCATAGATGGCGCCGGCGATCAGCGTCAGCTGGTCCGTCACGCTGTAGCGGCCCTCGCCATAGATATTGGCCGTCCATGCCTCCTGATCGGCCGCCCAGAACAGTGCGCCGGAGCTGCCATTGTTGTTTATGAAGCGTTTGGCATCAACTTCGCCCTCGCGGGCATCGATACCGACTGTGAAGACGTAGGGGCCGCTTTCCCAATTGTAGCGGGCCCATACGCCCTTATCGAGATAATTGTAATCGATCACCTGGAAGATGGGGTGGAAGAGATCCTTGTCATTGACCCAGAGGCCGATGGCGAGATCGCCATTGCCCAGATCAATGCGTGTCTGGTTCTGCAGACGGACGGATTTGATATCCCGGCCATAATCGCCGAAGAAGCTGCCTTTTTTCGGGTTGCTGAGCACATCGGCAAGGTTCAGCGCGCCGGGGAGTTCCTGGTTGATCTCGTTGACGCTGGCATAGAAACGCGTCTCGACCCGGTCTGAAATCCGGTAGCCGGCATTGCCGTGGAAGCGGATAGAATCGCGCCTGGCATGATCGCGGTCGCCATCGGACTGGTCGGCGCTGACCGCCGCCCAAGCGTCCCATCTGTCACCGGAGAAACCACCGGAAACAAGGCCGCGCCATGTGTTGAAGCTGCCGGCATCTGCGCGGACATAGACGCCCGGCGCGGTCCGGCCCGTGGGGGTGACGCCATTGATCGCCCCGCCGAGGGTGCCGGAGCCGAAGCGCAGGGCGTTGGCGCCGCGATAGACTTCCAGATAGTCGAAAAAGATCGGCTCCAGCTCCTGGAAGTCGCCATTGTCATCAGCAAGATTGATCGGCGCGCCATCCTGCAACAGCATGATGCCGCGCATGTGGAACCCCCGGCTGATGCCGGAGCCACGGATCGAGATGCGCACTTCCTGGCCATAGCGGGGCTGGGTGTAGACGCCGGGCGAGAAAGCGAGCGTGTCGCGCATCGAGACGAGGAAGCGGTCGGCATAGTCTTCATGCGTGACCACATCGGCGCCGCCGGGCGTGCGGGCCACCTGCGCTTTTGCGGCAGCGGCGCTTTCATCGGAGACGACGATGATGGTCTCCTCGATACGAACGCGGTCTTCGGAAGCGTCCTCGGCATGCGCGGCTAGAGACAACGCGACTGCGACGCTAAGGGCAGTAAGGCTCACTGTGGAGCCCGGTTTGAATGTCGGTTTCATTTTAAGGATCTTCAGACGGTGGGGTCCGGGCAGCGGCCCGGGTTCAGCCAGCCTGACGGCCGGCGCGCTGGTCAGAGCACCGTCTGGATGGGGGGCGCGCGGGGCCCAAGCGGCGGACCGCGGGGAACTGCTGCGAAGCGGACTTCAAAGAGCGGCACAGCTGCCGCCAGCGTGACCTGCGGCGCAAGGGCGACTTCTGCCGGTACCGGCAGAGCCGCCGCATAGCCCAGAACGCAATCGCTGCAATCATGCGGCAGGTCGAGCGGCGTATCGGCGCCTTCTTTCTCTGCAAGGAAGGCTGCGAGATCAGCCCCGACCTGATGCGCGCCGGGCTCTTCACCGGGCGTCGAGCAGAAATAGGCCATCAGTTCCGGCGCGCGCTGCATGCCGACCGCCATCGCCACAGGTGTCAGCACCTGCGTCATCAGCGCGATCAGCGCGAACATTCGCGCGAGGAATTTGGCGGACTGCCCCAGCATATCTGGCAGGATATCGGGGTTTTGCCGGAGTGAGAACGGTTTGCGTTGCCGCAGGCGAAAAATCCGGGCCCGCGCCTCCGGCCGGACGAGGAATTCCCCTTACGGCACCCCTAGCGATTCCGGCAGGTCCGGCTTAGCGTGCGCCGCAACGAAAAACTGACCAGAGGAACGCCGCCATGAGCCTGTTCGATCTAACCGGAAAAACCGCCATCATTACCGGATCGTCCCGGGGCATTGGCAAAGCCATTGCCGAGGCGATGGCGGATCAGGGCGCCCGCGTGGTGATCTCCTCGCGCAAGCCGGGCCCGTGCGAGGAAGTTGCCGCCGAGATCAACAAGAAGCATGGCGACGGCACCGCCATCGCCATCCCCGCCAATATCTCCTCGAAGGAAGACCTTCAGGCGATGGTGGACGAGACCAACAAATCCTTCGGCAAGATCGACATCGTCGTCTGCAATGCAGCGTCCAATCCCTATTACGGCCCGATGTCCGGAATAGCGGATGATGCCTTTGCCAAGATCCTGCAGAACAACATCATCTCGAACAACTGGCTGATCCAGATGTGCGCGCCGCAGATGAAAGAGCGCAAGGACGGTGCGGTGATCATCGTCTCCTCCATCGGCGGCCTGCGCGGCTCGCCCGTGATCGGCGCCTACAACATCTCCAAGGCGGCCGACTTCCAACTCGCCCGCAACCTGGCTGTCGAGTTCGGCGCCGACAATATCCGCGTCAACTGTATCGCGCCGGGCCTGATCAAGACCGACTTCGCCAAAGCCCTCTGGGACAATCCGGAGACGCTGAAACGCGCGCTCGGCGGCACACCGATGAAGCGCATCGGGGAGCCGGAAGAAATCGCTGGCGCGGCCGTCTACCTCGCCTCGAAAGCCGGTGCCTACATGACCGGGCAGATGCTTGTTGTGGATGGCGGAGCGACGGTGACCTGACCTGCAGGATGTAACATAGGCATCAGGGCGTGATCGCGTTTTCACCGCAGGTGAAGACCGGAACCCGGCCCCTGAATCTCAAATGCTGATTCCGGATCCCGGATATTTGCTGCGCAAGTTCCGGGATGACGGATCAAGAGCCAGGCCCACCAGAAAGATCCGTATCCGCACATGATCCCGCGCACCGAAATGTCTGTCCAGCAGACCGCCTTTTTCCAGCGCCTGCGCTCCGGCGAATGGGAGTTGCCGCCCGGCATCCGCAATCTCGGCATTTGTCCGCAGGACTGGCTGAAGGAGGTTTCCTATGGCCGCGTCCGCTACGAATGGCCAAATGATGGCAGCCGCGATATTGGCCCGGACCGCGTCTTCGGTGGATGGGTCGCCGGGCTTTCGGATCACATCGTCTCGATGACGATGGCGAGCGCCCTGGAAGAGGGCGAGTGGTTCACCACCACCGAACTGCAGACCCGCATCTTCCGCCCGGTGCCCAATGGCCTGATTACCATCGAGGGCCGTCTGATTTCGCGCGGGCGAACCTCCGGCTTTGTCGAGGCCGACTGGCGCGACGAAAAAGGCCGCCACCTCGTCCGCGTCTCCGCCGCCAAGGCCATCCGCACGATGGAAGAGCTGAATCTGAAGCGCTGAGTTCCCGGCCGGTTCAGCCCGGAATCCGGCCCTTATTGAGGCGCACTTCGATCTCGTCCAGCAGGCTGCGGATGCGTTTCGCATTCGCGCCGAGGTCGGTCAGACCCACCCGGCTTGCCGCGCGCACATCGATCCGCACGCCGCCGTCTTCTGTGCGCACACGGATCAGGATGTCGTCCCTGAAGCCATACCAGAATTCCGTGGCCGTTGCCTCGATCTGACCGGCGTCTGCATCCGCCCGCACGACCTCCCAGCCGCGCGCCTCGACCGCCGCCAACGCGGCGCGATAGCCTTCCTCGGGACTTGCCCCCGGCTGGACCAGCGGAGCGAGCAGCGGATAGGGCGCAGCGCGCGGGGATTTCTGTTCGCCCGGCACGAATTCAGCCTGCTTCTGCACATCGGCGAAGCGCTGCCCCGCCATGCCAGGCCAGCGCGCGTCCGCCTCCGCCGAAATCACCGGATCATCCGCCATCGGATTTACGGCGCCGCCCGCCGCCCGCGCCGCCAGCAGCGCCTCGCTCGGCCGCACCGGATCATCCCAGTCTGTCTGGACATCATACAGCGGCGGCAGGCGTTCGGCCTGCGCGCCATAGGCAGCAAAGCGCCCGAGCGCGAGACTGGAGACCAGCAGCGCCGCCAGCGCCAGCATCACCGCCCGTTTGCGCGGCGCCTTCAGAGCGGCCGCCACCAGCGCCATGACTGCCAGCGCCAGCGACACGACCAGCAGTTTCGGCCCCACACTTTCGGTCAGCGCGTGCAGGCCGAACTGCCAGCTCCACAGGCCAAGACGGGTGCCGATGGCCGCGGCGCCGTACCAGAGAACCGCGAACAGCGCAAAGGCGAGGGCGCCCCCGGCCAGCTTTCCGCGCCATCCCGCATCCTGGTTTTCCATGCCCGCCTCACGCCGTCGGCAGCTTGTAGTCCTTGAACTGCTCGCGCAGGGCGAGCTTGTTGATCTTGCCGGTGGCGCCGAGGGGGATGTTGTCCACGAACTGGACATCATCGGGCGTCCACCATTTGGCGATCTTGCCCTCGAGGCTGGCGAGGATTTCTTCCTTCGTCGGGCTCTCGCCGGCAGCAGGCTGGATGATCAGCAGCGGGCGCTCATCCCATTTCGGATGGTAGATGCCGATCGCGGCGGCATTGGCGACCTTGGGATGGCCGACCGCGATATTCTCGAGATCGATGGAGGAGATCCATTCGCCGCCCGACTTGATGACATCCTTGGCCCGGTCGGTGATGGTCATCGTGCCGATCTCGTCGATCGTTGCGACATCTCCGGTATCGAACCAGCCGTCCGCATCCAGAACATGTCCGCCGGCGCCCTTGAAATAGCCCGCGGCAATCGCTGCGCCGCGGATGAGCAGCCGGCCGGATGTCTTGCCGTCGCGCGGCAGCTCCTTGCCATCATCATCCACAAGACGAAGCTCCACACCGAAGGGCGGGCGGCCCTGTTTCAGCTTCTGCTTCATGCGCACATCGACCGGCGCATCGACCAGATGCGGCGGCAGCGCGCCCAGCGTGCCCAGCGGCGAGGTCTCGGTCATGCCCCAAGCATGGACCACATCGACCTCATAATCCTCCTCGAAAGCACGCAGGATGCGCTCCGGAATGGCGGAGCCGCCGATCAGCACCTTCTTGAGATGGGGCAGTTTGAGATTGTTCTGCTGGAGATGCGTCAGCAGCATCAGCCAGACGGTCGGTACGGCGGCTGTCAGCGAGACTTTCTCCGTATCGAGAAGTTCATAGATCGAGGCACCGTCCATCTGCGCGCCGGGCATCACCATGTTCGCGCCCGTCGCCGGGCAGGACATCGCAAGGCCCCAGGCATTGGCGTGGAACATCGGCACCACAGGCATCAGCGTATCGGCCGCGCCTACGCCCATCGCATCCTTGCTCATGGTCAGGAAGGTGTGGAGCACATTGGAGCGGTGGGAATAGAGTACGCCCTTGGGATTGCCGGTCGTGCCGGACGTGTAGCAGAGGCCGCAGGCGGTATCCTCCGGGAAGTCGCCCCAGCGGACATTCTTCGAGCGCCCGTCGATCCAGATGTCGAAGGCGATCGCACCGAGCTTGTTCTCCGGCATCGTGTCGGCGCCGGCATAGATGACGAAGGTCTTCACCGTCTCGAGCTTGTCCTTGATCGCCTCGACGATCGGCAGGAAGGTCTTGTCGAAGACCAGCACCTTGTCTTCCGCATGGTTCGCGATCCAGGCGATCTGTTCGGGGTGCAGGCGCGGATTGATCGTGTGCAGCACCGCGCCCATGCCCATCGCGCCATACCACGTCGCCATATGGCGCTCCGAATTCCAGCCGAGCGTGGCGACCCGGTCGCCGAGACTGATGCCGTCATCCTTCAGCGCGGTCGAGACCTGTTTGGCCATGTCGTAAAGCTGGGAATAGGTCGTGCGGACGACATTGCCCTCGACCCGGCGCGTGATGATTTCGCGGCTGCCGTGCAGCAGGCGTGCATGTTCCAGAATCTTGTCCACCGTCAGTGGCCAGTCCTGCATAATTCCCTTCATGTGATCTATCCTCCGAAAATGTTTTCAGCCCGCCGGCACAGGCGGCTGCTTGTGATTTATCAAAGCCCTGTTTATGCGGGCGAAAGCGCTGACGCAAGGAAAGGACCGGTTCAATGAAACGACTTCTGCTGGCGGCGGCCACAAGTCTCATTCTTGCAGCCTGCGGGCAAGCAGGTCCGGCGGCCGCGCCCGGCGCTGACACATCGGCGGCGCCTCGCCCCCCGGTTGCATCTGAGGCCGCCCCGCTCACCGCCAGCCTGCCCGACCTGTTCGACTGCCTGCGCGAAACCGGCGGCGTGGTGGTCGCGGCCCATCGCGGCGGCCCGGCCCCCGGCTACCCGGAGAATGTGCTGGAAACGCTGCAGCATGGCTATGAGCGCGGCATCCGCGTCTTCGAGATCGACATCCATGAGAGCCGCGACGGCGTATTGTTCCTCCATCATGACAGCCGCTTCGGGCGGGTCATCGATGGCGAGGGCTATGTCGCCGACACCGACTGGGCGGCCATCGCAGCGATGCGCCTGAAGGACAATAACGGCCAGCTCACCGGCTTCCACCCGACCAAGCTGACCGATGTGCTGCTCTGGGCGAAAGAGGCCGGCGCGATCATCGAACTCGACCGCAAGAACACGACCAGCTTCCGCAATATCTGGGCCGCCGTGGCGGCCGCCGGTGCAGAGGCGAATGTCATCATGATCTCCTATAATGACGATGAGGCCGCCGAAATCGCCCGGATCGCGCCGGACGCCATGATGACCGCCACGGCCTTCGGCGGGCGCGACATCGAACGCCTTGAAAGCATGGGCGTTGATCGCACGCGCATCATCGCCTGGACCGGCACGAGCGAGCCGAACCCGGCCGCCTTTGAGCGCCTTGCCGGTGAAGGTGTGGAAGCCGCCTTCGGCACCCTCGGGCGCCCGGGCGAGCGCCTCGACGACCAGTATTGGGAAGACGGCGACGGTAGCGAATACCAGCGCCTTGTCGATGACGGCGTCATCCTCATCGCCACCGACGAGCCCTACCGCGTCGCCGACTGGCTGACCGCGGACGATGAGGGCTGGGCAGCGTGTGCGGTGCGCTAGGTCCGCGCCTTCCGCGCCACGAGTTGCTGCCAGACGAGCAGCAGCGGCGAACCGAGTTCGATATACATGCCGGTCAGTTGTTCCGGCAGGCCGGGGCCGACCGTACTCTGGGACACGAAACGGGCGACCCCGCCGACGAACAGGGCGGCGCAGATAATGGCGGCGGTCCGGAACTGGCGCTCAATGTCCGGGATGATGCTCCAGATGAGCAGCGTCACGATCACATACATGCCCGAAAGATACCGGAACTGGTTGTCCAGCGCCGCTGCCGGGCTGCCCTCGGGATCAAGCCCGGCTGCGCCGTTCATGACCCCCATCACCGCAAAGGCCAGCGGAATGAACGAAAAAAGCCCAAGCACGACCTGCAAGCCGAGTTTCATGGATGCCCCCGTTTTGTCCTTGTCCGGATCCGGGGCCAGCCATGCCAGAAGTTGACACTGGCGTCATGTTTTTTGTTGCGATGCTTTTATGACGACTCAGGGATACAGCCGGACCGTCGCCCAGCCGCCGGCATCCTTGCTGTAGAAGCGCAGGCGGTCATGCATCCGGAAGGCCTGGTCCTGCCAGAATTCGATCTCAGTCGGGGCCATGCGGAAACCGCCCCAATGCGGCGGGCGGGGAATGTCCTTATCGTCGCCATAGATGGACGAGATTTCGGCCACCCTCTGCTCGAACACCGCCCGGTCGGCCAGCGGGCGGGACTGGTCGGAGGCAATCGCGCTGATCCGGCTCTGCGCGGCGCGGCTGGCGAAATAGGTGTCGGCCTCGCCGTCGCTGACACGGGCGACCGCCCCGCGCACCCGCACCTGCCGGCGCTGGCTCTTCCAGTGGAAACAGAGGGCCGCGACCGGATTGGCCGCCAGCTGCACCCCCTTTGTGCTCTCAAGGTTGGTGAAGAAGGTGAACCCGTCCTGATCGACTCCTTTCAGCAGCACGATCCGCACATCCGGGCGGCCTTCCCCATCCACTGTGGCGAGCGACATGGCGTTGGAATCATTGGGCTCGGTGGCGCGCGCTTCGGCCATCCATTGCTGGAACAGGCTGATCGGGTCGCCGGTCTCCTGGATCAGCGGCCGGTCGCCGGATGCGGCATAGTCCGCAACGCTGGGGGTCGGGGGGATAATGGAGGAGGACATCAGGACAGGCTCACCTTTTCGCGGTTTGTCACGCCCTGAAATTCATATAGGACGGGGCGCGCAGCCGCGAGGGGATAGCCTGTCACATGTCGCACAACACATTTGGCCACCTGTTCCGCGTCACGACCTGGGGCGAAAGCCATGGGCCGGCCCTTGGCTGCGTGGTGGACGGGTGCCCGCCGGGGCTCAGCCTTGATGCGGCGTTCATCCAGCAATTCCTCGACAAGCGGCGCCCCGGCACATCCAAATTCGTCACCCAGAGACAGGAGGAGGACAAGGTGCGCATCCTCTCCGGCGTATTTGAGGACGACCGCACCGGCGGCCCCGTCACCACCGGCACGCCGATTTCGCTGATGATCGAGAACACCGATCAGCGCTCGAAAGACTACCGCGAAATCCGCGACCGCTACCGCCCCGGCCATGCCGACTATGCCTATGACCAGAAGTACGGCGTGCGCGACTATCGCGGCGGCGGGCGCTCCTCGGCGCGGGAGACAGCCGCCAGAGTGGCCGCCGGCGCGGTGGCCCGGCGGGTGCTGGGGGATAGCATCGTGATTCGCGGCGCGGTCGTGCAGATCGGCCCGCATATGATCCACCCCGAGGCCTGGGACTGGGCGGAGACGGAGAAGAACCCCTTCTGGTGCCCGGACAAGGCCATGGCCGCGCAGTGGGAAGAGTATCTCGACGGCGTGCGCAAGGCGGGATCATCGGCGGGCGCCATCGTACAGGTGGAGGCAAGCGGCGTGCCCGCCGGCTGGGGCGCTCCGGTCTATGGCAAGCTCGACGCCGAACTCGCCGGGGCGATGATGAGCATCAATGCGGTGAAAGGCGTGGAGATCGGCGCGGGCTTTGCCGCCGCCGCCATGAGCGGCGAGGAGAATGCCGACGAGATGCGCGCCGGCAATGACGGCCCGGCTTTCCTTGCCAATAACAATGGCGGGGTCGCGGGCGGGATTTCCACAGGCCAGGACATTGTCCTGCGCCTCGCCATCAAGCCGACCTCCTCGATCCTCAATGAGGTGAAGTCGATCACCCGCGATGGCGAGGAGGTGGATGTGCGCACCATCGGGCGGCACGACCCCTGTGTCGGCATCCGGGCCGTGCCGGTGGCCGAGGCGATGCTCGCCTGCGTTCTGGCCGACGCGAAACTCCGCCACCGGGGACAGACGGGGCGCTGAGCCTGCGTCACAAATCTTTCACGCAACTCCCATCCACCCCAAGGCGCGCCTCTGCTAAGCCATCGGGTGAAATCCGGGTGAGTGGGGAGTAGGTATCCGTGGCTTTGGGCGGCATTGAGCTTTTCGCGATCGTTGGCTTTCTCATTGCCGCCTATTCGATCGTCGCGAATGACGCGATCCAGACGCTCGGCACTTTCCTGTCATCCAATTCGCGCCGCCCCTGGTGGATGCTCTGGCTGTATGCCTGCTCGATCATCGTGGCGGTCATGCTGTACGGCTATTTCGTCCTCAACACCGACATCGCCTATGGCCGCCTCAACCGCATCCCTTACCCGGAACTCGGTATCCAGTGGTGGCATGCCCTGCCGCCGCTGGCGCTCCTGGTCCTGACGCGTTTCGGCATACCGGTTTCCACGACTTTCCTTGTACTGACGATCTTCACCATGACAGGCGGCGCGGCGACCGAGGGCGTGATGATCGATATGCTCATCAAGTCCGGCGTCGGCTACATTGTCGCGCTGTTCGCAGGCGGCCTTGTCTATCTTGCCGTCGCCAATACCTGGGAACGCTGGATCCATCGGACGATGGATAATCCGATCCCGGTCCACTGGGTCATCCTGCAATGGTGTTCGACAGCTTTCCTCTGGTCGCAATGGCTTATCCAGGACCTCGCCAACATCTTCGTCTTCCTGCCGCGCCAGACGGTTGTGAATGGCGGCGGAACGCAAGTGATGTTCGACCCCTGGCTGCTCGTCTTTGCCACGATCGTCATGCTGCTGCTGCACGCATACATATTTGCCACACGCGGCGGTGAAATCCAGAAGATCGTCACCTCCAAGATCAACACGACCGACATCCGCGCAGCCACACTGATCGACTTCATCTACGGCGTCATCCTGTTCGTCTTCAAGGATATCAGCGACGTGCCGATGTCGACGACCTGGGTCTTCCTGGGCCTGCTCGCGGGCCGCGAGATCGCGATCTCCTACATCGCCGGCCTTCGTTGCCGGAAGGAAGCCGCCTTCGATGTTGCCACCGACATTGCCCGCGCCGGTCTAGGCCTCGTCGTCTCGGTCTCCCTTGCCATCGGCCTGCCCTGGGCTGCGACGGGGCGAATCCCCTCCTTCTGATCCTCCCGCACATAGAAAACCCCGGCGCATTCTGCACCGGGGCCTTCTCATTTCAGCAGGGGAAGCTCTGGAGAGCTTAGAAGCGGATCACCGCACCGACCGAGATCACGTCGGCGTCATTGTCGTCGCCTTCGTATTTCGTGAAATCGCCGCGGATACCGACGCGCTCGGTCACGAAGAATTTCGCGCCGACGCCATAGGCAACGCCGTCGAAATCTTCAGAGACGCTGCCGAGACCCGGTGCGCTCGCGCTCAGCTGCGACGTGGCGTAGCCCACGCGGCCGAAGATGTCGAAACGCTCGGTCACAGGTGCCCGCAGGACACCGAAGGCGCCGAAGGAGTGGTCGAGTTCGACCTTGCCAAGCCCGACATTGTCATCCTTCACGCCGATCGAGGCTTCGCCTTCGATGCCGAAATGGCGCGAGAAGAAGTAGGAGCCGCGACCTGTCAGGGCGCCGACTTCTGCCGGGCCAAGATCGATGTGCGAATAGCCTGCGCCCAACTCAACATCGCCCTGGGCGAAGGCTGCCGGGGCAGCAATGAGGACGGCGGCGAGAGAAGCAAGTGCAAGTTTCATTGTTGTTATACTCCGTGTTCTGCGCATTGCGCTTGCCGGAAGTAACAATGAAATTTCCAACTTCCATCTTTCAATACAGTCATGTGAGACGGTTGCCGCGTTTCTGTGATCGGAAAGCCACGCAAAATTACATCGACTTAATCTTGAATATCTGCCTGCCGATCCGATGCAGACAGCCCCCTGTTGCCGGAAAAACACACTTGATTTCCGGCGCTTGACGCCCGCGTCAGACGCGCGGTTTGCGCCAGGCCGTGACCTTGGTCAGGAAGGCAAGCCTGCCACATTCCTTAACAAAGCCCTCCGCCCGCAGAGCATCATCGAGACCCCAGCCGAGATAGTCCTTGTAATAGGGCTCGTGAAAACCGTGAGGGAAATACTCAAGCAGACCGTCGAGCGGCGGCCGGTCTCCGAACTGAAGGCTGTCGGCGAAGATGAACAGGCCCCCGGGCTTCAGGATACGGAATGTCTCTGCAATGACGGCCAAGCGCACGCGCTGTGGCAGTTCATGGAAAAGATATATCGAGACGGCGATATCGAAGCTCGCCGGCTCCACCGGCATGGCCTCGGCCATGTCATGGATGATGTCCACCTGCCGCCAGGGCGCCAGGCGCGCGCGGGCGGCCTCGGTATAGGAAGGCGAGAGATCTAGTCCCGCTGCATTGAGGCGCGGCCAGACCTCCATGACCTTTTCGAGAAACCGGCCATTGCCGCAGGCAATGTCGATCAGGCCCACCTGCCGCTGGTCGCGGCCGCGCATTTCCTTCGCGATCTCGGCGAGGGCGGCGCGGCGCATGGTATCTGCCGTGCCTGAAAACAGCGCCTCGACCTGCGTGTCATAAAGTTCGGCGCTCTCATCGGTGAACCAGCCGCCGGACTGGTAATGGAAGTTCTGGAGGTAATAATCGGGGTAGCGGTTGGAGTTTCGCTCAAGGAAATTGCTGCCTCGTTGGAGGTTTCGTTGGAGTTCTTTTCCGTCTCTCGCGAGGCGTCTGGCGTCGACCTCGGGCACGTCCTTCTGGAAGGCGCGGGCCGCCTTCAGGGCGCCGGGAAACGCCGTCAGGCTGAACTCCCGGGGGGGCGGATAAAGGCCGGCTTCGATATTCGCCCGGTCCTGCAGGAACAGGTCAATGAACGCCCGGCGCAGTTCGGCCATGTCGGGCTTGCCGCGGCTGGGAGAGAAGGGCGGCTCGCCCGGGCGGTTGAAGCCTTCGGCCCTGCGGCGGGCGGCCTGCATCTGCGCGGTGTACCAGGCCGAACGCAGCCCCTGCGCCGCCGCATAGCGGGCGCGTCCTGCAGTCATTGCGGCCTTCTCACGCCATCCCATGGGCTGAATATGGCCCTGCCCGGCCGGCCCGTCCAGCCGCCCTGCGCCTTCAGCTTCCGTTCAGCTTGACCAGCACAGTGTAGCGGTGAAACAGGGCGGTCTGCGCCCCGCAATTCAAGGAGTCTGGTGATGATGAGAATGGCAGTCCTGGCCTCTGGCGTCAGCCTTCTGGCCATCGCCCTGCCCGGCGAGGCGCACGCTCAGTATGGTGGGTATGGCTACGGCCCGCCGCAGGTCAGCAATGTCCAGTGCGAGCGGCAGAGATCGTCGGACGGAACGACGGGCGCCCTTGTCGGCGCCGTGGTCGGCGGCCTGATCGGCGGCGCCATCGGCAACAACATCGATAATGACCGCTACCACACCCGCTACACCCGCCGCGGCCCGGTCACCTACAAGGAAAGCCGGTCGAATTCGGGCCAGGTGGCGGTTGGCGCAACGCTCGGAGCGCTGGTTGGTGGGGTCGCCGGTGCGGATATCGGCCGGAAGTCCGGCAGTGATTGCCAAGTCGCCTATGCGCCCTCCTATGGCTATTCGGCGGTGCCGGCCGGGTCCATCCCGCAAACCACACATGGGCTTTATGGTGGGCCGGAAGTGATGCGGGGCGCGCCAAACACCTATCCTCATCCCGCCCCCAGGCAGTATCCGGCATCCAGCTATCCGGCCTATCCGGCGCAGACGCCGGGATACCAGCAACCTCAGCCGACCTATCAGTATGGCGGCGGGCCGGCAGTGCCGGCGCCCGACTGCCGCGTGATCCACCGCGAGACGCGGATGCCGGACGGCCAGGTGCTGCGCGACCCGGTGACGGCCTGCTGGAATGAGGCGACCCGCGACTGGCGTGTCCAGGACGGCTGGGAAGAGGAACTCTACGGCTACTGATACGCCGCCCGCAGGGCGCGGCAGCATAGCCTCTTGCTGGGGCCGGGCACTCATGTTCAACCTGCGCGCCACAGTTTGAACGGAGCCACCCAATGCGTCTTGCCATGTCTCTTGTTGCCGGTCTTGCAGCGCTGACCTTGTCAGCCTGCACGCCCGCCTCGGACCCCGCAGGCAATGCCCCCGCTGAAGCCGGCCAGCCGGCCGCTGTCATTCTGGCCCTCTCCAACGGGGAAGTCTTCATCCCGCCCGGCGAGCGCAATGTCACGGCAGCTTTCGGGACTTTCACCGCCGGCGATCAGCAAGTGCTGCTCGTGGCAGCGAAGGCGGATTTCGCCGAAGCGATAGAATTCCACACACACGAAATGGGCGAAGACGGGCGCATGGCGATGCGGCAGGTCGATGGCTTCCTGGTGCCCGCCAGGGGTGAGCATGTCCTGAAGCGCGGCGGTGACCATCTGATGCTGTTCGGCGTGGACCGCGCCGCGCTGGTGCCAGGCGCGGAACTTTCGGTGACGATCACCGTCCGCCTGCCGGACGAGACAACAGAAGAAGTCGTCCTTCCGCTGACAGTCAAGGATCTTTGATACGGATCAGGCCCGCCGGGCCATGACGAGAAACTCCCGGTTTCCGTCGCCGCCCTCAATCGGGCTGTCGATCGGCTCATCCGGCCGCCAGCCGATACCGGAGAGGTAATCGAGGAAAGCTTGCAATGCCCTGCCTGAGGCTTGCTGATCGGTGACGATACCTCCTTTGCCGACATGATCGGGGCCAACTTCGAACTGCGGCTTGAACAGCGCGATGAGGACGGCGTCCGGGGCGGCCAGCGACAGCGGCGCGGCCAGCACCTTGGCAAGTGAGACAAAACTCAGATCACAGACGATCAGCTGCGGCGGGGCGGCGATTTGGTCTCGGGCGAGATCGCGGGCATTCAGCCCTTCATACGATATCACACGCGGATCAGCCGCGACTTTCGGATGCAGCTGGCCATGACCGACATCAATACAGATGACCTGGGCCGCGCCGGCCTGAAGCAGCACATCGGTAAAACCGCCGGTTGAGGCGCCGAGATCGAGGCAATGCAGCCCTGCCGGATCTATGCCGAATTCGCGGAGCGCATGCGCGAGCTTCAGCCCGCCGCGCGAGACATAAGGATGCGCGGGCGCCGCCTCGATCTGCGCGTCCCGGCTGATCGGTTCAGCGGGCTTTCGGATGACCCTGCCGTCCACCCTGACGCGGCCGGCCGCAATCGCGGCCTGCGCGGCGGCACGGCTGTCGAAATAGCCGAGCGCAACCAGCATTCGGTCGGCGCGTTCCCTGTCTGGAAGTGAAGGGTCTGACATTCGCGTTCTCTGCCCTATACTTTAACGGAAATCGACAGGAGACTGGAAATGCTGAAACAGATCGCCCTTGCCGCTTCGGCGCTTGTCCTCGCTGCCTGCGCCCATGACGCGCCGCCCGCCAGCGAGGCTCATGGCAGCGACCACGCTGCTGAGCCTGCAGCCCGCCCCGCGCCGCAGCCGGCATCGGCAATGGCGCAGATCATCGACACTTCGGGCGCGCTGATCGGCATGGCGTCGCTTGATCAGGGCCCGCATGGCGTGCTGATGGTCGTGCGCATCGATGCCGGCGGCCTGTCGCCCGGCTGGCACGGCCTGCACTTCCATGAAAAAGGCGACTGTTCCGATGTCGGCAGTTTCCAGCTGTCCGGCGGCCATCACGGCAAGGGCGACGGGCGCCACGGCCTCATGAATCCCGCCGGTCCGGAAATGGGCGACCTGCCAAATATCTGGGCCGCGGATGACGGCTCGGCGGGGTATGAGGCTTTCACCGCGCTGCTTGAACTCGCCCCCGCCCTTGAAGGTGATGGCATCGCTCTGGTCATCCACGAAGACCGCGACGACCACCTGTCCCAACCGATTGGCGGGGCCGGAGCACGGGTCGCCTGCGGGGTGATCGTCGAAGGCGGCAGCTGATCCCTCTTTCCAGCGGCGCAAAAGCGGGTCAGTCTCCGGAAAAATCCGGGGAGGATAGCTGATGATGAAACTGACCCGCCGCGCTGCGCTGACTGGCGGCGCCGCCACGCTGGCACTCGCCGCCTGCTCACCGCAGGCAGGCGCGCCATCCGCCGCAGACATTCCGGCGCCCGCCGGTTTCCGCGACGGGGTCGCGATTGCCGCCGCAATTGCAGCCGGCGAGACAACCGCGCTCGCAGAGGTCGAAGCGGCTATCGCGCGGGCGCGGGCGGTCAACGGCGATCTCAATGCCATCGTCACGGAAACCTTTGAGATGGCACGCTCGGATGCAGCTGGGGTCCTGTCCGGCCCGTTCGCCGGCGTGCCGAGCTTCATCAAGGATCTCATCGACTGGCGCGGCGCACCGACTTTGGCAGGTTGCCGGGGCCTGGCTGGCAATATGGCGACCGGGGACGGCATCTTTGCCAGCCGCTGGCGCCAGGCTGGGATCGTCTCGCTCGGCAAGTCCACAACGCCGGAAGCGGGCCTGATCTCGTCCACCGAGCCGCTGCTGCATGGCCCGACGCGTAACCCCTGGGACCTTTCGCGTATTCCCGGCGGCTCGTCAGGCGGCGCAGCTGCACTTGTCGCAGCCGGTGTGGTTCCGTTCGCGCATGCCAGCGATGGCGGCGGCTCGATCCGCATCCCGGCTTCCAGCTGCGGGCTGTTCGGCCTGAAGCCCTCGCGTGACCGCCTGCCCTATTCCGAACCCGGATCAAACCCTCCGCCCATTCAGATCTCGGTGAACCATGCGGTGACCGTCAGCGTGCGCGACTCCATCGCCCTGTTCCAAGCGGCAGAAACGCCCGGCAGCAGCGGCTATCCGGCGCTCGGCAACATCGAACCGCTGAGCCGCCGCCTGCGGATCGGCTTTGCGCCGGAACCGACGGGCGGGCGCCCGCTCCATCCCCATACGCGGACGGCGCTGGAAGAAACTGCGCAGCTTTGCCGCGACCTCGGCCATACCGTCATCGATTACACCGTGCCGATGGACGGAATGAAGTTTCTTGATGCTTTCATCCATTACTGGGCTGCCGGCGCTGCCGACTTTGCGCGTCAGGTCAGCGAATATTCGGGCCAGCCGATCGGGCCGGAGATTGTCGAGCCCTGGACGCTGGGGCTGGCTGCCATGGCTGCAGCCCGTCAGGACGACCTGCCCGGCCTGATCGGTTACCTCATCGGCTTCGAGGCGGAGTATCACAGCTTCTTCGACGATGTTGACATCCTGCTGACCCCAGCTACTGGCAGCCCCGCCGTGCCTGTCGGCGAGCAGGCACCGGACGGTGATTTCGACGCCGTGATGGAGAGCGTCCTCGCCTTTGCCGCCTATACGGCGCCGATGAATGTCGCCGGCGCCGCTTCGATGAGCGTGCCGCTCGCCTGGTCGCCGGACGGGCTACCGATCGGCGCGATGTTCTCGGGCCGGCGAGGGGATGACGCCCTGCTGTTCGAACTGGCGCTGGAACTGGAGGCGGCGAAGCCCTGGGCAAGCCGGAAGCCGCTGATTACGGCCTTGTAATATTCGCAGGAATTAATCCAAAGATACAAGTGGTTAACTAAAGTCTTCCGATCCTTTGCAGGGTGGAAACAGGTGGTGCGATAGAAATCTTTTCGCACAAACGCTGACTCATGCGTCACGAACACCTATTTTACTGCCCACCCTCCCAGGAAAGACAATACAGTGAACCGCTCCGTCCTGATCGCAGCCCTTATTCTAGCTGCCATCATCGCCTATTTCGGTGTGCGCAGTGTGATCCGCGGCAGCCTGAGCAGCGAACACGCCGTCGCCGCGACCGCGCGCGAGGCACCAGTGCCGCAGGCACTGGTGATCGATGCCAGCGCCATGCCGCACACGATCCGCATCACAGCGAAAGGGCGCACGGCTCCAGACAAGTCCGTCGTCCTGAAATCGGGCACAGCCGGGACGGTCGTCTCGACACCGGTGCGCGAAGGCACCTTCGTGAAGGCAGGCACCCTGCTGTGCGGCCTGGAAGTGGAGGCACGCAGCGCCCGCCTCCGGGAAGCGGAAGCCGCGCGCGATGCAGCGCGCATCGACTATGAAGCAGCGGTGTCCCTGGCCGCCAAGGGCCTGACGCCGGCGAACCGGGAAGCGGCGGCACGGGCGAGCCTCGACGCTGCCGAGGCGGCGGTGAATGCAGCCCGTGTCGAACTTGGCCGGACGCAGATCCGCGCTCCGTTCGACGGTGTGTTCGAGCGGCGCCTGGCGGAAGCCGGTGACTATCTTGCACCGGGTGGCGCCTGTGGCCTGCTGGTCGATCTCGACCCGGTCATTGTCGCGGCCGAAGTGACCGAGGCGCAGGCCGGATTCCTTCAGCCGGGTATGGCGGCCGAGGCGGTTCTCGCCGATGGGCGCCGCATGCCGGCAAAACTGCGGTTTGTCGCCCGCACGGCGAGCGAGCAGACCCGCACCTTCCCGATCGAAGCCGAACTCGACACAGGCGAGGCACTGGTCGCCGCCGGCGTGACAGCATCGCTATCGATCCCTGCGGCAGAAGTGCCCGCGACACTGGTCGCGCGCTCCCTGCTGACGCTGTCGGACAATGGCGAACTCGGCGTTCGCATGGTGAGCGCGGAAAACCGGGTAGCCTTTGCGCCGGTGCGGATCATTGACGAGACTCCGGAAGGCGCCTGGGTGACCGGGCTTCCCGCGCGGGTCACACTGGTGGCGATGGGGCAGGATTATCTGAATGATGGCGCCGAGGTGAAGCCCGTTCCGCAGGGAGCCCGCTGATGACCGGTATCGTCGACTGGGCCATCGGCCGGGCACGGATGATCCTGACGATCCTGGTCTGCGCGCTGGTTGCGGGCACGGTCACCTATATCAACCTGCCGAAAGAGGCAGACCCGGACATCCCGATCCCTTATGTGGCGATCACCGTGCCGCTGGCAGGCGTGACTCCAGAGGATGCCGAACGACTGCTGGTTCGCCCGATCGAACAGGAAATCCAGGCGCTTGAAGGCCTGAAGACGTTCAGTTCCTATGCCACGGAAGGTGCTGCCCAGCTTGTCCTGGAATTCGAGATAGATGCCGACGTCAATCAGGCTGTGCTCGACGTTAAGGACAAAGTCGACATGGCCAAGCGCTACTTCCCCGATGATGCGCGCGAGCCAGTCATCATGGAATTCAACGCGTCACAATTTCCGGTGCTCGTGGTCAACCTTTATGGCGACGTTCCCGAGCGCAGCATGGCGCGCATTGCCGACAACCTGAAGGACCGGCTGGAGAGCAACTCCAATATCCTTGAGGCGCGCGTTCGCGGCAAGCGCGAGGAACTGCTGGAGATCATCGTCGATCCGGTGAAACTCGAAACCTACAATATCTCCTATCAGGAGATCATGTCGGTCGTTGCGGCCAACAACCGCCTCGTCGCCGCCGGCTCGATCGAAACCGGCCAGGGCAGTTTTGCCGTCAAGGTTCCCGGTATCATCCGGTCGGCGGAAGATGCGTTTTCCCTGCCCGTGAAGCGCACCGACAATGCCGTGATCACGCTCGGCGATGTCGCCGATGTGCGCCGCTCCTTCAAGGACCCTACTGGCTTTGCAACGTTTAACGGTCAGCCGGCCCTGCTGGTGGAAGTCGTCAAGCGCAGCGGCGCGAACATTCTCGACACGGCGACCTTTGTCCGCGAGGCGGTGGTTATCGAGCGAGAGAGCTGGCCGCCAACCCTGCAGGCGGAAATTACTTCCGACATGTCCAAGATGATCGGCACGCAGCTCGGCCAGCTGCAGAGCTCGATCATGACGGCCGTCCTGCTTGTGATGATCATCGTCGTCGCCGCCCTTGGCCTCCGGTCAGCGGCGCTCGTCGGTATCGCGATCCCGACGACCTTCATGATGGCCTTCCTTTTCCTCGGAGCCTTCGGCTTCACCATAAACATGATGGTGATGTTCGGTCTCGTGATTGCCGTCGGTATGCTGGTCGATGGCGGTATCATCGTCACCGAATATGCTGACCGGAAAATGGCCGAGGGGCTCGATCGGAAAGCGGCCTATGCCATGGCCGGCAAACGGATGTTCTGGCCAATCGTCAGTTCGGCCCTGACAACGCTTGCTGCCTTCGTGCCATTCCTCTTCTGGAACTCCATGCCCGGCAAGTTCATGGCCTACCTGCCGATTACGCTGATCTTCGTTCTGACGGCATCGCTGATCTCGGCGCTGATCTTCCTGCCGGTTCTCGGTTCCGTTCTTGGCGGACGCCCCGGCGGAACGGATGAAGACCTTGCCAGCCTTGCGGCCGATGCCGATCCGCGCAAGGCGAAAGGCTGGCTGGGCGGGTATGTCCGCATCGTCAGTGAAACCCTTCGCCGCCCGATCCTGACCACGCTGGGCGCTGTAGGTGTCGTGGTCGCGGTTTTTGTCTGGTTCCTTTCGGCGCAGCACAAGTCCGAACTCTTTCTGGATATCGAGCCGGAACAAGCCTTCATTTTCGTTCAGGCACAGGGCGCGCTCTCGGCAGCCGAAGAGGCCGCCCTCGTGCGCCGCGCGGAATCCGCTATTTCCTCTGTAAGCGGCATTACCGCCATTTCGACGCAGACGGGCAGCCCGGGTGCCGGGAGAAGCTTTGATGGCGCCGGTGGCAAACCTGTCGATACGATCGGCCAGATCCTGATCGACCTGAGGACGTCTGCAGACGGTGCGTATGACGGGCGCGCGACCCTGCGAGAAGTGCGCGAGCGGCTCTCGGAGGTTCCGGCGCTGAATTTTCAGATCAGTCCCCGCCAGGAGGGCCCACCCGCCGGCAAGGATGTTCAGGTCGCGCTCCTGGGTATCGACCGAGAGGCGCTCGACCAGGCCGCCACCATGATCCGCGGCTGGCTGGAGGCGCGCAACGATGTGCACGAGGTCGATGACAGCCGGCCGCTGCCGGGCATCGAATATCAGCTGACGGTCGACCGCGCGGAAGCCGGAAAGTTCGGCGTCGATGTCGCTCAGGTTGGTGCGGCGGTACAGCTTGTCACCAATGGTGTACTCGTGGGCCGCTTCCGGCCGGACGATTCAAATGATGAGGTCGATATTCGCGTGCGCTTCCCGCAAGACTCGCGTTCGGCTTCGGCCATCGACAGCCTGCGGATCGCCACACCGCAGGGCAATGTTCCGCTCTCGCTGTTTGTCAGCCGCGAGCCAGCTCCGCGCGTCAGCACCATCGAACGCCGGGATGGCAGACGGGTGATTGATGTACGCGCGAATGCCCGCGAGCAGGGTACCGGTGCCGGTATCGTTGCCGAGCTGAAAGCCTGGATCGATGCGCAGGACATGCCGGCCGGCGTGGAAGTCCGCTTTGAGGGCGCCGATGAAGACACAGCTGAAGCCGCTGCTTTCTTTGCCGGCGCGGCGATGGCGGCGCTGTTCATGATGGCCGTGATCCTGCTCTGGCAGTACAACAATTTCTGGCAGGTGATCCTGACACTGTCGGCGGTGATCATCTCCACGGCCGGTGTCCTCATCGGCATCAACCTCATTCTGCCTTATGTCAGTATCCTGATGATTGGGACGGGTATCGTTGCCCTCGCCGGTATCGTCGTGAACAACAACATCGTTCTGATCGATACATTCAACCGGCTGCTCTCCGATGGCCGCTCGCCGGAAGACGCAGCCCTCGCTACCGCCGCGCAGCGTATCCGCCCGATCCTGCTGACCACCGGCACGACGGCCTTCGGCCTCCTGCCGATGGTGCTTCAGATGACGGTGGTGTTCTCCGAAGGCGCGATCAATTTCGGCGGCTCCACATCGGAATGGTGGGTACAGCTGGCGACCGCGGTCGTATTCGGGCTGCTCTTTTCGACGACAATGATTCTTCTG
Source organism: Hyphomonas sp. (assembly GCA_046296675.1). Taxonomy (GTDB): domain Bacteria; phylum Pseudomonadota; class Alphaproteobacteria; order Caulobacterales; family Hyphomonadaceae; genus Hyphomonas. The sequence continues at coordinate 17,783 of JBKBLD010000004.1, read as the reverse complement.
GTCACCCCATGCTGGCTGCTGGTGCCCTACCGGGTGCAGCGGCGGGTGAAGGCTGTCGTCACCTGGCTCAGGCCGCATGTCCGAAGGCTGATGACCTGGCTGGACAGCAAGCGCCGCCGCCGGGGCGATCCTCCTCCGCCGCCCGGTGCAGGGCGTCAGCCGGCAAATGATCCCGCAAGGGCGCCCGGTGAAGTCCTGCCGGCAGCAGAGTAGCCCCGCTCAGCCCGCCGGCCGGATCCGGTAGACCGCTGTTGCCGTCATCACGATGCCCGAAGGCGCGCGCGCCGCGCCGCCCGTAAACAGGATCGTCCGGGTCTTGCGGTCGATCTTCGGTTCATAGGTCAACGCGGCCGCGTCCGTAGCCGATGCGGAAAGGTCCAGCGTCACCGAAACGAGGTCCAGAACGTCCGGCGCGCAGGCCGTTTCGGCATCGGCGCGGATCGCCTGCATCAGCCGGACGGCAATCGCCTCATCGGCCCTGAGCGTGTCGATCATGGTCATGGGATCAGCCCTCGTCATTCCTGACGAGGGGCTCTAGCGGGCATCTGCGGAAAAGAAAAGTCCGGCCGGTGCGTCAGCCTGTCAGGCGGCGCGGGCGGCGGATGCCGCAGTCCCTTCGCTGTCATGTGCGATCAGCGCGCCGAGCTGGCCCATGCCGTCGATACCGCAGACATCGTGCATCCAGGCGCCGATGGACGGCAGCAGCCGCCCCATGATCTGGTGATCGATCCCGGCATTCAGAAGTGAACCGAGCATGTGCTCGACGACGCAGCGGCGCCCACCGGGCGTGCGCTCGATCAGCCGGGCAATCTCGCCGGTCGGCGCGCCGATCTCCGAACCGATCCGGGCGGCCAGGGCGCGCGAGCCCGGAACCGTGCGGAAAACCGTTTCGGAAAGCGGGGCACCCTGACGGTCTGCACCGTTCAGGAGAATTCCGAGGGCTCGTCTGGCGAGGGGTTCCTCGAGACCATTGGCTTTAGCGATGTGCGCAATGAGATCATTCAACATTAGCGAAGGCACTCCTAAGATCCAATGGCCTCGGGGAGCCCCCACTAAACGCTGGTGTAGTTTCTGATTCCTGAATGAGGTGAATCTTTTTGCGCCGTGCGTGAAGAAAGGGATTAAGCCGCGTTAGGCCGGGGTAAACAAAGCGCGCCGTTTCGTTTACCTCTGGTGGTTCAGGAGCGGGAAACCATGATCCGTATCGGCATACTCGGCGCAGCCCGGATAGCGCCCAAATCCCTGATTCCGCAGGTGAAACGCCGGGATGACTGCATCATTACCTGTGTCGCTGCCCGCGACAGGGCGAAGGCGGAGGCATTTGCCCGCGAACACGGGATTCCGCATGTTGTGGAAAACTATGAAGACCTCATCCGGCGGGACGATATCGACCTCGTCTACAACGCCCTGCCACCGAACCGGCATGCGGACCTCTCCATCGCAGCGCTGGAGGCCGGCCGGCATGTGCTGTGCGAGAAGCCTTTCGCGATGAATGCAGGCGAGGCGCGCCGAATGACGGACGCGGCCGCGCGCACCGGCCGCCATCTGATCGAGGGCTTCCATTACCGGTTTCATCCGATGTTCCTCGACATCCTGGAGAAAATACGATCGGGCGCCATCGGGCGGCTCTGTGCGATGAAAGCGGAGTTCTCGGTCGCCATCGCGTATTCCCCAGATGAGCTGCGCCATCGACCGGACCTTGGCGGCGGCGCGCTGATGGATCTCGGCTGCTATCCGGCGCACTGGCTGCGGACGGTGGCAGGCACAGAACCGCGTGTTGTCTCCGCGCATATCCATGAGGGCGTACCGGGCATCGACCTCGTGACTGAGGCTGACCTTGAATTTCCGGGCGGGATACCAGCGCGTCTGCGGACCTGCATGAAGCCATCTCAACCCTTCAAGGCGCTGCTGGCCATCAAGGGCAGCGAAGGCGTCCTCACCGCTATCAACCCTATCCATCCGGCGCGGGGACATTCCATCTCCATACGGCGGGGCGCCCGAACCACACGTTACACCGTAGCCGGAGAGACAACCTTCGACTACCAGCTCGCGCATGTCGTCGATGTTCTGTCAGGGCGGGCCGCACCGCTCACGGGCGGCGAGGACGCAGTCGCCAATATGGCCCTGATCGATGCGATCTATGAAGCCGGCGGGCTGAGGCCGCGCGGAATCTGATCAGGCGCTTTCCTGCGCCAGTTCGATCCACTCCTCAACCTCATCCTCCTCCAGCGTCTCGCCCGGGCGCAATACGCGCGCGCCTTCGGATGTCTGGAGAAATTCCGTGGCGAGTTCGAAGATCGTCGCCGCTGACGCATTGGCGAGGTCTTCGCGGCTGGAGATGCCGGCCCCGACGAGCAACTGCACATCATGGACACGCAGGCCGGGCACCTCCATCATCAGGGTCGCCTGCATCTGCCAGGTCTCGATCGCATCGACGGTGATGTAACGGACGGAGAGATATTCGGCTGTCTCGTCCGGATCGCAGATAATCAGATCTCCGACTGTCTCGATTCCCGCCTTGGCAAGGTGGGCCGCCGTCTTCGGCCCAATCGAGGGCGCGTCGGCAACCGGGGACTCGAAGGTCAGGGACCCGCCGTGGCGAGGCAGCGCAGGCTTGGGCGCAGCATCAGCCTCCGCGGCCGCCTCGTCCTCGGCGTCGTCATATTCCTCTTCGGCATCCGCGAACGCTTCATCGGCCTCGGCGTCGCAGCCTTCCTCGGCGTCTGCCGCCTCGTCCTGATACGCTTCCTCAGTGTCGACCTCATCTTCGGCGTCGGCCTCGTATTCCTCTTCGGCCCCGTCTTCCGTGTCGTCTCCGGTTTCGGCGATGATGTCTTCGTCCTCGGAAGCGTCGGCGAACGCTTCCTCCGTGTCGTCAACCTCATCGTCGAAGCGCACAGCATCTGCATCGCGCTCGGTCCCCAGCGGCTGGACGGGCTCGGCATTGAGCGCCTTCAGCGAAATGCGCCGCACTTCCTTCGCGTGCAGTTCACGGATCAGCTTGTCGTCATCCGGCAGTGTACGGATGACCTTACCGGTCTTCTGATACTCCTTGTACATCCGCTCGATCTGACGGCGGTCGCCCATGTCTTCGAGCTTCGCGGTGATCCAGCGCAGCGGAATGTCGAGCGTCTCGATATAGCCCTGCAGCGTAAGATGCACCTTCGGCGGCGCCACGGCTGCCTCGTCGATCGCGCGCGTCAGGATCGCGGCAAAACCGGCGGTGGCATAGGCGATCAGGTCCGTGATGGCCACCAGCATCGTCTCGTCCAGCCCCGAGGGTGGGTCCGCAACGCCGACATGGATGTCGTAATGGTCGATGAAGGTGAAATAATGCTCGTTCGAGCGCAGGGCGCCTTCCAGCACCATGTCGGAGACAAAGCCCATGCCATCCGGCACCTCGACCTCCGGATAGCCCAGCTCCTCAATCCGCGCATCGATTTCAGGCCGGGACTTGGCAATGCTCCATTCCACCGCCCGGTGGATGACGCCTTCGGCTTCGGTCTGGCCGGTATGGAAGGGCTGGATCGGGTCGGCATAATAATGGCTGAGCACGCCGAGCGCATAGGCGGCCTCGCTCCAGCGCTTGCGGGCCAGCAGATCGACCGCCTTGGCATACCATTCCGTCGCCTTGGCCCTGGCCCCGCCCCATTCGCCTTCGGTCACATGCAGGACGTGGTTCTTGAAATCCTTGAAGGTTGTATCCGGCGCCTTGGCGCCTTTCAGGAGGTGCTCGTGATGCACCAGGAACAGGGATTTCCAGGCTTCCCCCTCCTCCCCCTCGATCAGCGAGAGCGCATCGAAGGCGATGAAATGATGGGTCGAGCGGCACCGATGCGCGCGGATCACACGTTCAAGCAGGGTCATGGCAGGTCCTGAGAGCAAATCAGGACGATATTCGTCGCCTGAATTGGTGAACGCGTTGTTAACCCTGAAAGGCGCCCGGCGACTTGGCAGGCCGCCCGCAGCCATGATAAAGCCCCGCCATCGCAACAGGCGCTGAGCGCGGCCGTCTTCCGGCAGGTCCGGAGAGGCAACCGCGGCGCGATCAGTTCCTGTGCGCGGGGCATGTGCCACCAAGGCCCCACTCCCAGGAACGTTCCAGCCGGGAGTGAGCCCCATGAAGACCATTATCGAACCCTTCCGCATCAAATCGGTTGAGCCGATCCGCATGACCACGCGCGCCGAGCGCGAAGCGCTGCTGACGGCGGCGGGATACAACCTGTTCAAGCTGCATTCGGATGATGTGATCATCGACCTGCTGACGGACTCCGGCACCTCCGCCATGAGCGCGGCCCAGTGGGGCGCCGTGATGACCGGGGATGAGAGCTATGCCGGCGCGCCGAGCTTCTACCGGTTCGAGGCAGCGGTGAAGGATCTCATGGACTTTGCCCATATCATTCCCGCCCATCAGGGCCGGGCCGCCGAACACCTCCTGTTCACGCTGATCGCGAAGACGGGAGACCTCATCCCCTCCAACACGCATTTCGACACAACCCGCGGCAATATCGAGGCGATGGGCGCCGAGGCGCTCGACCTGCCGATCCCGGAAGGCCGCGTGCCCTCGCTCGACCACCCGTTCAAGGGGAATATGGACCTTGGTGCGCTGAAGAAGGTGCTGGAAGAGGAAGGCCACCGCATCCCCGGCGTGATGATGACCATCACCAACAATGCCGGCGGCGGCCAGCCGGTGAGCCTTGAGAATATCAGGGGCGCAGCGGCGCTTGCCAAGGCGCATGGCAAGCCTTTCTATATCGACGCCTGCCGCTTCGCCGAGAATGCCTGGTTCATCAAGCTGCGCGAGGACGGGCAGAGCGATCGTTCGATCAAGGATATTGTACGTGATTGCTTTGCGGTCGCCGACGGCATGACGATGAGCGCCAAGAAGGACGCTTTTGCCAATATCGGTGGCTGGCTGGCGCTCAATGACGACGCCCTCGCGGAACGTGCCCGCACGCTCCTTATCCAGACAGAGGGCTTCCCGACCTATGGCGGCCTTGCCGGGCGCGACCTCGACGCCATTGCACAGGGCCTGAAGGAAATCATCGACGAGGATTACCTGCGCTACCGGGTGCGGAGTAATTCCTACATCGCCGAGCGCCTTGACGCGATGGGCATTCCGGTGGTGAAACCGGCCGGTGGGCATGCCGTCTTCATCGACGCCCGCTCCTTCCTGCCCCACATCCCCCCGCTGGAGTATCCGGGCCAGGCACTGACCTGCGCGATGTATGAGGCCGGCGGCATCCGCGCCTGCGAGATCGGCACCGTCATGTTCGGCCGCAAGCCCGATGGCAGCGAAGTCCCCGCCGCCATGGACCTCGTCCGCCTCGCCATGCCGCGCCGCGTCTACACCCAGAGCCATGCGGACTATGTGGTGGAAGTGCTGGAAGAAGTCGCCGCCAGCAAGGATGAGCTCAAAGGGCTGCGGATCGTGAAAGAGCCCCCGATGATGCGGCATTTCACGGCAGCGTTTGAGCCCCTCTGACATCCGATCCGGCGAGACGGATTGCCCTTGACTCTTTTTATAAGTTTGAACTTATATAATTCAAAACTTATAGGAGGCAGCATGCAGTATGATGTGGCAAGCACCATCGGCGCGGTGACGCGGGAAGTCCGGCAGCTGGAGCATGAGGGCAAGCCGGCGCAGGCCGTGATCGCCTCGCGGACATATCCGGCCGGTCTCGAAGACCTATGGGACGCGATCACCAATATCGAGCGGATCCCGCGCTGGTTCGCGCCGGTCAGCGGCGAGTTGAAGCTCGGCGGGCGCTACCAGATCGAAGGCAATGCCAGCGGCACGGTGACGGCGTGCGATCCGCCGAACAGTTTCAGGCTGACCTGGGAGTTTGCGGACAATACCAGTTGGGTCAGGGTGAAACTGACCGCCATCGGCGGCGAAAGCACGCATCTGGAGCTGGAACATCTCGCCCATATCGACCCGGAATGGGAGAAGAAATACGGCCCCGGCGCCACCGGTGTTGGCTGGGATCTCGGCCTGCTTGGCCTCGGCCAGCATATCGAGACCGGAGCGTCCCTCCCACCTGAAGCCAGCACAGAATGGCTGGGTACGGAAAATTACAGGGACATGGTGCGCGCGAGCAGCGAGGCTTGGCAGATCGCGGATGTCGCCGCCGGGAAATCACCGGAGGAGGCTGCAACCGCCGCTGCCAACACAGCCGCTTTCTATACCGGCGAAACGCCCCCGGAAGGCGGCGCCTGATGCACGCCTTTGATGTTCTCGGCGATCCGGTGAGGCGGCGCATCCTCGAACTGCTTGCCGAGAAGCAGCGCAGCTCCGGCGATGTCGTCGAAGTGATCCGGGCCGAATTCGGCATCTCGCAGGCCGCCGTCTCGCAGCACCTGAAAGTGCTGCGCGACAGCGGCTTCGCGACGGTCGAAGCCGACGGCCCCCGGCGCATCTATACGCTGGACGCAACGCCCATACGGCAGGTCGACGACTGGCTCGGCCACTTCCGCGGCTTCTGGACCCACAAGCTCGAAGCGCTGGCAACCGAAGTCAGCCGGGGGAAGAAGAAACGCGGCTGACAAGGATCACTACACCCACCCAGCTATAAGGGGTGCGTCACCCTCGACAGGCGGAGCCTGTCTGAGGGCCCATCACCTGCCGTATCAACCCTGCACAGTCCGTGAGCAGAGGAGATGGGCCCCCAGATGGCCTGCGGCCATCGGGGGTGACCAGCCCCTATCGATATGTGCCGGACGGGTGCGGATCACCGCACCGCAAAATCCGTCGGCTCTGTGCTCTTGCCCTTGGCATCGGTTTCGCCTTTCGGCTGGCCGTGCTTGCTGGGGCCCATGAAGCCGAACATGTGGCCGGCGACCTTGCGGATCTGGATCTCCTCGGAGCCTTCAGTGATGCGGTATCGGCGGTGGTGGCGGTAGATATGTTCGAACGGCTTGTGGCGGGAATAGCCGATGCCGCCATGCACCTGCATCGCCCGGTCAGCCGCTTCGCAGACGAGGCGGTTGGCGTAGTAGTTGCACATCGACACCTTGTCGGAGAGCTTGATGGCCACTTCCGGCTTCGACATCTGGTCCATTTCCCAGGCCGTCTTGAAGATCAGCAGGCGGAGCATCTCGGCCTGCGTGGCGAGTTCCACCAGCGGGAACTGGATCGCCTGGTTGGTCGCCAGCGCCTTGCCGAAGGGCTTGCGCTCGAGCGCATACTTCACGCTCTCCTCGATACAGTAAAGCGCCGCCCCGCAGGAGGACGCCGCCTGGCGGATGCGGTTCTCATGCACGAAGTGCTGAGCGAGCGCGAGGCCGCCCTCCGGCGGGCCGAACACGGCATCCTCCGGCACCCAGACATCCTTGATGGTCAGCCGCGGATGGTCCGTCGGCATGTTGAAGGTCCACATATATTCTTCGATGATCACGCCGGGGTCGCGCGCCGGGATGATCAGGCAGGTGATGCCTTTCGCGTCGCCATCCTTTCCGCTCGTGCGGCAGAACAGCATGATGTGGGTCGCCACATGCATGCCGGTGATCCACATCTTCTCGCCATTGATCAGCCAGCCATCCTTGCCGTCCTTTTTGTGGCGCACGGCGCGGGTTTCCATATGCGTCGCATCGGAGCCATGGTTCGGCTCTGTCAGCCCGAAACAGGCGATGAACTTGCCTTCCAGCGCGGCGGTGGCGAGGTGTTTCTGATCCGGCCGCGCAAAGTCGCGCAGCATCAGGATCTGCGGGAAGTTGCCGACGATGGAATGCTCGTTCTGCAGGTCGTTGTGCAGGCCGAGGCCCTTGCGCGCGAAATGCTCGCGGATGATCGCCATGCCGAGATTGGTGCCGTCCTGACCGCCGAACTCCTTCGGCAGGGCGTAGCGCAGATGGCCGGCCTTGTCGGCGCGGCGCTTGGCTTCGCGCAACAGGGCTTCCCATTCCGGGCGCGGCAGCCCCTGGTTCTCAAAGTCGGTGCGCGCCCATTCACGGCGATGGTCGAAGAAGCGCTCATTGTCGTCCTGCGCCTGAAGCGGCTTGATCTCGTCCTCGATGAATTTGTCGAGCACCTTCAGATAGTCGGCGATGTCCTGTGGAATATTGAAGTCCATGGTGCTCTCCCTCGTCGTCGGCTGCGCAGTTTCGTCACCTTACCTCCGCCGCTCATACCGGCAATTTGTGCCGCGAGGGCAATGACGGCCCCCGGCTGTGCTGCACCGCAGCAAACGGAACGATCCGTACTCCAAAACCCTGAATTCAGCGCGCTGAACGCTTGACGAACCATTCAGCGTTCGCTAGTTTCTTGATCAGGCAGTAATGCCGCCACCGAAAATACGCAGCTAAACCTCGAACAAAGGCACCCTCCCATGCTCCGTTCTGCTATTGCCGCGATGGCCTTCGCCGGTCTCGCCCTCCCCGCCTTCGCCAGCTACACGTTCGAAACGGTCGAGCCGGTCTCCAAGAAGCGCGTGATCGCTGAAAGCGTCGTCTGGACCTGTGAAGACACCGTCTGCACCGGCGACCTGAAACGCAAGGCGCCGACCGTGCGCGTCTGCAAGAAGATCGCCAAGGAAGTTGGCACCGTCAGCGCCTTCCGCAATACGGCTTCCGAACTTTCGGCCGAAGAACTGGCCGAATGCAACACTGCCGCTAAGAAGTAAGGCTCCCCCTCTCCAAGCCCTTACTTTACATGGCCGCCGCGCGAGCTTCCCGCGGCGGCCTTTTTTGTGCTTGAACAGGGCCGAACCGTGCCATAGCCGGAACAATTCGGGACAGTTCAGGACATTTCGGACACATGACGAGCATTCGACCGGTCGAAGCCGGATGCGGCGCGGCCATTCTGGACGATCAGGGGCGCCTCCTGCTCATCCAGCGTCTCCGGGAACCCGAGGCCGGCGCGTGGGGCCTGCCCGGCGGCAAGATCGACTTTGGCGAGCGCGCCGCTGACACGGCCCGGCGCGAAATCCTGGAGGAGCTCGGCATCGAGATCGAGCTGACCGGCCTGGCCTGCATCGCCGAGACGATTGATGCCGGCGACGGGCGCCACTGGGTCGCGCCGGTCTATGACGCCCGCATCCTTTCCGGCACGCCGGACGTGCTCGAGCCGGAGAAACATGGCGGCTGGGGCTGGTTTGCGCTCGACGCATTGCCAGAGAAGCTGACAAGCCCTGTCCGCGACTGGCTGGCGGCGCGCGGGCGGCGTGTCAGCTGAGCTTGTCCCTCAAACGGGCAATTGCTGAATCGAGCACCTCATCCTTCTTGCAGAAGCAGAAGCGGATCATGTCCTGCGGTGGCGCGTCCCCGGCATAGAAGGCGCTGCAGGGTATGGCCGCGACACCGGCCTCGGTCGTGAGCCAACGGGCGTAATCAACGTCTGAGCCGAGATCCGGCCCGATGCCATCGGTCAATGCGGTGAGGAAGTAGGTGCCCTGTGCGGGCAGAACCGTGAAACCCGCCTGCCTCAGCCCTGCGGCCAGCCGGTCCCGCTTCGCCTCAAGATCGCTCGCCAGCCCGGCATAATAGGCGTCGTCCTTTCCGAGGGCATAGGCGACGGCGGCCTGAAGGTTTGGCGGCGTCGTGAAGGTCAGAAACTGGTGGGCCTTGGCCACTGTGGCCACCAACGCGCGCGGGCCGCTGACATAGCCGACCTTCCAGCCGGTCAGGGAGAAACTCTTGCCGGCCGATCCGATACGGAGCGTGCGCTCCTGCATGCCCGGCAGGGTGGCGACCGGCTTATGCCGCGCCCCGTCAAAGACGAGATGCTCATAGACTTCGTCGCAAAGCAGGTAGGCGTCATGCTGGCGAGCGAGCGCCGCGATGGCCTCAAGCTCGGCGCCCCCGAACAGCTTTCCGGTCGGGTTCATCGGCGAATTGATGAGCACGAGTTTCGTGGAAGGGCCGAAAGCCGCTGCGAGGCTTTCCAGCGGCACCTGCCAGTCCGGCGGCTCCAGCCGCACGATGCGCGGCACGGCTCCGCACTGGCGGATGACCGGCAGGTAGGAATCGTAGAGCGGCTCGAACAGGACGACCTCATCACCCGGCGCCAGCAGCGCCATCAGGCAGGCGGCCAGCGCCTCGGTGGCGCCGGAGGTGACGAGCACTTCATCCTGCCAGTCATAGTCGAGACCATAGAAGCGCCGGTCATGCGCAGCGACCGCCTGGCGCAGCGCCGGCAGGCCGGCCATCGGCGGATACTGGTTCGGCCCGGCCAGCAGGGCGGCTGCTGCCTGCTCGAGAATATCCGCCGGGCCGTCCTCATCCGGAAAACCCTGGCCAAGATTGATCGCGCCATGCTCGGCCGCGAGCGCCGACATGGTGGTGAAGATCGTTGTGCCGAGACCGGCAAATGAGGGATTGAGCGGTTTCATATTCCATCAGGGCTAGCCAATCAGGCCTGCGGGAGCAATCGGCGCGCGGCGCCGCTGACGGTTCGCGGACCGGTTTTTTTCCACCCTCCCGGGCAGGCCGCAGCCCGCCGGGACTCACCCTCCGCACTCCAGCATTGTATCATTTCAAATCGCCGCACATGAGGGTGTTAACGCTCTCAAGTCTTTGACAACGCGGGCCATTTCGGAAGCGCGCGCGAATTGCTGCGGCGCAGCCAAAGTCGCGTGGGCATGGATGTTGCAAAGTCTGTAGTGAGGGCGCTAATGGCTGTGTGGTGGCTAGGCCGGGGTGCCTAAAGAGACTTCGAGACAAACCCGAGGACAGCGTAAATGAGCGATACCGTAGCAATCCTGGCTGAGCTGGGCGTGCAGCCGAAATCCGTCAGGAAAAACTGGAACGAGGCGCGCCTCTATGAGGCCTCCGTCGCCGCTGGCGAATCGCGTGTGGCCAAGGGCGGCCCGCTGGTCGTCGAGACGGGGCAGCACACGGGGCGCTCGGCCAAGGACAAGTTCACGGTACGCGACGAGACCACCGAAAAGACCGTCTGGTGGGACAACAATGCCTCCATGACGCCCGCGCATTTCGATGCTCTGTGGGCGGACTTCAAGGCGCATATCGCAAAGCAGGACATGTATTCGCAGGACCTGTTCGGCGGCGCTGATCTCGATCACCGCCTGCCCGTGACGGTTGTCACCGAGTTCGCCTGGCACTCGCTGTTCATCCGCCACCTGCTGCGCCTGCCGGAAGCCAGAGAATACAAAGGCTTCAAGGCAGAGTTCACGATCATCAACTGCCCGAGCTTCCGCGCTGACCCGGCCAAGCATGGCACCCGGTCTGAAACCGTGATCGCGGTCAATTTCGCCAAACGCCTCGTCCTGATCGGCGGCACCTCCTATGCCGGCGAGACCAAGAAGTCTGTCTTCACCATCCTCAACTATCTCCTGCCCGCCAAGGGCGTCATGCCGATGCACTGCTCGGTCAACACGCATGAGAAAGACGGCGCGGCGATCTTCTTCGGCTTGTCCGGCACCGGCAAGACGACCCTTTCGGCAGACGCTTCGCGCACACTGATCGGCGACGATGAGCATGGCTGGTCGGAAAACGGCCTCTTCAATTTTGAAGGCGGCTGCTACGCCAAGATGATCAAGCTCTCGCCCGAGGCCGAGCCGGAGATTTACGCCACCACCAAACAATGGGGCACGGTGCTCGAGAATGTCGTGATGGACCCGGTGACGCGCGAACTCGATCTGGACTCCGCCGCCCTGGCTGAAAATTCGCGCGGCGCCTATCCGATCGAGGCGATCCCGAATGCCTCGCTCACGGGCCGCTGCGGCCAGCCGAAAAACCTGATCATGCTGACGGCGGACGCCTATGGCATCATGCCGCCGATTGCCAAGCTCACCCCGGCGCAGGCGATGTATCACTTCCTGTCGGGCTATACCGCCCGCGTTGCCGGCACCGAGAAAGGCGTGACCGAGCCATCAGCGACCTTCTCGACCTGTTTCGGCGGGCCGTTCATGCCGCGCCATCCGTCCGAGTACGGAAACCTGCTGCGCGAGCTGATCGCGAAATACAAGGTCGATTGCTGGCTGGTTTCGACCGGCTGGACCGGCGGGCCGTACGGTACCGGCAACCGGATGCCGATCAAGGCCACCCGCGCCCTGCTCAACGCTGCGCTCGACGGCTCCCTCAACAATGTCCAGTTCCGCAAGGACGAGACCTTCGGCTTCCTCGTGCCCTCGGCTGTGCCCGGCGTCGATCCGAAAGTCCTCGACCCCCGCGCGACCTGGGCGGACCCGGCCGCCTATGATGCGCAGGCTGCCAAGCTTGCCGACGAGTTCGTCGCGAACTTCAAGAAGTTCGAGGCGTATGTGGACGAGGCGGTAAAAGCCGCCGCGCCGAAGGCGAAGGTCACGGCCTGACCCCTTCCGATCCGGCAAAAACCAGGCCCGCCCGCGACTTGCGGGCGGGTTTTTTGTCGCGCCCTGCCAGGTTTCCCTCAAGACAAGTCTGGTGCTGGCCGGGCCATGCCACTACTGTGCGGCGCAACAAGACGATAGCTCACATCCGGAGGAAGCCATGCGCGAAGCCGTCATCGTATCCACAGCCCGTACTGCCCTGACCAAAGCTGGCCGCGGCGCCCTCAATGACACCCATGGCATCACCATGGCCGGCCACGCGATCAAGGGTGCGCTTGAGCGCGCCGGGGTCGAAGCGGCCGCCGTGGAGGATGTGTTCCTCGGCTGCGCCGCGCCGGAAGGCGCCACGGGCCACAACGTTGCCCGCAACGCGGCCCTCGCCGCCGGCTGCCCGTCCACCACTTCGGGCGCAACCATCAACCGCTTCTGCTCCTCCGGCCTGCAGGCCATCGCGAACGCCGCACATACGGTGATCCATGAAGGCGCAGCGGTCACCGTTGGCGGCGGGGTCGAAAGCATCAGCCTCGTCCAGGGCTCGGGCCAGTCGAACCGCCACCGCTATTTCGAGCCGGAACTTGCCAAGACCTGGCCGGCGATCTGGATGACGATGATCGAAACCGCCGAGATCGTCGCGGAGCGCTATAACGTCAGCCGCGAATACCAGGACCAGTATTCTGCCGAGAGCCAGCGCCGCACGGCCGAGTTCCAGCAGAAGGGCTATATGGCGCAGGAAATCGTGCCGATGAATACCCGCATGCGGCTGGTCAACAAGGAAACCAAGGAAGAGACCTTCCAGGACGTGGTCGCCGACCGGGATGACTGCAACCGTCCCGGTACGACCTATGAGAGCCTCGCCGGCCTGCCGCCGGTCTTCTCGGGCGGCATGGTGGTCAAGCAGGGCAAGTATGTCACCGCCGGTAACGCCTCGCAGCTGTCGGATGGCGCCGCCGCCGTGCTGGTCATGGAAGCCAAGGAAGCGGCGAAGCGCGGTCTCAAACCGCTCGGCCGCTTTGCGGGTTTCAACGTGGCCGGCTGCGATCCGGACGAGATGGGCATCGGCCCGGTCTTCGCCGTGCCGCGCCTGCTGGAGCGTCATGGCCTGAAGGTTGACGATATCGACCTCTGGGAACTCAACGAAGCCTTCGCCTCGCAGTGCCTCTATTCGCGCGACCGCCTCGGCATTGATCCGGAGAAATACAACGTCAATGGCGGCTCGATCTCGATCGGCCACCCCTTCGGCATGACCGGCGCACGCTGCACCGGCTCGATCCTGCTGGAAGGCCAGCGCCGCAAGGCGAAGTGGGGCGTTGTTACCATGTGCATCGGCGGCGGCATGGGCGCAGCCGGCCTGTTCGAAATCTACAGCTGAGCCTGAAACGTCAGCAAAAATCCCGAAGGGCGGTCCGCAAAGGCCGCCCTTTTTGCTGAAGGGTGGTTTCAGCCCACCTGCCTTTTTCCAGCCCCGGCTTTGTGACAGGCTGAACCGCAAACAGGAGCCGCCGATGCGCAACGCCGTTTTACTCACAGCCGCAGCCCTCATGCTGGTGGCCTGCGGTCCGTCCGAACCTGTAGAGCCGCTGACCGGGAAAGGCTTTCTCCAGGGACCGATGGAGCCGGCGCCAAAGGCGCAGGGCTTTGCCACCCGGAACAGCGCGCCGGAAGGCGCCGAAGACACCAAGGGCGACGGTGTTCTGCGCGATGCGGATGGCCGGCCCTTCCAGTATGCGCTGCTCGGCGAGCAGCTGCCGGACTTCACCGCGCCCACAGCGGACGGCGCGACCTTCACCTCCGCCGATATCAACCGCTGGACCGTCATTGATGTCTGGGGCGCCTGGTGCGGGGACTGTGTGCGCGATGCGCCCTATGCCGACGCCCTGCAGCGCGCCATCGCGCAGGACCCGGATCTCGATTTTCTCACCATCCACGTGCCCGCCAGCACCGCACGGGCAACGCCGGAGGAAATGTTCGGCAAGTATGGCTCGCTGGACGCCTATTTCGCCGATGTGGGCTTCACCCTGCCGACCGTGCTCGACACCGATGGAAGCCTGCGCGAGGCCCTGAAGATCAGCTGGACCCCCACCTATCTTCTCGTCTCCCCGGACCGGGTTGTACGCGGCTTCCGGTCCGACCTGTCGGTGGATGACGACCAGCCGGTGAAGACATTCCTCCAGGATGTCGCCGAAGTGAGAAAAAATGTCCGGGACCTTCTCGGCGCCGATGTTTCAGACTTAGAATGAGGGCATGAAGCCCATCGCCCTGTCTGCCTGTCTGATACTGGCTGCCTGCACGGCGGCAGACCTGCCGGACGGGACGCCGAACAATGAGCCAGCATCCAGCGCCGGGGAAAGCCGTCCTGCCGGCAGCCTGCTGCATATCGGGCCGGAGGGGGCGGGCGGCCTGACGGCGAGCATTCCCTTCACGGTGCAGGCGGCCGAGCGGGCCTTTCCCGGCTATGACGTCGTCTCGGCCGGCGAAGCCGAAGCCCCCGCCTTCCATGTCCGCCCGCCCGGAAGCGAGGCGCCGGTCTTCATCATCACGCCGGACTGGTCTCGCGGTTTTGCCGGCGCCGTTTCAACCGGGGACAGCGCGGTCGCCGGTCCCGGCGGGGTCCGTGCCGGGCTGACACGGCTGGGCGACGTACCGGAAGCGCTGACGGCAGACTGCGCCGCACCGGACAAAACGGGCGCCTACGACCTTGTCTGCGCGGCTGGCAGCTTCCGGCTTGAATTCAAAGGAACGGGCGAGGATGCGCTGCTGGCGCGCCAGACCTGGCTGCCGCCACTGCCGCAATAGCGCTCGCCTGTGGCGCGAATCCTGCATGTTCCGGGCGGGGTTTCGAACTTTGCTGCAATGACCGCACGCATGGTTTGAAACTTCTCGCCTGACCGGCTAGTCCTAGCGACAGGTGATGTGAAAAACGGATGAGAAGGCGGGAAAAGAATGCTGCATCCTTCGACCAAACTGCTGATCGACAAGCTCGGCGAGATGACGCGCCGCCAGCGTGTTGCCTGGATCGAGGGCGAGAATGGCACGCTTGTCCATGATACCGAGGGCTACCGCGTGGTGCTCACGCCGGACCCGCATGGCATTCTCCTGACCGATGCGCTCGGCCGCGAGATCGAGACCTGCACGCCGGAAGAATTCGCCGATGAAAAGGATGTCGACGGCCGGCCCTATCCGCTGTTCGTGAGCGAGCTGTTCCGCGAGGCCCACCGCCATGCGCGCGGCACCGAAAAGGCGATCCGCACCCTTCTGGCCGGCCTTGAAGCCGCCGAACAGGAAGACGCCCCGCCGCCTGCACCGGAGCCCGAGCCGGAGCCTGAAACGGCAACCGACGAGACCGCGCAGATGGACGGCGAAGGCGCGATCACCGCCGCTGTCGCCACCCTTGCCGACCAGATCAATACCCCGGCCCCGCCGCCGGAAGAGCCCGCCCCCGTAGCCGCCGCGCCCGAGCCCGCACCGCCGGCCGAGCCGGAGCCGCCGGCAGAAACGCAGAGCGCCGCCCCGCCGGCCTGGCAGGAGGCGGAAGCCGCTGCTGCGCCCGCCCAGCCCGAGCCTGTCCCCGAACCCGAACCGGCCCCCGCACCGGAGCCGGCACCGGCACCGGCGGCGATGCAGCAGCGCTTCTCGCTATCGGGCATTCCCTATGGCGTGGGCGTGGCGGGCACGCCTGCTGCCGCGCCGCCAGAGCCGGAAAAGCCTGTGGAAACAGCGCCTTCGCCGCCCCGCACGCTGATCATCGACGGCACCGAAGACCTGCCGGACATCATCCCCGGCCTGCCGGATCCGCCGAACATCCTGTCGAGCCACGGCGACGGCGATGATGACGGCTCCGACGGCATACCGCCCCTGCCGCCGCGCCGGTTCAATCCCTGGAATTAAACGAGATTTCGGCGTCCGGCCCGACATGGGCGCGGCCGCGTTGCTTCGCGAGCTCAATCTGGCGCTGACGCTCGGCAAACCGGGCGCGCTGGGAATCCGTCATCTTTTCAATGCAGTGCGGACAGGAGACACCCTCCTGCCAGGCCGGGTCTCTGCGCGCCGCTTCCGAGACAGGATGGCCGCACGCATGACACAGGACATGACTTCCAGGGGACAAATCCGGACAAACCGAGACACGTTCGTCAAACACGAAACATTCCCCGCGCCAGAGGCTCGCCTCTTCCGGCACCTCTTCGAGATATTTCAGGATGCCGCCCTCGAGATGGAACACATCCTCGATGCCTTCGGCCTTGACGAAGCTCGTCGCTTTCTCACAGCGGATGCCGCCGGTGCAGAACATGGCGATCTTGGGCTTGCGCCCCCCGGCCTCCAGTCGCTCCCGGAACTGGCGGAACCATTCGGGGAATTCGCGGAAGGTTTCGGTCTTCGGGTCGATGGCGCCCTCGAAGGTGCCGATGGCGACTTCATAGTCATTGCGGGTGTCGATGAGGACGGTATCGGGGTCTGAGATCAGCGCGTTCCAGTCGGCGGGTTTGACATAGGTGCCGACGAGATCGTTCGGGTCTGTGCCGGGCACGCCCATCGTGACGATTTCGCGTTTCAGGCGAACTTTCAGGCGCAGGAAGGGCATCTCCCCGGCCTCGGAGAACTTCGCCTCCAGGTCCTCATTTCCAGGGATGGCGCGCAGCAGGCCGAGCGCCGCATCGATTCCCTCCGGGCTTCCCGCGATGGTGCCGTTGACGCCTTCTTCGGCCAGCAGGACCGAGCCCTTGATGCCCAGCCCGCACAGCGCCTTCGCCAGCCCCTCGCGGCGCGCGGCATAGTCCGGGAAACGGAAGAAACGGTAGAAGGCGGCAATGCGGACAGTCATGAGGGGCTTATGGCAGACGCGCGCGCTTGGGAAAACGGGGGAATCCCGTAAGCTGGGGCCATGAAACAGCTCCTCATCATCTGGCATTCGCGCACCGGGGCGGCCGAGGCGATGGCGCAGGCGGCGTTTGCGGCGGCGCAGGCTGAGGGCGAGGCACGGCTGGTGCGGGCGCGCGAAGCCGGGCCGGCCGACCTGATCCGCGCCGACGGCTATCTCTTCGCGGCGCCGGAAAACCTCGCCGCGCTGACCGGCGAGATGAAGGAATTCTTCGACCGCTGTTACTACCCCGTCCTCGGACGGATCGAAGGGCGCCCCTACGCCCTGATGATCGCCGCCGGCTCGGACGGCTCGGGCGCGGCGCGCCAGGCGGCCCGCATCTGTAAAGGCTGGCGCCTGAAGGAAGCCCAGCCGCCGCTCATAATCTGCACCCATGCTCAGACGGCGGAGGAAATCCTCGCGCAGAAGGTGCTGGGGGTGGAGGCGCTGGCGACGTGCCGCGAGCTGGGCGCGGGGATGGCGGCGGGCATTGGGGCGGGGATTTGGTGAAACCAAAGATAGATAACCAAAAACGAATCGGGTACATCTAGCGGTCAAGGAGTACGCTGATGTTTCCCGCAATAGCATGTGACCTGCTCTGATTCTTCGGACCACGGCTATTTTGGGTGAGCGACCAGAACTGCCTTTTCGATTTGCCCCTGACG
>JBKBLD010000003.1:0-137595 GCA_046296675.1 Hyphomonas sp. | reverse complement strand
GTCGAGCCGCCGGGCGGCGATCCGATTCGTCTTTTCTTCCGCACCATCGGCACCGATATCCAGGACAATCCGGTCTTCGATTTCGACAACCGCGGGAAACAGTCCGTCATCGTCAACACCGCAACCCCCGAGGGACAGGCGATCCTGCGAGACCTCGTGGCCGGGGCCGATGTCTTCCTCACCAATGTTCGCCCCGGCGGCCTTGCCCGTTCCGGCCTCGACTATGAGTCCATCCGGCAGGTCAATCCGAAACTCGTTTATTGCTCCCTGAGCGGGTATGGTCTTGAAGGCCCGGACGCCGACAGACCAGGCTTCGACATTGCGAGCTTCTGGAGCCGCACCGGCGTAGCCAGTCTGACGATCCCGAAGGGCCAGGAACCCTTCCCGCTGCGCACCGCTTTTGGTGACCATACAACCTCGATTGCCGCCGCCGCCGGCATCTGCGCCGCCCTCGTCGAGGCCCAGCGCACGGGCAAAGGCCGCCTCGTTGAAGCCTCCCTCTTCCGCACCGGCCTCTATGCCATGGGTTCGGACCTCGCCATCCAGCTCTTCTTCGGCCGCGTCGCCTCGACCAAAGGGCGGCATGAGCAGAATGTTCCGATCTCGAACTTCTACCAGACGAAGGACGGCAAATGGTTCTGCATCGTCGCGCGTCAGGGCGAGACGGACTGGGCGCCGCTCTGCCGCGTCATAAACCGGCCCGAACTTGCCGCCGATCCGCGTTTCAACAACGCCAAGGGCCGGCGCGCCAACAATGCCGAAGTCGTCGACATCCTGGATGTTGGCTTCGGCGCCTATGACATGACCGAGCTCGCGGCACGCCTTGATGTGGAGTCCATTGCCTGGGCGCCGGTTCAGACCCTCGCCGATGTCGCCGCCGATCCGCAGGCCCATGCCGCCGGCGCCATCGTGCAGACCCCGAGCGCAAAAGGTGACGGCTCGACCTATGCGTCGCCGGCGTCGCCTGTCCGCTTCCCGGGCGCCGATGATGGTCCGAAAGGCCCCTCCCCCTCCCCTGGCGAACACACACGCGAAGTGCTGGCTGCGCTTGGCCGGAGCGCCGACGATATTGAGGCGCTCTACAAGGCCGGCGTCGTCGCCTGATCGCTTCAGCAATTTGTGGGATAGCCCGCAGCCTGTCCTGCAGCCGGCCTCCGTGCGCAGCGGCGCATCCGCCCGCTCAATCCGACCGCGATCTGGCCGCGATATCGTATACGCTGACGCCCGGTCTCGAAGGAGGTGAGACGCCAGCAGGCCAAAAGCCTGCTTCAAACAAGCGGATGGGTCGGGCGCCAGTCGACGGGGGCTCACACTACCCTTCCCTGAATAAAACGAGTCACCGCAGCCTGGGCCCGAAGCCCATCCGCAGGACCGAAACAACGCCAAAACCGGAAGGGCCGCGCCCTGTCCGGCCTTTGGCGCTGCGCGTTACATGCCCTTGAACACCGGGGAGCGCTTTTCGAGAATGGCGTTGACGCCTTCGATATGGTCGTCCGTCTCATGCATCAGCGCCTGCGAGGCTGCCGACAGTTCCATGATTGTATCATAGGAGGCGTTGGTGCCGTGACGCATCAGCGTCTTGGCGAGACGCAGCGCCTGTGGCGGCTGTTGAGCGATCTTCCCGGCCAGCGCCATCGCTTCGTCCATCAGCTTGTCGGCCGGCACGACTTTCGAGACCAGCCCCCATTCCGCAGCGGTCTTCGCGTCGATGACATCCCCGGTGAACAACAGCTCTGCGGCCCGTGATGCACCGATCAGCCTTGGCAGAAGCCAGGCCCCGCCATCACCGGGAATGAGGCCGAGCTTCAGGAAGGTCACGCCCAGTTTCGCTGTCTCCGATGCAATCCGGATATCCGCCATGCACGCGACATCACACCCGAGCCCGATGGCCGGACCGTTGATTGCCGAGACGAGCGGAACCTCAAGATTATACAGAGAACGAACTATGATGTGAATGTTGCGGCGATAACCCTCGCGAATATCCGCCGGGCTGCCGCCAAAGGCCCCCGTCTTCTCCTTCATTGCCTTGACGTCACCGCCTGCCGAGAAGGCGCGACCGGCGCCTGTCAGGATCGCGCAGCGGATTGATGCGTCGGCGGTAATTTCAGCGCAGACGGCGGCCACGGCGGGCCCGTCCCCCTCCTGCCCCAGCGCATTCATCATATCGGGCCGGTTCAGCGTCATCACCGCTATCGGACCGCGTTTTTCGAGAAGGAGAATGGACATGAAACGTTTCCTTTGACGTGTCTTAAATCAGGTGGCGTCGGCTTTCGCCGTGAAGCGGCTTCCGGGCGCGGGCGGGGTTGCAGGCGGTCCGGCGAAACACTGGGCTTTCGACATCCAGTCGGCAGCGACCGGTCCCGTCACCTTCAGTGAGGTATCGGCGATGTTCCGCGTCTGGGTCACCACCTGGCAGAACTCCTCGGCGAGCCCTTTGATACGTTCGCTCTCGCTCGGCGTGCCATGCGTCCAGATCGCGCCTGACGGCGCCGTGAGGACAAGATGCGGCATTTCCCCGGGCGGCGTCTCGCGGCGCGTCGCATAGGTCCAGCCGAATGTGTTGACGCCGAGCATCACGATATTGCTGATCCGGTCTTCATTCTGCCGGCGGACGCCGAGATGGTCGTACACTTCCTGGCCATGGGCCCAGGTCTCCATCAACCGCGCGGTGATAGAGGACCGGGCGCTCATATCAGGCCCCGCCCATTTGAGCCGCGCCTTCGGATCGGCGGCCGCAAAGCTGTCTGCCGTTTCCTCGAACTGCTTCTCCCATTCTGCAACAAGCGCGAAACCATCGAGGCTGCCCAGCATCTCACTTTCATAGGAACGCATGGATTGTCCGGAGGCCGCCATCGTCTTCAGGTGATGGACAAGCTGGCCTTCGTCCGCCAGCTGAAAATAGGCCATCCGGTTCCAGAAATGCAGGTGCTGGAGCACGTCATGGATTCCCCAGCCCTTGAACTGGGTCGGCTCGCGGTACCGGATGGGCGCCGTCTCCGAGATCAGCGCATGAAGGGCGCGGCTTTCCGCCCGGAAGTCTTCCGCCTGCTGCATGTCAGAGCGTTCCCTTCAGGTCTTTGAAGACGCTGGAGAAGTCGAGACCATCATGACCCCGGTCGGACAGGTTCTGGTAGACGGCTTCGGCGAGTTCGCCGAGGCGGATATCGGCCCCGGCGGCCCGTGCTGCATCGGCTGCGAGGTGGAGGTCTTTCAGCATCATGGCGACGGCGAAGCCCGGCTTGTAGTCGCGGTTCGACGGCGCCGCTGGCACCGGCCCTGGCGCGGGGCAATAGCTGGTCATGCTCCAGCACTGACCGGAAGAGACCGAGGAGATGTCGAAAAAGGTCTGCGCATCCAGCCCCAGCTTTTCGGCAAGGTTGAACGCCTCGCAGGTGGCGATCATCGAGATGCCGAGCAGCATGTTGTTGGCGATCTTCGCAGCCTGGCCGTTGCCGGCGCCGCCGGCATGGAAGATGTTCCTGCCCATTGCGTCGAGCGCCGGCTTGGCGGTGGCGAAGGCGAAATCCTTACCGCCCGCCATAAAGGTCAGCGTACCGGCTTCAGCGGCGGCCGTGCCGCCGGAGACCGGCGCATCGACCATCATGAAGCCGGCCGCTTCGGCCTTCTCGTGTGCCTCGCGCGCATCGGCAACGGCAATCGTGGAGCAGTCGATGAACAGCGCACCTTTTGGAGCGTGGGCGGCAACTCCGTCTGCGCCGAAATAGACGGCATGCACATGTTTTCCGGCCGGCAGCATGGGGATGACGATCCCGGCGCCATTGACCGCCTCGGCAACCGAGGTTGCCGGCGCCGCTCCTTTCGCCCCGGCAGCGGCGACCGCATCGGCATTGAGGTCGAAGGCAGAGACGTCATGGCCGGCCTTCACGAGATTGGCGCACATGCCGCTACCCATATTGCCGAGGCCGATAAAGGCGATCTTGGTCATGACGTTTCCTCCGGGCTGCTGCCCTTATCTGTCCTCGAATTTTGCTGCGCGCTTCTCGCTGAATGCGGCCATGCCTTCCTTCTGGTCGGCGGTGCCGAACAGGCCCTGGAACAGGCGGCGCTCGAACTTCACCCCTTCAGTGGTAGGCAGCTCCAGCGCGCGCGAGACCATTTCCTTCGCGGCCATCAGTGACGGGATGGAGTAGCCGGCAATCTCATTGGCAACGGCGATGGCGGTTTCCATCAGCTCCTCATGCGCCACGACGCGGGAGACCAGCCCGATCCGGTCGGCTTCGGCCGCATCAATCATCCGCCCGGTCAGCACCAGGTCCATCGCCTTCGCCTTGCCGACCGCCTTGGTCAGCCGGATAGAGCCGCCCATGCCGGGGGTCACGCCGAGCTTGATTTCGGGCTGGCCGAACTTCGCCTTGTCAGAGGCGATGATCAGGTCGCACATCATGGCGAGTTCACACCCGCCTCCGAGGGCGAAGCCGTTGACCGCCGCGATGACCGGCTTGCGGCAAGCAGCGAACCGGTCCCAGCCGGCGAAATAGTCCTCGACATACATGTCGGAGAAAGACTGCGGCTGCATTTCCTTGATGTCAGCGCCTGCAGCGAAGGCACGTCCCGCCCCGGTCAGGATACTGACGGCGATATCCTTGTTGCGGTCGATGGCGGCGAAGCAATCGACCACCTCGGCCATGATCCCGGCATTGAGGGCATTGAGGCTGTCCGGCCGGTTCAGCGTGACAATGGCTATCCGGCCCTTCTGTTCGAAGGTGATCGTCTTGTACTCAGTCATCAGGAAAGGCAGTCCTTGCTATTGAATGGTTATCAGCCCGGAGGCGGCAGATAATCGAGGCCGCTGGTGCCGACGAGCGGCGTTCCAGCGACGACGGCGTCATAAAGTCCTGCGCCGACAGGTGACAAGCCGAGTACGCGCGCCAGCAGAACCGCCCCGATCAGCACGCCGATCCCCCAGAACCAGGCCGGATGCGGACGCCCGTGTGCGCGCCAGTCATAAAGCATGCCGATGACGGGAAAGATCAGCGCGGTCAGGCAGGCGATCTCAAAGGCGTGGGGCGGCAGCAATGGCATCGGCAGGAGCCGGCCGAAACCCGGCCCCATCAGCAGCACGAATGAGCCGACCTGCAGGCGCGCATGCCAGTCCGTCTGCTTGCGCTTGATATAGGCCGCGACCAGCAGTCCGATGGCGGCACAGAGCGTCAGCGGGTTCGCGATGAGGAAATGCTGCGGCTGGAAGAAGAAAGGCGTGCGCCCGGTCTGCACGACGGCAATTGTCACCCAGGTGCCGAATATGATCAGGCCAAGCGCCCAGACGGCCGCCAGCTTGCCGACCTGTTTGTGCACCGCAAAATTGCCCGACCCGGCAAGCCAAACTTGCGTCAGCACGATGCCGACCCAGCCCATGAACACCACCGCGTGGAGGTGAACGAACATCGGCGCACTGAAGCTCGACCGGCCCATCGCAAGCTGCACGACGAAACCCGACACCAGGATGACGGCCATGACCGTCACGAGGTTGCGGATAAAGCGGCGGTCATCTGCCAGAGGCGCAATAATGTTGGTAGTCGTCATGAAGCCCTCCCCGGTTCAATCACGATCCGGCCAAATTACCTGACCTGGAAATCTCCGACAAGCTGCCTGCCGGAATGCCTATCCCATCGTCGGTATCACAAACGCCTGGTCGCCGATATCGCCTTCCGGCCAGCGCTGGGTGATTGTCTTGATCTTGGTCCAGAAGCGGATGCCTTCGGGCCCATGCTGGTTGGTGTCGCCGAAAGCGGAGCGCTTCCAGCCGCCGAAGGTGTGATAGGCGACCGGCACCGGGATCGGCACGTTGACGCCGACCATGCCGACATTGACCTGCGCGGCAAACTCGCGCGCTGCGCGTCCATTCGAGGTGAAGATCGCGCAGCCGTTTCCGTACTGATGGTTCGAGGGCAGCGCAGCGGCCTCTTCCAGCGTCTCGGCACGGATGACCTGAAGGACGGGGCCGAAGATTTCTTCCCTGTAGGATTGCATCGAGGGTTTCACATCATCAAACAGCGACGGCCCGATGAAGAAGCCCTTCTCGTGCCCCTGCAACGTATGCCCGCGTCCATCCAGCAGCAGCTTTGCGCCTTCATCGACGCCCATCTGGATATAGCTCTCCACCTTCGCCTTGTGCGCTGCCGAGACGACCGGCCCGTAATGCGCTTCCGCATCGGTCGAAATGCCGATCTTCAGCCCGCGTGCCGCCTCGATCATCCGCTCGACAAACTCATCGCCCGTCTTCTTGCCGACAGTCACCGCCACGGGCAGCGCCATGCAGCGCTCCCCGGCCGAGCCATAGGCGGCGCCGACAATGTCCTTCACCACCTGGTCCATGTTGGCATCGGGCAGGATCACGCCGTGATTCTTCGCCCCGCCCATCGCCTGCACGCGCTTGCCGTGCGCCGTGCCGGTCGAATAGACATATTGTGCGATGTCGGACGAGCCGACAAAGCTGACGGCCTTGATATCCGGATGCGTCAGGATCGCATCGACCGCTTCCTTGTCGCCATTGACGACATTCAGCACGCCCTTCGGCGCGCCGGCCTCAAGCATCAGCTCGGCCAGGCGCATCGGCACGGACGGGTCTTTCTCGGACGGCTTCAGGATGAAGGTATTGCCGCAGGCAATTGCCACCGCCGCCATCCAGCAAGGGATCATCGCAGGAAAGTTGAACGGCGTGATCCCGGCGCAGACGCCGAGGGCCTGACGCATCGAATAGACATCGATCCCCGGCCCGGCGCCTTCGGTATACTCGCCCTTGAGCAGATGCGGCACGCCGCAGGCAAACTCGACCACATCAAGGCCGCGCTGGATATCGCCTTTGGAGTCCGCGATCACCTTGCCATGTTCGGAAGAAAGCAGATGCGCAAGCTCATCCATATTCGCCTCGACGAGGCGCTTGAACTCGAACATCACACGCGCCCGGCGCTGCGGATTGGTCGCCGCCCAGGCCGGCAGCGCAGCCTTCGCCGCGTCCACGGCGGCGCCCAGCTCCGCCTTGGTCGCCAGCGCCACCCGGCCCTGAATCTCGCCCGTATTGGGATTGTAGATGTCGCCGAACCGGCCCGACTGGCCCGCCACCACCGCGCCATTGATGAAATGATGAACTTCGCGCACGCGCGTTCCTCCTGTTTATTCGGCCCGCCAGCCGGCCATCAGGCGCCGGCACCGTGCGGGCTTTTTCATGGCTGCGGGCTTGCCGCATTTTCTGCTGGCTTGCAAGGAAACGGCGGGCTTCCCCACCGGCAGACGACGGTCAGGCTGCGGGAACGGCGAGCACGTCTACGTCAGACAGGCGCAGAACTTCTTCCGCCACACTGCCCAGCACAAACCGGCGAATGCCGGTGCGCCCTTGTGTGCCGACGACGATCAGGTCAGCGCCCGTGTCTGATGCGACCGAGCAGATCATCCGCCCGGTCGAGGCATCGCCGAGTTTCGGAATGCTGGCGGCCGCCCCAGCGCCGGTCCGCAGGTTGAACTCTGCCAGTTTGGCCGCTGCATTACGTCCCTGCTCCACAATATAGGCATCGATCCCGGCTGTGCTTGTGCCCGCCCTGACCATAAGGGGGATCTCCGGCGTATCGTAGACGGTCACGAGGTGGAGGAGACAGCCATCAGCCAGACCCGTCTTCTTCAGTCCTGCCACGGCCTGTTCGGAGGCTTCCGAAAAGTCGGTCGCCAGGATCACTTTGTGATACGCCAGCGGCGGTGAGGCGACCGCCATCAGCACCGGAACCGCGCTGTGCCGGATCACCTTCTCGGCGGCTGTGCCGGAAAGAAAATCCCTTACACTGCTGCGTTGCGGTGCGCCGAGCACAATCAGATCGGCCGACGTTTCCTGCGCGATGCCAAGTATGAAACGCGAGGGGTCGCCATCGCCGAGCCGCCAGCTCGCACCTGCTGCGTTGGCTTCCTGTTCAAGTTCGCGGCGGCCTGCCTTGCCGTCATCGCTGACATGAACCATGGTCAGGCCAGCGCCTGTCTGGCTGGCAAGCTGGCCGGCGCGCGCGACAGCCCGGTGGCATCTGCCCGAAAACTCTGTCGCAACCAGAATATTGCGCAACATAAGGCCCGCTCCTCCTGTAGGCCGCCTGCCGGGCGGGAAAGCGGTTCCATGGTGCCGGCTGCAGGACTCGAACCCGCGACCCTCTGATTACAAATCAGATGCTCTACCAGCTGAGCTAAGCCGGCACGGCTCCCGCGTTACCGGAAAGGCCCCGGCGGTGCAAGCGCACTTGAAGCCGGGTTGTGTTTTTGGATGCACTCTGCATTTTGGCAAACAGCAAGTTCCGGGGGGCCGCCATGCACGACACTACCGCCACACCTGAGCGGGCACTGATGCCGGACCTGATCCGCGCCTTCGCCCTGTTCGGGATCGCTGTCGTCAATGTGATGTTGTTCTCGCAGCCCATGGGGCGCGGTTTCACCGGGGGCGGGCTCGATACAGGGGCGGACCAGGCCGCCTTCTTTGGCATGGCGGGCCTGTTCGCGCTCAAATCCTATCCCCTCTTCTCGATGATGTTCGGGGCGGGGCTTGCCTATCAGCTCTACGCGGCCGAGCGGGCCGGCGCTGATTTCAAGGCCCGCTATTTCCGGCGGATGACGGCACTGATCCTGCTCGGTATCGCGCATTTCATCTTCTTCTGGATCGGCGACATCCTCCTGCTCTATGGCGTGCTCGGCTGTGTCCTCTTTACCTTGCGGGATGCCAGCCCGAAAAAGCTGGTGCAGATCGGGATCATCCTGATCGCGGTTAATTCCGGCCTCATGTTCCTCATGGGTGGATTGATCTGGCTGGCGGAAACCTTTGCTCCGGAATCGATGGCCGCAGCGGGCACCGAGCAGATGACCCAGGCCGCCCTTGCCGCACTGGGCGAGGGCAGTTTCCTGCAGGCTGCCGCTTGGCGTGCCGGACAGTTGCCGATGGTATTCACCACGGGACTGCTGACGCAGGGAATTGCGGCCTTCGGTTTCTTCTGTTTTGGCCTCGCGGCGGTCAGAAACGGCGTGATCGACAATCCGGACGCCCCAATCTGGCGCCGCGCGCGGCGGGTGTTCCTGCCCATCGGCCTGGCCGGCAGTTTTGCCGGCGCCTGGATCCTGCTGACAGCGCCCACCCTTACCGGCAGCCAGATGATGCTCGGCAGCGGGGTGCTGATGGCTTTCTCTGCTTTCTCCTCGCTTGGCTATGCAGGTGTGATCGCAGCGCTATCGACCGGCGAGCCCGGGCCGATACGGCGATTCCTGGCGCGGGCGGGATCAGCCTCGCTGACGGCCTACCTGCTGCAATCTGTAATCTTTTCGCTGATCTTCACGGCCTATGGTTTCGGCCAGTTCGGGACCATGACGGCCGGGCAGGCAATCGGTACCGCCGCACTCGTCGCCATTGCCTCGCTCGTTTTCACCGGCATCTGGCGCAGCTACGCGCTGCGGGGGCCGATGGAGGTCCTGCTGCGCCGCTTCACCTATTGGGGCCGCGCCTGACGCTTTCAATTGGCGGCGGGGACGCTAAAAGGCGCAGTGCCCCCATTGCTGAGCCCTGAAAGCCCGAATGACCCACCCCCGCCGCATCCTCATTACTTCCGCCCTGCCCTACATCAACGGCGTCAAACATCTCGGCAACCTTGCCGGCTCAATGCTGCCGGCGGATGTCTATGCGCGGGTGATGCGGCTCATGGGCCACGAGGTGGTCTATATCTGCGCGACCGACGAGCATGGTACGCCGGCCGAACTTGCCGCCCAGGCCGCCGGGCAGAGCGTGCAGCAATATTGCGACGAGCAATATGAAATCCAGCGCAAGGCGGGTGAAGGCTTCAGTCTTTCGTACGACTGGTTTGGGCGTACCTCGCGGCTTGCGAACCATGCACTCACACAGCACTTTGCTCAGGTGCTGGAGCAGAACGGCCTTATCGAGGAGCGCACCTCGAAACAGGTCTACTCGGTCGATGATGGCCGCTTCCTGCCGGACCGCTATGTCGAGGGCACCTGCCCGCATTGCGGATATGAGAAAGCGCGCGGCGACCAGTGCGACAATTGCGGGCGCCTGCTGGACCCGACGGACCTCAAGAACCCCTACTCCGCCGTTTCCGGCGGCCGGAATATCGAAGTGCGCGACACGGTGCACCTCTATCTCAAACAGACCGAGATGCAGGAGGCGATCCGCGCCTGGGTGAACGAGAAGGGCGCGAACTGGCCGTCGCTCGCGGTCTCCATTGCCAACAAATGGCTGGATGAAGGCCTGATCGCGCGCTCCATCACGCGTGACCTCAGCTGGGGCGTCAAAGTGACGGATACGGAGGGCACGCCGCGCCCCGGTTTCGAGAACAAGGTGTTCTATGTCTGGTTCGATGCACCGATCGGCTACATCTCCGCCACGCAGGAATGGGCCGAGGCCACCGGCAATGACTGGGAGAAACTCTGGCGGCGCGACAAGGGTGCCGACGAGACTGAGTATGTCCAATTCATGGGCAAGGACAATGTCGCCTTCCATACGGTAAGCTTCCCGGTGACGCTGCTCGGCTCCGGCGAACCTTGGAAGACAGTCGATAAACTGAAGGCCTTCAACTGGGTCACCTGGTATGGCGGGAAATTCTCGACCAGCAGCAAGCGCGGCGTGTTCATGGATCAGGCGCTTGATCTTCTGCCTGCGGATTACTGGCGCTGGTACTTGATCGCCAATGCACCGGAGGGGTCTGATGCGGCTTTCACATGGGAAGGTTTCCAGGCCGCCGTGAATTCCGACCTTGCCAACGTGCTCGGCAATTTCGTCAACCGGATCACCAAATACTGCGCGTCGAAATTCGACAGCAAGGTGCCGGAGACCGGCACGCCGGGCGACGCAGAAGCCTGGATGGCCAATGAACTCGCCGAGCGCCTGCCCCGTCTCATCGAGTGCTATGAGGCAATGGAATTCCGCAAGGCGGCGGCCGAGACGCGGGCCATCTGGGCGGCCGGCAATGAGTATCTGACCAAGGCCGAGCCCTGGGTGAAGTACAAGAACGATGTCGACGCCGCCGCAGTCGGTGTGCGCGCTGGTATCAATCTCGCGGCGGTCTTCGGCATCATCGCCCAGCCCATCATTCCCGCCGCAGCGAAGAACATCCTTGATGCTCTCGGTATTCCCGATGCGAGCCGGAAAATGCCGGCTGGCTCGAAAGCAGAGGATTTTGCCGCGCTCCTCGACGCGATCCCGCGCGGTCATGCATTCACGCCGCCGGATGTGCTGTTCCAGAAGATCGAAGACACACAGGTCGCCGAATGGACCGAGCGTTTCGGCGGCGGGAAGGAGTAAGTATATGACCGAGGTGAGGACCGGGGGGTGCCAGTGCGGTCGTATCCGCTTCCGGGCGGCCAGCCTCAGGGATAACCCGCATGTCTGCCATTGCCGCATGTGCCAGAAGGCTGCCGGCAATTTTTTTGCGGCGCTGGTTGGTGTGCCGCTCACGGACTTTTCCTGGACACGCGGGAAACCGGCAGAGTTTCGCAGCTCCGCAAAGGTCGGGCGCGGGTTTTGCCGGGATTGCGGCACACCGCTCTATTTCCGCCATGACGACAGCCAGCACATTTCGATGAGTATCGGTGCCTTTGATGATCCGGCGTCCATTCCGCTGCACTTCCAGCTCGGCATGGAGGGGCGCCTGCCTCAGATAGACCAGCTGGCCGGGCTCATGGATTATGGCTCAACCGAAGAGGCGATGCCGGACGATGCCGCAGCGATCAGCATGAGCAACAATCAGCATCCCGATCACGACACGGAAGACTGGGTGCCTAAGGCTTAGGATTTCCGGAAGACGACCGTCAGGTTGTTGGCGGGCATGTCCACAATGTCCTTCAGCGCCAGACCGGATTCCAGCGCCAGCGGGGCGATTTGCCGGTCAATATCGCGCACGCCCCAGCGCGGATCACGGGATTTGAGGTTCTGATCGAAGGCTGCGTTTGACGGTGCGATGGCGCCGTCCCGGCTGAAGGGTCCGTAAAGAATCAGAAGTCCCTCGGCGCGCAACAAGCGCCCTGCCCCGCGAATGAGGCCCTCAGCAGCCGGAAAGGGCGCGATATGGATCATGTTGGCACTGAACACAGCATCCCAATCGCCGGGTCGTTCGGCCTCTCCCCAATGATCCGATGCCGCATCGATCTTGGCAGGACCATGCAATCGCCCCGTTCGATCAGCCGCCCGCCAGGCCCGCTGGCTTTCCAGGCCTTGCGCATCAATATCGGAATACGTCCAGTCGAGGCCCTCCATCTCTGCGGTGAAGAAGGCGCCGTGTTCTCCCGTGCCCGAAGCAATCTCGAGGACGCGGCCGGGCTGCGGAAGGCGGGGCTTCAGCACGTTGAGGATGGGCTCACGATTACGCGCCGTCGAAGGCGAGTAGCGCCGGCCGTCCTGGCCCTCCTCGCGCGCCTCCAGCGCAACCGGCGGCTTATCCGCCATGGTATTGGCGTTCGAAGTCGAACATCTCGGTCGTGACGGTGGCCTGGCCGGCAGCGGAATAGCGCGGGCCTGCGGCGCGCTCCGGGGCGAAGTGCACATCCAGCCGGGCGACCTGGTCCGCGTTGAGCGTGACACCGGCGGCGGCATGGTTCTCGTCCAGATGATCGAGACGTGTGGTACCGGGGATCGGGAGGACATGCGCGCCCTTCGCCAGTGTCCAGGCGAGCGCCAGCTGCGCGACAGTGCAATTCGCTTCCCGGGCAAGGGTGCGCGCTTCTTCAAGCAGGGCGAGGTTGGCCGGATAATAATCCGGCGCAAAACGCGGGAAGATCGTTCGGCGCATGTCCGACGGATGAAAACCTGCCGGATCGGCCGGCGGGTCTGCGAGGAAGCCCCGGCCAACCGGCGAGAAGGCAACGAGCGTTGTGCCGAGCTCGGCGCACGCGTCCAGAACCGCTATCTCCGGATTGCGGACCCAGAGGGAATATTCCGACTGCAACGCGGCGACGGGGTGAACGGCATGGGCGCGGCGCAGATGCGCCTCGCCCATCTCCGACAGGCCGGCGAATCGGATCTTGCCTTCGGCGACGAGGTCCGCGAGGGCGCCCATCGAGTCCTCAACCGGAACTTTCGGGTCCGGGCGATGTAGATAGTAGAGATCGATAACATCCGTCTTCAGACGTTTCAGGCTGGCCTCGCACGCTGCTTTGACAGCCTCGGGCCGTGCATCAAGAATGCGCTGGCCATCGCGGAATCCGAGAACGCATTTGCTGGCGAGGAAGTAATCCGCCCGCCTGTGGCCGAGAGCTTCGCCAATCAGTTCTTCGCTCCGCCCTGCTCCGTAAATGGTGGCAGTGTCAAGAAAGTCGCAGCCGAGATCGAGGGCATGCTGCAACAGCCGCTTCGCTGCGCCTTCATCGATCGGCGGGC
Source organism: Hyphomonas sp. (assembly GCA_046296675.1). Lineage (GTDB taxonomy): Bacteria > Pseudomonadota > Alphaproteobacteria > Caulobacterales > Hyphomonadaceae > Hyphomonas. The sequence continues at coordinate 124,232 of JBKBLD010000003.1, read as the reverse complement.
CATAGGCGTGGGTGATGTTCATGCACCCCAGTCCGATCGGATGAACGAGCCGGTCGCCGATGCGCCGCTTCATGACAGCCATTGTCTCAAGCTCTCGCTTCAAACCGCTGACGCAGGTCTGCTTTCAGAATCTTGCCATTGGCATTGCGCGGCAGAGGGTCTGTCTGGAACTGGATCTCGACCGGCACCTTGAAGGCGGCAAGCTGGCCGGCGACATGCGCACGCAACTCTGCTTCGGTCGCCGACTTGCCGGGCTTGAGCTGAACAACCGCGCCAACCTCTTCGCCAAGCACCTTGTGCGGAATGCCGACCACGGCGGCATCCATCACCGCCGGATGATCATAGAGCGCGTTCTCGACCTCGATACAGTAGATGTTCTCTCCGCCGCGGATCAGCATATCCTTGGCGCGGTCGACGAGATAGAGAAAACCTTCCTCGTCGATCCGGGCAAGGTCGCCGGTGACAACCCAGCCGTTACGGAAGGTTTCAGCGGTGGCGTCCGGCCGGTTCCAGTAGAGATGGCAGTTCGACGGGCTCTTGCACCAGAGTTCACCGACCTCGCCGGTCGGCAGTTCCTTTCCATCCGGATCGCAGATCTTCAACTCCACAGCCAGCGGCGGCGCCCCGGCACTGGACGGGCGGTTCACATAGTCTTCGCCGATATTCAGCGTGACCGTCGCGCAGGTTTCGGTCATGCCCCAGCCATTGCCCGGCGCTGCGTCAGGGAAGCGTTTCTTGATCGTCGAGACGAGCTCCGGCGCTGACGGGGCACCGCCATAGGAGATGACTGCGATGGTCGAGAGATCATACCGGTCCCGCTCCGGATGCTCGAGCAGTTGCCAGGCGATGGCGGGCACGCCGCCAATGGTCGTGATCTGCTCCGCCTCGATGATCGGCAGGGCTTCGCCCGCATCCCATTTGTACATCGCGACGATCTTGTCGCCGCGCAGGGCCGAGGGGACGAGGATCGCGAAGGCGCCGGTTGCGTGGAAGAAGGGGATGGAGAGCAAAGTCGCGCGCATGGCATCGGGGTCGGGCGCCGGCACGGCTTCGCCCTTGCGCAGATACATTCGCGCCTGACAGGTCATCGAGTTGAACATGTTCGATATGACCGCCCGGTGGGAGGCCAGCGCGCCCTTGGGTTTGCCGGTCGTGCCGGATGTGTACATGATCGTTGCATCGTCATCCGGCGCGATATCCACACCGGCTGGGCCCGCATCGGCAAGCCTGGACCAGCTGTTGGGATCGCCTACCACTGCGTCCAGCGAGGCAACGCGGGGATCGGCGATCTCTTCTGCGGAATCGCGGGCGATCAGGATGTTCTTCAGGTCCGGGAGTTTCTCGAGGCTGTCGCGAATGCGCTCATAGATCTGCAGGTCCATGACGGCGAGCTTTACCCCGGCAAAGGAAAGGCCATATTCGAGTTCTTCAGACGTCCACCAGGAATTCATCGGCGTCGCGATCGCCCCGATGCTCAGCGCGGCATAGAAGGCCAGCGGCCATTGCGGATAGTTCCGCATGATGATGGCCACGCGGTCGCCCTTCTGGACGCCATACTTTGTGCGCATCTCGGCGGCGAGCTTGCGGACAGCGAGTTGCAGCGCGCGGAAGGTGACGCGTTCGTTCTGGTAGACCAGATAGGTATGCTCGGGAAACTGCTGGGCGGCGAGGTCCAGAATGACCGGGATGTTTGGCGGCGCGTTCTTGTAGACCTTCATTGGCACGCCGCGGATGACGGCGTCCTCGAGTTCCACCGGCGAGCCGGGTCCGGCCAGCGCCGCGTTTGCCTGATCAATCGAAAGAGCGGGCCAGTTCGGGGGGAGCAGGTCTGACGGCATCGGTTTCCTCGGGTGCTTCTGTTTACACCAGACAACCACGCCCACGCCGCAGAATGAAGGGGCCGGGATGCGACACCGGGGCTTTTTGTTTCAAATCGTTGTCATACCGCTCGTCTCCGCGCCGCCGGTGCCTCGGTTGACGCTAAGGAAACAAGACCGCCGCGCAGAACGCGAAACGCCGCCACCCTTGCGGATGGCGGCGCGGGAGCCGCATCTCGGTCGCAGGCCTATTTGCCGTAATCGCAGAAGCGCAGTGTCCGCACCGTGCCGTCCCGGTCGGTGACCGTATAGGACTGGCCCGTGAGGCCGGCTTCGTCGCAGAGATAGCCGATCTGATACATGGCAAGTTTCACTTCATTGTCCGGTTCGATCGAAAAGCTCGTCATCAGGTCGATGGCATCGAAATGCCGGCCGAGCTTCATCAGGGCATTGAATTTCTCGGACGGGGTAGAGTCGGGCGATGCCGCGATCGCGTTCTGGGCGTCCAGAGCGGCGCGGGTGGGCGCCAGTTCAGCCTCAGCGCGCCTTGCCCATTCCGTCCCCGGATAGGTCGCTATGATCTCATCAAAATAGCTGAGCGATCCGGCAAGGTCGTAGCCGCCGGGTCCTTTGCTGAGCTGGCCCAGATCAAACAGGACGCTGGCTTTCTGATCCGGCGTGAGGTCCGGATCGCCGGCCAGTTGCATCAGGCGCTGGATGGCCGCCGGGACATTGCCTGCAGCGCGCAGTTCTCCGGCCGTGGCCACACCGAGTTCGTAACCTGAGGGTACAACAACGGCGCCGGGCTCGGGTTGCGGGCCTGGCGCTGGCTCTGTGGCACAGGCGGCGAGGATCAGGGCAGAGGCAGCAGCAAGGCTGAGGCGGATCATCGAATATCTCCTTCTGTATCTGGAATCAGAGGCGGTCTGCCCGCCCTGCATATCCCGGAGAGATGAGCGCGCACAGGGCGGAAGTGTGAACTTAGTAAGGCAAGCGGTTCAGGCGCGGGCAAATCGCTCGATTTCGGCGAGGTCGCCGCGCCCGAGCGCTTCAATGGCGCGCGCTGCGATATGCCGGGCGGTGAGCCCTGCCTGCTCATACATCGCGGCCGGCGTGTCATGGTCCTGGAAGATATCCGGAAGCGTCATCACGCGGATTTTGAGGCCGTTATCCAGAGCGCCGCAATTGGCGAGGTGTTCGAGAACGAAGCTGCCAAAGCCTCCTTTCGAGCCTTCCTCGATTGTCACCAGAACTTCATGCTCCCTGGCAAGGCGCTCGATCAGTTCATGGTCGAGCGGCTTCGCGAACCGGGCATCGGCAACCGTCGCACCGAGGCCCTGCGCTGCCAGCATGTCGGCAGCCTTGAGGGCCTCTTGCAGGCGGGTGCCATAGGACAGGATCGCAACCGATGTTCCCTCACGGACGATCCGGCCCTTGCCGATTTCGAGCGGAGTCAGAAGTTCGGGGATCTCCACGCCAATCCCCTCCCCGCGCGGATAGCGGAACGCGCTTGGCCGGTCGTTCAGTTCCAGCGAGGTCACCACCATGCGGGCGAGCTCTGCTTCGTCAGACGCAGCCATGCACACAAAGCCCGGCAGCGCGCCGAGATAGCCGATGTCGAAGCTTCCGGCATGGGTCGCCCCGTCGGCGCCAACCAGGCCGGCGCGGTCGATCGCGAAGCGGACCGGAAGTTTCTGGATCGCGACATCATGCACGACCTGATCATAGCCACGCTGGAGAAAGGTCGAATAGATCGCGCAGAAGGGTTTCATCCCATCGGCGGCGAGACCGGCAGCGAAGGTCACCGCATGCTGTTCGGCAATGCCGACATCGAAATGCCGATCAGGAAAACGTTTCCCGAAAATGTCCGTACTCGTACCGGAGGGCATCGCGGCCGTGATGGCGCATATGGCCTCATCGGTCTCGCCGAGTTTTGCCAGCGTCTGACCGAACACTTTCTGATAGGCCGGTGCCCCGGCGGCGCCCTTGGCCTGCTCGCCGGTGACAACCGAGAATTTCGACACACCGTGATACTTGTCCGCAGAATTCTCCGCCGGTGTATAGCCCTTGCCCTTCTGGGTGACGACATGCAGCAGGACCGGCCCGCCCTGCATCTTCTTGATGTTCTCCAGGAGGTCGAGCAGCGTTTCGAGATCGTGGCCATCGACGGGGCCGATATAGTAGAAACCCATTTCCTCGAACAGCGTGCCGCCCATGGCAAAGCCGCGCAGATACTCCTCGGCGCGCCGGGCCGGCGATTCCAGGCCCATCGGCTGGACGACCTTCTTCGCGATCCGGCGCAGGCCGCGATAGGGGCGCGAAGAGACGAGGCGGGAGAAATAGTGGCTCATCGCGCCAACTGGCGGGGCGATGGACATGTCGTTGTCGTTGAGGATGACGATCATGCGGGAGCGATCGGCCCCGGCATTGTTCATCGCCTCATAGGCCATGCCGGCCGACATCGACCCGTCGCCGATGACACAAATGACATGGTTGTCCTTGCCCTGGAGATCGCGCGCCTTGGCAAAGCCGAGGCCAGCGGAGATCGAGGTCGAGGCATGCGCGGCGCCGAAAGGGTCGTATTCGCTTTCGGAGCGTTTGGTGAAGCCGGACAGCCCCCCACCCTGGCGCAGGGTCCGTATCCGGTCCTTGCGCCCGGTCAGGATCTTGTGCGGATAGCACTGGTGGCCAACGTCCCAGATCAGCTTGTCGGCGGGCGTGTCAAACACGGCGTGGATCGCAACCGTGAGTTCCACAACGCCGAGACCGGAGCCAAGATGCCCGCCGGTCACCGAGACGGCATCGATCACCTCTTCGCGCACTTCGGCCGCAATCTGTTTAAGGTCAGCGCGGCGCAGCCCTTTCAGATCGGACGGGAATTCAATCGAATCCAGAAGGCGGTTGGGGCGGTTTTCTGTCATGTCTGCCGTGCTTGTATGGCTGAACCGGCCCCGAGTCAGCGGGGTCTGTTCAGCACATAATCTACCGAATGCAGCAGGATGTTGGCCTTGTCACGGAAAATCGCCAAATGTTCCTGGGCCTGGGCGGCCAGAAGCCGCACCCGCTGCTTCGCGCCATCAACCCCCAGAAGTGTCACGAAATTCGCCTTCCCGGCACTCTTGTCCTTGGCCACCGCCTTGCCGACGATGCTTTCATCGCCCTCTGCATCAAGGATGTCGTCAGCGATCTGGTAGGCAAGCCCCAGATCATTGGCAAAACCGGCGAGCGCATTGCGCTCGGCCTCGCGGGCGTGGCCGATGATCGCGGCCGCCTCCATGGCATATGAGATCAATGCACCGGTCTTGAGCCGCTGCATCCGCGTGATCGTGTTGAGATCGCGGGGGCTGTCCTGCTCCAGCATGTCGATCATCTGACCGCCGACCATGCCCCGCGCGCCTGCTGCATCCGCGAGGCGCTCGATCAGCAGCACGCGCACAGCCGGGTCATCATGCGTCTCGGACGAGGCAAGGATCTTGAAGGCGAGCGTCAGCAGCGCGTCGCCCGCGAGCACTGCGGTCGCCTCGTCGAAGGCTTTGTGGACGGTCGGCTGGCCGCGCCGGAAATCGTCGTCATCCATACAGGGGAGATCGTCATGCACGAGCGAATAGCAGTGGATACATTCAAGCGCCGCCGCCGTGCGCAGCAGGCTCTTTTCCGAAGCGCCAAACATCGCGCCGGTCTCCAGCACGAAGAAAGGCCGCATCCGCTTGCCGTTGGCGAGCGCGGCATGGCGCATGGCCCGCATGAGATTGGCTTCCGGGCCGCTGGCTGGCGGGATCAGCTGATCCAGCGCCACCGTCACCTTGTCGGCCACTTCCTTGAGGCGCTGTTCGAAGTCAGTGACGATTGTCATCGCCGGGCGGACCTAATCGAAACTTGCCGGCTCGGTCGCCGGCCCGCCTGAACCCTGAACGATCTGCTCGACCTTGAGCGTGGCTGCGTTGAGGCGGGCCTCGCAATGGGCCTTCAACGCCGCACCGCGCTCATAGATCGCGATGGACTTTTCCAGTTCGACCTCGCCCGCTTCCAGCTGGCGCACGATACCCTCAAGTTCTGCGAGGGCCTCCTCGAAGCTCATCTTGTCCACGGGTTTGGTCTTGGTGTCCGCCATGGCATGCCCGTTCTGCATATCAGATCCTGAATTGTCTAAAGCCGGGCGCCGGGTCCGACAACCGTTATCGTGTCAGCGTCCGCGGTATTCGTAGACGCGGTAACTCCAGTACTGGTCGCCCCCGTCCCGGACACAGACCCAGCCTAGCCGCCGCAATTCCGGGCGCAGCATGCGGTTGAACCATCCGTGTGCGGCGAGATAGACCTTGCCTTCCGCAGCCGCTCCGTGGAGCTTTTCGGCAGCCGCGCGGGCGCGCACACGGGCCTGCTGAACGGATTCCCCGTCCAGCGCATGGCCGGCGAGCCAGGCCGTGCGGGCGAGGATGTTCCAGGTTTTCGGCAGCGCGCGCACCCCGTGCAGCTTGGGCGGCGGCAGCGGGGCTTCGTTGAAGACGGGATCGTAGACGGCCGGCTTGTGGGGGGCGGCGCTGTCGGCGGTCTGCTGGGCCCGCAAGCGCGCAGACGCAAAGACGATGTCTGCGTCGGCGACCATGTCTTTCAGGACCTGGGGAGCGTCCTGGCCATCGGCGAGCGGGCCCTGTTCATACCGGTCCCACCAGTCGATATAGCCACGCCATTGCAGGCGCGGGCCTGCCCGCCGGTCAAGTGCCGGGCGGCCGTGACGGGAGATGATGATCGGCCCGCGGCCGGGTGTCGCCGATGTCGATTCAGGCATCGCCAGTCTTGCTTCCGTCCCGCCGATCAGGGCCCCGCGCCCTGCCTGAGACCCCGACTAGCGGTGTTGGCAGGGCCCGGCAAGATATGGATTGGCGCGTCAGAGACCGCGCCAGACGCGTTTGCGGCAGGGCTCGTCATTCTGCAGCTTGCACCGGTGGAAGGTCATCAGCACGGTATCGGCCCGGCCGATCAAGTGATCGAGGGGCACAAAGCCGATGGAGGCGTCATCCGCCGGCCCGCGCAAGGGGCAGCCGACGCGGGCAACCACGCCATTGACAGGCAGGCAGTGACCGGAAATCTCGCGGCTGTCATAGGAATTGTTCCGGTTGTCGCCGATCAGGAACATATGACCTTCCGGCACGATGAAAAGCACCGTGTCTTCAACCGGGTGACCTCTCAGTCCCCGATGCGTCAGCCAGGACAGCTCACCAATTGTCTCGCGCCATTCATGCGCTGTATCCGGCGCATCGGTCCGATCCGGCACATAGCGCACGGAGCGCACGAATTCGGCTTCGACCGGCTGGCCGTTGATCACCAGCTGTTCGTTGAGGATCTGCACCCGGTCGCCCGGCAGGCCGATCACCCGTTTGATCATCACCCGGTCGGAATGGGGGTGTTCAAAGACGACGACGGCTCCACGTTCCGGCGTACTGGCGAAGAAACGCCCCTTTCCCAGCGGCAGATAGCGGCCAATGCTGAGCGGCAGCGAATAACGGCCATATCCATAGGCAAACTTGGCCACGGCGACCCGGTCGCCGACTTCCAGCGTCGGAACCATGCTTTCGGAGGGAATGACGCGCTGCTCATACAGCAGGCCGGTGAACAGCAGGAAGGCCGGCGCAACGATCGCGAGTGTCGCGCCCCATTCGCGCAGCTCCTGACGGATCTTGCCCCACAGGGTCGCGGGCGGTTGAGCCGGCTCGCTCACAGCGCTGTTTTCCTCAGTCATTCCAACCTCAATTACCTTCGGGCGCGCAAGTCTTAGACGAAAAGCTGCGGCCATGCGAAGGCAAAAGACCGGCAAGACTGCGATTCAGCCGGGGCGGAGGAGTCTGTTTCCGGCTGTCAGATCAGGCTGTAAAGCGCTGCGCCATCGGGGCCAGGGCGGCTGGTCACTTCCCCGCGATGGACAAGATAGTTGAGATGCGCGAGCGCTTCACCTGTGGCGCTGCCCATATCCTCTTCGCCGATCGCCCGGCCAAACAGGGTGACGAATGTATCGGTGACCTTCACCGGCCCCTTTTCGAGCTTCTGGCGCAGGCGGGTCAGCGAGGTTTCATGCCCGCCGATCAGGTTCGTCAGCCGGATATGCGCGCCGGTAAAGGGCTCATTATGGGCCGGCAGGATGAAACAGTCCTCCGGCAGCTCGCGCAGCAGTTTCTCGCAGCTCCCGATCCAGTCTTCCAGCGGATTGGCCCCCGGCTCGGTCGGATGGACCGAGACATTGGAGGAGATGCGGGGCAGAAGCTGGTCGCCGGTGATCGCAATGTTCAGGGCTTCGCAATACAGGGTCACATGTTCGGGCGAATGGCCATTACCGGTAATGACGCGCCAGTCCTGACGGGCGAGGCGCACGACGTCGCCATCCTCGAGCCGGTTGAAGGAATCCGGCATCTGGCTGACGCCGCGCCCGAAGCCGCCAAAGCGCTTCTTGTAGTGTTCGATGGCGCCCTCCGGCCATCCGGCGCGGATGTAGAAGTCGATCCCCGCCTTCGGCGCCGGTCTTCCTGTATCGGCCACCAGCATGCGGCAGGTCGTGTATTCCAGCCGGCTCATCCAGAGTTCGGCACCATAATTGTGGCACAGCCAACCGGCGCACCCGACATGATCGGGATGCATATGGGTGACGATGACGCGCTTCAGGGGCTTTTCCGGGGTCACCCGCTCTCCGAGGAGCTTGCGCCAGGCCTCCTTGGTGTCAGGCAACGGCATACCCGTGTCCACGATGGTCCAGCCATCGCCGTCATCCAGAATCCAGACATTGATGAACTTCAGCGAAAACGGCAGCGGCATACGCGTCCATTCGACGCCCGGCGCCAACTCGATCGTCTCGCCGGTCTCCGGCGCACGCGTGCCATGCGGGAAGGTCAGACCCTTATACTGGGTCGGTTCTGAGACAAATCCATCCATCGCGTCAGGATAGGCTGGCAAGCCGGAACGTCGAGCCGTCACGCCGGGGAAACATCATTTGAGCGGTGTCCGGCTGCGGGGAGAGAGTCGTGTGCGCTTGAACTTGGCGCCTTTCAGCGGCGACGGCGCGCCGGGCTCCGGTTTTGGCGGCGGGGCGGCGGGTTTTGACCGGGCACCGGCCTTCGCGGCGCCCACGCGCGGCTTTGACTGGCCCGGTTTGTCCCGGTCGGACCGGGATCTGGCCGGCGGTTTGTCATCGCGCATGCGGGGCCGGTCCTCGCGGGGCGGCCGGGCACGCACCTCCTGGCCGGCGCCTGCGGCCAGCAAAGCGGCCCGTTCCTTCGCCCCGAGCGAGCGCCATCTGCCCTCGGGCAGCCCCGCCAGCACGATCGGTCCTATCCGCACCCGCTGCAGGTCTGTCACGCGAAGATCGACCAGGTCGCACATCCGGCGAATCTGGCGGTTGCGGCCTTCGGTCAGGGTGAAGCGCAGCAACGGCCCCTTCTCGCGGACAACTTTTGCTGGTTTCAGCTTGCGCCCGTCGAGTTCGAGACCGTGGCGCAGGAGGGCGAGCTTTTCCTCAGTGATGTCGCCCTTCACGCGGACAAGGTATTCCTTGTCCATCTCGCTGAGCGGGCCAATGATTGCCTTGGCCAGCACGCCGTCTTCCGACAGAATCAGCAGGCCGCGCGAATCCTTGTCGAGCCGCCCGAGCGGTGCCATGCGGTTCGAGCGCTGCGGGATGGCATGGGCCGCGCCGGACAGGGTTTCGGCGGTGACGAGACGGATGGCCGGTGTTTCGCCGGGCTCCGGCGTGCCGGAGACATAGCCGGCCGGCTTGTTGAGAATGACCGAAAGCTGATTGTCGAGGCGGCGCGACGCGCTTTCGGTGAGGCTCAGCGTCTGGCCCTTTTCGATGCGTTCGCCGGCAACGGTCACCGGCTTGCCATCAATCTGGATCAGGCCCCGTTCGATCAGCGCGTCAGCCTCGCGGCGCGAACAGACGCCCTCCTGCGCGAGCCATTTGTTTATGCGCAGGGGCTCATCGCCGGTATAGGTCTTCGTCCAGGGCATCCTCGCCGGTCCTTGTGTCGTCAGACGCCGAAAAGTGCCTGGCTGCCTTCGAGGAAGCGCGCGCCGCCTTCCGTTATGGCGGGCACCCGTCCGGGGGCGTGAGCAAGAGCCGTTTCGGCGAAAAAGCCCGCCAGGGCAAGCTGGCGCATACGCTGGCCCGCCTCGCCGCTACGGGCCGCAACGGCGCCGCGGGTCAGGAAATGCCCCCCTATCACATCGCCGGCAAGCGCCAGATACTCCGTTGCGCCAGCGAGACCCTTCTCAGGTTCTTCAGCGAGCGACTGCACCATCCAGTTGCTTGCCTCCGCCAGTGCGGCGGATGCGGCCTTGAGCCGATCCGCGATCTGAACAAGTTGCGGATCATTCGTCGCGCGGGCCTCTCGGACGGTCTCCTCGATTTCCGTTAGCATGGCCTGCATGGAGGCGCCGTTGGTCCCCGCCAGTTTGCGGCCGACAAGGTCGATCGCCTGAATGCCGTTGGTGCCTTCATAGATCGGTGCGATTCGGGCATCGCGATATAGCTGGGCGGCGAGGGTCTCGTTCATGAAACCCATGCCGCCATGCACCTGAACGCCGAGGCTGGCGACTTCGACGCCGATGTCGGTACTCCATGCCTTTGCGATGGGGGTGAGCAGGTCTTCGCGCAGTTTTGCGGCAGCGCGGATTTCCGGGTCTGGCGAACTGTGGGCAAGGTCAGCGGCGACGCCGCAGGCATAGCAGATCGCACGCGCCGCAGCGACCTTGGCGCGCATGGTCGTCAGGGTGCGGCGCACATCGGCATGGTGCAGGATCGGGGCGGCGCCGGCGACGCCTTCCGCCTTGCCCTGCTTGCGCTCCTGCGCGTAAGCGAAGGCAGCCTGGAAGGCCGCCTCGCCGACGGCCACACCTTCAAGGCCGACATTCAGGCGGGCCGAATTCATCATTGTGAACATGCAGGCAAGGCCGCGGTTCTCCTCGCCGATCAGCCAGCCTTGCGCGCCGTCATATTCCATGACGCAGGTCGGGCTGCCATGGATGCCCATCTTCTTCTCGAGGCCGATACAGCGCACACCATTGCGTTCGCCGGGATTGCCGCTGTCATCCAGCTGGAATTTCGGTACGAGGAACAGCGAGATGCCTTTCGATCCGGCCGGTGCATCCGGCAGGCGGGCAAGAACGAGATGGATGATGTTCTCAGCCATGTCGTGATCGCCCCAGGTGATGAATATCTTCTGGCCGGTGATCGCATAGCTGCCGTCACCTTGGGGGATCGCCTTCGTCTTGAGCGCGCCGACATCGCTGCCGGCCTGGGGCTCGGTGAGGTTCATCGTGCCGGTCCATGCACCGGTGACGAGTTTCGGCAGATATGCGGCGCGCTGCGCCTCGGTGCCGTGGGCAAGCAGCGCCTCGATGGCGCCGAACGACAACATCGGGCAGAGGCCGAAGGCCATATTGGCGCCGTGGAACATCTCCATCACGGCGAGGGCGAGGGCTTTCGGCAGCCCCTGCCCGCCCCATTCTTCCGGGGCAGAGAGGCCCATCCAGCCTCCCTCGACGAAGGCCTTGTACGCCTCGGAGAAACCCGGCGGCGCGGTGACGCCGGTACCGGTCAGGCGCGAGCCATGCGCGTCACCGACAGGGTTCAGCGGGGCGAGGACATCGCGCGCCAGCTTCGCCGCCTCCTCGAGAATCGGGCGGACCAGGTCCGGATCATAGGCTTCATGCCCCGGCAGGCCTTCGAGCCTGCCGATGCCCGCAAAAGCGTGGAGCGCAAACTCCATATCTGCGACCGGCGCATCGTAAGCCATGACCATCCCTTTGCGTTTCAGAATAAATGATATGTCGCGCAGATGTTAGAGAAGTGGTTCACACTGTAAAAGTGTGCACTAGGTTGAGGCTTCCCATACGGCATCAAGAGGGTCTGACACTATGCGACTTCTGTTCCTTACCGCCAGCGCGTTCATTCTGGCTGCCTGCAGCGAAACCGCTTCGGCTCCGGCTGCTGCGGCTGAACCTGCATCCGCTGCTGTATCGGCTGCAGATGTGGAATACGGCACCGCCGGGACGTACACGCTCGACAAGAACCATACATCGGTGACATGGCGCGTCAGCCATTTCGGCCTGTCGCAATATACCGGCCGGTTTACCGAGATCGACGCGACACTTGAATTCCATCCTGACGACGCGTCCGCAACCCGCCTGACAGCAACCATCAATCCGGCCTCGGTCGAGACCGACTATCCCGGCAACTACAAAGCCGGCCACCCCAACAGCGACTTTGAAAGCTGGAACGAAGACCTTGCCCGCAACGCCAACTGGTTCAATGCCGATCAGTTCCCGCAGATCACTTTCACGACCACCGCTGTAAATCCTGCGACGGCAAACACCGGAACCGTTACGGGCGACCTGACCTTCCTCGGCGTGACCCAGCCCGTCACCCTGGATGTGACTTATAACGGCGTTGCGAATTTCCCCTGGGCGCCGGATGTGGACAAGATCGGCTTTTCGGCGCGCACGACGCTGAAGCGCTCGGATTTCGGCCAGACGACGCTTGCCCCCAATATCGGCGATGAGGTCGAAATCATCATCGAAACAGAGTTTGACCTGGTGGTGCCGCCGCCCGCAGAATACGGGCCATGTCCGCCTCATCGACAGCGCGCTATACCGCCGTCGCCATCGCCCTTCACGGGGCTATGGCGCTACTGCTTCTGTTCATGATCTGGCTCGGCTGGAACATGGAAGACAGTGAGGCCATGTATCAGCTGCACAAGTCGGTGGGGATTACGCTCCTGTTTCTGACGCTTTCCCGCATCGGCTGGCGGGTGCTGAACCCGCCGCCCCCACTGCCCGAAGATATGAACCCGCTTGAGCGCAAGGCGTCTCATGCGGTTCACATCGCCTTCTACGCCGCAATGCTGATCATTCCGCTGGCGGGCTGGCTGCTGGTGTCGATCTCGCCATTTCAGGTTTCGACGGTGCTCTTCGGCGCCATCGACTGGCCGCACCTGCCTTTCACAGCCGGGCTGCGAACCGGCGGTGAGGACCTTGTTCACGGCATCGTCGAGAATGTGCATTCCAAGGGTGCCTGGGTGCTCATCGTGCTTCTGGGCCTGCATGTCGCCGGCGCGGTGAAGCATCAGTTCGGCGGCGAAGAAGGCGTGCTGAAACGCATGCTGCCCGGCCTGTTCGGACGGTCGGCCGCGCCCGCCTCTCCGGCGCGCGGCGGTCTGATTGCCTTTGGCGGCAGCCTGCTGCTGTTTGCGCTGATCGCGGCGATCCCGATGGCAGGCTCCGGCGCCAATGGGGCCGGCGCCAGCCGCGTACTCGCTGAAGAAGGCAATTGGCGGGTCGATTATGATGCGTCGGAGATCAGTTTCTCCGGCCTGTATGAGGGCAAGCCGTTCGGCGGCGAGTTCCGCAGTTGGACGGCCACGGTTTTCTTCTATCCCGAGGATCTGGGCGCCTCCTCTGTCAGCGTGACCGTCAGCACGGCGAGCGCAGCAACCGGCACGCGCCTTTACGATTCCACGCTGCGCGAGACGGAATGGTTCAATACCGCCGCTTACCCAGAGGCCGCGGTGAGTCTCAGCGATTTCCGACGGACCGGCGAAGAGACCTACTCTGCAATTGCCACGATGACCCTGAAAGACAGGGAGGTCAGCGTGCCCCTCGATTTCGAGTTGCGGATCAGGGACGACCGGGCAGACCTTGAGGGCCGGGCCGTATTTTCCCGCCGCGAGCTGAACCTTGGCCAGGGCTCGGACCCGGCAGCTGAATGGGTGTCCAACGAGATCGTCGTTACCATCGAGGGGCGGGCGACCCGCATAAACTAGAGCCCGGTTCGCCGACTGGCCTGTTTGAAGCACGCCGCGCCGGTGCTATGCGAGCCCGCATGACTGCACCGATTGTGCCCATCCTTCCCGAAACTCTGGCTCTGGCTGCCGAGATCCTTGGCGATGGCGGCCTTGTCGCCATGCCGACGGAGACGGTCTATGGTCTGGCGGCAGACGCGGCCAATCCAGAGGCAGTGGTACGGCTCTACGAAGCCAAGGGACGGCCGCGGTTCAATCCATTGATCGCTCATGTGGCGTCGCTGGACATGGCGGCGCGCGAAGCGGTGTTTCCGCCGCTGGCAGAACGGCTGGCGGAAGAATACTGGCCGGGGCCGCTGACCCTGGCGCTGCCGGTGTTACCCGCCGGAACCGTGTGCGACCTCGCGCGGTCGGGCCTTCAGACGATCGGCCTGCGGTGCCCCGCGCATCCGGCGGCGAATGCCCTGATCAATGCGTTTGGCCGGCCGCTGGTGGCGCCGTCGGCGAACCGTTCCGGCCATGTCAGCCCGACACGGGCTGAGCATGTGGCCTCCGATCTCGGCGACCGGGTGGACCTCATCCTCGATGGTGGACCGTGTGAGATGGGCATCGAGTCGACGATCCTCGCGATTGAAGAGGATCGGGCGACCTTGCTGCGGGCCGGAGCTGTCGCCACCGATGTCCTGGAAGCCTTTATCGGTGCCCCTCTTCGGCGCGCGCCGGGAGGAGACATCACCGCGCCGGGCATGCTGAAATCGCATTATGCGCCGAAGGCGGCCCTGCGGCTGAATGCTGAAGCACCGGAGGATGGCGAGGGCTATCTCGGTTTCGGCCCCGGTGCGGCGGGCGGGCTGAACCTGTCGCCGTCAGGCGATCTCGCCGAAGCGGCAACCAAACTCTTCGCGATGCTGCGCGCACTCGATGCGCGCTATGCGCGGATTGCCGTTGCCCCGATTCCGGAGACCGGACTCGGCGAGGCAATCAATGACAGGCTGGCGCGAGCGGCGCACCGGGAGGTCTGACGGGCGGCCTCAGCCGCCCATGATGTCTTCCCTGAGGACCGTCATCATGAACTGGTAGGACGTCTCGCCTTCGTCCACATCCTTGTAGACGACTGCGATGAACTCCGCGCCGAGATAGACTTCCATGGAATCAGCGGCCTTGTCGCGGGCGACGAGGCGTAGGCCCGGATGCAGCTTCTCTTTCAGATACGCCTCAAGACGCAGGGTTTCTTCGCGCTCCATGGCGCATCTCCTGTAGCAATTTCTGGCTGGCGCGGAACCTAGTCAGTTTCGCGGTCAACGCAATATTGGCACTGTTGACGGTTCGGGCGCGATATTCACTCACCCGCGCTGTCCGGGATGGCCTGATCCATCGTCTGCGCCGGCTGGCAGCAGGTGGGGCCGGAGACGATCCGTGCCGGCACACCGGCGACGGTGCAGCGGGCCGGCACATCCTTCAGCACCACACTGCCGGCAGCGACCTTGGCTTCGTCACCGACCGTGATGTTGCCGAGAATCTTGGCGCCGACCGAGAGTAGCACGCCCCGGCCGATCTTCGGATGGCGGTCGCCCACTTCCTTGCCGGTGCCGCCGAGGGTGACGCCGTGCAGCAGAGAGCACCCATCTCCGACGACCGCAGTTTCACCGATGGTGATGCCGGAGGCGTGGTCGAGCATGACGGAACGCCCGATCCGGGCTGCGGGGTGGATATCGACATCGAACAGTTCCGACGCCCGGCTCTGGAAGTGGAAGGCGAGCGTTTCCCGGCCCTGCCGCCAGAGCTGATGAGCGATACGGTGGGTCTGAAGCGCCAGGAATCCTTTGAAGAACAGGAAGGGCTGGAGCATGCCGCGGCAGGCCGGATCGCGCTCCAGGACAGCCTGCATGTCACTCTCCGCGACCTCGATCAGGTCCGGCGCGGCTTCGTAGACGGAGACAAGGATATGGCGCACCTGCTGCGGCCCCATGCCAGGCCCGGACAGCTTCTCTGCGAGATGATAGGACAAGGCATGTGCCAGGGTTTCATGCGAAAGAACCGCAGCGTTCACATAGCCAGCCAGCGTGGGCTCTTCGGCTGCGGCTGCCTGGGCCTCGAAGCGGAGGCGTTTCCACGGGGGCGGCGGGGCGCCGATATCCGGATTTTCCATTGTTGAGGCCTCTGCTGGGTCCGAAGTTCGGCTGACATGGCACCTGGAAGCGGCAGTTTCAATCCATTTCCCGTTCGGGACATCATTCCGCAGCCTGCCGCCGCATCGGCGGCTCTGACCGGTAACCCAGCATTCGCCGGAGAGGTTTCATGGTCATGATGCGGAACACGGCCGGGGTGAAATAGAGTGCGATGATGGCCGAGCCCCCTACCCCACCAGCAATACCAGCGGCCAGCGGCATCCAGAAAGAGTCTCCAGAAAGCAGGATCGGCACAAACCCGCCCATGGTTGTCAGTGTCGTGGCCACGATATGCCGGGTCGCGTCCAGCACAACTTCGCGCTGGGCGATCACATCATCGGCCATGGCCTCGGGGCTGGCGCGCAGGAGGGCCAGCACGACGATGGAGCCGTTGATGGCGATACCGAAGAGGCCAAGGCTGCCGACAATGGCATTGAAGCCGAATGGCAGGTTGAACAGCCAGACACCGAAGAAGGCATAGAACACCGAGATGATACCCGCTGTCACGATCAGCAGCATCATGCGGAACGAGTTGAACACCAGCATGATCGCACCCGCCATGAAGAGCATGAGCGGAATGCCGACACCGGCGAGGTTGCCGACGGCTTCGCCTGAGTTCTCCGCCTCACCGCCGATCAGCATTTCATAGCCCGCCGGAATCTTGAAGCCGCTCGCGGCCAGCCGTTCCTGAAACAGAGCCAGCGTAGGTGCGGGCAAGGTGTAGGGGTCAAGGAAGGCAAGGATCTGGTTCGTGCGCTGACCGTCCTTGCGGGAGATCGTGGCGGTCTTGGGTGTCAGCTCCATCTGCCCGAGCGCGGAAATCGGCGTGCCCGGCATGCCCGGCGAAGCGCCTATCGTTTTCGACTGAAGTTCTGCAAGCGATTGGCGGCGGGCATCTGACGCAATGACGCGGACAGGCAGTTCTTCAGTCCCCTCAAGGATCGAGCCGGCCCGCACGCCCTCCAGTTCCGTGCTGAGACTGGAGGCGAGATCCGCGAGCCGGGTTCCGGCGAGGGCGGCAGCGGCCTCATCGGCCATCAGGCGCAGCGTCGGCGCGCCAAGTTCGAGGGACGCGACGGTATAGGTCACGCCCGGTGTCTCGCTGAGGAGCGTCCGGAGTTCGTCGCCGAGCCGGTTCAGCGTCTCGAGATCGGGCCCTCGCAGAATGAACTCGATAGGTGCATTTGCCGGAGGTCCCTGCTCAAACGGCAAGGCAAGGAACCGCGCAGAGGGAAACTCTGCGCGCATGCGGCGCTGGATATCATCAACCACTTCGCGCGTCCGCTTGCTGCTGTCGAGCTGGACCCAGCCCGAAGCAAATCCCTCAACGCCCTGAGTATTGTTTATGGCGTTGTAATAGACCCGCGGCGAAGGTTCACCGAGAACCCAGGTCACGGATTTCACGCCCTCAGTTCCGAGGATAAGTTCCGAGGCCTGCCTTGTGACGACGGCAGTGTCTTCAATGTCTGCCTCGAACGGCATGTTGACGACGACCTGGAACTGGTCACGCTCCGTCTGCGGAAAGAATTGCTGCGGCAGGGTCGTCACGAGCATCAGGCCGAGAACCGCCGGGGCGATGCCGATAAGGATACCCAGTGGCGGAAAGCGCAGCACGGCCTCGATGGTCGCGCGGTAGCCGTCAGAGATCACGTCGATGGCAATGCCATCCCGCCACCAGCGGCGCGGCCGGCGTGCCTCTCCGCGCTCCCACCCCCGCGTCCGGTCGAACCAGCCAGCCATCGCAGGCACAATTGTGACCGAAAGGACGAAGGAGGCAGTAATCGAATAGACCACCGAAAAACCGACCATGCCGATAAACTCACCGGCGGCGCCGGGCAGCATGGCGATCGGCGCGAAGGCGAGCGCAGTTGTCAGGGTGGATGCGCCAAGCGGCGCAAAAAGCTGGTTCAGGCTGCGGCGGATGGCGTCCTCACGAGAATATCCCTTGGCGCGCCACTGATCGATATCGTCCACGACGACGATAGCATTATCAATGAGCAGGCCGAGCGAGATAACCAGGCCGGTAACCGACATCTGGTGCAGCGGGTGGCCGAACACATTGAAGATAATCAGCACAAGGCCGACTGTCAGTGGCATGGCAAGGCCGACGACAATGGCCGAGCGCCAGCCGATCAGCAGGAACAGGACCGCAAAAACGATGAGCGCGGACATGCCGAGATTACGCGCCAGGCCGTTCAGCCGGTTGGTTGTATATACGCTCTGGTCGAACACGATTTCGGCTGTCAGGCCGGGCGGAATATCGCGCGCAAACTCGCCAACGATCGAACGCCCGCGCTCGGCCCATTGGTCCACGCGCTGGCCGGGCGAGATATAGGCGGCAATGAGCATCGCCGTATTGTTGTTCTCATAGGCTGCGCGGAGGCGCGGGTTTTCCAGCGTCTTTTCTATCCGCGCAACATCACCGACACGGATCGCCGAGCCGTCAGGCCTCTGCAACAACGGCACATCGGCCAGACGGGCCACGCTGGTGAATTCCCCTTCAACTTCGAGGCCGACTGTCCCGCCGCCCGTGCGCAGGCGGCCGGCGGGGTTCTTGGCATCGGCGGACAGGATTGCGCCGGCGGCCTGCGTGAAACTGAGACCGGCGGCAGAGAGAGCCTGGGCGTCCATGATGACGCGCACTTCCTCTGCGGGCACGCCGAACGTCTCGGTAAGTTCGGTCGCCGGCAAGCGTTGGAAGCGGTCCTGCAGATCGAGCGCCATACGGCGCATGACGGTCAGCGGCGCGTCTCCGTCACCCGTCCATGTCAGCGAGACGATCATCGTCGCCGCGCCAACATACATCCGCTTGACCTCAGGTGTGGATGTGCCGGGCGGAAAGGATCGCCGGGCCTGCTCGACTTTCTGGCGCACCAGCGTCCAGGCATCGTCCACTTCGGCCTCGGAAAGATGGTCCTGGATGTTCAGGACAACCTGCACGACGCCGTTGCGAGCGGTTGTCTCTATCTCCTTGACCTCTGGCAGTTCCATCAGGGCCGCTTCGAGAGGCTCGGCGATCAACGCCTCCATCCGTTCCGCATCCGCCCCTGGCAGAAACACGACGACGGTTCCGAAGCGCTCAATGAGCGTCGGGTCTTCCTGGCGCCCCAGCGAGAGGAGAGCACCGGCACCACCGAGCAGCACGACAAGGATGGCGAGTATCGTCAGCCTCGGGATGCGGAAGAAAAGCGTTGTCACCCCGTCCCCTCCGCCGGTCAGCCGTCGATGCCGGCTGCGGCCTGCTGAACTTCGCGCGGAATGACCGGGATTCCGGGCGTCACGCGGTGGAGGCCGTCAATGATGATCCGGTCGTCCGGCTCAACCGGGCCACGCACGAAAGCGCGGTCCCCGCCCGGATAGACCATTTCGACCAGCCGCGGCTGTGCCCGCCATCCATTGCCGTCAGGAACAACCGCGTAGATTGTCCACATGCCCCGATTGGCGCTGGACAAGGCCTTTATCGGCACCCAGAAGCCTCGCTCCTCAAGGTTTCGTTCCATCCGAAGGCGGACGATCGAACCTGCGGGTACTGCGCTGCCTGCCGGAATATCGAAGACCACGGCAACGGTGCGCTGCGCGGAATCGACAACACCGGTGACGCCGCGCAATTCGGCGTCGACCGGCCCGGTTTCTGCTTCCAGCGCATAGATTGCGCCGGGCACGAGTTCCGGCACGATTCTGGCCGGAACACCAATGCGTGCCTCCAGATTACCGGTTTCGACCAGTTCCAGAATTGATTGCCCGGGCACCGCGATTGCCCCTTCATCCACGAACCGTGACGTAATCACACCGGCATAAGGTGCGGTGATGCGGGACAGGTCTATCTGCACCCGGAGCGTATCGGCCTGAGCCCTTGCGGAATCCACCCTGGCAAGACTGGTGGCTGCCTGGGCTGATGCCTCCTCAACCCGCTGCTGCGAGACGTGGCCCTGCGCCTGCAATGTGCGCTGGCGGTTTGCGGTATCCAGCGCAAGCTGATGCGACGCGCGCGCTTCCTGAACCATGGCCTCGGCGGACGCTAGCTGCGCAGCGAGGCCGCGCGTATCGAGGCGGGCAAGCGTCGCGCCGGCGTCAACCCGGTCACCGACGCGGACATTTATCGTGTCAATTCGCCCGCCGGTCTGGAAACCCAGCCGGCTGGTGCGGCGTGCTTCGGCGAGGCCGGTGAAGAGTTCGTCGATCTCGACCAAATCGACATAACTCACCTTTACGACGCTGACGGTCAGCGGTTCCGGCGCGACAGTCGCGACCCTCGGGCCTTCAGCGCTGCGAAGCAAAAGCGCCGCATACAGCAAGCCGGCGATCATCGCGGCGAGAACCAGGATAAAGAACAACCCCTTGAGGATCGTCGGTCTGCGGCGGCGGTCTTCGCTGGTTTCATAGTCGGGATGGACTGTCATAGGTTTGGTCCGATGGGATCGGGAGGGGACGTTGGACGGCAGAGGCTACGGTAGAGAAGATTGCTGTGGAAGCGGACGAAATCGGCCGTATCGAGACTTTTCCCCGGTACCGGCAGCAATCCCGGAAATTCGGGAATATGGATCAGCAGAAGGGCAAGTCCATGCATGGACGCCCAGAGAGACTTGGCCGCAACCACCGGATCGAAGGATGGATCAAATATGCCGCGCGCCTGCCCTTCCTCGATCAGGCCCGCAACAACCAGAAATGCCTGGCCTTTGTTGCTGGCCTCGAACTCCGCCCAGAGTTTGCGCCCGCCCTCATCCTCCTGGGGCTCACCCGGCGAGGAAAAGGCTGCCGCATAGTGGTGGGGACGCGCGATGGCAGTTTCGACGTACTTGGCAAAGCACTGACAGGCCCGGTCCTCGAAGGGCAGGCTGGCGAGCGATGCCCGGTCCACCGTCGACATCAGCCGCTCGAAGAAGGACTCCTTCAGCTCGTCGAGGAGTTCTTCCTTGGAGCCGAAGTATTTGTAGATGGCCGCTGGAGAGTAATCGATTTCGTCGGCAAGGCGGCGGATCGACAGCCCGGCTTCGCCTTCGACCGAGAATACGCGCTCGGCCGCCTCCAGAATGGCGGTGCGCACGCGAAGCCTGCGGCGTTCTGCAGGGCTTTCGGGGAGCAGGGGTGCCTCCAACAGCATTCCTCCGACCGTCGTTCAAAAAGTGAACAGCGTTCACATTCGCATTTGATACGCTTCCAAACTGTTTAATGCAAGGCGAGACTTCTTGTGGTTTCGGCCATTGCCTTCCCGGCAATCACAGTTAATCCGAAGAGCGTGACCAAACTGTTTCCCGATCCCCCTTCCCCAGGCACGCCCATGCTGGCCTCGCGGCCCTCGCAGGCCGTCCGGACCTTTCTGGCGCTGCGCAAGTCAGCCAACAAACTGTTCCTGAGAACCCCCGGCCCGTCGCCGGATGAACTCAACGAGCTTCTGGGCATTGCCGCGCGGGTGCCCGATCACCGCAAGCTCACACCCTGGCGGTTCATTGTATTCGAGGGAGAGAACCGGACGTCGTTCGGCGCCGAACTCGCCCGGATTGCAGGGATGAAAACGGATGCGGAAGCGCGCGACGTGGTTGACGCTGCCGGGCTATTCTTGCGAGCGCCCGTTGTCGTAGCTGTGATTTCGTCGCCGGTCGAGGATGGCCGTACGCCGGTCTGGGAACAGGAACTGTCCGCCGGCGCAGTGTGCTACAACCTCTTGCTGGCGGCCAATGCCAGCGGCTGGGCGGGCGTGTGGCTGTCGGAATGGATGGCCTATGATCCGGATGTCGCCGGCGTGCTTGGTCTTGCCAGCGGCGAGCGGGTGGCGGGCTTTGTCTATCTCGGTACATCAACGGCGCCGCCGCAGGAGCGGATCCGTCCTGACTTGACCCCGATTGTCCGGCGTTGGCCGGCAGATGGGGCCTGATCAGCCGCGTCCGCGATAGGATGCGACCCCGGTGTCGGGAACATAAAGCCCCGGCGGGACCTCACCTGATTGCCAGAAGACATCGATCGGAATACCGCCGCGTGGATACCAGTAACCGGAGATGCGCAGCCACTGGGCCTGCGTGAAGCCGAAAATGCGCTTACCGATCGCGACGGTGCAGTCCTCATGGAACGCACCGTGATTGCGGAAGCTGGTGAGGTAGAGTTTCAGGCTCTTCGATTCGACCAGCCAGTCGCCAGGCGCATAGTCGATCACGAGATGGGCAAAATCCGGCTGGCCGGTGACCGGACAGAGCGAGGTGAATTCGGGCGCAACGAAGCGGGTCAGAAACAGCGTGCCCGCATGAGGGTTCGCGACCCGCTCAAGCTCGGCTTCGTCGGGGTTTTGCGGCTGGGCCGTATGACGGCCGAGCTGGCCTAGATTCTGGTAGATCGGGTTATCAGACATTCTGAAGGATCGCTGGTACGGGAACGATGTTGAAGATGATGCCCATATAGAGGCAGTAGCCGGTCAGGAGAACGGCGCCTTCCCAGCGCGTGATCCTGCGTGCCGTAAAGGCGAACAACATCAACAGGGCAACCGACAGAACGAGCGTGATGATGTCGACGCCGCTGATGAGGCTGACCGCTTCGCCCCCGGCTCCCTCGCCAACTCGGACGCTGAATGGCTTTATCAGTGCCGTCAGACCGAGAATCCCGAGGATATTGAATATGTTGGAGCCGATGACATTACCGAAAGCAACGTCAGCGCGCCCCCGGAGAGCCGCGACGACGGACGTCGCCAATTCCGGCAGGCTGGTGCCGATCGCCACGATGGTCAGGCCGATCACGGTCTCGCTGATGCCGACAGACCGGGCGAGGCTGACAGAGCCTTCGACCAGCAGATTGGCGCCGATCACCACACCGGCAAGACCGGCTGCGGCAATCAAAAGGCCTGCCACGAGGCCGTATTGCGCCTCGACGATCTCGCCTTCGCCGGCGTGCATAGCGGCTGCCGCATCCTGGCGTCTTTGATCGAGGATCAGAGAGATGGCGAGATAGGCGATCAGAAGGGCCACGAGCACGAAACCGACGATCCGGCCGAACTGGTCAAACCACAACAGCCCGCAAAGCAACGCCGTTACGCCGGTCATCACCATACCATCGCGCCCGATCGCGCCGCGTTGAATGACGATGGGGGACAGAATCGCGGCCAGCGCCAGGACCAGAAGCACGTTGGCGATGTTGGAGCCAACGACATTGCCGACAGCAATGCCGACAGCGCCCCTGTCGACGGCCTGAAGGCTTGTCACGAGTTCCGGAACCGAGGTTCCGAAACCGACCAAGGTCAGACCGATCACCAGTTCGGAAATGTTGAGTTTGCGGGCAACGCTCACCGACCCGCGCACCAGCCCCTCACCTCCGACGAACAGGAGAACCAGTCCGCCAGCGATCATCAGATACATCATATTGTCAGATTCCGGTGAACACAGGCCCTTATACGCTGCGGGCCCGCCAAGTTACAATGTGCCTGCAGAATTCCCCTCTGAGGGTGATTCATCGCGCTTTCATGTTTCCTTTAGGATGGATGGGCCAGTTCTTGCAGGAGAAGAAGCAGCAGAACGCTGAACAGCGGATACGATGAAACGCGGCGCGCCGAACCCTGGACTGAGACGCCTCCGGCCGATTGCCGGCGCCTGCCTGATGGGCGCCGTGACCGCATGTGCGTCCTTGAATGGCACGGCAAACGGCAATGGCGGTGAAAACGGTGTCTCCGCAGCCACGCACTTTCACTTGCGCGGCGTGCCGCCGGCACTCGCCTCGCGCGCGAATGCTCTGCTGCGAACTGACGTTCCGGAGCCGCGCTCGGTTCTTGAGAAGCGCAACCGCGCCCAAACCCTGGCCCGGTCGGTGGAAGACCTGCTGGCCGCCGAAGGGTATCTGGCCGCCACTGTCCGGCCTGAAGACTTCAGTAGCCTGGAGGGCAGCGCGGCGTTGGTCGTCGATCCCGGCCCGTTGTTCGTGATCGCCTCGGTACAGATATCCGGCGCCCAGGATATCGATTCGGAGACGCTGGGGCTGCTGGAAGCCCATCTCGCAGACATCCGCACCGGCTCGGTCGTGCGCGCCGCCCAGATCGAACAGACTGAAACCAGGCTCGTGACGACACTTCACGCCAATGGCTATGCCTTTGCATCGAGCCCCGGCATTGATGCGCTCGCCTCGCGCGAAGACGGCAATGTCGAAATCACCTATACATTGGTGCCCGGGCCCCGGGTGCGCCTTGGTGCGCTTGAAAGCGACGAGACGAACCCGCGATCCCGGCGCGCAATCCAGGTGATGAAAACCTGGGATACTGGCGCCCTTTACACACCGCGCGTCATCGACCGTCTTCGGTCCCGGCTGCGATCAGCCGGCCTGTATGACGGGATCGGTGTCGAGGTCGCGCGAGAGGCCGGTGAAGACGGCTATCATGACGTCTCGCTGACATTGACCGAGGCCAAGCCGCGGACCATCGGCTTTGGCGTCACGGCATCGACGACCGAAGGCATCGGTGCGGAAGCGACCTGGCAACGCCGCAATGTCACGGGACGGGCTGACAAGGTGAGCGTGCGGGCAGAAGCCGCAACCATCACACGCAGCCTGACGGCAGGCTATGAGCTCCCGAACATCGGGCGCTTCGGGCGGACATTTACGGCGGAAACCGGCGTGCGCGCCGAAGAGACTCAGGCCTACGATCTACAAGGCCTGAGGGTCGGCGCCGCTCTTGCCCAGCCTTTCACGCGCCAGCTCACGGTTTCGGTCGGCGCGGTCATTGATGCGACACGCATCACTGACCAGCGCACGCGCATCTTTCTTGGCGAAAGCGATCAGCTGACCTTTTCCATTCCGGTGGCGGCCACCTATTCGGATGTGGGTGATCCGTTGGACCCCCAATCCGGTATCAGGGCCTTTGCATCGGTCGAATCCGGTATCTCGCTCGGCAACAGCACGCCCGGCTATACCCGGATGTTGTTGTCGGCATCCACCTATCGGAAAATCGCTGACGACCTGGTGCTGGCGGTCCGGGCCGAATATGGCGCCTTTGCCGGTTCCAATGCCGTGCCGCCTGACAGGCTCTTCTTTGCCGGCGGCGGCGGCACCGTGCGCGGCTATGAATACCAGAGTCTTTCTCCAACCGATCCGCTCGGCGGCTATATTGGCGGACGCAGCCTGTTCTCGAGTTCTGCAGAACTCCGCTGGCGGCGCTCCGAGCGGTTTGGCTATGTCGCCTTTGTCGATGCCGGTGCTGCTGGCAATGATGCCGGCTCCGTCTTCGGAGATGCCAGCGCGGCTGTGGGCCTTGGCATCCGCTACTATCCGGGCTTCGGGCCGATACGGTTTGACATTGCAGCGCCGCTCGACAAACGCCCGGGGGATGCGCCGGTCCAGGTCTATGTCTCCATCGGTCAGGCTTTCTGATGATGACGCGCCTGCCCTTCCATGACTGGCGCAGCCGACATCCCTGGCTGACCGGCGTTCTGGTCGCAGCAACCGGAACACTTGCCGTGATCGGCGGCCTGCGGGTCTGGGTCACGACCGACAGCGGCCGTGATTTCATTGCCTCACGCATCAACGGAATGGATGTCGCCGGATATGGTCAACTGAACATCAGCGGACTTCGGGGTGACCCGTTGTCCGAACTGACGATATCCAGGCTGAACGTCCGGAATGATGACGGGATTTGGATCGAGGCGGAGGATGTCCGGCTCAACTGGTCGCCGCTCTCTCTCCTGACGCGGACATTGCAGATCAACGAGATCGATGCCGGAAAGCTGAGCGTTCTGAGCCGGCCGGTTCGCGAGGACCGCCCGCCTTCAGAAGGCGGCAGAAATCTCCGTATACATCTGAACTCACTTGTCCTCGACAGGTTGATCCTGGCCGACGGTGTGGCGGGACCGGAATCCATCTCCGAGATCAGCGCGCGGTTCGTTCAGCAATCGAGCGGCGCGCTGGATGCCGCACTGCGATTGCGGCCCATCGAGGGACGCGGCGACCGGGTGGACCTCCTGATCGTGATGACGGCATCGCGCCGGTTTGATATCACGGTGATCGCCGATGCGCCGGCAGGCGGGTTCTTTTCCCACCTCCTGAACCTGGAGCCGGGTTCTGCGGCGCGCCTTGAAGCAAACGGGGCCGGTGATCTTCGTAACGGTGTCGGTGAGGCGCGCTTCTCGATCGACCGGGACGACAAGGTTTACCTCTCCGCCAAGATGGAGGACGGCAAGCTGAACGCGGCGGTGACCATGGACGCCACCACGCTTCCCCTGCCGCAGCGCGTGCAGAGTTTTCTTGGCCCCGCCGCAGAAGCCGCGCTGGCGGCCCAGTTCGACGGCGACGAGGCGGCGTTTGAATTCGACAGCTTCGTTGCGGAAGGTGAGCTGCACCTCGCCGGGCAGGCCGATCTTGCCAGGCGCGAACTGATCGGCCCTGCCCGGCTCCGGGCAGATCTCGCCTCGCTCCAGCCTTTCTGGACGCGGGGTGCCGGCATCCGGCTGGACGGCGAATTCGGCTATTCTGCCGGACAGCTATCCTATGCCGGAGATGCCCGGCTGATTGCTGAGGAAGACTCGGTACTGCCGTTCGAGGCAGCGGCCGGGCTGGTCGCGGCCGCCATGGCAGATGGTGCGATCAGTTTTTCTGGCGATCTGGAATTGCTTGGGCCCTTCCCGTTTGGTGAACCCACGACCTCCGCCATCGGAGCCGCGCCGGCGGTCAACCTGCAGGGCCGATACGAAATGGCCGAAGGCCGCCTGTTTGTGGACGGCGCCGACCTGCGACATCAATCGGGCTCCCTCCGTCTTGCCGGCGACATTGCCGTTCCGGAACGCCGGTTGACGCTGGCGGGACGGGTGAACCAGTCGATTGCACCATTTGTGACCGGGTTCAGAGGTTCGGCAGAAGGGATCGTAAGCCTCGACGGCACATTCGACGACATCGCGCTGACCACCAATCTGACATTGCGCAATCTTTCCGGGCCGGACGCGCTCTCTCCCCTGCTCGGCACCAGTGGTCAGGCCGCGGCGACCCTCAGAATCGCAGGCGGAGATGTGACTGCGCGCGCTATCAGGCTGCGTCTGCCAGGCCTGAGTGCGGAGGCCGCCGGAACACTTGCCGGAGGCGCGGGCCTGGACCTCAGCGTCACCGGCGAACAACTGGCCGAACTGGAGTTTGGCGGCACGCAGGTTCAGCTTGGCGCCATTGACGCCCGCCTCACGCGGCCAGGCGACACGCTCCTGATTGCCGGCACCAGCAGCAGCGGGTGGCTGGCCAATGGGTCCAACAGACTCGAACAGCTGGCTGTCACCACATCGCTACTGCAATCGGGGGACGCGGTTGCTGGCCCGGTGCGGCTCACCGGCCGTTACAATGGCGAACGGGTCAATATCTCCGCTCTGCTGGACCGCCGGGATGCGACTACCCGGATCGACGATCTCGCGGGCTTTGTGGGACAATTGCGCGTAGCCGGTCGGGGCAGTCTGGCAGACGCCGGCGGTTTCAGCGGCGCAGGTGTCCTCACCGGGCGCGACTTCGAATTCTCCAATACTTCGTTCGGACAGTTTTCCGTCGATGCCTCTGTGAGCCAACTGGCGGACGAGCCTGTGATCGTCGTGCTGGACGCGGACCTTCGCAACACCGTCCTGCCCGATGGGACACGATTCGACCGGGCGCGGACCAATATCCGTACCGTTCGGGACGGTTACGAATACTCCGCCCATCTGGAGGATGCGACGCGCGGCCGCGCGACGGATATGCGGGTATCGGGTTCGGCTTCGCTCGCCGGCGAAGCGCCTCAAGGCACCCTCCGGCTCGCCGGTTCAGTGTTCGGCCAGACGATTTCGACCCGCAGGGACGCGATCTGGCGGCTCGGCGCATCCCCTGAAATCGATGCGGATATCTCCCTGCTGGGCGGTAGCCTGCAGGCGATCCTCAGCAACGCTGGCACAACGCCTGAACTGCGCTTCAGTATCTCCGATGTCGATGCCGCACCGATCCTTACGAATTTCCGCGTGCCGGTTTCGGCAGCGCGGATCAATGGGTCCGGCAGTTTCCGCCCCTATGGCCGCGATCCGTCCGGCAACTTTGAAATCCGCACCAGCAGCCCTGTGACAGGGCTCGACGGCGCGCTTGAACTCGACATCAACGGCCGGCTCGGCGCGCGGATATTCGCACTCGACGGCAGCGCCCGCTATGGCCCGGCGCTCGGCGGCGATTTTTCGCTGGCCCTGCCGGTGGTCGCCGAAGCCGAGAAGTTTGCCCGGATAGATCAGGAAGGCAGCCTGCTCGGCCAGGCCAATCTCAAGGGCAGCCTGGAAGCGATTCGCCAGATTTCTCTCGCTTACGGCCATGACATTGGCGGCGAGATCGACGCATCATTCAGGATCGCCGGCACCCCGGCCGAACCCAGGATCGACGGTCGCGCAGACATTCGCAATGGCATCTATGAGTACGGTGCCATGGGGTTCCGGATCGCCCGGTTCGACGCAAATGCGACGCTCCGCGACGGTGATGTAACGGTCAATGCTACCGGTCAGGGACCAGATGGCGGAAACTTGAAGGCAGCCGGCCGGCTGGAGTCGGCCGGAGATGGCCAGGTCGACATCGAGGTGCGCCGCCTGCTGGTCTATGACCGCAACCGCGACCGGATGCGCGTCACCGGTAATGCAGCGCTGAAGGAAACGTCCGAGGCACGCGTCATCAGCGGTGCGCTGACCATTGATGAGGCGCATTTCTCGCTCGACAATCTGCCCGCTGCCGGCGTGCGCCGGCTCGATGTGCGCTGGCGCGAGGACCTGACGGATGAACCAGGTGATCCGGTTCTCGAAAAGCCGATCCGGTTCGATTTCGGAATCAATTCGGATCGCCGCATCATGATCGACGGTCGCGGGCTCACCTCCGAATGGGGCGTCAATGTCCACGTCACCGGATCCCCTGCCGCGCCGCTCCTGAATGGCCGGGCAAACCTCGTGCGCGGTGAACTTGAACTGGCGCGGCGGCCCTTCGTGTTCGACAGCGGCACCGTTACATTTGATGGCCCGATCGACACGGCGAGGGTCGCCATCAGGGCTGACCGGCAGGTGGATGGGTTCAGGGCGCGGGTGGATGTCACCGGCGCGCCGGGGCGTCCCCGTATCGAACTGTCGAGTACGCCCGACCTGCCGCAGGACGAAATCCTGTCCCGTATGCTGTTCGGCCGCTCGGCGATGGACCTGTCGCCGCTCGAAGCGGCCGAACTGGCGACGTCGATTGCCCGTCTCAGCGGTCAGGGCGGCGGGATCGACCCGCTGGGTCAGCTACAGGCAGGGCTCGGCCTTGACCGACTCCGCCTCGGCCTGAGCGAGGAAGGCACGACCGAGCTCGGTGTCGGGCAGTATCTGGCGCCGGATGTCTATCTCGAGGTGACAACAGCAGGAGCTGCCGGCAATTCGGTGGAAGTGGAATGGCAGCCCCGGCCGCAGGTGTCGGTGACCTCCGAGGCCCGATCTACGGGCGAATCGCGTGTATCCGTCCGGTGGAAGCGCGATTACTGACGCCTTCCGGCTACGCACACTTACTGGAAGCAGTTTGGCGTGATCGCAAAGATCCGCGCGCCGCCGATTTGTCCGGTCCCTCATATTTTTAGGTACTGAATCACTTGCTCCAAAGCTTGACAATTAGGAGACAGAATAAAACCCAAAGGTGGAAACTATGATGCAAGAAGAAATCAGAGCTGCAGGTTCCCGCTCTCCCACAAAGGTTGACCAGCAGGTCGGGGAAAAAATCCGGGAGCTTCGCATTGCGCAGAACCTGACCCTGTCGGAGTTGGGACAGGAGCTTGGCATCAGTCACCAGCAGCTGCAGAAATACGAAACGGGCACGAACCGGCTGAGTGCCGGCATGCTGTCGAGTGTTGCCAGAGCGCTGCGCGTTCCGATCTCCGAGTTGTTTCAGGCATCCGACGCGGCTTCGCAGGATCTGCGCGACCCGGTCTCGGAAGCCCGCGCGCGCTGCCATGCCTTGATCGACCGCACTAACTCCGCCCCGAAACTCGAAACGATGGCCAAGGTTCTGCGGGCCCTGTCCACGGATTGAGCCTGTCACGGGCGGACAAGAAACCGCCGGAGCGTCAATGACGCTCCGGCTTTTTTGTCGTCGGACTCCCTGGGCCGCATTTCGGATCTGCAACCTAAGCGTCAGTCCACCCGGACAAAGGGCCCGCGCAAGCTGTAGATATCAGGCCCCACCGATACATCCAGATTCAGATAGCCCTCAACCGGCCGCCCCGATGTCTGACGCAAGGTCTGACCAGCCCCGCGCAGCAGCGTGACCCCTTCGGCGTCACTGATCGACCAGCTGACGGGCGCCATCATCGATGACGCATAGGTCGCCTTGAGGCTGTCGGCCGGACGGGCATTGACCGGAAGCGGCTGGATTAGTTCGCCTTCTACCCGGGCCATGAGCTGTACGAGATACAACCGGCCATCCTTCTCGACGGCACCAATTCCCATATGGCCGAAGCCCGGCCTCAAGAGATTCGCTGCATTCGCCTTGTCCGACATCAGCAGGCGATGGAGTGCATCCGCTTCCGCTCCGGCTTCAACGATGGCGATGTTCGCGCCGAACGCTGAATAGAGCGTCTGACGATCAGTCTTCCTGATCTGATCGAGCAGGGAAAGCCCTTCGGGCGTTACATCCGCGGCATACCCGCGCTCCGCCATGTCGATGGCATGACGGGTTGCGACGCGCGCAAGGGCATCATGCAATTGCAGACCGCCCAGCCTGGCGGCGCGGCGTTCCGCCTCTGCCCGACTGAAGAGTTCTGACTGAAGGGCGGCACCTTCAGGACTGGTCTGTGTCCACGACGATTCCTGCGGGGAAAGCTTCCCGGAGACACCGGGCTGGGATAGGGCCACTCCGGGCACCGCAAGCGCCAGAGCGAGGAGTGACAAAGCGCTGTATCTATACTGTAACATAAGTGTCATATTACAAGTTTGACTGTTTTGTGTCAATTAGATCCAGATTTATATATCTTCCGTGTAGCTATCGTTTCCCTCCGTAGCCGGATGGTCTGTGGCAGAGGGCACCCACTGTCACAGGTTCGTCATTCTTCCCTTCTACCTGTTGAGGCAGGAGGCGTGGCCCCATGACTATTGTCGTTAATGATGAATGGCTGACTTATACATGGGTCCGGCTGCGCAGTGGCGTTGAGCCAGATGAAGTCCGGCGGCTTCTGGCGCGGAGCGGATTTGACGACGACGCTATCCGCGCCTTGATGCGCGAAGCCTATGACGGGCGGCGGCCGGTTTCGGATGTCGACCACAAGGCCGTCGCGCAAGCTCCGATCACCCGGCGCGCCTTAGGCCACCCGTTCCTGCGCCGCGTGCCAGCGCCCAAAGCCCAGCTTTACGTCTGGCCCGGATTCCTTGTTCCAGAGATCTGCGAGGCAATGGTCGCGCTGGCAGATGAGCGCCTGCGCGCATCTACAACAACAGATGTCTTCGCAGACCCGAAAATCCGGACGTCGCGCTCTTCCGACATCGGCGCACTCGGCCACCATCTCGTGATGCAGCTGGACGAGCTGATGTCCGAAGCGCTCGGAATTCACTGGTCTTATTCCGACGCCACCCAGATTCAGCGCTATGATCCCGGCCAGGAATACAAGGCCCATTATGACTATTTCACGCCGGGAACGCGCGACTACCAGGTACACTGCCAGTTCACCGGCCAGAGGACCTGGACTTTCATGATCTACCTGAATGATGTCGAGGAAGGCGGCGGCACACGCTTCCGCCGGCTGGAAAAGACCATCATGCCCGAGAAGGGCAAGGCTGTGATCTGGAACAATCTCAACGCCGACGGAACTGTTAATCCGTACACGATACACCATGGCATGAAGGTTCGCCGGGGCAGCAAATATGTCATCACGAAGTGGTTCAGGGAACGAGGATGGGGCGAGATGTTCCCGCCCGAATACTCCGTAACTCTGTAATGTGGCGGAGCCGCCACATATTGAGTGCCGCGCCACATCCTTCACGCAAGTGTCATCTAAACTTCCCGTAAGTGTTGCAATCAAATCTTAAGGCTCTCCGCTGCGGGGCAGACGAGTGTCAACGTCTGAGGAACGCGGCGGCGAAACCGTCAGCGCGCCCGCTCAGGGTTCAAGACGGAGACTTTCATGTTGACCAAGACCAATTTCCGCGTGGCGCTGCTCGGCTGTGCGGCTGCGGCACTGCTCGGCGCCTGCACCGGCGCTGATGGCGTCGCGTCGCCTGGCGTGGGCGCCTTCGTCCCGCCGCCGACAGCGCCGCCGCCTCCCGCGCCCCCGCCGCCGACTGCCCCGCCGCCGACCGGCGGACCTGCAGCGGACTGCCCGGCTGGCTTCTCCAATGTCGGCATCGTTGCCAACCAGCGCATCTGTCAACTGCCGTCCACCATCACCGGAAACCTTGTCGTTCCGGAACGCGCCGGCACCATTTACTCCGTCGCCGGTCAGACCCGCGTCGGCATCGACCTCGGCCCCGATCCGAGCACCCCGCTTCCGGGCGGCGCCCAGGGCGTCCTCACCATCGAGCCGGGCGTGACCATCTTCGGCAACTCCGGTCTGGACTATCTGCTCGTGAACCGCGGTTCGCTGATCTTTGCCGAGGGCGAGGCCGACAAACCGATCATCATGACCAGCCGTCAGAGCGTTGAGGGCACCACCAACGACAACTCGATCGGTCAGTGGGGCGGTCTCGTGATCAACGGTCGCGCTCCGTCAACGGATGGATGCCCCGGCGGTATCACGACCCTGCCGAACATCGCCTGTGAAGCTCAGGTCGAAGGCTCGAACGCGTTTTATGGCGGCCTCTCCACCGCCGACAATAGCGGCCGCATCCGTTATCTGCGCGTGATGTACTCGGGTTTCGAAATCGCGCCGAACAATGAACTCAACGGCATTACGCTCGCCGGCGTCGGCAGCGGCACCGTGTTCGAATATGTTCAGGTCCACAACAGCTCCGATGACGGCATCGAGATCTTCGGCGGCAATGTGAACCTCAAATACATTGTGATCACCGGAAGCGATGACGACCAGTTCGACACCGACTCCGGCTGGCGCGGCGCTGCCCAGTTCGGCATCGCTTACCAGCGTCTGGGCGGCGGGGATTTCGGCTTCGAGACGAGTTCGCGGGGCACCAACACTGCCGGCACGACAAGCTTCTTCACGCGTCCGACCTATGCAAACTGGACCGTCGTGCAGCGGACACAGAGTTCGGGTGCGGGCCAGCGCCGCGCAGGCATAGTCCACAATACGGGCCATGTCGGCCAGGTGTTCAACTCGGTCGTCACGGCGAACAACGGTGTTCAGTGTCTTCAGGTTGCCACGGCATCGACGCTGTCGAACGCCAACAATTTTGGCGGCAGCGGACCCGTTTACCAGTCGGTGCACATGTCCTGTGATGGCGGCCCGGTTCTGGGCAGCGCACCGATCACGAATGCGCAGGTTGAAGCGATCCTCGACGCGAACGTCAACAATGTGAAGACGGGTACCTCGACGCTTGTAAACGGCTTCATCAACGGCGCGAACGAGAATGCGGTCACCGCGACCAACATCACCGCCATTGCCGGCAACACCCTGCCCCCGGCCGTCGCAAGCTTCCTGACGCCGGTGGACTATATCGGCGCCGTCCGCGATGCGAACGACACCTGGTATCAGGGCTGGACCTGCGGCCTGCCGACCACGCCGGCCTGCTGATCAGGCGACGACTTTCCGGGGAGGCAGCGATTCGCCGCCTCCCCGCTCTGCCTTCTAGAGACGACGCATCCTTTCAGGACCCAGATCCATGACCCTACCCTCTCTGTCATTGCGGGCACTGCTCGTGGCCTCCGCGGCCATGCTGGCCCCCTCCCTCGCCTATGCACAGGAACCGGCTGATAGTGAGGCCGAAACCGATCAAGCCGGACTGACACTCAATGAAGTCGTCGTGCTCGGCCGCTATATCCCCGAAGTGCTGCGCAGCACGTCTGAAGTCGCCGCTTTTCTTGCGCCGGAAGATCTTGCCCGGCAGGGCGATTCGGATGCGGCTGCGGCGCTGGCGCGTGTAACTGGCCTCAGCATCGCGCAAGGCAAGTTCGTGTATGTGCGCGGCCTTGGCGAGCGCTATTCTGCAGCCCGCCTTAACGGTTCGCCGCTTCCGAGTCCGGAGCCGCTGCAACGCGTCGTCCCCCTGGACCTGTTCCCAACGAAGGTGCTTGAGAACGTCCTTGTCCAGAAGACATATTCTGTGGAGTATCCGGGCGAGTTCGGCGGTGGGATCATCGACCTGCGCACGCTGAACATCCCGAACGACAACTTCCTGAAACTGAGTGCAAGCACAAGCTACAATACTGAAACCACCGGACAATCGGGCCTGACGCATTACGGTTCGAAGACCGACGGTCTTGGTTTCGACAACGGTACCCGTAAACTGCCGGCCCCTGTCCGCCGCGCGATGGCTACCGGCAACCGGATCCAGTCGCCGGCTTTCACGGATGCTGAACTCCAGCACATGGGCCAGGCCTTCACAAATGCGCCGCTGCGTCTCCTGCAGAACAATGATTCCATCCCGGCCAATGGCAGCTTCTCAGTTGCCGGCGGACGCAAGTTCGATTTCGGCGGGTTCGACCTCGGCGTCGTCGGAGTGCTCGGCTACAGCAATGCCTGGCAGACCCGGAATGGCCGCGCCGAAGACGGGGAGATCGACGGCACGACGCTCGAAGTCGAGTCGTTTTATGACTACGTCCAGACCGATCACAAGATCGGCTGGGATGCCCTGTTTGGCCTCGGTCTCGACTTCGGCGATGACAAGATCGACTGGACGAACCTCTACGTTCGCCGGACAACCAAGCTGACCTTTGCGCGCGAAGGCTTTGACGGCCTGCGCTTCGCAGATGTCCGCGACGAGCGGACGGGCTGGTACGAGCGCGAGCTGATGAGCACCCAGCTCAATGGCCGGCATTATCGGGGTCCGTGGACGCTCGACTGGCGCACAGCCCTGTCGCAGACGAAGCGCGACGCGCCGTATGAAATGAATACACGGTTTGGCTTCAACCCGCTGGTTGGCACCTACACCTATCCGGGCGGCAACTCCGACAACCGCATCTCGTTCAGCTATCTGGATGACCAGGTCGTCAGCGGAGCTGTCGACCTCAAATATGTCCAGGCGCTTTCGGCGCTGCGCGACATTGAATACTCCGCCGGTATCGAGAGCTACAAGAATGACCGCTCGGCGCAGACCCGCATCTTCGGCTTCATCAACAATAGCGGCGACACGGCGCTGAACTTCCTGGTCTTCCAGCAGCGCCCGGACTTCCTGTTCGCCAACTTCAACATCAACCCGGATCAGTTCGTCCTGCGCGAGACCACGGGTGCTGACGGCGCCTCGGCCTATGACGCAGACCTCGAAGTGTTCGGGGCGTATGCCAAGGTTGATGCCGAGATCATCCCGCTTGTCCGCGTGGCGCTCGGCGTGCGGTTCGAGGATGCGACCCAGTCGGTTGCCCCGCTGAACATCATCTCCAGTGAAGCCCAGCCTCTGGCACCCGATCCGCTCAAGGAACAGTATTTCCTTCCCGCAGCGACGCTGACCTGGAACTTTGCGGAAGATCAGCAGCTGCGCCTCGGCGCATCCAAGAGCATCGGGCGTCCGCAATTCCGCGAACTCGCCCCGCAGCTCTATTTCGACACCGACAGCGGCCGCAACTTCATCGGTAACCCCTATCTCACCGATACGGAAATCCTGAACGTCGACGCCCGGTATGAGCGCTATTTCGACCGCGGACAGGCGTTCACGGCCGGGGTGTTCTTCAAGCAACTCGATCGTCCGGTGGAGTCGGTTGTGGTGGCGACGAGCGCTTCGACTTTCCAGACTTATCTGAACGCGCCGAAAGCGGACCTGTATGGAGCGGAAGTCGAGTTCAAGAAGGTGTTTGCAACGCCCTTCCGGAACGCCGGTCCTTTCCTCGTCAACAAGGACTTCCTCGTTCAGGCAAACTACACCTACTCGGACTCCAAGCTGCGCGTCAGCGACAGCGACGTGGTGTTTCCGCTCCAGGCTGGCGGCCAGCCGCGCCCTGCAAGTGACTTCGTCATCGACGGCGAGCGTATGCAGGGCCAGTCCCAGCACCTCGCCAACCTTCAACTCGGCTGGGAGGATGAGGAAGCCCGTTCGCAGGCAACCCTGCTGGTGACCTATGCGAGCGAGCGGACGACCGCCCGCGCGCCCGGCAACCAGCCGGACTTCGTTCAGGATCCGGGAACCTTTGTCGACTTCGTCTACAAGAAGGGTTTCACGTTCCGGCGCCAGGATTTTGGTCTTGATATCAAGGTCCAGAACGTCCTCGGTACCGACTTCAACGAATTCCAGTCCGGCAGCGGCGGGTATGTCCAGATCAACAAATATGATCTTGGAACCACCTTCACCGTCGGCTTGAGCGCCGAGTTCTGAGCGCAAACTCGCCGATGAGGTGAATTCATCCGGAAAAGACGCGGCGGGAGATCAAAGGCCCGCCGCGTTTCTGGTTTTTCGGGCAACATTTTGATGGAATGGTGCTACACGCCACTGTAGTTTTTCCGGTGGCCGAGACAGAAAGTTCAGCTGGCGCCGCAAACGTCTCAGAAGTGTCGCACTAGTATGCTTAAGCGTGGAACATTCCCCGGGGAGTAAAAGGCGGATGAGACTTTTCAGAATGGAAAGCCCCTTGCCCGGCCAGTTTGGCCTGATGGGCCGCAGAAGTGTCGAAGCCGGTCTGGCGCTGGTGACCGGCCTGATGCTGGCGCGGTTTGTCTGGCTGGTGGCAGAGCCCGGGCTCGTGCAACCCGAGCGCCCGCTCACGCCGGTGATGCTTGCCGGCAACAGCAGCCATGCCGAACTTGCCGGCAGCGATCCATTCGCCGCGCCGTCTCATTCGCGAACCGATTATGATACTGCCACGCCGACCACGCTCAATTTGCGCCTGACGGGGCTTCGCTGGGCGGGCGACGACGCAGCCGCCGGCAGCGCGATCATCGTCCTGCCGGACGGCAACCAGAAGCTGGTCTCCCCCGGCGACCGTATCCTTGATGGCGCCGTCCTCGACACGGTCGCCGCCGACCGTATTTTCCTGCGCTCCAATGGCAGGCTGGAAGAACTGCGCCTGAATCCGCGCGGCGGCTCATTCAGCAGCCAGCAGCCATCGGTCGATCTTCAATCCCCGCCTGCCGAAACACCGGCTGCGCCCGCAAGACAGGCGACGCCCGCGCAACTCGCCTCGGATATCGTTCTCCACCCGGATCTGCGCAACGGGGCCGTCACCGGATACCGGCTGTCGCCGCGCGGCAATGGCTATTTCGAACAGGCCGGTCTTGAGCCTGGCGATCTCGTTCTCCGCGTCAACGGGCAAAGCGTCGAGGGCCTGGGCCCGGACGCGCTCCAGTCGGCCGTTCTGGCGTCTGACACCATTTCTCTCGACGTAGTCCGCAGCGGCGCCATCGTCCGTCTGCGCATCTCAGCGGACGCTGGCCTATCTCAATGAACAACCGATTCCTGATCGCGGCTGCGGCCGCCTTTGCCGCCTCTCAGGGCGCGCTCGCGCAGGCTCCTGCCCCGGCACAGGATCGCCATGTCCTCAATCTCAGTGATGTCGAACTCAACACGCTGATCGAAGATATGTCCACACTGACCGGATACACCTTCATCACCCATCCGGATGTCCGGCGCGCGCGCGTTTCGGTCGTCTCCCAGACGCCGATGACGACGCCGGAACTCTTCCAGGTGTTTCTGACGACGCTCCGGATTCAGGGGTTTGCCGCGGTTCCGGCCGGCAAGGACACCTATCGTATCGTCCCGCGCATGATCGCGGCGACCGAAGCGCCGCTTTCCGGCGTCGGCTCCAACGCCTTCATCACCGAAGTGATCAAGCTCGACCGCGCCAATGCGATGGAAACGGCGCAGATGATCAAACCGATCCTCGATACGCAGGGGCAGGTTGTTGCGAATGCCAGCACAAATACGCTCGTCGTCGTTGACTATGCATCAAACCTCGAACGGGTGCGGCGGATCATCGAAGTGGTGGACCGTGACCAGACGGTTGTCGAAACCATTCCCCTGCGGAATGTACCGGCGATGGAGATGGAGACGATCCTCACCCGCCTTCAGGGGGAGCAGACCAACCAGCAGGGCCAGGTATCAACCCGGCTCTCGGCGGTCGCCTCTCTCACAAGCAATGCCATCATCCTGCGTGGTGATCCTGCGTCGGTCGAGCGCGCAAAGCGTGTTGCCACGGAACTCGACGAAACCAATCCTCAGCGCGACCATGTCCGTGTGCTGACGCTCAACTATGCCGACGCCGCCGACATCGTGCCGATTCTTGAGCGTGTTGCCAACAGTATGGCGATGCAGCGCGCAGCCTCCGAAACCGCGCCGCTCGCGCAGACAATCGCCCACCACGCCCCGACCAATTCCCTGATCATCAGCGCAAATCCGGAAACCATCCTCGCGATGGAAAAGGTCGTCGCGGCGCTGGATGTACGCAGGCCGCAGGTCATGGTCGAAGCCATCATCGTGGAGATGTCGGATAACGCCACGCGGGAGCTTGGCCTCCAGTTCCTGCTCGCCGGCACCGGCAGCTCCGATGTTCCGTTCGCGTCCACCAATTTTTCTCGCGCTGCTCCGAACCTGCTCGCCCTGACGGGCGCACTGGTGACCGATGCGTTCACAGACGTATCCACCAGTAATCCGTTCCGTGACGCAGCTATCAGTTCACTGACTGGCACACCGGGTCTGACGCTCGGCATCGGCGGCTCTTCCGGTGACAATCTGTTCGGCGTCATCCTGAATGCCGTCCAGGACGATACATCGTCGCGCATCCTTTCGACACCGTTTGGCATGACGCTGAACAATGCGACCTCGGCCCTCATCGTCGGTCAGGAAATTCCTGTCACGACGGGTCAGGTGCTGGGCGATGCCAACACCAACCCGTTCCGGACTGTCGAGCGCAAGGATGTCGGCATCCAGCTCGAAGTCACGCCGCGCATCGGTGAGAACAACACGGTCCGCCTCGATATCCGCCAGGAAGTCTCGAGCGTCTTTGGCAGCGTCGGAACCGTGACGCCCGACCTGATCCTCGACAAGCGCGAGATCCGCGCAAGCGTGCTCGCCGACGACGGCGAGATCATCGTTCTCGGCGGCCTGATCGAACAGACCGATACGATCCGCGATTCTAAAGTTCCCGTGCTGGGTGACATCCCCGCCCTCGGTCGGCTTTTCCGCTCAGAAGGAAAAGGCTCCACACGGACGAACCTCATGGTCTTCATCCGTCCAACTATCGTGCGCAGCAAAGAGGATGCCAGGGCGGCGACGGACCAGAAATATCTCTACGTCCAGGCTCAGGAACTGCTGCGCGAGCCGATGGCGGGCGGATCGATCGATCAGTTCGTCCGTGAGGTTCTTGGAACAGGCGGGCCAGCAGCGCAAAGCGCTCCGCCTCAGCAATAGCCCTCATGCTTCGCCCACAGGTCACCTACGCATTCGCAAAAGACAAGGGGATCGTGGTTGTTCCCGGTCCGACGGGCCTGACCTTTGCGGTTCGGGAAGGCGCCAATCCCTTCGCGCTGCTTGAGGCGCGCCGCGTCGTCGGTTTACCGGCCCGGCTGGTGTCGATGACCCCCATCCAGTTTGAGCGCCAATTGTCGGAAAGTTTCGGCCATTCCGGTATCGATGGCCGCGCCGCGGAAGCTGCCGCTGGCGCGGGCGGCGATCTGGAAAGCCTGTTTGACGGCTTGCCGCAGACCGAGGATCTGCTCGCCGGCGAGACCGATGCGCCGATCATCACGCTCATCAACGGTCTTCTGCAGGATGCGATCCGGCGCCGGGCATCGGACATTCACATCGACCCGTTCGAAGACAAGCTGTCCGTGCGATACCGGATCGACGGCGAATTACAGGAAGTCTTCACAGCATCGCGGCGGGTTGCGGCCCCGCTTGTTTCCCGGATCAAGGTGATGAGCCGGCTCGACATTGCCGAGAAACGCATGCCGCAGGACGGGCGCATCTCGCTGACGCTTGGCGGACGCGCGCTGGATGTTCGCGTTGCCACCCTTCCGACCCGTTATGGCGAGCGTGTCGCTCTGCGTATCCTCGATACCCGTCAGGCATTGATGGGTCTTGAAACCCTCGGCATGGATGACGACACCGAACGCCGGTTCCGCGCCACACTCGCCGAACCGAACGGCGTGATCTTGGTCACCGGGCCGACCGGGTCCGGC
Organism: Hyphomonas sp.; assembly: GCA_046296675.1. Classification (GTDB taxonomy): domain Bacteria; phylum Pseudomonadota; class Alphaproteobacteria; order Caulobacterales; family Hyphomonadaceae; genus Hyphomonas. Next base: position 84,310 of record JBKBLD010000003.1, on the reverse strand, counting down.
AAGACGACGACGCTTTATTCGGCGCTGGCCCTCCTGAACACCGGCCGGGTCAATATCATGACGCTGGAAGATCCTGTGGAGTACGGCCTGGACGGGATCAGCCAGACACCGATGGACCACAAGGTGGGCCTCACCTTTGCTGCAACGCTGCGTTCCATTCTCCGCAACGATCCGAACATCGTCATGGTCGGCGAGATTCGGGATGCCGAAACCGCCGAAGTGGCGCTCGAATTCGCCCTTACGGGCCGCCTCGCGCTGTCCACCATCCACACCAACAGTTCGGCCGGCGCGATCACGCGCCTGCGGGACATGGGTGTAGAAAGTTTCCTGCTTGCCTCGACCCTGCGGGCGATCCTTGCCCAGCGCCTCGTCCGCCGGCTTTGCCCGCACTGCAAGGAAAGCTACACACCCCCGGCGGCACTGCTGGAGCGCCTCGGCCTCGGCTCCCGCCCCGATCTGACGCTCTATCGTGCGACCGGCTGCCCCCAATGCGGGCATACCGGATATGAAGGCCGTCTCGGTGTTTACGAACTGCTTGTCATCGACCCGGCCATCCGCCGGATGATCCATGATGGGGCGAATGAGGAAGAGATTGAGCGCACGGCCTTCGCAAAATCTGATATGCTGTTCCAGAACGGATTGCGGCATGTGCTGAGCGGAGACTCGAGCGCCGAGGAGCTTCTGCATGTATGCCGCCGGGAGGCCTGGTTCGGTGGCAGCGTTTGAATACAAGGCCCTGACGCCCGACGGGCGGCGCATGAGCGGTGTCATTTCTGCCGACACTGCCCGTGCAGCGCGCCGGGAACTCCGGTCTCGCCAGCTGACGCCGGTATCCCTGACCGAGGCGCGCGGGGAGAAGTCGGGCGGCATCGCCGGCACCGGCCGTTTGAGAGACAAGGACCGCACGCTTCTGACGCGTCAGCTGGCCGTTCTGGTCTCCTCCGGCATGACGATCGAACAGGCCCTGACCGCTGCGGCCGGCGATGATGGCAATTCAGCGCCCCGCTCTCTGCTCCTGTCCGTCCGGTCGCAGGTCATGGAAGGCACAAGCCTTGCCGACGCGATGCGCAGCGCGCCGCGTGCCTTTCCCTCGCTCTACCGCGCCGTGGTGGCAGCGGGCGAAACCTCCGGCCGGCTCGGGCTCGTGCTCGATCAGCTCGCCAGCCACCTTGAACGCAGCTACCGGCTGCGGACGCTCGTTCAGTCCGCGCTGATCTACCCGGTGATCCTGGCCGGAATGGCGACACTCATGGTCGTCGCCTTGATGGTCTGGGTCGTTCCGAAACTCGTCGAGCAGTTTGCCATGCTGGGCGCCGCCGAATTGCCGCCCCTGACCCAGTTTGTCATCAACCTGTCCAGCTTTGTCCGCGATTGGGGCCTGATGGTCCTCGTCCTGGTCGTCGCCGCCACGCTCCTGACCCACCGCGTCCTGAAGTTGCCATCCTGGAAGCGGCGCTGGGATGCGCTGATCCTGCGTCTGCCGTTTTTCGGCGAGATGGCGCGTAAAGTCTCCGCCGCCCGCTTCGCGCGTATTCACGCCACGATGGCAGGCGCCGGCGCGACGGTCCTCGAAAGCCTGTCGGGCGCACGGGGCGCCATGGGCAATCTCGTATTCCGGGACGCGGCAGACCAGATAATCGAAACCGTCCAGCGCGGTGGGGCGCTTTCCTCGGCGATGAAAACGTCCGGCGTTTTCCCCCCGATGATGACCCATATGGTGGCCAGCGGTGAGGCAGCCCGTAACGTGCCTGCCATGATGAACCGCGCTGCCGACTTTCTCGAGGCTGAATTCGAGACGGCAACCAACCTCGCCCTGAGCCTGCTTGAGCCTGCCATCATCATCCTCCTGGGGCTGGTGGTTGGCACCATCGTCCTTTCAATCATGCTGCCGATCATGCAGCTGAACACGCTCGCGCTCGGATAAAGGAGTGTCACATGACGACCGGAAGAAAACCCCAGAATGATAACCTCACTCACCGCGAAGCCGGGTTCTCGCTCGTCGAACTGATGGTTGTCGTCTTCATCATGGGTCTGCTTGCAACCCTGATCATCATCAACGTCGCCCCTGTCGGTGACCGCTCGCGGATCACCAAGGCACGCGCCGATATTGCCAACCTCGAAAGCGCGCTCGAGCAGTACAGCCTTGATCTCTACACCTATCCGACTACGCAGCAGGGCCTTGCGGCTCTGTCCGCGCCGCCGCCGGGGGTCGACGCGACGCTCTACCGTCCGGGCGGCTATATCCGCCGGGTCCAGAACGATCCCTGGGGCAATCCCTACCAATATGCCTTTCCGGGGACACGCTCCGGCGCGCGGTATGATGTTTTCTCATTCGGCGCCGATGGCAAACCGGGCGGCGAGGGGGCCGACGCCGATATCGGCAACTGGGACTGAGACCCGCCGTGGCGCGCAACAGCCAGGATGCTTGCGTGACTGCGCAGCGCCGCGCCGAAACCGGCATGTCGCTCGTTGAGGTTCTTGTCGCGCTTTCGATCGTCGCGATCACCACGACCGTTATTACGCTAACCCTGGCCGGGCCCAATCCGCTCGCCCGCGAAAGCGACCATCTGCGCGGCGTGCTGGAGCAGACGGCTGGCCGTGCACTCGTGACCGGGCGGCCCACCGCACTTCTGGTCGATGGGCGCAGCTATTCCCCTGCAATCTGGCAGGATGGCGAATGGCGCGTTGCCGGGACAGCCAGGCACACCCTGCCCTCCGGCATGGCGCTCATTGCCTCTGATAACACCGGCACACAGCGGCGGCGCCGCGACGATCCCAAACCGATGATCGTCTTTGATCCCCTCGGCCATTCCCCCGACGCCTCGATCGATCTCGTCCGGGGCGGATCGGTCACGCGCTTCACGCTCCAGCCCGGCGGCCAGGTCATCATGGAGACGCCCTGATGTCTGACCAGCGCGGCTTTTCTCTCCTGGAATCGATGGTGGCGCTTGCTGTCTTTGCGACGGCGGCAATGGGATTTGTATCCCTCGGCACCAACAGTTTCCGGATCAGCGCGCAGCTTGGTGAGCGGACGCTGGCCCGGGTTGTTGCGGAGAATGTTGCGGTCGACACCATTGCTGACCCCTCCGTTCAAGTTATCGGCACGTCGCAGGGACAGGACGTTCAACGCCGGCAGGCGTTCGAATGGGACCGGATCATCACGCCGGCCGAAGCAGAGGGCCTCATCCGGATCGAGATCCGTGTCCGGCCAGCAGGCAGCGACTCCGTGGCGGCGCGCCTGATGCTGCTTCACCTCGCCGAGGCCGGCTAATGAACGCGCACCGTTCCGGAGAAGCGGGTATCACGCTGGTCGAGACGCTGATTGCGCTCTTCCTGATCGCGCTGATGGCAACGTCGGGCGCGGTCATGCTTACCCAGACAATGCGCGGCGCACGGCAGGTAGATGATCGAAGCCAGGACGCCCGGGCCCTTGAGATTGCCCTTGCGATGATCCGTGAAGACCTTGCTGCCTTCGCAGACAGGCCAAGCCGGACGGATGGCTCTCAGGATCCTCCGACCCGATTCGAAGGATATCCTGTGCGGTTCGATGGCCGGATCTTGCTGCTGGTCCGCAATGGCTGGTCGAATCCCGAGGGACGGGCACAGCGCGGTGATCTGCAGCGGGTCGAATATCTGTATCAAGACGGCGCGCTGATCCGGCGTTCATGGCACGCGCCGGACGCCGGCCCCGGAACGCCGGTGTCGCAGCAGCGCTTGATTGAAGGCCTGGACGGCGTCGCGGTGCGATATGGCCGGCAGAATGTCTGGCAGAATGACTGGATTGTCGCGGCAACAGACAATAACGCCCAACTGCCGGACAGGGTTGAGTTCACAATGCGCTTTTCGCCGGACGATGCGCTGACCGCCCGCTTCAGGCTGGGGCTGCGGGAATGAGCCGGCGGGACCATCAGAAAGGCGCAGCGCTCCTGTCGATCCTGATGATCGTCGCGGCATTATCCGTCGCCGCGTTGGTCGCCGTGTCCGCAATTGCCCGTCAGACGGATCTGTCCAAAGCGGCGAGCCGGCGGGCAGATGCCGGATGGGCTGTCTATTCGGCCGAAGCGATCGCACTCAGCGCGATCACCACCCTGCAGCGGGATGCCGGCAATCAGTCTCTCGCTGTCCGGTTGGGGCTCGGTGAGACCCAGATGGTGCCGGTTCAGGGCGGTGTGGTGTCACTCCAGGTCAGCGATGCGACCAATTGTTTCAACGTGAATGCCCTGGCCGGACCGGAAGAAGGCGCTGCCCGTCTGGCACGCCTGGGCTGGTCCCGCCTGCTGCAGGATCTTGGTCTGTCAGTAGCAGACGCCAATGATCTGACCGATGCCCTTGCCGACTGGATTGATGCAGACAGCACGCCGCGCAGAGGCGGGGCCGAAGATGGCTATTACCTGACCCTGTCACCGCCCTACCGGGCGGCCAACCAACCTATGGACAGCCCGCGTGAACTTGCCGCTGTGCGCGGATATACTGGCGAATTGCGGGAGGCGTTAGCGCCGCTCGCCTGCACCCTCCAGCAGCCATCGCTGGTCCGGCTCAATGTCGACACGCTGACGCCGCAACAGGCTCCCCTGCTGCGCGCGTCTTATTCCGATGCCATCGGACTTGCAGCGGCCGAAAGGATTCTGGCAAACCGCCCCATGCAGGGCTGGGGAAGTGTTGACGCCTTCGAGACATTGCCGGACATCCGCGCTATTCCTCCCGGCCAGAAGCGAACAGACATGATCGGCGTAACCAGCAATCTCTTTCTCGTCGAAGGCTTTGTCGCTCTTGACGCCGGGCGCTGGCCGTTCTCCTTCATGATCCAGTCCGATGGTGGGCAGAGCCCCCGCATTGTCTGGCGCCGCATGGGAGAGGAATGATGAAGCCGGTTCTCTACGTCGCGCTACCTTCAGACGATGGCGACCCGCTCCTCGTAGTCGAGGAACGCGGCGACCGTATGGAAATCCTGAGCCATGGCGGTCCCTTTCCGGCCGGCTCCAGCTGCATCGCCTTTGCGCCGGCAACGATGGTCGCCCATTTCCATCTCGCGCTGCCGGCCCGCAATGACACCGAAGCGGCCCGCGCAGCGCTTTATGCGATCGAGGATGAAATTGCCGAGCCGATTGAGGATGTTCACCTCGTCCTCGGTCCGCGAACGCGCGGGGATAGCCGCCGCCATGTCTATGCCGTAAACCGCGCTGTTCTGGATGCATGGCTCGCCCAGCTCTCTGCGGCGGGGCTGAATCCCGGCCGGATCATCCCGGAGCAGTGCCTGTTCGACGCGGCGGAGCAGCAGACGGGTCTCGGCAGTAGCTCGATCCTGTCGGCGGGCGAGCGCATTTTCGCAGTCGACGCAGACCTGCCGGCAGAAGCCCGGGGCGCACTCGGCCTCGAAACCGAACCACCCGGCCAGCCTGCAGGGCAGCATCTGATCCGCCTCGCAGAGCGCGCCGCATCGCGCCCGACCGTCAATCTGAGGACAAGCGCCTTTGCGCCAGCGAAAAAGCAGGAAACCGGCTACCGATCCTGGCGCGTTGCGGCGGGCCTCGCTATTGCCGCCACTTCAATCTGGACCGGCAACGTCATTCTCGAGACCCGCAACTACAATTTCGCCGTCCGCCAGATGGAGCGTCAGGCAGGCGAGCGTTACGCAACGCTGTTTCCCGGCGCCGCGATCCCCGCCGATCTGGATCGCGCCACCCGTGACATGCTCACCGGCACGGCGCCGCAGGGAGGCTTCGGCTTTCGGGATGCAGCGGCCTATTTCTACGAAGTCGCAGCGGCTGCACCGGGCTTCCGGATCATCGCACTGACCTATCAGCAGGACCAGAAAGCAGCGTCAGCCGACTTCATCGTGCCGCAGCCGGATATGCTTGACCTGGCCCGGAGCTATCTTGAGGCAGAGGGGCTCGCCGTAGACGTGCGCCTTGATCCGGATACAGACGGACCGATCACCGGCACGATACAGATCGGGGCAATGCAATGAGCCAGTGGTGGTCAACCCGTAGTCCGAGGGAAAGATTTCTCATCGCCTTCGCCGGCTTCCTGCTTGCTGCCGCATTGATCTGGCAGTTTGCGGTCAAGCCGTCTTACGACGCCCTCGACAGGGCCAAAGTCGCGCACCAGACGGCGAGCCAGATTCATGCGCGGCTCGACCGGATGGAAGACATGCTGCGGCAGGGCGAAACAATCCGGGCTGCCCGCGCGGCCGCGCCAGTTGATGCCCAAACAATCCGCGCCGAGGTGACCGCTTTTGGCACATCCGCGGGACTGACGCCGGAAACATCTGATGCTGCGGAGCCCGGAAGTGTCCGGGCCGCTGTGCGTGATGCCACAGCGCCCGCGATCTTCGCCTGGATCGAGCAGGTTGAAACAGGTCTGGGCCTGTCCGTCAGCAGAGCAACGCTTCAACAAAACACAGCCGGTGACATGGACGCCGAGGTGATATTCAGAGCTGATAGTGCCCAATGATGCGTTTCATACTGTTTCTCATACTGCTCATCGGCTTTATCCTAGGTCTCGCGGCATTTGCTCCGCTTGGCCTCGTCCTGAAATTGTCCGGAGCCGAGGCACGCGGCATAAACTGGACAAGCGCTCAGGGCACACTATCCGGCGGCGAGATCACCGGGCTGCGCGCTGGGCCCGACAAGATCGGCGATGCACGCGTCAGGCTTAAGCCCGCCGCGCTGCTGGCCGGACGTCTCGAATACGACTTTGACTGGGCCGGTCCTGCCGGCACCGGTTCTGGCCGGGCGGCAGCGTCTGCGACTGGGGCAACCGAACTGCGCGACTTTGCCTTCGACCTCGCTGTCTCCGAATTTGGTGCCTTTCCCATCTGGCTGCGCCGCTCTGGCGGGAGGGCGCAACTGAACGGCGACATTATCCGCTTACGGAATGGCGAATGCGAGGAAGCGCGCGGCACGACGTGGAGCGATGCTCTAGAGCGCAATGAATCACTGCTCGGGCCCGGCTGGACTGATTTCACTGGTGCCTTGTCATGCGATGGCGGCGCTCTCCTCATCCCCTTCGCCTCGACCAATGGCAATGGCACCCGGCTGGACGCTGCTGCACGTATCGGCTCCGCCACAACGGCAACTCTGGAAGCCCGCATTTCCGGCTATGTTTCCGAACAGGCCCGTTATGCCCTGCCAATGGCAGGATTTGCACCAGACGGCGGGGCATTTGTTTACCGTTATCCAGGCTCTCAGGCGGACCTTGCCCAATGAAAAACCGTTTACGGATCACCATCAGCTCTCTTCTGCTCGCCGCAGCGTGCGCCACCGCGCCAGATGCCAGCGAACCGGCTGCGGTCGCAAGGGTTGCGGCGGGCCCGCCTGAAGTGCCGGCAGAAGGCCTGCCGGCTCAGAAACTCGCGCCCGGCGAATGCGGATTGTTCCTTTGGGGCATGAGCGCGCCCCGGCGCTTCGTCTTCTTCACCGAAGCATCATCAGGCGAGGCGCTGATCCTGCATGATGGCTCGCCGCGACGGCTGGTCGTGGCAGAAGCGGGCGGTGAGGTATTCGGACAGTTCTTTACCGAGTCCGGTTACTCCGCACCGGGTGCAGACTGGACAGTCACCCTCACGCTTACGCCGGGCGAACTTCTCGAAGGTGGCCAACGGGTCCGCACCGGGCGGCTGGTTACCCGCGGCGCAGATGGCTGGGAAACAGTGCTGCCGGTGACAGGCGTACGCGCCTGTATGCCCGGCTGAGACGCCGTCAGGTCAACAGGTCAACCGGTACCGCCAGCGCGTCAGCCAAGCGCCGCGCCGTCTTGAGACCATAGGACATGCCGCGTTCGATCGCGGAAATGTGGTTCGGCCGGATTCCGCAAAGCAGGCCGAGTTCCTTCTGTGTCATCAGCCGGAACTGTCTCACAACCCGGACGGGATGTTCGCCTTCCTGGATGCGTTTCAGCAATGCAGGAGGCAAAGGCACGGCATTCGGATCCGCCGGTTTCAAACGGCCGCTGACGATTTCGTCGAGCGCACTTTCCAGTTCTGCCACTTTCTGCTCGAGGTCGATGACACGAACCTCCAGAGAATAGATCAGTTTCGGATCCTGCATTGCGCCGATGCCCCTGTCACACAGGATGCAGCGCTAATGGAGTTCCGCTACATTTCAGTGTCGGCTGTGACAAAGTTTTGTGTCAATCGGATCAGCATTCGATGACATTGACCGCCAGTCCGCCCTGGCTGGTTTCCTTGTACTTGGATGACATATCCAGTCCGGTCTGCCGCATCGTTTCAATCACCTGATCCAGAGACACCTTTCCCTGGCCATGCGAATGCAGCGCAAGCCTTGCCGCATTTGCTGCCTTTACCGCGCCGATGGCGTTGCGTTCGATGCAGGGAATCTGAACCAGTCCGCCGACGGGATCGCAGGTCAGGCCGAGATTGTGCTCCATGCCGATCTCGGCAGCGTTGGCGACCTGCTGAGGCACCGCGCCCCAAACGGCAGCCAACCCGCCCGCGGCCATGGAACAGGCAACACCGACTTCGCCCTGGCAGCCCATCTCGGCGCCGGAAATGGAAGCGCGCTGCTTGTAGAGCAGCCCAATGCCGCCGGCCGTCAGCAGAAATGTCCGGATACGCGCGGCTGCATCCTCCGTTTCGGTGCAATAATGGCGGATCACTGCCGGGATAATTCCTGCCGCACCATTAGTTGGCGCCGTCACCACCTGTCCGCCACCGGCATTCTCCTCGTTCACCGCCATCGCATAGACGTTCAGCCAGTCGAACAATTGTTCTCGCTCATTGGACGGCGGGCCAGCCTGCAGTTTCTGCCAGATTTCTGGCGCCCGCCGGCGTACCTTCAGGCCGCCCGGCAGTTCTCCCTTCCGGACGAGGCCCCGGTCGATGCAGGCCATCATCACCGCGGCAATCCGGTCCAGCGCCGCCTCTGTCTGCGCGCGCGGCCGTTTGGCATCCTCATTCGCGAGGATCACGTCAGCAATGCTGAGACCCGCGTCCTCGCAGATATCGAGCAACTGCGCCGCAGAGGTAAATCCGTGTGGAACCGGATCGCCGACGGGCAGGATATCGTCTTCAACCGGCCGTTCCAGTTGCCGGCGCGTTGCGATGAAGCCGCCGCCTGTGGAATACCAGGTCTCGTCGGCGACCACCGCGTCCGCGCCGTCAAAGGCCCTGAGACGCATCCCGTTGGGATGAAGCTCCGGCATGATGTCATAAGCGAAGCGGATATCCGCCTGCGGATCAAATCTGATCGTGCGTCCGTCCGGCAGCGCCAGCTCCTTGTCGTCATACGCAGCGGTGACCAGCCGGTCCGCCTCTTCCGGATCAAGTGTTTCGGGTTCCAGCCCCAGGAGGCCAAGCACAACAGCCTTCGGCGTTGCATGACCGGCGCCCGTCAGCGCCAGCGAGCCCTGCAGCTCTACCTCGATCCGTTCCGCCGTCGCCAGCCGTCCGGTTGAGGCCAGGTGCGCGATGAACCGGTTGCCGATACGGATCGGTCCCACGGTATGCGAACTTGAAGGGCCGATCCCGACCCGGAAAATATCCAGTACAGACAGCATCAGCCGCGCCGTTTCCTCTACGTTATGTGTTCGATTGGTGGCCGAATTGGCGCCGCGCCGCAACCCTCAGCCGGGATCGGTCACATCATGGCCGTAAAGCCAGTCATGACGCCCATGGACAATGCCGGGCAGGAATTTGCCCGCCGTCCACATCGGCCCATAAGTGCCAAGCTGGAAAATCGGATTGGAACGGTGGAACAGAGATGCGTTCTGCCGCGCGACGGTCTGCACCCGCGATGCGCGCGGCTTGCGCTGCGCTTCATAGGCCGCAAGTGACGAGGAGAGGGCTTCACCGCGGCTCACTTCCCGGGCCAGTATGAACGCATCCTCGATCGCCATGACCGCTCCCTGTGCGAGGAAAGGCAGCATCGGGTGACACGCATCGCCCAGAAGCACCACGCGCCCATCATGCCACGTCGCAAGCGGCGGCCGGTCATAGAGCGCCCAGCGCAGCAACAAGGGCGCCTCATCGATGATCCGCAGGATGACCGGGTTCCAGCCCTTGAAATCCTTCAGCGCCTGTTCGCGGGCGCCAACGGCAGTCCAGGATTCGTCGCCGGGATCGGCGCTTTCCACAACCCCGACAAAATTCGCAAGGCTGCCCCGCCGCAGCCGGTAGGTCACAGCATGGCGCCGCTTGCCGACCCAGACGCAGGCTGTCTCCGGCGGCGGATAGTCACCCAGTTTCGACACCGGCACCACGGCCCGCCAGGCGACATTGCCGGTGTATCGCGGTTTGTCCTCCCCCAGCATCTGCCGGCGGACGGCTGAATGAATACCGTCTGCACCGATCAGCAGATCGCCGGACACTTGCTGCCCGTTGTCCAGCAGAACAGTCACCCCTTCGCCGCCAGTCTGGTAGCCGCTGACCCGCGCGCCAAGGCGTAATGCGTCGGGCGCACGGTCCTTAAGCGCTCCCTGCAGGGCGTCAATCAGATCGGCCCGGTGGATATGCAGGTATTCACCGCGCCACCTTGCCTGAGACGCCTCGCGCAGCGGCACGGAAAATATCTTGAGCCCGCTGCGCCCGAGGCGGAGTTCCTGCGCTCTCGGGCGGAATGCATCGCGCGCCACGCGGGCCGACACCCCCAGCGCATCCAGCACCTTCATGCCATTGGGGCTCATCTGCAGGCCGGCGCCAACTTCGGCGATCTGCGGCGCCTGTTCGAGCACGATGACTTCATGCCCGGTCTTCTGGAATGCCAGCGCCGCAGTCAGCCCGCCGATGCCCCCGCCTGCAATCAGGATACGCATGGGCGTGTCACAGGCCCCCGAGGGCCCGCCTCCTTCAGCTTCCGCGCGCTGGGTCGTGCTTGCCGCCAATCAGGACGAAGCGGCGATCGCAATACTTGCATTCGACGAAATCATCGTCGCCCATCTCATACCAGACCCTCGGATGGCCAAGTGCGCCTCCGCCCCCATTGCAGGACACCTTGCGGCTCGTGACCATGGATATCTCGGGCGGCGTGAAGACATCGCGTTTCGCGGGCATGTCTGTGGGTCTCCTGAAAGCGCTGGCCAGCCCGTTGCTTGCGGCGCGGCCAGCCGTCACCTAACTAGAAGCTGGGCGCGGGCCGCGCAAGGCACCCTGCCATCGGGAACAGTACACCATGCAGGCACCTGCCTATGCGATTGAAGTCCGCGACCTGCGGAAAACCTATGCCGCATCCGGAAAAATGCCGGAAAAACAAGCCCTGAACGGTATCAGCCTGGCGATCCCGACCGGATCCATCTTCGGCCTCCTCGGACCCAACGGCGCAGGCAAATCAACGTTCATCAATATCCTCGCGGGGATGGTCCGAAAGACATCAGGCACAGCGCGAATCTGGGGGCTCGATATCGACCAGAATCCGCGCCAGAGCCGGGCGGCCATCGGTGTCGTGAACCAGGAAATCGTGGCCGATCCCTTCTTCACGCCGCTTGAGATGCTCGAACTGATGGCGGGGTTCTATGGCGTGCCCAAGGCAGAGCGGCGCTCCGAGGAAATCCTCACGGCGCTCGGCCTTGCCGACAAGAAGGATGCCTATGTCCGCCAGCTCTCAGGCGGCATGAAGCGCCGGCTCATGGTTGCCAAGGCACTCGTCCACAATCCGCCGGTCCTGATCCTCGACGAGCCGACCGCGGGCGTCGATGTCGAACTGCGCCGGCTGCTCTGGGACTATGTCCGTGACCTGCACGCTCAGGGCACAACCATCATCCTAACGACGCACTATCTCGAAGAAGCCGAAGAGCTCTGCGACACCATTGCCATCGTGAACCATGGAGAGATCGTCGCCTGCGAGCCGACCCAGCAGCTTCTCTCCCGGCTTGACTACAAGACCCTTGTCATCGAACCGAAGGACCCCCTGTCGGCGGTTCCGCCCGAACTGGCGGGGCTGGATGCGAAAATCCGCGCCGATGGAAGCCTGGCGATCACGTTCCGCACCAGCGAGACCGGAATCGGGCGCCTGCTGGAACGTGTGCGCACCGCCGGAATAAGTATCGGGGACCTCTCCACCGAAGCCCCCGATCTGGAGGACGTCTTTATCTCCCTGACAAGCGAGACCGCCTGACGGGCGTGATTACAGGCTCTGCTTGATCCAGTCTGTGAGCGCCTGGCGGTTCATGGCGCCGTTCCGTGTCGCGGCGACCTTGCCATCCTTGAACATCAGAAGCGTCGGCAGGCCGCGCACCCCGTAGCGTGCACCGACCAGCGGATGGTCATCCACATTGATCTTCACGATCTTGACCTTGCCGGTCATTTCTTCGGCCACAGCCTCGAGATGCGGCGACATCTGCTTGCAGGGGCCACACCATTCCGCCCAGAAGTCCACCACAACGGGCACTTCCGAACCGGTCACCACGCCGTCAAAATCGTCTTCGGTTACATCAATCGTCGCCATTTTCGCGGCTCCTTCTGCCGTCATTCGTATTCAGAACCCGATACATAGGGACTCTTTCGGCAAGTCAAACAAGCGCTCGGGCACTTGTGAGAACCTCTAAAAGCAGCGCTTCGGGCAATTCCATCAGTTTCGGGCCATCTGTCCAGCAAAGCGCCGCAACGACGCTGCGGCCCGGAAATGCCGTTTTCAGGACTGCCCAGTAGGCCGCCATCTGCGCAACATAGGTTTCCGCCACATCCTCAGGGTTGTCCGGCGCTGGCTGATCGGTCTTGAAGTCGATGACCAGCACGCGTTCGGGAGTGATGACGAGGCGGTCCACCCGGCCGTTGATGACCGTACCTTCCGGCAGCTCCGGCGCGGTCCCGATGATCGCTGCCTCAGCCCGGCCGCCTTCGGCGAACAGCCCGCTGAGCGCGGGATCGCGCAGAATCCCCAGCGCGGCTTCCTTCATTTCGCGCCGCGCCGCCTCGGTCAGCTCCGGGTCGCGGGCAAGGTAGCTCTCGGCGGCAACCTCGCGCCGGCTTTCAGGTAGTTCCGGCAAATATTGCAGCAGGGCATGGATGGCCCGGCCCCGCTTCAACCGCGCCTCCCGCGCCGCATCGAAGGGGGCGATCACCCGCGTGCGGGGGCCGAGCAGGCTTGTCGGGGCCGACAGCCGGCGCGCCGCTGGATCGGTTGGGGCGGGGCGCAGCGCCCAGTCCGGCAGAGCGTCTTCGGCGCTGCCTCGGGAGTCGCCCGGCCCGTCAGCGTCCCGGTGTACGGTCCCGGTAAGCAGGCCATCTTCGGTCTCGACCGGCGACAGGGCCTCCATGGCGGCGGCGCATAGGGCATACCAGGACTCCTTGTCGTAGCCCGTCTTGCCGTCACCTGACGGCCCATGCCAGTGCCCGGCAATAATCAGCCGGTCCTGCGCCCGCGTCAGCGCCACATAGAGAAGGCGCCGGTGCTCCTCCCTCTGCTTCGCCTCGGCGATGGCGCGGGCGCGGCGTGAGGCTTCGGCGTCCGTATCCTTTCGGGGCGACCAGACAACGGCATTTGCGCTCGAGAGCACCGCTGCGGCGCCGACCTTCGGCTTTGCCGTCGTATCCGTTAGGATCACGACAGGCGCCTGCAACCCCTTTGCGCCGTGCACGGTCATCACGCGCACTTCGCGCCCCGCTTCGGCAAGGTCGCGCTTGATTTCGGCCGCCTCCGCTTCCATCGCGGCCACAAATGACTGGATAGACGCCGGCGCCGCGTTGTCATGGCTCAGCGCGCGGGCCAGCAAGGCTTCGACAGGATCCCGCGCCGGGGTGCCAAGCCGTGCATTCAACAGCTCCCACCCGGTCAGCCCCCCGCTTCCCGCCCGGTCAAGAACATGGCTTAGGAACTCAAAGGGCGGCAGATGCGCCCGGTCGAGCAATCCCTGAAGGAAGTTCGCTGCCGGCTGCACGTCCGGGTCGGTGCTCGCCTTTACGCGCGACCAGAGGCTCTCACCGCGCGCGCGCCCCGCAGCCAACTGGAACAGGTAGCGGTCATCATCCACCAGGCCCGCAAACGGGCCGCGCAGGATCTCCGCCAGGGTCAGATCGCGCAGGTCGAGCGCTGCGAACCGCATAAGGTTGAGGCAGTCCTGTACGCCGATAAAATCGGTCAGCGTCAACCGGTCCGCGCCTGCGACGGGTAAGCCTTCGGACTTCAGCGCTGTAATCAGCGAGTCGAACAGGCCGCCCTGCCGCTTGGTGACAAGGATCAGGACATCTTCGGGCCGCACAGGTCTGCGCCGGCCCTTCTCCCAGACTTCATCGCCGCGCTCGATCATTCTCCGGACGGCGCGCGCAACACTTGTCGCCAGCCTCGCTTTGGGAGAAGTCGCGCGCACGATATCGACAGGGCGCTCCCAGGCATCGACCTCGTCTTCCTCGATTTTCGCCGGGATGGACCAGAGTTCAACCGCACCGGGTTCATTCCAGCGATGCGCCGTATGTTCAATCGCGTCTGCCGTGCGCGGTGGCTCACTATCGAAGGCGACATCAATCGGCGGCGACAGGTTCCAGACCTTGTCAACGAAAGTCAGGATTTCCGGGGATGACCGGAACGACATCAGCATGTCGACGCCCGCCGCATCCGGCATGCGCCCGGCCATAGCCCGCGTCTCTGACAGCAGCCGCGCCGGCTCGGCACCCTGGAAGGAATAAATCGACTGCTTCTCGTCGCCGACAATGAACATCGTGCGCGGCGCGTCAGAGCGGTCAGCCCCCATGCCGGCGCCAAACTCTACCGTCAGGGCCCGGATCAGCTCCCATTGATCGGGGCTTGTGTCCTGCGCCTCATCCAGCAAGACGTGCGAAATGCTTCCGTCCAGCTTGTAGAGCACCCAGTTCGACATGCCGTCCGCTTCGAGGAGCGTGCGTGTCGCCCGGATAAGATCGTCGAAATCAAGCGCGCCGCGCCGGGCCTTTTCGTCCCGGTACGCCGTCAACGCCGGTACCCCGACGCGCAGCAGCGCCGCCGTTCGCGCAAAGGCCTTCGCCCGCTGGAGCACATCGATCAATTCCCGGATGCGCGAGACCTCCCGCCCCTCGCCATCCTTCATCTGGAAATAAGACGGTAGCACACCAACCAGCTCGCCAAGCTTCTTGGTATACGGATTGTTCTTCCGGAACTCGCCTTTGTCGGTAACGAAAAAAGGACGATAGGCAGCCCAGGCTGCCTCCGGCGCCGCCGCTGCCAGCACCGAAGCCAATACTTCGGCACGCCCCATATCGCTGACCGACCCGGTCGCCAGCGCATCATGCGCGATCCGGATAGCGTCCCGTGGCAGATCCGGACCCATAGCCGCCGCCAGCAATGCAGCCGGCGTTTCAACCGGCGCGCCGAGATCGACCCTCAATGCCGCACTCATCCGCTCCGGATCGAAATCATGGCGTTCTGCAAAATGCATGACGGCGGAGGCCGAACCCTTCAGCGCATCGAGGGCGCTCGCTGCGCCTTCATTCATTGCCTCGCGGGCGATCAGGGCGAGATCGTCAGGATACGTCCGCGCCGCATCAAGAATTGCCGCCTCCTTGGCCGCATGCCACAATGCCCGCGCCTCGCGATCTTCCAGTTCGGTGAAGCCAGGCACCACACCCGCCTCAAGCGGAAAGCGTCTCAATATCCGCGCGCAGAAAGCATGGATCGTCTCGATCCGCAGCCCCCCGGGTGTCTCCAGCGCCTGCGCAAACAGAGCCCGCGCCGCCCTCAGATCATCATGGCTGTAGTCCGAAGGCTTTCTCTGTTCCAGTTTCGCCAGCGTCTCGCGCAGATCGTCATCCGCCATGACCGCCCATCGCCCGAGCGTCTCGAACAACCGTTTCAGCATTTCATTGGCCGCAGCGCGCGTATAGGTGATGCAGAGGATGGAGTCGGGATTGGCGCCGGGCCGTCCTCCGGGACGCCGCAGCAGGAGGCGAGCGACCCGGTCGATCAGCACCTTCGTCTTTCCGCTCCCGGCATTGGCCGTCGCAAACGCAGACACAAGCGGATTGGCCGCATCCGCCTGTGCCTTGATGGCCTTCGAATAGTGAGATTCATACGTCTGCGGATCAGTCATCGCCGCCCTCGCCGCTGGCCGCATCCCGGTTCCACTCTGCCCTGCGCGCCAGCAGGTTATAGCCATAATCATACTTCACGAACTGCACGCGCGGGGCCGAGGCAAAGATCGCCTCCGGGCTGCGATAGGCGCCGATCAGCCGGACAAGCCCATCGCCCGCCGCCGTCACCATTTCCGGCAGCGTCATCGGACTGCGGTCACTTTCTCCAACCCGCCTGGCTTCGGGCCTTCCCCGGATGGAGACATATTCCGCTGCCTCGACTGGCGCTGCAGGCACGCCCTCAAACCCGCCTGCCGCAGCGATGACCGCCTGAAGCGGCATCTGCTGATCGAAACCGGCAGAAATCGCCGTGTCACCCGGCGGAAGACCCGTCTTGAAATCGACGATGACAAGCCCGCCCGCGCTGGTCAGTTCAATCCGGTCCGCCGTGGCCGACAGGGTGAAAGCCTGACCGGCGATCTCCAGTTCCAGTTTGCCGCGCGCCTCAAGACGCAGCAACCCGGAAACATCGCGCTGGGCCCGCCAGTCCAGATACCAGGCCGCAACATCCTCCCAGATTGCCCGGCGCCCCTCCCAGACGAACTCCGGCTCTCCGGTTTTACGCAACTCGCCCCGGATCAGGCCTAGCAACGAGGCTGCGTCTTTCGGCACGCTTTCATCCTCGAACGCTTCCAGCGCGGCGTGGATGGCGGTGCCTCGCAGATTGCTCGCGAGCGGCGCGCCGAGGACATCCACCTGTTTCAGCCCCAAAATGTCTTCCGCCCACAGAGAGTAGGGGTCACGCTGTAGCCGATCGATCCGGGTGACCGAGAGGCGCCTGGGCCAATGTTCGGGCGTGCGCCGCTTCGGCCTCGGCTCGGCGCTGAAACCGTTCAGTGTACCGATGGCCTGTCGTTGCAGCGCGCGCACCCACCCCATAAGCGGGGTTGCGTCCCCCTTGATCACGTCATCGGTGCGGTCGCCGAACGCTGCCTCCGCAACGGTCCGAAGCCGCCAGACCCAGCGCGAGGCGACTGCCGGACTGTCATCACGGCGCGCAGCATAAAGCATCACCACCTTCGGCGCTGAGGCAAGCTGGGCGAAATCATGCGCGGAAAGCCCCATCCGCTCTTCCGGATCATTCAGGCCAAGCGGTGCCCGGAAGCGGCGCGGCAGGAAAG
The DNA here is from genome assembly GCA_046296675.1 of Hyphomonas sp. Classification (GTDB taxonomy): domain Bacteria; phylum Pseudomonadota; class Alphaproteobacteria; order Caulobacterales; family Hyphomonadaceae; genus Hyphomonas. Next base: position 67,177 of record JBKBLD010000003.1, on the reverse strand, counting down.
CATCAGCGGGTGGGCGTTCCGGCCAGACATCCTCATTCAGACCGGCAAGGATAAGCCGGTCTGCAGACTGAAGACGCGACTCCAGCGGGCCCCAGATCGACAGGCGGGGATGCTCCGCCTCGGCCGTCTGAACCTTGAGGCTGGCCGCTTCAGCATCGACAAGATCGGCAAACGCCTCTGGCGGCATCGCGCCGAGATAGGGCCCAAGCTCCGCAAGGCGCTGAAGCAGGCTCGAGGCACCCGCCCCATCCTCCCCGGCCCATGGCATCGGCGTCTCGCTGATTGCGCCCGCCAGGGCCGCGATCCGCCGCGCCGCATCGTCCGCATTGACCGCCGAAACCCCGGAGAAATCCGATTGAGTATCGTCAAAGATATCCCTGATCCGGCGGACCAGCGCCGCAGCCTCCGCCTGATCTTCGGGCTGAAATGGGGGATAGGGTTCCAGCGTGTGGCGGATTTCAATACTCGCCGCGAGATCGTCCAGACCTGTCCAGCGCCTTGGCCCTCGCAGGAAAAACAGGTCAAGCTTCCGCGAATCCATCCGCTGGCGCACAAAAGCGTGCTGCAGCACGGCCGCCATCGCAGAAGGCTCACCCGGATCTGCGGCCCACCGGGCGCAAAGCCCGATCAGGCTGCCAGCCGGCGTCCTGCCAAGCGGCACCGGAGCCGATGGCGGCACATGCACACCCCACCGTCCCAGCAGCGCGGAAACCCGCCGCGCCAGCCCGGCATCCGGCGTGACGAGCGCCGCTGTTTCCCCCGGCGTCGCAAGCGTATTGCGCATCAGCAGGGCCGCGGCTTCTGCCTCCGCCGCTTCGTTCGGCGCCTCAACCACGCTCAGCCCGTCAAGACCGTCGGTGACAAAGCCTTCGATATCCTGGCCACTCGCGCCCGCCAGCACTTCCAGCGTCTCGCGCCAGTCAGAGGTTGCCGCCGCCGGCGCCAACGCCTCATGGATGAGCCTGGCGCGCGCCTTCGCCGGCGCCGTCTCGGAAAGGCCTGGCCATCCGGCGACGTCGCCGGGCGTGCGGCCAAGGGCCTCCAGGGTTCGGATCAGTGTGTTCTGCGGGTGACCGGGAGACGCAGCTATGTCTGTCCACTGTTCATCTGTCAGCCCTTGATCGAGCCCCGGCAGCACGACCAGCCCTTTGGCCAGGCCGAGCACGGCGCGCATCAGGATCCGGCCCGGCGGTGTCGCCCCGGTGGACCCGGCGATGATGACGGGCCCGGCGGGCGGATGCTCCTTCCAATGATCCGCCAGTGCCGAGGCGGCACGCAGGCGCTCCCTGAACGGATCGGCTGCGCCAATCTCGTCCAGACGCATCGGCCAGTATTCGGTCAGGATCTTCAGGAAGTCCGCAGAGCGAGACCAATGCGCCGCCAGATCGGGGGACAGGCCCAATTCGTCCAGCCGGCTCCAGTCCGCCCCTTCGCTCATGGCGGCCTGTTCCAGCAGGCGGCAAAGCTCGCGCGCCGACGACAGCGCACTTGCCGGGGGCAGTTCCACATCCATGGCCTGCCGGTAGAAGGCTCTCACCAAGCTGGAGATCTCGCCGAGTTGGCGCGCGGCTGACAGCGGCGGCGCAATTCCGGACAATGCCTGCTCTGCGATCGGCGGCGGCTCGCCACTGTCGAGATCACCGAGCGCGCGGATGTCCGGCGGCAGGATGGTCCTGGCGCCCGCCGCATCGAACAGTGCCAGCGACAGCGCGCGCGCCGAACGCCGGTTGGGCACATAGATGATCGCGTCGGCAAGAGCGTCGGCGCGGCTGGGAAGCCCCGTCTCGGCGGCCAGCGCCCGCGCGAGTTCCTTCACGAAGGCGGTGCCCGGCGCGATCGTCCGGATGCGGGGCGCATCCGGGCCGAACAGCGCGTCAGCCGCCATGACAGGCCACCCACATTTCTGCGTCCCTCAACGCCTGCGGGTCGCCGACATGCAGCCAGAAGGAATCGAGGGCCAGTCCTCGCAACCGGCCCTCAGGGATCAGCTCTTCCCAGACTTTGACCGCCGAGAACCGCTCGGCCGGCCGGCCATCATAAACCTGCGGCTTCATGATCCGCACCCCGGCATAGGCCCAGGGCGCAGACGGCGCCGCGCCCCGGCGGGTGAGCCGGCCGTCCGCCTCCATGAAGAAATCGCCCGGCCCGTCAAAACCAAGCGCCCGGCCGGTATCGGCGAGCAGCAGGCGTTCATCTTCTGCGGCAGGGTCGAAAGCCGCAGCCAGTGCCAGCAATGGCTCCGGCGTCTCTGGGCCCCAGAAAGCATCCGTGTTCAGGACAAAGATGGGATCGTTTCCGAGCAACGCTCTTGCCTTCGCCAGGGCCCCGCCCGTCTCCAGCACTTCGCCGCGCTCATCGGAAACGACGACCTCCATGCCGGCCAATCCGCTGAGATAGTCCTCGATCTGTCCGGCAAGGTAATGGACATTGACCACCAGCCGATTGACGCCTGCCGCCCTCAATGGCGCGATCACGCGGTCAATCAGCGGCCGTCCCCGCACTTCGATCAGGGGCTTGGGCAACGTATCCGTTAACGGCCGCATCCGTGTACCAAGACCTGCCGCCAGCACCATCGCCGTATGCGGAACCGGAACGCTCATGCCGCGGCCTCAAACACAAAAGGGGTCTCAGCCTCGACGAAAGCCTTCATGCTGGCGAGGGCCGGATGGGTAAGGTTGCGCGCGAGCAGCATAAGCTGCCGCGGCTGGAACTGACCATAGCGGGGCTTGCCATCCCGGTGCTGGAGGCGGGAGAAGACCCCCGCGATGCGCAGCGCATTAAGCGCGCCGATCACGGCCAGGCGCTCGTCGAAATCTGACCGCAATTGTCCCGTTCTGTCCAGGAATGTCCGGATCGCGGCCTCAGCAGCCTCCGGCGAGACCGCGCGACGCGCATCCTGCGTCAGCATGGCCATGTCCCAGGCGTCCCAGCCGCGCACTGCGTCCTGAAAATCGAGCAGGCCGACCTCATTGCCCGGCAGCCAGAGGAGGTTCTCGGCATGATAGTCCCGCAACGTGAAAACCCTCGGGAATGTCATCGCTCGGGCGATCAGGGCGTCGCGCTCTGCCTCCCAGCCTGCCCGCGCGGCGCCCGTCAAAGGCCCGCGCCCCGCCTCGGCGGGCAACCAGTCTGCATAAAGGTCCGCATTGGCGCCAAGCGCGACCGCGTCAAAGTCGAGAATTGGCCAGCGCGATCCTTCCAGTTGCAGAACCTGCGGCACCTGCGCAGCATGCAGCCTGGCCAGCGTCTCCGCCGCTGCTGTGTACAAAGCACGTTCGTCCGCTTCGCCGCGCTCGATCACCCGGGCGAACTCACGGCCTTCCCCGAAATCCTCGATCAGGGCAAAGCCCTGTTCAGGATCGAATGCATAGACTTCCGGGGCGCGCAGACCCAGCGATCTCAGATGCGCAGAGATCAGCGCGAAAGCCTCGACCCGCGAAGCGGCCAGCCGTGTCATGGCGTTCCAGCCCATGGCGCGCCGAGTGCCGGGATCGGCCTCCGGCGGACAGGGATCGTCCTCCACGCGCGGCGCATCCATCAGCAGCGCCGCCGCCCCGTCTTCGCGAACAAGTCGGATATACCGACGCGTCGACGCATCCTGGTTCAACGGATGCTGCACAGCCCTGTCCCAGCCCTCGCCTGCGCGGGTGAGGAACCGGCCGATCTCGGACGCGCGCGACTCAGAGGCAGAAATCATGCATCCGTTCCTGCCAGCCTTCGCCCCTTGGTTCCAGCCTCGCACGCCGCCCATCCCCCGAGATTTCGAGGAATACGTCGAGGCGCGCGGCGGGCAGGTGCCGGCCGGCACGCTCCGGCCATTCGACCAGGGCCGCGCCCTCCATGGTTTCGTCCCAGCCGAGTTCGGTCACCCCCTCCGGATTTTCCAGGCGGTAAAGATCGAAATGCCAGACGGGAAACTCTGGCCCCTCATACATCTGCACGAGCGTATAGGTGGGGCTCGGCACCTCCTCACCTGCGCCAAGCAGGAACTGAACCAGCCCTCGGACAAGCGTCGTCTTGCCCGCCCCAAGATCGCCATGCAGCGCCACAACGTCGCCGGGCCTGAGGATGCCGGCCAGTGCGCGGCCGAGGGCCAGCGTGGCGTCTTCCCGGGGAAGCTCAAAAGTCAGTTTCATACCCCTTCCTAACCTTGCGCTGCCCTTGCGCAACGGGTGTTTAAGCGGCCGGTGTGACGGTGTGCCCGTCTTGCAGCGCTTGCGGTGTGCGCTAGAAGAGCATAGAACAAATCAAAAGATGACGCTTGCGTCACGAATTGAGCAAACAAGGGGGCGTCTTGGACCTTTCTGGCGCAGAGCAGATTGTTGTGGCCGGTGCCGGACAGGCAGCCGCGCAGGCGGTTCAGTCGCTGCGCCAGGGCGGATATGCTGGCGCGTTGACGATTGTCGGCGATGAGACCGCACTCCCCTATCAACGCCCACCCCTCTCCAAAGCCTATATGAAGGGCGAGTTCGAGGAAGAGCGCCTCTATTTCCGCCCGGCCGCCTGGTATGAGGACAACAAGATCGACGTGATGCTTGGCACGCGCGCGACGCGGATCGACCGGGCGGGCCGCGTCCTGCATCTCGAACATGGTGGCGAGCTGCCCTATGACGCACTGATTCTCGCCACCGGCTCACGCCCCCGCAAGCTGCCCTGCCAGGGCGCCGACCTCGCCAATGTCCACGACCTGCGCACCCTTGCCGATGTCGAGCGTATCCGCCCGCAGATGGTCGCCGGACGCCGCATCGTCATCGTCGGTGCGGGCTATATCGGCCTTGAGGCCGCAGCGGTCGCCCGCCAGATGGGACTGGATGTCACGGTTCTGGAGATGGCCCCGCGCGTTCTCGCCCGCGTCACCAGCCCGGTGATGAGCGAATTCTATGCCGGCGAGCACACTGCGCAGGGCGTGAATATCCTGACCGGCACAGCCCTCTCCCATCTGGAAGGCAAGGACGGCGCCGTGAGCGCCGCTGTACTCGGCGACGGAACAAAGCTGCCGGCGGATCTCGTCCTCGCTGGCATCGGTATCCTTCCGAATGAGGAACTGGCGAAAGAGGCAGGCATCGCATGTTCCAATGGCATCCTGACCGACCGCGACGGACGCACCTCCGACCCGCGCATCTTCGCCGCCGGTGACTGCGCCGCCCGTCCGCTCGTCCATTATGGCCGCACCGGCCGGCTTGAAAGCGTCCACAACGCCATCGAGCAGGGCAAACTGGTGGCAGCTGCGATCCTCGGCCAGCCCCGCCCGGCAGAGGACTGCCCCTGGTTCTGGTCGGACCAGTATGACCTCAAACTCCAGATTGCGGGCCTCAGCACAGATTTCGACCTCATTGTCGTGCGCGGTGATCCAAAATCCCGGAAATTCGCCGCCTTCTATCTCAGAAACGGCACATTGATCGCCGTCGACGCCGTCAACAGCCCGCCGGAATTCCTGGCCTCCAAGAAACTCATTGTGGCCGGCGCAAAGATTGATCCCGGCCTGCTCGCAGATACATCCATCCCCATGAAAGACATCGCTGCCCGAGTTGCAGCCTGAAGGAGACAGAAACCAACATGGCAAAGATTACCTACATCTCGCATGACGGCACGGAGCGCACGGTCGAAGCGAAAAACGGCGAATCCGTAATGGAAGCCGCGATCAAGAATTCGATCCCCGGGATCGACGCCGATTGCGGCGGCGCCTGTGCCTGCGCCACCTGCCATGTCTATGTGGATGAAGCCTTCCTCGAGAAAGCAGGCACCCAGGAGGAGATGGAAAAGTCGATGCTCGACTTCGCCGAGAATGTGAAGCCGAACTCCCGCCTCTCCTGCCAGATCAAGGTGAGTGACGCGCTGGACGGCCTTCGTGTGACCACACCGGAAAGCCAGCACTGACGCTTCTGCCCTGATGCAGACACGCATCGCCCCGGCCTTACCGCCGGGGCGAACTTCATATGACGCAGCGTGAGCTATTGGTTCCCTTTTGGAACTATGGTTTGAGGTGAGGCGAACTCTCCCAGGAACCCGGACATGAATTACACTGAACTCCTTGCCGCAATCGACGACACCGGCCCGGACACGCGCCGCGTCAATGTACCTGATACCTGGATGCAGGGCCGCACCGCTTATGGCGGGCTGACAGCCGCGCTGTGTCTCGAGGCCGCCGGATCACTCGCGCCGGATCTGCCCGTGCGTGCCGTACAGGTCGCCTTCGTCGGTCCGGTGAGCGGCGTGGTCAGCTGCAAGGCAGAACTGTTGCGGCGCGGCAAGAATGCGGCCTTTGTCTCAGTGAGGATGACCGGGGAAGACGGCGTCCTTGCCGAATGCATCGCGACCTTTGGCGCGCCCCGGGCGTCGAAGCTCGGCTTCGCCGATCTTCCTGCCCCAAACGTGCCGGAACCGGCAGATACGTCCCCCTATTTCCGCAACCATAAGGGGCCGGCCTTCGCGCAGAATTTCGACCTGCTGCTCGCCGGCGGCGCGCCGCCCATGTCCGGCGCCGACAAGGCCGATGTGTCCATCTGGATGCGCCACAAGGATCCGGCCGCGCCGCTCGATGCAGTCTCACTGCTCGCACTGGCCGATGCGCCGCCGCCGGCGGCTATGTCGATGTTCACAGAGCCCGGACGGATCAGCTCCATGACATGGATGGCGGAGTTCCTGACAGAGGATATTCAGACCGAAGACCGCTGGTTCCTCGCCCGGCACACCGCCCAGACGGCCCGGAATGGCTATTCCAGCCAGGAAATGCTGCTCTGGAACAAGCAGCGCAAACCGATCATGGTCGGGCGGCAGACGATAGCTGTGTTCGCCTGACAAGGCAGACGCCCCGCCCGCCTCCTTTCGTCAGCACAAAGGCACTAGGTATCTGTAGCTTGTGCCGCGCCGGAGGCCGGCAGGGACGCCATCTGTTCGAAGGCCATGACCCCATCCCAGAAACCGAAGCCTGTCAGTTTCAGCAGTACCGGAACGGCGACGCCAATGCGAAGCTGCGAGTTGGCTTCCATGAAGCTCAGCAGCCGTCCGGCAGGCACATAATCCGGCAGGCTGAAAGACACTTCCTGGCGCAGCGCCGGATCGTTGCGGCAGTTGCCCGCGCGCCGGAAACCCGCCGCGACAGCCTCCGCCTCCGTGTCGAAATAGACGCGGTTACCCTCCGAGACCTGGTTATAGCCCGCACACCCGGCAGGCAGGTGGTAGATGCTGCTGTTGCGATTGCCGATGACGGGCAACGCCTGGGCCATGGCAACGGTCTGAGTCTGCGGCGGCGAGTCCGCCGGGCGAACCCCGTCGCCGGAATTACGATGCCCGCGCGTCCACTGGCGCTCGCCGGTCACGAAGGGATTCGAGTGACCCATGATGGCCGCGATCCGAAGGTCGCGTTCGACTTCCCATTCACTGACAGGATATGACCGGTCCCAAGCCATGAGCAGCCTTTCCTGCTGGTCGCTCATCCGTAGGTCATACCGGTCATACATGTAGAAATAGACCCGCGCGATCTGGCCCTTTACCTCATTGCGCGGCTCGGCAGTCCGTTCACTGAAATTGACCTTGAACTCGCAAGCGCCGTGGCGAAAGTCCTCGCCCGGCAGCATGCCGAACCGGTAGTTGCTGCGGTCAGCGTTGATTTCGCCAACCGACGGCGAAAGATTGTGCATGTCGGCTTCCATCGCCCGGAAGGCAGGATCCGTCGACACGCAGTTCTGGCGGCCGCCTTCCTGCCAGCACTGTCTCTGATTGCCGATCCAATAGGCCGGGACGATATGTTCCCATTCAATCCGGCTCGCCCGTGTCGGCTGAGCGCGAACCTCATAGCCGCAACTTTCAAAATCAATTCTTCCGCCGGAACTGCCGACCCAATCCCAGTTGCACCCGCAATAAAGCTCTCCCAGCGCTCCATTCACGTTCTGGTCGTGATAGACGTGCTGGCGGAGCAGAACCTTGGCGCGGTCGAAGTTGGCAGGCGGCGCCGCAAACGCAAGAAACGGCAACAGCAGCAGCGAAACAAGAAGGCCGAAAGCGGCAGACACAATACGGCGATCTTGTCTGCTGGCGGGCTTGCAGCGGATATCACTCATCGGATTGGCGCTCCCTGCGGCGACTCAAGGGCCGATTGGACACGCGAATTTCTAAGAAGAGATTAAGTAATAAACGGGCGACGTTCGGCCGGCGGGCGAAGGCGGAATCTCTGAGCCGGTCCTCCGCTTACGGCACAAACAAAAGCCCCGGCCTTTCGGGCCGGGGCTGGTGTCTTATGAAATGAAGGCGCTTCAGCTCGCCAATGCGCCGCGCAGGCCTTCGAGATAAGCCAGCTGGTGCTCCAGCGCGACACGTTTGGTATCCGCTGGGTCCAGCGCCAGCAATTTCAGCTTCAAGGCCTCGGCTTCGCCATTCACCAAGTCTGCCGTCACGTCCGACAGGTCGCGCGCCTCTTCGGCAAGGATCGTCAGGCCGGCCGGCGTCACATCGGCGAAACCGCCGCGCACATAGAAGCGCTTCTTCACGGCATCACCCTCGAGAACACGCACGACGCCGTTCTTCAGCGTCGTCATGAAGGGGGCATGGTTCGCCAGAACGCCGAACTCACCCTCCGTACCAGGAGCAATCACATGATCGACGGCGCCCGCGAAAAGCTCGCGCGCCGGTGAGACAAGGGAGAAGTGCAGCTTGTCAGCCATCAGGCTTTATCCTCAGGCAGCTTCGGCGAGCAGTTTCGCAGCCTTGGCTTTCGCTTCCTCGATATTGCCGACCATGTAGAAAGCCGGTTCCGGCAGATGGTCGAACTCGCCGCTGATCAGGCCCTTGAAGCCCTTGATCGTGTCTTCGAGTTTCACCTGCACGCCGGGTGAGCCGGTAAAGACCTGGGCCACGTCGAAGGGCTGTGACAGGAAGCGCTCGACCTTACGGGCGCGGGCAACCGTCAGCTTGTCCTCTTCCGACAGCTCGTCCATGCCGAGGATGGCGATGATATCCTGCAGTTCCTTATACTTCTGCAGGATCGCCTGAACGCCGCGGGCGACCTCATAATGTTCCTCGCCGACAACCATCGGGTCGAGAATACGCGAGGTGGAGTCGAGCGGGTCGACGGCCGGGTAGATACCCTTTTCCGAAATCGCCCGGTTGAGAACCGTTGTTGCGTCAAGGTGTGCGAACGAGGTCGCCGGTGCCGGGTCGGTGAGGTCGTCGGCCGGAACATAGACGGCCTGGACCGAAGTGATCGAACCCTTGTTGGTGGAGGTGATCCGCTCCTGGAGCGCGCCCATGTCGGTGGCCAGCGTCGGCTGGTAACCCACCGCCGAAGGAATACGGCCGAGCAGAGCGGACACTTCCGAGCCCGCCTGGGTGAAGCGGAAGATATTGTCGACGAAGAACAGCACGTCCTTGCCTTCCACATCGCGGAAGTATTCCGCTTGCGTCAGACCGGTCAGCGCGACGCGCGCACGGGCGCCCGGCGGCTCGTTCATCTGGCCATAGACCAGCGACATCCGGCTTTCGCCTTCCAGGTTGATAACGTTCGACTCGATCATCTCGTGATAGAGGTCGTTGCCCTCACGCGTACGCTCGCCAACGCCCGCGAACACGGAATAGCCGCCGAACAGTTTCGCGATATTGTTCACCAGCTCCATGATCAGAACGGTCTTGCCGACACCGGCGCCGCCGAACAGTCCGATCTTGCCGCCTTTGGCGTAGGGGCAGAGCAGGTCGATGACCTTGATGCCGGTGACGAGCACTTCCGACTCGGTCGACTGGTCGACAAAGTCCGGCGCCGGGGCGTGGATCGGCATGTAGGTGTCGGCGTTGACCGGGCCGCGCTCGTCGATCGGCTCGCCGATCACGTTCATGATCCGGCCGAGCGTCGCCGGGCCGACCGGAACCGTGATCGGGGTGCCGGTATCGGCAACGGCCTGGCCGCGCACGAGACCCTCTGTCGAGTCCATGGCAATGGTGCGCACGGTGCTCTCACCGAGGTGCTGTGCGACTTCCAGAACAAGGCGGTTGCCGTTGTTGTCAGTCTCAAGCGCGTTAAGGATCGGCGGCAGTTCGCCGTCAAATACGACATCGACAACGGCGCCGATAACCTGGGAAACCTTGCCTTTGGCGTTGGCGGGGGTGCTCATCTGATCGTCTCCTCGGGAGATGAATTATTCTGGTCTGGTTGGCGTTTAGAGGGCTTCGGCACCGGAGATGATCTCGATCAGCTCTTTGGTGATCTGTGCCTGGCGGGCCCGGTTATATTTCAGGTTCAGCGACTTTATGAGATCCTTGGCGTTGCGGGTCGCATTGTCCATGGCGGTCATGCGGCTCGCCTGCTCTCCGGCCGAACTTTCAAGCATCGCAGAAAGGATCTGGGTGTTGATGTAGCGGGGCAGAAGCGCCTCGAGGATGGCATCCTCAGACGGCTCGTACAGGTATTGCGCGCCGCCAAGATCGATCGCGGGAGCGCCTTCCGGCGCCTTGGCCGGAATAAGCTGCTGGGCGGTCGGGACCTGCGACAGCACATTCTTGAACTGCGAATAGATCAGCGTTGCGACATCGAATTCGCCGTCTTCAAATCCCTGCGTAAGGATCTGGCCGACGGTCATTGCCGGCTCAGTGAAGTCGTTACCCTTCACATCTGACAGGTTCACATGGCGGGTAAACAGGCTGGCATAGTCGCGGGCCAGGACTTCGCGTCCCTTTTTGCCGATGGTCAGGATCTTGACCGTCTTTCCCTCGGACCGGAGCTGCTGGATCTTCTGGCGCGCCAGTTTGACAACATAGGCGTTGAAGCCGCCCGCGAGGCCGCGTTCCGCAGTCATTACGACGATCAGATGCGTCTGGTCGGAGCCATTGCCGGTCAACAATTTCGGGCCGCCCTGGCCAGTCGTTGCCGCAAGATTCGCCAGAACCGCCGCCAGGCGCTCGGCATAAGGCCGCGCAGCCGTTGCGGCGTCCTGCGCGCGCTTGAGCTTCGCCGCAGCCACCAGCTGCATCGCCTTGGTGATCTTCTGCGTGGATTTCACGCTTCCGATCCGGTTCTTGAGGTCCTTCAAGCTGGGCATGTCAGGCCTTTACCGTCCTTCGTCCACTTGCCGCAATCAGGCGAACTTCGCCGTGAAATCGTCGAGCGTCTTCTTGATCTCGCCTTCGATTTCCTCGGTCAGCTCTTTCTTCTCGCGGAGCTTGGCGAGCAGGTCCTTCTTGGCGCCGCGCAGGTGGACAAGGAGGTCCTTCTCATAGCGCACCACGTCCTTGAGGGCGACCTTGTCGAGATAGCCGCGCGTCCCGGCATAGATGACCACGACCTGCTCTTCCATAAGCAACGGCGAGTATTGCGGCTGTTTCAGGAGCTCGGTCAGGCGGGCGCCGCGGTTCAGGAGGCGCTGGGTGGCGGCGTCGAGGTCGGAGCCGAACTTCGCGAAGGCGGCCATCTCGCGGTACTGGGCGAGTTCGCCTTTCATCGAGCCGGCGACCTTCTTCATCGCCTTGGTCTGCGCGGCCGAGCCGACGCGCGACACCGAGAGACCGACGTTCACGGCCGGGCGGATACCCTGGTAGAACAGGTCCGTCTCGAGGAAGATCTGGCCGTCGGTGATCGAGATCACGTTGGTCGGGATATAGGCCGACACGTCGTTTGCCTGGGTCTCGATGATCGGCAGCGCCGTCAGCGACCCATTGCCATTGTCGTCGTTCAGTTTCGCGGCGCGCTCAAGCAGGCGCGAGTGGAGATAGAACACGTCGCCCGGATAGGCTTCACGGCCCGGCGGACGGCGCAGCAGCAGCGACATCTGGCGGTAGGCGACCGCCTGTTTGGACAGGTCATCATAGATGATCAGCGCGTGCATGCCGTTGTCGCGGAACCACTCGCCCATCGCGCAGCCGGTGAACGGGGCGAGGTATTGAAGCGGGGCCGGCTCTGACGCCGTCGCCGAGACAACGATCGTGTAGTCGAGCGCGCCGCGCTCTTCGAGCACTTTGACGACCTGGGCCACAGTCGACCGTTTCTGGCCGATGGCGACGTAAACGCAGAACAGCTTGTCCTTGTCGGACTTGGCGGCGTCATTGGTCGGTTTCTGGTTCAGGATCGTGTCGATGCAGATCGCGGTCTTGCCGGTTTGACGGTCGCCGATGATCAGCTCGCGCTGGCCGCGGCCGACCGGGATCATCCCGTCGATGGCCTTGAGGCCGGTCATCATAGGCTCATGAACCGATTTGCGCGGAATGATGCCAGGGGCCTTCACGTCCACACGGGCGCGATCGGCGACGTCTTTCAGCGGGCCCTTGCCGTCGATCGGCTCGCCCAGCGGGTTGACGACACGGCCAAGAAGGCCCTTGCCGACCGGGGCCGAGACGATCTCGGCGGTGCGTTTGACAGTCGCGCCTTCCTTGATGCCGCGGTCGTCGCCGAAAATCACGACGCCGACATTGTCGGACTCCAGGTTCAGCGCCATGCCCTTGATGCCGCCGTCAAACTCGACGAGTTCGCCGGCCTGGACACTATCGAGGCCATAGACGCGGGCAATACCGTCACCGACGGAGAGAACCTGGCCAACGTCCGACACTTCGGCTTCGACGCCGAAATTCTCGATCTGAGACTTCAGGATGCCCGAAATTTCTGCAGGTGAAATGTCCATCGAGCTTCTCATGCTCCCTTCATGGCGGTGTTCATGCGTTCAAGTTTCTTGGCGATGCTTGCGTCCACGAGCTTCGAGCCGAGGCGCAGCTGAATACCGCCAATGAGCGAGGCATCGACCTCGCTGGTGAGTTCAACTTCGCCGCCGACAAGCTTGGCGAGCAGCGATTCGATCCGGGCCTTTTCAGCGCCGGTCATTTCCTGTGCCGTGCGAACCACGGCGCGCTGGACGCCGCGTTGTTTCGCATACAGCTGATCGAAGGCCACTTCGGCGCCGAGAATGTCGCGCGCGCGGCCATTGCCGGCCATCACGCCGAGGAATTTGCCAAACAGCGGCGAATAGCCCGCCTTCTTCGCGATTGCGCCGAGTGCAGCGAGCTTCGTGTCCCGCGCGAAAGCGGGCGAATCAATGAGTTTGCGCAGGTCGGCGGAGCCTTTAACAAGTGCTGCGAAGCTCCTGAAATCCTTGTAGACATTGGCAAGCTCGCCCTTGTCCTGCGCCAGTTCGAAGACTGCGCGGGCGTAACGCCGGGCCGTTTCACTTGTCTGTATCACGCTCGAGGCAGGCAAGGTCCTGAAATCCGTCTCTGGCTGGGGGGCGACAAATGCCCTTGTAATGGTCAGGCGGGCGGTGCTCGTAAACGGGCACCCCCCCAAGGCTGTGCGGCGCTTATCATCAGAAAACTGCGCTGACAACAGGCCCGCGGCGGCCCTTCATGCGGCGAAATGGCCGCTGGCGACATTCCCCTGAGCATCCGCGTGTTCAAAGGAAAGAATAGGGATCGATATCCACCGAAATCCGGACCTGTGAGGGCAGTTTGAGCCGCCCCGTCCAAGCGGTCATGTAGGCCGACAGATCCACCGTGCGCGGGCTCTTGATAAGGAAGCGCCTCCGGTGACGCCCCCGCAATACCGTAATCGGGGCCGGTGCGGGCCCGTAGATCTCCACGCCGTCGCCATTCGGCGCCGCAGCCGTGATCTCAAGCGCCACCTTATCAACCAGATCTGCGCCCGGCGCCGACAGGACGAGCGCCGCAAGGCGTCCGAAAGGCGGCAGCGTCAGCTCGGCGCGGACATCGCGCTCGACCTGAAGGAACCCGTCCCGGTCATTCGCGGCCAGGGCCTGCATGGCGGGGTTATCCGGCGCATAGGTCTGCACCAGCGCCCTGCCCGGCCGCTCGGCGCGCCCGGCCCGGCCCGCCACCTGGCTCAGCAGCTGATAGGTCCGTTCGCCGGCGCGCAGGTCGCCGCCCTTCAGGCCGCTGTCGGCGTCGACAACGCCAACCAGGGTCAGGTTCGGGAAGTTGTGGCCCTTGGCGACGATCTGGGTTCCGATCAGCACATCGATTTCGCCTGCTTCCATTCGCGAGACGATGCTGCGGGTCGCCTCGCCGCCCTGGGCGGTGTCCGACGAGAATATCTCGATCCGCGCCTGCGGAAACAGCACCCGCACCTCTTCTGCCACCCGTTCCACACCGGGCCCGACCCCGATCAGGGAGTCGGCCGCGCCGCAATGCGGGCAATGGGCAGGTTTGGGGATAGAGTAGCCTGTGACATGGCAGACCAGGCGGCTGGTATAGCGGTGCTCGGTCAGCCAGTTCTCGGTGCCCGGAGTCTTCAGTCTTTCCCCGCATGCCTTGCAGAGCACGAGGGGGGCATAGCCGCGCCGGTTGAGGAAGAGCAGCGACTGTTCACCATTCGACAGGGTGTCAGCCATGGCGCGCTCCAGCAGCGGGGAGAGCCATTTTCCGCGATCGGGCGGCGCTTTTCTGAGATCAATGAGTTCCACATCCGGCAGGCGCGCGGTTCCCGGCCGCGCCGACAGGCGCAGGCGCGTATACCGCCCGGCTTCTGCATTGACGATCGTCTCCAGGGCCGGCGTGGCGGAGGCAAGAATGACTGCGCCACCTTCGAGCTTTGCCCGCATTACGGCCAGGTCGCGGGCATGGTAGGTGACGCCATCTTCCTGTTTGAAGCTGGTATCGTGTTCCTCATCGACGATGATGAGACGCAGCTTGCGGAACGGCAGGAACAGGGCGGAGCGCGCCCCGATGACGATCCGGGCACGGCCATGGACCGTCTCGCGCCAGGTGCGGCGGCGGTCCTTCGGGTTCACGCCCGAATGCCAGGGGGCGGGCGCGGCGCCGAAGCGAGCCTCGAAACGGGTAAGAATCGCCTGAGTCAGAGCAATTTCCGGAAGCAGGACAAGGACCTGGGCTTCTGGATCAGATTTCAGCGCTTCGGCAATCGCCTCAAAGTACACTTCCGTCTTGCCCGACCCGGTCACCCCGTCGAGCAGGAAGGCGGAATAGCCGCCTCCGGCGATCGCGCGGCGAAGCTCTGTGGCAGCGGCTGCCTGCTCCGCAGTCAGATCGGCGCCGGGCCGGTCAGGATCGGGCAGCCGGTAGGGCGGATCGGTTTCGATCTCCACGGGCTCGAGCGCGCCGGCCTCGACCAGTCCTTTCACGACACCGGAAGACACTTCTGCGGCCGCAGCGAGCTCAGAAGCCGACCAGAGTTGGTCATTCCGGGTCACATCCGGGACAGTCCGGGACACATCCAGCACCTTCTGGCGCGCCGGCGTCGTCCGCTCGGGCAGTTGGCCGGTGGTGCGGTAGCGGATCTCGACCGGAGACGGCAGCAGCCCCTCCCGCGCCCTCAAGGCCATCGACAGGACCTGCCCAGGATGGGTGACCGTATAGCGGGCAACCCAAGCGAGAAATTCCCGCATCGGCGTGCCGATCGGCGGCACCTCATAGACCGATGTGACCGGCTTCAGCTTGCGCCCCGCGCCGGCCTCGTCGCCCAGTACCTCCACCACCATGCCAAGACGGTCATGCGGCCCGACGGGCGCAGCAACACAGGCGCCCGGCTCAAGCACCATGCCTTCCGGCACCGTATAATCAAACGGTTCGGGCAGCGGCAGCGTGAAGAGAATCCGGGCGACGGGCATGGCTTGGCCCGGCATAGCGCCCCGCTTTCCCCGCGTCACGCCTTGCCAGTCATACGCCGCCCCCCTACCCCTTTTCGGCATGGCGAAAGACATGACATCCGGCTATGAGCCAATGACCTCGATCGAGGCGATCACCGCGGGGCTCGGGGAGGTCGGCTATATTTCGACCGACCAGATTTCAACGGCCGTTTTTCTGGCCCATGGCCTGAGAAAACCCATCCTGATCGAAGGCCCGGCTGGAGTCGGCAAGACCGATCTTGCCGCTTCGCTGGCCCGGTGGATGGAGCTGCCGCTGATCCGGCTGCAATGCTATGAGGGCCTGGATGAAGGCAAGGCGCTGTATGAATGGAAATACGGCAAGCAGCTGCTCTATACCCAGATCCTGAAAGAGAAGCTGAACGAGCTGATCGGCGCGGCCGATACGCTGGGCCAGTCGCTCGGCAAGCTCGCTGACTTTGAAGACCTGTTCTTTTCGCCGCAATTCCTCGAAGCGCGCCCGCTCCTGAATGCCATGCAGCAGGACAAGGGTTCGGTGCTGCTGATCGACGAGATCGACAAATCGGACGAGGCGTTCGAGGCCTTCCTGCTGGAAGTGCTGTCGGACTATCAGGTTTCCGTGCCGGAGATCGGCACGATCCGGGCGAAGGTTCCGCCCATCGTGATCCTCACATCCAACAATGTGCGCGAACTTGGCGACGCGCTGAAGCGGCGCTGCCTGCACCTGCATATCGGCTTTCCCGATCATGTCCGGGAACAGAAGATCGTTCGGGCGCGCGTGGACGGTATTTCCGATACGCTGCTCTCCCAGCTTGTCCGCTTCGTCCAGTCGGTGCGCGAGACCGATATCAAGAAGCGCCCCTCGATTGCCGAAACGGTGGATTGGGCGCGTACCCTGCTTCTGCTGCATGCCAGCAGCCTCGACGAAAAGTTCGTACGCGATACGCTGAACGTCCTGCTCAAGCATGAGACCGACATCGCCGCGATTTCCCTGCAAGTGCCGAAACTGGTGCGCGAGGCGGTCGGCACTGATGGCGGCGGGCGGATGGCATCCGGCTATCCTGATATCGGCTGAGGCGCGCGATGGAGCGCCAGATCTCCAATTTCATCCGAGCGCTGAGATCGGCCGACGTGAAGGTCTCCACCGGCGAAGCGCTGGATGCGGCGCGCACCGTCGCGATGATCGGCTATGACGACCGGGGGCTTCTGAAGGACTCGCTGGGCTGTGTGCTGGCGAAATCCGAAGCCGAGAAAGACATTCACGACCGACTGTTCGACCTCTATTTCGCTCGCAGCAACAGCCGCAGCGAAAAGAGCGGGGATGAAACCGAGGCCGCCGAGGATCGTGAAAGATCCGAGGCCGGAGGGAGCGAGGACGGCGACCCGGTCGAGCAGATGGTGAGCCTGACAGAAGAGGGCAATGAACAGGCGCTTGCCGCGGCCGTAGAGCGGGCCGCCGAGGCTGCCGGTCTCAACGATATCCGCTTCTCGACACAGACCGCTTACTACGCCCAGCAGATGGTGCGCGCCATGGGCGGCGAAGCGCTGCAGGCGCGATTGCTCGAGGCCCT
Source organism: Hyphomonas sp. (assembly GCA_046296675.1). GTDB lineage: Bacteria > Pseudomonadota > Alphaproteobacteria > Caulobacterales > Hyphomonadaceae > Hyphomonas. Next base: position 50,061 of record JBKBLD010000003.1, on the reverse strand, counting down.
GCAACAATCCGGCGCCGAGGCTGACACCGGAGCTCAACGCCTCATCGATGCGCGCCGCGCACTCACCATGGCGGCGCGTGAGCGGGCCGAGCGGGCGTTTGAAGTGTTTGGCGCCGGAGAGACCGAGAAATTCCGCGACGATGTGGCCGCAACGCGGCGCCTCACGGCGCTGGAAAGCCATGACATGGCGCGCATGAAACTGCTGATCGCGAAGATTGCCAAACGCCTTGCTGTGAAACACTCCCGCCGCCGGAAGAAGACGTCGCGCGGCGTTCTCGACGTGCGCCGCACGATGCGCGCCAATGCCGGCTATGACGGGGTGCCGTTCAACGTCATCTGGCGACAGAGGAAGAAAGACCGCCCCAAGATCATCGCGATCTGCGACGTGTCCGGATCAGTGGCGGCGTATGTGCGCTTCCTGCTGTTGCTGCTCTACTCGCTCAAGGAAGTGATCCCCGACCTCCACGCCTATGCCTTTTCCTATCGGCTCGGCGAGGTCAGCACCATCCTGGAGAATAATGAGTTTGACGAGGCGATGAAGAAAATCCTGCGCGAATTCGGCCTCGGTTCAACCAGCTATGGTCAGGCATTGTCCGACTTCTCCATGAACCACGAAACGGCAATTGACCGGCGCTCGACCATTCTCGTGCTCGGCGACGGGCGCTCGAATTATGGCGATCCGCGCCTCGACCTGTTCAGCGGCTTTGCCAGCCGGGCCAAGCAGGTGATCTGGTTGAACCCGGAAGGCCCCGCCCTCTGGGGCACCGGCGACAGCGTCATCCCGCGTTATGCGCCCTACTGCAAGCAGATGAGCCATGTAGCAACGCTGCGCGATCTCGAACGCGCGATCGACCAGATCCTGACGAGTTATTCGTAAACGGAGGGTCTCAGGCGAGACCCATCTCTTCCCGGTAACGGCGGCGCAGAAGGTCGATCGGCGCGAGATCGCGCTTGTCAGTCTCGTAGTGCCAGTAGGTCCAGCCATTGCAGGCAGGCGCCTGCTGGACCTGAGCGCCGAGGCGGTGGATCGAGCCGGTGATCGAGCCGGTGGTGAGCGAGCCATCGACCCGGATGCGTGCCTGATGGCGACGCTGGGGCGAATAGAGCCGATCGCCGGGCTTGAGCCAGCCGGTTTCGATCAGCGCACCGAAGGGCACGCGGGCGAGAGATTTCTTGCTGCGCTCAGTCTCCAGCACTTCGCCCTCCAGCGGCGTGATCGCCTTGAGGCGGGCACGGGAGAGGCGGGCATAGTTTTCTTCGCGTTCAATCCCTATAAAGTCCCGGCCCAGACGTTTGGCCGCCGCAGCCGTTGTGCCGGTGCCGGAGAACGGATCAAGGACGAGGTCGCCCGGATTGGTGGTGGCGAGGAGGATGCGGTTCAGAAGTGCTTCGGGCTTCTGCGTCGGATGCGCCTTGCGTCCGCCGGAATCTTTAAGCCGCTCTCCGCCGGTGCACAGCGGGATCGTCCAGTCGGAGCGCATCTGCTTGTCTTCATTGAAGGTCTTGAGCGCATCGTAATTGAAGGTCACGCGGCTATCGCGGGATTTGCCCGCCCAGATCAGCGTTTCATGCGCATTCTGGAAGCGCGTGCCCTTGAAGTTCGGCATCGGGTTCGATTTAAGCCAGATCACGTCATTCTGGATCCAGAAGCCCTGATCCTGCAATACCGTCCCGACCCGGAAGATGTTGTGATAGGAACCGATAACCCAGATGGCGCCATCATCCTTCAATACCCGGCGGCATTCTTCCAGCCACTGATGCGTGAACAGATCATAGTCGTCAAAACTGGCGAACTTGTCCCATTCATCGTCAACGCCGTCCACGACCGACTGGTCCGGACGGGTGAGGCCGCCGCCCAGCTGGAGATTGTAGGGCGGATCGGCAAAGATGAGATCGACTGACTGGTCCGGCAGGCGCGACAGGACCTCGATACAATCGCCCTGAATGATCGTGTTACGCTGGATTGTCATGAATGGGAGGCCCCGCAACTCTACTGTGACTGTTGCAGCCGACCCTGAATCGCGCCGGTAAAGACGGGGTGAAGGAAGTCCTGCTGAAAGGTTACCGCCGCCGGCGGCCCGTTAACGTCAGGCGGCTTGCAGGACGGCCCGGCACGCGCTTAGCTGCACGCCGGTAATACACGGCGCCGCTGGCGCAGGAGGAACAGAGGTTGCCATGATGCTGGCACTGACATTGCTCGGCGGGGTTGGCCTGTTCCTCCTCGGCATGTCGATGCTGACGGACGGGCTGAAGCTCGCCGCCGGAGACGGTCTGCGGACCGTGCTCCACCGCTGGACCAGCACGCCGGCGCGCGGCCTCGCCTCCGGCGCCCTGCTGACGAGCTTCGTTCAATCCTCCAGCGCGGTCACGGTTGCCACGATCGGCTTCGTCAATGCCGGCCTGCTGACACTCAGCCATGCGGTCTGGGTGATCTTCGGCTCGAATGTGGGAACGACCATGACCGCCTGGCTGGTCGCCCTGATCGGCCTCAAGCTCGATATCGGCGCTTTTGCCCTGCCGGTCATCGGGTTTGGCGTCATGTTGCAGATGGTGGCCTCGGGGCGTCCGCGCCTAGCCGGAACGGGCGGCACGCTGGCGGGGTTCGGCCTGTTCTTTCTGGGTATCGACGTGTTGAAGGACGGCTTCGAAACCCTCCTGCCCTATCTCGATCATGTCGATCTCGGCCAGGCGGGCTTTTTTGCGCCCTTCGTCTTCCTGCTCGCCGGCGTCGTCCTTTCGGCCCTTGCGCAGTCATCGAGCGCGGCCGTCGCCCTCATCCTGACCGCCACCGCGACCGGCGGCCTGCCGCTTGAGTTCGCCGCAGCCGGTATCATCGGCGCCAATATCGGCACGACGACCACCGCCATGCTGGCCTCCACCGGTGCAACACCGGCAGCCAAGCGCGTGGCGATGGCGCACATCGTTTTCAACATCTTTACCGGCATTGTCGCCTTTATTGTCCTCTACCCGCTGGTCGCGACCAGCCACTGGCTTGCGGACATGCTGCTGGCCGACAGCAAGGACGAGCCGCTTACCCTGGCAATCTTCAACACGATCCTGAACTGTCTAGGTGTCGTGGTCATCTGGCCTTTTGCCGGGCGTCTAGTGCGCTGGCTGCAGACGCTTTATGTCAGCGATGCGGAAACGATCAGCCGGCCGGCGCATCTGGATGCGACCCTCGCGGCGGTCCCGTCCGTGGCATTGCGCGGCCTGGTGCTGGAGATCGAACGGATGATGGAGATTGCGTTCGGCCAGGCACGAAGCCGTCTCGCGGGAAGGCCGGGACAGAAGATCAATGGCGAAGTCGATGCCGGCATCCTCGCCCTCGGGCAGGCGATCCGGGATTTCATCGCCCTGCTCAGCCGCCAGCCTCTGCCAACAGAGGTCGTTGAGGCGCTGCCGGACCTCATCCGATCGATCCAGCATGTTGAGGAGGTGGCAACGGAATCGGCGGCGATCGGTACATCTCCGCGCCCGCCGCCGCCGCTCGTGACAGGTCCGAACTGGGTGCGGCTGAAGTCCGGAGTGATCAACGCCTTCCAGACCCGAGCCGGTGATCCGGGTGAGTTCAAGACCGAGTTCGACCAGGAGATGGATGAGGTCGAAGCCGCCTATCAGGCGATCAAAAAGGATCTGCTGTCGGCCGCCGCCGCGGGCCGGACGCCCGTCGAGGCCATGGAAGCCGCACTGTTGTACGCCCGCCGCCTGCGCCGGCTGGCCGAAGTCGCGCTGAAAGCGGAGCGCAGGCTCTGTCCCTGGGCGCCGGTTGCGCATGACAAGGTGGAGATATCTGCCGCTGAACCTGAAGCCGGCGCCGCCTGAGGCATCGTGCGGAGTTCTGATCTGCCAAGGTGTTTCAGAGGTCGAGCACGAACTGCCCGCCAGACCCATTCGGTATCCGGAACAAGTCCGTCCGGAGCGGCGGGCGCGGCTGATCGAGGCCCTGCTGCGCCGCCGCCCGGATGAAACGCTGCCGGATCAGGTCCGCCACCGGCCCCCTGCCTGTTCCGCGCTCGAACCATTTTGCATCATAATCCTTGCCCCCGCGCATGTCCCGGAGCGTGTTGATGATCCGGGCTGCACGGTCCGGCGCATGCTGGGCCAGCCATTCATGGAAGAGATCCTTGATCTCGAAGGGCAGGCGCAGGACGACATACCCGACCCCGCGCGCGCCATGATCGGCGGCCGCCTGGATCAGCGCTTCAATCTCATGATCGTTGAGGCCAGGGATGATCGGCGCTGTCATTACCGCGACCGGGATCCCGGCATCGGAGAGGGCCCGGACAGTTTCCAGCCGCCGCTCGGGCGTGGCCGCGCGGGGCTCCATCTTGCGGGCAAGCTTGCGGTCCAGCGTGGTGATCGATACGCCGACACGCACGAGCCCTTTCTTTGCCATCGGCGCAAGCAGGTCGATGTCGCGCTGGATCAGGGCTGATTTTGTCAGCAGGCTGGCGGGGTGGTTATGGGCGGCCAGAATTTCGAGAATCTGCCGCGTCAGCCGTTCGGTCCGCTCCACCGGCTGGTAGGCATCCGTATTCATGCCTATGGCAATCGGGCGCACCACATAGCCGGGCCTTGCCAGTTCCCGCACCAGCAGCTCCGGCGCATTGGCCTTGCGGAACAGCCGGCTTTCGAAATCCAGTCCCGCCGAAAGACCGGACCAGGTATGGGTCGGGCGGGCGAAACAGTAGACGCAGCCATGCTCACAGCCCCGATAGGCGTTCACTGTCCGGTCAAACGAGATGTCGGGTGACTTGTTGAAAGTGATGATCGTACGGGCGACTTCATCCATCAGGATGGTGTCGAGTCGCGGGGCGGGCTCTTCGGCCGTATCCCAGCCATCGTCAAAGGCGTGGCGCGTTTCGCGTTCATACCGGCCGGTCTGATTCGAAATGGCGCCACGCCCCCGATGCTCGAAACGTTCGGCCGCGCGAGAGGCGTCGAGGAGCGTGACCCGTCCTGATTTCTTCAGTTTCTGTCCCGTACGCATGGTCAGGAGAAAGCCAGGGAAGAAGGAACAAAGCAAGAACTTAGAGAAAATCTCCTGTGGGATTTGTGAACGCGCCCTGCTGGTTCATCTGCCCGTCAGCCTTCTGCTGCTTGAAACCGCGCAGATCACGCCATCGATTAGCCCGATTGGCGGGTTATGCCCCGATCAGACAATGAAAGTTTGCACCAATGCTTGCCAGCCTACGGATATGTGCAGCGGCCTCTGCCGTGTTCTTTCTCGGCGCCTGTTTCCTGTCTGAAAACCAGCTGATCGGCGAAGGCGCCCGTCTTCAGGACGGCCCGCTTGCTTTCTGCATCGACCCTGGCGAACCCTGCCATCAGGCAATGCCGAGCGAGGACGGGTATCTCATCCTGCCGCATCCGGAAGACGCCGCCGAGGAAGACCCCATGTTCGCCCGTTTCATGGCGTTGCCGCCATCCAATGGCCAGCAGATGTGGCTTGGGGAGGTCGAGCTGCGCCAGGAAGATGAAATTGTCTGGGCCTATATTGTCGCTGTTTCTGCGGGCGATACCTCCGGTGGGGTCAGCCGGTACAATGTCGCCGTCCCCGGCTGCGGGGACGCCAGCACGGATCAGCGGCTACGCTATTGGCTTGAAGAAGACGGCGCCTACAGCTGCAGAATCGGGGATGTCGCCGCCTTTGCCGAATATCTTCGAGAGCGCCATAGCAGCGACTTTACCGACCCCGACTGGTGGGACCAGAACTAGCGCCGCATCAGGAAACGTATCAGCGCCGCTCGCTCCTGCGCCGCGATCCTGCCCCAGCCCGCCTGTTCATGCCGCGCGGCCGAGACCCGCGCTTCGGCATCCAGCATGACCAGTCGCGCCTTGCCGATCCGGCGGGCAAGTTCGGCGTCTTCCATTGCCGCGATATCGGGATAACCGCCGGCCTCGTCATAGAGCGCCCGCGAGATCAGCAGACCCTGATCCCCCATAGGCAGGCCGAGCCAGCGTGCCCGCCGGTTGGCGCGTGCTTCGGCGACACGCGCCGCGCGGGCATCGCTGCGGTATTTCAGCCGGAAGGCCGCCGCCATGCCGGGCCGCATCGCCATATGCGCGGCGGCGCGCTCTGGCCAGTCGCGGGAGAGGACCGCGTCAGGATGAAGGAAAAGCAGCCATTCGCCGCGTGCCGCGTCTGCACCTGCCCGGCGGCGCGTAGCGGATGATGGCCCCGCTTCGACAAGGTTGGCTCCGGCCGAACCAGCGATGGCCCGGGTTGCGTCCTCTGACCCGCTATCAGCGACAATCACTTCCCGGATCAGCCCCGCCTCAAGACCCGCCATCAGGCTTTCGAGGCAGAGCGGCAGGTCGCTCGCCGCATTCAGGGCCGGGATGATGATCGAGAGGGGCGCAGGCATGAAATCTCCGGAACCGAGCTGCCGGTGAGGCGCTGGCGCAATCGCTATTCCAGTTCGCCGAGGCGCTGTTCGATCAGCAACAGGTCGCGCCAGGCGCGGCTCTTGTCCTGCGGGCGGCGCAGGAGATAGGCCGGATGCAGCATCGGAATCAGCGGTGCGGAGAAGCCGCCCGGCGTGGTGTAGCGATATTCATTGCCGCGCAGCTTCATGATCCCGTCCCGACTTTGCAGCAGCGAAACGGCAGGCACCCCGCCCGCCGCGACGATCAGCTTCGGCCGGTTAATCTCGATCATCCTGTCGACGAAGGGGCGGCAGACGGCCAGTTCCTCGGCCTCCGGATTGCGGTTGCCCGGCGGGCGCCAGTAATTGACGTTCGAGATCAGGGCATTGTCTGCCCGGCTCCGGCCGATCGCCGCGAGCATCTTGTCGAGCAGCTGCCCGGCCCGGCCGACAAAGGGCTTGCCCTGCCGGTCCTCCTCGGCGCCCGGCCCCTCCCCGATCACCATTAGGGAGGCGCCCGCCACGCCATCATAAACGACCGTCTTCTCGCATGCGGCCTTCAACGGGCTGCCCTGAAAATCGCGGATTGCGGCAGCTAGAGCGTCCATATCTGCGCACGCTTCTGCCAGTTTCCGGGCTTCGCTGACCCAGTCTTCCACACCGCGCCCGCTGCGCCGGCGGACGGGCGGGGCGTCCTGTCCGAGGGCAGGTGCCGCGGAGGCTTCAGCTTCGGCCGGGGCTGGCGCTGCTTCCATGAGAGCGCCGACAAGCGCCTCATCCACACTGACACCCATGGCCATCCACCAGTCGGTGAGGACAGAAATCGGCTCTCTTGACGCAGGGGCTGGCATTGCGGACGGGCTGGACCTTGAGAAAACAGGCTGTAAGTGCTTACCCGGATACAGGCATACAGATAAGGCGCAAAGCCCAAACAAGGAGCAGCTTATGGCGGAGACCCCCGAGCGCGAGTCTATGGAATTCGACCTGGTGATCGTCGGCGGCGGCCCGGCAGGCCTTGCCGCAGCGATCCGGTTCAAACAGCTGGCCAATGAATCAGGCGAGGATCTCTCGGTAGTCGTCATCGAGAAAGGCGGCGAGATCGGCGCCCATATACTGTCCGGTGTGGTGATTGACCCGATCGGCCTCGATCAGCTGATCCCCGACTGGCGGGAGCGCGACGACCGGCCCTTGAAGACCGAAGTCACGGATGACAAGTTCATCTATCTCGGGCCGCAGGGGGCCGCAGACATTTCCTGGCTGCCGATGCCCTCTTTCATGAAGAACCATGGCAATTTTGCCGGCTCGCTGGCCAATGTCACCCGCTGGCTCGGCGCCGAGGCCGAGAAGCTCGGGGTTGAGGTTTTCCCCGGCTTTGCCGCGTCCGAACTCGTTTATGATGACAAAGGCGCGGTCAAAGGCATTGTCGCCGGCGTCATGGGTATTGGCGCGGACGGCCAGCCGAAGGACGACTACCAGCCCGGCATGGAACTGCTCGGCAAATACGTCCTGTTCGCAGAGGGCGCGCGCGGCTCTCTGACCAAACAGCTGATCGCCAGGTTCAACCTCGATGAAGGCCGTGACCCGCAGAAATTCGGTATCGGCCTGAAGGAAGTCTGGTCTGTCCCTGAAGAGAATTTCAAGGAAGGCTATGTCCAGCACACGATGGGCTGGCCGCTCGACAACAAGACTGGCGGCGGCAGCTTCCTCTACCACTTCCGCGACAATGGCGAGCCGTTCATCACCGTCGGCTTCGTCGTCCACCTGAATTACGCAAACCCCTGGATTTCGCCCTATGACGAGTTCCAGCGTTTCAAGCATCACCCCACGGTCGCGCCTTTCCTGAGGGGCGGAAAGCGAGTGGCCTATGGCGCCCGCGCCATCACCGAAGGCGGTTTCCAGTCGGTGCCGAAGCTCGCCTTCCCGGGCGGCGCGCTGATCGGCTGCGGGGCGGGCTTCGTCAACGTGCCTCGCATCAAGGGCAGTCACAACGCCATCCTGACGGGCATGATGGGTGCCGAAGCGGTACTCGATGCGATCCGCGAAGGCCGCTCGGGCGATGTGCTCACTGCCTATGAGGACGCGTACGAGGACTCCTCGGTCTACCGCGAACTCAAACAGGTGCGGAACGTCAAGCCGCTATGGTCGAAACTCGGCACCGCGCTTGGCATCCCGATGGGTGGTCTCGACATGTGGGTGACAAGCCTGCTCGGCGGCTTCTCATTCTTCGGCACGCTCAAGCATGGCAAGACCGATGCCGCTTCGCTGAAACCGGCCAAGAACTTCAAGCCGATCGACTATCCGAAACCGGACGGGGTGCTGAGCTTCGACAAGCTCACCAATGTCTCCTTCACCAACACCTACCATGAAGAAGACCAGCCGGTTCACCTGAAGGTCGCCGACCTGTCGCTGCAGAAATCGTCCGAACACGATGTGTTTGCCGGGCCGTCTGCGCGGTATTGCCCGGCCGGGGTGTATGAGTGGATCAAGGACGACGGCGGTGTCCGGTTCCAGATCAATGCGCAGAACTGCATCCACTGCAAGACCTGCGACATCAAGGATCCGAACCAGAATATCAACTGGACCGTGCCTGAAGGCGGCGGAGGACCGGCATATCCCAATACCTGAACCGGAAGGGCCGCCTCACTTGCAGGCGGCCTTTTCGCCTCAGCATGATTTGCCCATCCCCCGCCTTGCTCTTGGCGCAGAGGGCTGCTTGATTATACCCCTTGTCTCGGAGTGAGCGGCCCCATGCGCCACACCTCTTGTGCCCTGGCGGGCGTCATCGCCTGCCTCCTGGCCGTCAGCCAGACTGGCTGTGTATCCGTCATACAGGCCATTCAGAGTACGCAGGCCCAAGCAGAAGCGCCTGCGCCAGCGCCAGCGCCAGCGCCTGAGATACGCCTGTCACCCGCAGCGCGCGCAACCCTTGTGGCCGATGCGGCGGCCTATGCCACGCCAGACGATGCCCTGCGCGCCGCCGATACCGCCGCTTTCCTCACGCTCCTTGCCCAGATGCCTGCGCGCCAGCGGGCACATAACGGGTTCTATGACGCCTTTCTTGCGCTCGACCGGGCCGCTGAAGGCGACTTCGCCGCAGCGCGGGCTTATCTCGATCTGACCGGCGATGATGAGATGGACGAAGACCTGCCGGGCTTTTTCCTCTGGCTGGATGCCTGGTTCATGGCGCTCGAAGGCCAGACCGGCGCAGCGATCGAGCGCCACCGCGAAGTCGCCGGCACCATGCCTGGCATCACCGCTGACCTGTCGCTTGCCGCCCTGCTCGAAGCCGCCGGCCGGCCGGAGGAAGCCCTCGCGGTTTACGAGGCGCTGACCCCCTCACGCATCGAGGCGCCGGAGCATGAATTCGATCCGCGCGGCCTCGTCTACACCTATGTCAGCACGGTCGTCGTGCGCCGCGCACTGTTGCTGCAGCGCCTCGGGCGGATCGAGGACGCGAAGACAGTCTATCAGCTCCTGGCGGATGCCGAGCCCGAACAGGCCACAAGTTATGCCGCCGCACTCGACAGTCTCGAAACCGGCAAGAATCTCGACAACAAGCCGCTGACTTTCGTGACCGGCTTTTCGCAATCCCTGTCGGATGTCTCCAGCGCGCTGCAGCATCAGCGCTATATCGCCGCCGCCCTGCGCGGCCAGCAGATATCAGGGTTCGATACCGAGCGGGCCGGTTTCGATCTGGTCACGCTCGTTTTCGACCCCGCCAACAATGATATCCGTAGCAGTGTCATCAATGCGCTGTATGAAGAGGCCCTGTTCGCGGGCGCGGCCCACCTGGCGCTTTCCGCGCCGCAGCCGACACCGGCGCTTCAGATATCGGCCGCGCAGGCCTTGATCATGGCCGGAGAGGAAGCTCAAGCCCGCGCCGCCATCGCAAAGGCCATTGAACTGTCAGAAGACGAAGACCGCCTGCAGACGCTGTATGGCGCGCTGCAGCTCAGCGCTTTGCTGAATGACCGCGACAAGGCGATGTCGATCCTGCCGGAAATGCTGGAGCTTGCCGGCAACCCGGCCGAACGCGCCGCCGCCAACGGCCTGGCCAGCACCATCTACAGCCATTTCGGCGATATTCCACAGGCCGTAAGCCATGCCAGGGAAGCCCGCCGGCTCGACGATACCCATGAGCGCCGGATGGCCCTGGCCGAATTGCTGGGACGCGAAGGCCAGATCAATGACGCGCTTGTGATCCTGCGTTCGGAACGCCTCGCCCGGCCCAACGACCCCTACACGCTGAACTCGCTGGGATACTTTCTCGTCACCCGGACTGATCGGTATGAGGAAGGTTACCGGGTTCTTGCCCGCGCCATGCTGCTGGCCGAGAACGACCCCTATATCGCCGATTCCTTCGGCTGGGCGCTTTACCGTCTCGGCGATCTCGACCGGGCGCAGCAGCTGATCGAGGGCGCGCGGGAAGACCTGAAGCCGCACCGCCACTGGGAAATCGAGGATCATCTCGGCGACATCTACTGGCATCAGGGAGATGAGGTTGCAGCGCGCGAGGCCTGGCAGGCCGCCCTCGATAACCGTCCGCCGCAGGCCGAGCGCGAGGCGATCAAGGGAAAGCTTCAGACGGGGCTCGAAACACCGCCGCCGGAAAAGCGCCCCCTTCCCGAAATCCGCATTAACGATGGCGAAATAGAACGCCGCGACATCTGACACCGGCCCCTTTTGCCTGCCACCGGCGCGCCTTAGTATGGCCTGAAAGGCATGCGACCTGCGTTGCGTGCTGCCGCCGACCGGTCAAAACGCCACGAATCGCCGCAAGGTTTACAGATGACAGACGACGCCCCTCCGACTTTCCAGCCGAAGAACCGGCCGGACCCCTATAAGGAAAGGGGCGGCATGCCGCTGTGGCTGAAATGGGGAATCCGGCTGGTGATTGCCGGCCTTGTGCTGGGTGTCATCGGCCTGATCGCACTCTGGCTATATTTCGCAGCCCTCGGGCGCGATGTGCCATCGGTCGCCAAGCTGAAACAATATGAGCCGCCGATCACCTCGCGCGTGCATGCCGGCGACGGCACGCTGATTGCCGAATTCGCGGATCAGCACCGCGTGTTCGTGCCTTATGAGTCCATCCCGGTTCATGTCATCCAGGCCTTCGTGGCGGCCGAGGACAAGAATTTCTTCACCCATGACGGGCTCGACTATGTCGGGATCACCCGCGGCGCTATGAATACGGCGAAAAACAAGGTCACTGGTTCCGGCGGCATGGAGGGCGGCTCCACGATCACCCAGCAGGTCGCCAAGAACATGCTGCTGACCCGCGACCAGAACATCGAGCGCAAGGCCAAGGAAGCCATTGTCGCGCAGCGGATGGAAAAGGAGTTCTCGAAGGAAAAGATTCTCGAACTCTATCTCAACGAAATCTATCTCGGCGGGCGCTCCTATGGTGTCGCGTCGGCGGCGCTGAACTATTTTAACAAATCGCTGTCCGAACTCGACCTGTCGGAGGCGGCAACACTTGCCTCGCTGCCAAAATTTCCCGGCCGGGTGAATCCTTACACCAATCCCGAGCGCGTCCTCGCCCGGCGCAATTATGTGCTGAACCGGATGCTTGAGGACGGTTACATCACGCGCGAGGAAATGGACGAGGCCCGCGCGCAGCCGCTCAAGACCGTGCGCCGCCTGCGCGGCCCGGAATTTGCCGCGACCACCTATTTCGTCCAGGAACTGCGCCGCGAACTGATCCGCAGTTATGGCGAGGACACGCTCGAACAGGGCGGCCTGTCGATCCGCTCCACCATCGATACCCGCCTGCAGCTCGCCGCCCAGCAGGCGCTGCAGACCGGCCTGCTCGCCTATGACCGCCGCCATGGCTGGCGTGGGCCGTTGACGGTGCTTCCGGTGAACGAGAATTCCGCTGCTGCAATCAAGGAAGTCGAACTGCCCGGCGGCCATGGTGGCTGGGAAGCTGCCTTGGTCACGGCCGTGTCTGCCAATGGCGCAGACCTGCTGCTCACCGATGGGGCAACCATCCGCCTGCCGGCCGAGGAAGTGAAATGGGCCCAGACCTACAAGAGCGAGGACGGCAAGGCCGGCCTTCAGGCAGGCCATGTGATCCTGGCCGAATTCCGGCGTGAAGCGCCAGATCCGTCTGCCCCTGCAGCCGGCACGGAAGGCACCGAAGAGGACGAGGACGCTCCAGCCCCGGCCCCTGCACTCAAGCCCGTCGGCAATGCCACGCTGCGCCAGGTGCCGGAAGTCGACGGCTCGATCGTCGCCATCGATCCGCATACCGGACGTATCCTGGCGATGCAGGGCGGGTATTCCTTCTTCAAGTCGAGCTTCAACCGCGTCACCCAGTCACGCCGCCAGCCGGGCTCGGCTTTCAAGCCCTTCGTCTATGCTGCGGCGCTCGAAAAAGGCTACACGCCCGCAAGCCGGATGCTGGATGCGCCGTTTGTGTCTTTCGATGTCTCGACCCAGAAATACTGGACGCCGAAGAACTACACGGCCGGTCAGTCCTACGGGATGGTGACAATGCGTGTGGCGCTGGAGCGCTCGCTCAATATGGTCACCGCACGGGTCGCTCAGGACATCGGCATGCCCGCCGTTTCTGATCTGTCCGAACGCCTTGGGGTCTACGACCGCCTGCCGCCCTATGCCGCCATGTCGCTCGGCTCCGGCGATACGACACTGATCGACCTGACGCGCGGCTATGCCGCCTTCGTCAATGGCGGCCGTCTCGTGACGCCCACCTTGCTTGACCGCGTGCAGGACAGATACGGCCGGACCCTGTTTCGGCACGACACGCGGCCATGTGAAGGCTGTGACGCCGATGACTGGACTGGCGGGCCGCCGCCCGCGCTGCCGGACACCCGCCCGCAAGTGCTCGATCCGATCGTCGCCTATCAGGTCACCCATATGCTTGAAGGTGTGGTGGAACGTGGCACCGCCCGCCGGGCGCTGCGGGTCGGCAAGCCGCTTGGCGGCAAGACGGGCACGACCGACGCCTATCGCGATGCGATCTTTGTCGGCTTCTCTCCGGACCTCGTCGTGGGCATCCGGATAGGCTTCGACGACAACCGCCCGCTCGGCGAAGGTGAGGCGGGCGGAGCTGTCGCCGTGCCGATCTTCACCGACTTCATGGAGAAGGCGCTGGAGAAGGAGCCGGCAACGCCCTTCCGTATCCCGCCAGGCGTCCGCCTCGTGAAGATCAATGCGCAAACCGGCGCGCTCGCCTCGGCTGGCGGCGGCGGCGTGATCATCGACGAAGCCTTCCGGCCGGGCACCGAACCGGGCCTCACCGCCTTTGCTGGCGCCGAGGACTGCCTGTCGATCTCAGGCTCATGCGGCCCATCGGATCAGACTCCGGCAGACCCTGGCGATGACACCGCCGATACCGGGCTCGACGGCGTCTTCTGACGCTCCGCCAAACTGCTTTGACCCATCCCAGCGGCCCGGTTATAGCCCCGGCAGACACATCCGTTTCCCGTGAACTCCCAGAGGAATTCCCATGTCCGCAGAAATCCGCTCGCTGATCGAGAAGATCGAATACTCGGCCTCCCTGCTACGGAGGCGTCTTTGACTGGGATACAGCCACAAAACGCCTCGATGAGCTGACGGCCCTCTCCGAACGACCTGATTTCTGGGACGATCCGCAGGAAGCGCAGGCCATGATGCGCGAACGCCAGAAGCTCGCCGATGGGATCGCGATGGTGCAGGCGCTGGAGAAGGAAGTCGCTGACGCGCCGGAACTCATGGAGCTTGCCGAAGACGATCCGGCCATGCTGTCCGATCTTGAAGCGACGCTGCGCCGTTCAGCCGCCCGCGCCGCCGAGGCCGAACTCGCAGCGCTGCTTTCCGGAGAGGCAGACGGCAATGACTGCTATGTCCAGATCAATGCGGGTGAAGGCGGCACCGAAAGCCAGGACTGGGCCTCCATCCTGCGCCGCATGTACGTCCGATGGGCAGAGAAGCGCGGCTACCAGGTCGAAGAACTCGACGAGCGCGAGGGCGAGGAAGCGGGCATCAAGTCTGCCACCCTCCAGATCAAAGGCGAGAATGCCTATGGATGGCTGAAATCCGAAACCGGCGTCCACCGTCTGGTGCGTATCTCGCCATTCGACTCGTCGGCGCGCCGGCACACATCTTTCTCCTCGGTCAGCGTCACACCGGTAATCGACGACAAGATCGAGGTGGATATCAATCCCTCTGATGTGCGCACCGACACCTACCGCGCGTCCGGTGCCGGCGGCCAGCACGTCAACCGGACCGACTCGGCGGTACGCCTGACCCACATCCCGACCAACACCGTTGTCCAGTGCCAGAGCGGGCGCTCCCAGCACCAGAACCGCGATGAAGCCTGGCGGATGCTGCGCTCTAAGCTGTATGAACTTGAGCTGCAGAAACGCAAGGCTGTCGCCGATGCTCAGTATGCCGACAAGAGTGCCATCGGCTTCGGCCACCAGATCCGCTCTTATGTGCTCCAGCCCTACCAGATGGTCAAAGACCTGCGCACCGAAGTCGAAACCTCAGACACCGACGGTGTGCTTAACGGTGATATCGACCGCTTCCTGACGGCTTCGCTCGCCGCTTCGGTGGCGAAGGAGGAAGACGCATGACGAAGCCGCCGGAGCCTTCCTCTTCCGGTGGACACACGTCCCGGCAGGAGGGGCGGCTTAGCGGCTGGAACGGGGCCCGCGGCTTCGGTTTCCTGCGGCCGGCGGAGGGCGGCCCCGACGCCTTCGCCCATGTCAGCGCCTTTGCGAAAGACGACCGGCACATCGAGGAAGGTTCTCTGTATACTTACGAAGTGGTGACCGACAAGACTGGCCGCCTGCGCGCGGTGGATATACGCCCGGTCCGCGCGCCGGTCCATACCCCGCCGGTCTGGCAGAAAATCCTGAGCCGCGGCCCGCGCCTGCTGGTCATACCCGCCTTTGCCTTCATTGCGCTGGCGGTCGCATCAACGGTGTACGTTTCGCCGAACTGGTGGATTGTCTATGGCGTGGCGAGCCTTGCCTGCTTTGCCGGATATGGCCTCGACAAGCGCGCCGCCGAGAATCGCAACTGGCGCATCTCCGAGACGATCCTGCTCCTCGTCGGCCTCGTGGGCGGCTGGCCTGGCGCCATCGTCGCGCAGGAAGTGTTCCGTCACAAGACGAAGAAGATCGCCTTCCGCACACTGTTCTGGATGAGCGTTGCCATCAATATGGCCGCCTTTGTTCAGATCAACATCTTCACTCGCGCCTGACGGGTACGCCGAGCGCCAGCGCCAGCGCCTTGGCAAACACTGTCGGCAGGCCAGTTTCTCCATTCGTCTTCACCCAGTCGCCGGCCGCCACCGGTGCGCGCCGGGTGTCCGCCTGCCAGACCCGCAGTTTCAGGGCGAAATGGGTGAAGACATGGCCTACCTCGCCGATCTCGCGCCAGTCGGCCTCGAGCGGCGGATCAGGTTCAGGCCATCCGCCCTCCTGCCACTCGCCTGAAGGCAGCGCCGCCATGCCGCCAAGCAGGCCCTGCGGCGGACGTCTCACCAGCCACACCTGTCCCGCTTTCATCAGCACCCATGCGTGCCCGTAGCGCACCGGTTTTGCTGTCTTGGGCGGCTTCACCGGATAGGCGTCCGGTGCGCCCTCGGCCCGCGCCGCGCAAAAATCCGTCAGCGGACAGAGCACGCAGGCCGGCGCCGCAGGGGTGCAGATCGTTGCGCCAAGGTCCATCAGCGCTTCTGCGAAATCCCCGGGCCGCTCTGCGGGAACGAGCGCAGCCACTTCCGCCGCAATCTGCCTCTTCGCCGCCGGCCAATCTTGCTTTAGCGCCAGAAGGCGCGCGAACACGCGGTCTACATTGCCGTCAACGGCCGCTGCCCGCTCGCCGAACGCGATCGCCGCTATCGCGCCGGCGGTGTAGGGGCCGATGCCCGGCAATTCCCGAAGGCGCGCCTGCGTTTCCGGAAATCCGCCTTGCGCTGCCACCTCCCGCGCACATTTCAGGAGGTTGCGTGCCCGAGCGTAGTAGCCAAGCCCCGCCCAGGCCGCCATCACGTCTTCATCCGGCGCAGCGGCCAGCGCCTCCACCGTCGGCCAGCGCCGGGTGAAGGCCTCGAAATAAGGTGCGGCATGCGGCACGGTCGTCTGCTGCAGCATGATCTCGGCGAGCCACACCCGGTAAGGATCGCGCGGTTTCCCGATCGGCGCCCGCCAGGGCAGTTGCCGGGCGTTCCGGTCAAACCAGGCGAGCAGCCGGCCGGGAAGTTCACGGAAATCTGATCGCCTTGGCATGCGTGTAACTTCCCCTGATCCGCGAAGCCGGGCAATGTGGCCGCCATGGTGCGCTTTTCGAGCCTTGATCCCATCGCAGAAGCCCGCGCGCAGGTGAAGCTGCGTTATTCGCGGGCGCGGCCCGTCCGCGCGCCGATGAAGCCCATAGGCATGATGGCAGACCGGGTCGGGCGCAAGGCTGGCACCGCAAAACTGCCGCCGTTGAAACAGATGCAGCTGAACTGGCGCGCGATTGTCGGTGAACAGCTCTGGCGTTGGTGCCAACCGGAAAAGATCAGCACGGCCAAGGACGGCCGCATCCTGACACTGATCGTGCTGCCGCAGGCTGCGCCGCTGATCCAGCACCAGTCTGAAGTGATCCGTCAGCGCGTCTCGGTGGCACTCGGCGGAGATATCACCGCGATCCGGATCATTCAGGGGGTGGTGCGCCGCAGCGGCCCGTCGGAATTCCGCCGCCGCACCCGCCCGTTAACCTCTGCGGAACAGGCTCTGATCGCCGAAAAGGCGGAAACTGTCGAAAATCTGCGCCTGCGCGCGGCAATTGTTGCGCTGGGCGAGGCTGTGCTATCGGCGACAGAGTAAACAGAAGCGCCGGAATTGTTAACGGTTTGGCAACCGGTGCGACTCATTTCTTAACGCGAGGCTTATGATCATGGTTACCCTTTCCCGGCGTTTCGCACTTCTGGCAGTCTCCTCGCTGGCGCTTGTTGCCTGTGGCGCAGCCGGCAGCGGCGCGTCGCCCGGCGGCAATACGCCCGACGCCAATGGCGAACTCGGCCATGCGAAGGGCAGCGCCGATGCGCCGGTCACGATCATCGAATATGCCTCGCCCACCTGCCCGGCCTGCAAATACTTCCACGACACGGTGAAGCCGGTCCTTGAGGAGAACTATATCTCCACGGGCAAGGTGCGGTTCATCTTCCGCGAATACCCGCTGAACGAGATCGACGTGGCCGCCTATGCGATGGCCCGATGCGCCGGCGAGGACAAGTTCTTCGATGTGCTGGACGATCTCTTCGCGAATCAGGAAGGAATCCGCTATGCGGCGCAGACCGGAGTGGTGAAAACCACACTCGGCGCCATCGGCCAGCGCCACGGCATCGCCGATCAGGCCGCGCTCGACGCCTGCCTGTCAAACTCGGACATCCGTAAAGCGCTCGCCGACACCTACGCGACCTCCGAAAAATGGGGCGTCGATGGCACGCCGACCTTTATCATCAATGGCGTGAAGCGCAATTTCGGCGGCGATTATACGACACCGGAAGGCTTCTCCCGTCAGATCGACGCGCTGCTTGCCGATCAAGGCGATCAATAACCCATGAGAGACCGGCATGCAGCTTACTGAAATCCGCATCGCCGGCTTCAAGTCGTTCGTTGACCCCCAGACCGTCCCGATCGAGCCGGGGCTGACCGGCATTGTCGGGCCGAATGGCTGTGGCAAGTCAAATCTGCTCGAAGCGCTGCGCTGGGCGATGGGGGCGAATTCCGCCAAGGCCATGCGCGGCGGCGAGATGGACGACCTGATTTTCTCAGGCTCGCAGGGCCGCCCTTCCCGCGAGACGGCAGAAGTCACCCTGGTTCTCGACAATTCCAAACGCACGGCGCCGCCGGAATTCAACGGCGCAGACCTGCTCGAAATCGAGCGCAAGCTGAAGCGCGGCGCGGGGTCATCCTACCGGATCAATGGCCGCACCGTGCGCGGCAAGGATATCCAGCTTCTCTTCGCGGATGCCTCAACCGGCGCCAATTCCCCGGCTCTCGTCCGCCAGGGTCAGATTTCCGAACTGATCGGCTCCAAGCCCCAGAACCGGCGCCGCATCCTCGAGGAGGCCGCCGGCATCGCGGGCCTCAACACGCGCCGGCATGAGGCCGAACTGAAGCTCGACGGGGCCGAGGCCAATCTCCAGCGCCTCGCGGAAGTTTCGGCCGAGGTAGAGCGCCAGCTCTCCAGCCTGAAGCGCCAGGCCGCCAAGGCGCGGCGTTATCGGCGCCTGTCAGAGGAAATCCACGGTCTCGAAGCGCTGCTGGCGCATCTGCGATGGGCCGAAGCCCGTCAGGCTGCCGACACGGCGCGCACACAGCTCGACACGCTGAAACGCCAGGTCGAGGACCTCTCACGCGAAGACGCCCTGCGCGAGCGTGAGCGGATAGAGGCAGGTGAAGGCCTCGGACCCCTGCGCGATGCCGAAATGGAAGCTGCCGGCAGGCTGTCCCAGACGCGGATCACCCTCGCAAAGCTCGAAACCGAACACCGGATCGCGGCAGATGCCGAACAGCGCCTCGAAGCCGAAGCCGCACGCCTCGCCGAGGACCTTGAGCGCGAAACAGCTGGCCGGACCGAGGCTGAATCCGCCCTCGCTCATGCCCGCAGCGAACTTGCCGCCCTGCCGGTAGAGGATGAAGCTGCCAACCGCGCGCTTGAATCGGAGGCGAGACAGGCACTCGAAGCTGCGCGCAACCGACTGACCGCTGCCGAGACAGCAGCAGACGAAGCTCAGGCCAGACTTGCCGATGTGCGCGCCCGCCGCCGGGCAGTCGAAGAAACCGTTGCCCGCCAGACCAGACGCAGCGCCGAACTGATGGCCGAGATCGAGCGGCTCAGAGGCGAAATGACCGGTCTCGAAGACGCAGCCATCCATGTGCTGCGCGTCCGTCAGGCCCGCAATGCGGAAGCCGAAGCCGAAGCGGCGCTGCATGATGCCGAACGCGCGGTCGAACTCGCCGAAGCAGACCTTGCCCGCACCCGCGACGCCGAAACCGCCGCGCAGCCGCTGCAGGAAGCCGCCAGCCATTCCGTACGCGCGCTGGAAGCGGAAATCGCCGGCCTCGAAAAACTCCTCCACCGCGGCGATACCGCCACCGGTGCAACGCCAGTGGTCGAACGCATCCGCACCCGCGACGGGTATGAGAAAGCGGTCGCCGCAGCCCTCGGCGACGATATTTCTGCCTCAACAGACCGGGCCGCTGCCCTCTATTGGGGCGGAGCCGCCATCGCGGCGATGGACCTGCCCTCCGGTGCTGAACCGCTCGGGCGCTTTGTCGAGGCGCCCGGCGAACTTGCCGCCCGGCTGGCACAATGCGGCCTTGTCAGCGCTGAGGACGGCCCCCGGCTGATGGGCCAGCTTAAACCCGGCCAGAGACTCGTTTCCCGAGATGGCCATCTCTGGCGCTGGGACGGCTTTACCCGTACGCCCGGCGCCCCGGTCAGCGCCGCAGCCCGGCTTGAGCAGCAGGCCCGGCTTGATGCGGCCCGTGCTGAGCTTGGCCCGCTTCAGGGCGCGCTCGCAGAAGCCACCGCGGGTCTGGACGCTGCCCGCAGCGCCCGCGCCGCTGCCGAGGATCATCTGCGCCATGTCCGCCACCTGGTCGGCCCGGCGCAGAAAGCGCTGGCGGAAGCCCATGCGCACACCTCGAACGAGAACCAGGCCGCCGAACGCGCCAATCTGCGCCGCGACACCGGCGCCGAAGCCCTCACCCGCGCCCAGACCGAACTCGCTTCGATCACCGACGCGCTGGCCTTCTCCGCCCCGGCGGCCGCCGATGAAGAAGCCGCGCTTGAGGCCGCGCTGGCTGCGGCGCGCGAAGGCCTCACCATTGCCCGGACCGAGGAGACAGAAGCCCGCGGCAGGCTGGCAGACATCACCCGCGGGCGCGAACAGGCAGCTGCCCGGCGCAGTGCGCTGGCGCGCGATGTGGATAACTGGACAGCGCGCCTCGGCTCTGCGGATGAGCGCCTGACCCGCCTTGGCGAGCGCCGCGCCGATATCGCCGCCGCCGCCCTCAGCGCCAAGGAACGCCCCCAGGCGCTGACCGAGGAAATCGCCGGCCTCTCGCGCGAACTCGATATCTTCGAGGAAGATCGAAAAGCCGCTGCCGACGCGCTCGCCGTGAAGGAAACGGCGATCCGCGAGGCCGAAGCGGCCGCCCGGCGCGCATCTGCCGCTGCCTCCCAGGCGCGCGAGGAACTGGCTGGCTGGAAGGTGAAGCTGGAAACCTCTGAGACGCGGCTCGCCGAGGCCGTCGAAGTTGCCCGGCATAACTTCCAGCGCGCGCCGGAAGGCCTGCTGGTGATTGCCGAAGCGGCGCTTGACGCTGAAACGCTTGGCGCATTCACCCCGCGCGAAGCCGAGACCCGGCTCGACGCCCTGCGCCGCGAACGCGACCAGCTCGGCGGGGTCAACATGAATGCCGAGGAAGAGGCTGAAGAGCTGGAGTCCCGCCTCGGCGTGCAAATCGCCGAGAAGGAAGACCTGACAGCCGCCATCGCCAAGCTGCGCCAGGGCGTGGAGACATTGAACGCCGAAGGCCGTGAGCGGCTGCTCAAGGCCTTTGAGGCTGTGAACGAGCATTTCAAAGCGCTGTTCCAGGCCCTGTTCGGCGGCGGTCAGGCAGAGCTGCGCCTGGTCGAAGCTGACGATCCCCTGAATGCCGGCCTTGAAATCTTTGCCCAGCCGCCCGGCAAGAAGCTCGGCACGCTGAACCTGATGTCCGGGGGCGAACAGGCGTTGACGGCCACGGCGCTGATCTTCGCCGTCTTCCTCTCGCGCCCCGCCCCGATCTGCGTGCTGGACGAGGTGGACGCCCCCCTTGATGACGCCAATGTTGACCGGTTTTGCAACATGCTGAACGAGATGCGTCAGCGCACCGAGACCCGTTTCGTCATCATCACGCATAACCCGGTGACGATGAGCCGGATGGACCGGCTGTTCGGCGTCACCATGCGGGAAAAGGGCGTGTCCAAGCTCGTCTCGGTGGACCTCGCCGGAGCCGAGCAGCTCGTTGCGGCGGAGTAGCGCACCGCGCCGCACACAATTTCCAATATTTACAGGTATCTAGCATTTGCTATTGTCCGTTGACTTGCCCATGCCCCCCTCATAGTTTGCGCCGCAATCCGGGGGGCTCCCCGCCGGGTGCGGATTCGCGTGCACGGAGCGCTAAAGCCCATGTCCAGCGAGCAGCCTGAAGATCTTGGCGAACGGATCGCGAAGGCAAAGGCGGCGCGCGAGGCTCGGGAAGCGGCGAAACGGAGCAAGCAGGCATCTGAGGACGGGAGCATCTCGGCCGGGGCGTATGCACTGCGTTTCGGGATCGAATTTGTGGTCAGCGTCTTTGTCGGGGGCTTTATCGGCTTCTGGATCGACAAGTTCGCCGGCACTCATCCCTGGGGTCTCCTGGTGATGGGCATGTTCGGTCTCGCAGCCGGGAGTCGCGCCATCATGCGGGCTTATCGCGAGCTGAACGCGCAGGCCCAGAGAATTTCACAGGGGCAACAGGCCCCAGACGACGGAACGAACGACGCATGAACCTGATGCCGGCCATCGCGCTTGACCCGATCCACCAGTTCGAAGTCACCAAATGGCTCGACCTGCGCCTCGGGAATATCGATATCTCGTTCACCAATGCGTCCGGCTTCATGCTGCTCGGCGTTGTGCTGGTCATCGCCTTCTTCGGCCTTGCTGCCCGAAAAGGCGACCTTGTGCCCTCGCGCCTGCAATCGGCCGCCGAGATGGGCTATGGCTTCGTCGCCGACATGATCCGCGGCACGGCCGGTGAGGAAGGGCTGAAGTTCTTCCCCTTCGTCTTCACCCTCTTCTTCTTCATCCTGTTCGCAAACCTGATCGGCATGGTGCCGTATGCGTTCACCACCACCAGCCATATCATCGTCACCGGCGCCCTCGCCCTCACTGTCATCCTGATGGTCATCGTGGTTGGCCTGCTGAAGAACGGCCTCGGCTTCTTCAAGCTGTTCGCCCCCTCCGGCGCGCCCTGGTACATCTACATCATCCTGACGCCGATCGAGATCATCTCCTTCCTGGCGCGCCCGCTCACCCTCGGCCTGCGTCTCTTCGCCAACATGCTGGCCGGTCACATCATGCTGAAGCTGTTCGCGGGCTTTGCGGTCCTGCTGGTCGGTGCCGGCGCTGTCTACATCCCGATCGCGCTGCTCGCCTTCATCATGGGTGTGGCCCTCAACGCGCTGGAATTCCTCGTTGCGGGCCTTCAGGCCTATGTTTTCGCCATTCTGACTTGCGTCTATCTCAATGACGCCCTGCATGCGGATAACCATTAGGAGCCACCTCGCGGAGTGCGTCACGATACCCCGCATCAAACAGCTTGACGGCGCCGGACGAACACGCTTCACGGGCGTCAAATCACCCCTAACCCCGTTTTTCCTCAAAGGAGATACCTGATGGAAGGCAATATCACTGACGGCCTGAAATATGTCGGCGCCGGCCTCGCAACGCTCGGCATGATCGGTTCGGCACTCGGCGTGGGCAACATCTTCGCCAGCTTCCTCGACGCCGCCATGCGTAACCCGTCGGCCGCCCCGCAGCAGACCGGCAACCTCTTCATCGGTATGGCGCTTGCAGAAGCTCTGGGTATCTTTTCGGTGCTCATCGCCATCCTGATCCTGTTCGTCGCCTGATTGTCTGCCACGGCAGGTTCTGACCGCGACGGAGACACGCCATGATCATCGCTTTCCTTGCTGATACGGCTGGCGAAGCGGCGGCATTCCCGCCCTTCGAGACCTGGCATATGCCGTCCCAGCTGTTCTGGCTGGCGGTGCTGTTCACGGCGCTCTACATCGCCCTCGCGCGGTTCATCCTGCCGAAAATGTCCGACACGATCGAGAAGCGTTCCAACCGGGTCGCGTCCGATCTCGACGAAGCGGCCCGCCGGAACAATCAGGCGACCGAAGCCCAGAAGGCGCTCGAACTGCGCCTTGCTCAGGCGCGCGGCAAAGCGCGCGAAACGGCTGAGAAAGCCCGTGAGAAGACGGAAGCCGAACTGGCGTCTGAAACCGCACGGGTCGATGCCGATCTCGCCAAGAAGCTCGACATTGCAGACGCCCGCATCTCAAAGCTGCGCGCTGACGCGATGAAGAATGTCGAGCAGATCGCGGTCGATGCCGCCGAAGCCATGACCGGCCGGCTCGGGGTCAAGGCATCGAAGGCTGACCTCAAGAAGGCCGTCTCAGCGGCTCTGGAGCAGGCGTGATGAAGAAGACTGCCTCTGTCCTGATCCTCGCCGCGGCCGCCGCACCGGCAGCCCATGCGGCCGAAGGCGGCTTCCTCGGCGGCCTCGCTTATGCAGCCAAGGATCCGGTGACCTTTGTCGCCTTCCTCAGCATGGTGGCCTTCCTGGCGATTGCTGCCCGCATGGGTGCCTTCAAGGCGATCTTCGGCGGCCTCGATGCCCGCGCCACGCGCATCCGTGGCGAGCTTGAAGAGGCAGCCAGCCTGCGTGAGCAGGCCGCAGAAGCCCTTGCTCTTGCCGAACGCCGCGCACAGGACGCCGACAAGGAAGCGGAAGCCATCATCGAGCAGGCCAAACGCGACGCCAAGGCGATGCTGGAAGAGGCCCACCGCGACCTCGCAGACAAGATTGCCCGCCGCGAGGCACAGGCAACTGCCCGGATCGCCCGCGCCGAGGCGGAAGCAGCCAGCGAAGTGCGCCGCGCGGCGGCTGATGCGGCGACCGCTGCAGCCCGCCGCATCCTCGCCGAGGAAACCTCCGTGGACCAGTTCGAAGCGGCAGCCCGCGACATCGAACGCGCCCTGAGTTGATCTCCGCCCCATAAATGATCCAGACAAAAAGCCGCCGCTTCCCTCCGGCGGCTTTCTCATTCCACCATGACTGCGCGCTCAGGCCGGCATTTCGGCGGCCACATGGCGCGCCACATAGTCTGCATGCGTTGGAAGTTTCTCGGCCGCCGATGCCAGCGTTGACTGCAACTCCCGGAAGAACCGCACCGAGTCCACATCGCGCAGGTCCGCCAGCGGTTCATAGCTCTGCGGCATCAACCCCTGGCCGAGCAGCACATTCATCCAGCTTGCGGGGCGGAACATATCATGATCGTCCAGCACCAGCCGGCCGGTATGGCGCAGATGGTCCAGCTTGTCGGCGAGCGCGTCGGGGATCGATATCGACCGGCATGCCTTCCAGAACGGCTCATCGCGCTCATTCAGATAATAGTGCGCAATCAGGAAGTTGCGAATCGGCTCCCATTCCTCCGTCGTAAGACGGTTATAAAACGCCTCTGTATACGGATCTGGCTCGCGCCCTGGCATCATTGAGACAAAGCGGAACACGGCGCTCTGGATAAGATGGATCGACGTCGACTCCAGCGGCTCCATGAAACCGGCAGCGAGACCTATGGCGACGCAGTTCCTCAGCCAGGGCGTCCGGCGCTTGCCGGTCTTGAAGCGGATCACGCGCGGCTCGGCCATCAGCGCCCCGTCGACATGGTCCAGCAGCGTCTGCGTCGCCTCATCCTCGGAGATGAAGGCCGAACAGTGCACATGGCCATTGCCGGTGCGGTGCTGCAGCGGGATGCGCCACTGCCAGCCGGCGGCATGTGCGGTGGAGCGGGTGTAGGGCGTGAACTCGCCGCCCGACGCACACGGCACCGCAACCGCGCGGTCGCAGGGCAGCCAGTGGCTCCAGTCCTCGAACTCTGCCCCGAGCGTCTCGCCGATCAGCAGCGCGCGGAAGCCCGAGCAGTCGATGAAGAAATCACCCCCCACCGTCCGACCGTCCTTCAAGCGCAGATGAGAGATGAACCCGTCCTGCGGCCGCTGAACTACCTCGACAATCCGCCCCTCGATCCGCGTCGCGCCGAACGCCTCAGCCCGGCGGCGCAGCGTGCGCCCATAGAGCGCCGCGTCAAAATGATAAGCATAATCCAGCGTCGACAGGGCCGTGCGCGGATCATTCGAAGGCGGGTTGAAGCGGTTGCGCCGAGCCGCCTGCCAGCACATCGAGAACTCTTCCAGCGGCATATCCAGCCCACGCGCGCACGCCTGCAGGTAATACTGGTAGGCAGGCACCGCATCGAAATCGCGACCATGCGTGCCGAATGGGTGGAAATAGCTGTGGCCCTTGCGCTGCCAATTGACGAACTCGATGCCCAGCTTGAACGAGCCGTTAGTCTCGCGCACAAACTCGCTCTCATCGATGCCGAGCACGCGGTTGTAGTGCTGGATGGCGGGAATGGTCGCCTCGCCAACCCCGACGATGCCGATCTCTTCGGATTCCACCACCGTCACCTTGCAGCGGCCCTGCACGGCCTGTGCAATCGCTGCGGCGCTCATCCAGCCGGCGCTGCCGCCGCCGACAACGACGATAGACCGCAATGGCTGGCGCGGAGCTGGACCTTCAGGCATGGGCAAACCTCCCGGAAACTCGTGGCCCCATAATCCGCGCCTGCCGCCCAGTTACAACATTTATTGTAGGAACAGACTGTCGCAAGGCCAGATGCGCGGGCGGGACTGGCGGAAGCGCGCTCCGCCCCGCGTCCCGGGCGGCGCGGTTACTCGCCGCCGTTCCCAGGTGTTTCTCCATGGTCGATGATCGGTGGCTGGGTGTCGTCGATGATCGGGCCCGGCTCCAATACATTCAGCACCGAGCGCGGCACGGTCCCGGCGGGGCAAACAACCGGCATCCGGGCATTGGCAATCGCGGTCTGATGCGTGCTGGCGGCCAACTGGGGCGAGGTGTCCGAGCGAAACACCCAGGCCAGCACCAGCATGCCGGTGATCGCCACAGACACTGCGGCCAGCGTGCCCCAGCCGACACCGATTTCGGACAGCGGATTGCGCTGGGCTGTTGGCAGAGGCTGGGCAGGCGCGACCGGGGCCGGGCTCCGGGTACCGTTGCTGCGCAGTGAAGCGGCTGCAAGCGCCGCCGCTCCGATGGCGTCGCGCGCCGGCGCCGGCTTGATGCCGAGATCCTTCTCGCGCTTTTTGCGGGCATCGATGGCCAGCGGGTCGTTCGGATGGGCGGCCAGCCAGGCGGCGCGCTCATCGTCATCCTTCGAGCCGAAACCCATCCACTGGCGCAGATCGGTGCGCCCTGCCCGGCGGCCGAGTTCCTCGACGATCCGGTAGAAGCCTTCCGGCATCTTGCGCGACGTCATGCCCTCGATGGAGATCCGCTTGTCCTGCCGGAACGGCTCATAGGGGATCGTCTTGTCGATGGCAGCCTGGAGAAGTGTGCCGGGACGGGAATTGCCGATCGAGGCAGCTGCCCTCACCCAGTCGCTCTTGACCGCACTTTCCGACCACAGGACGAGGATCGACTGGGCATTGGTCGCATCCCTTGCATCCTTGGTGTCGAAGGTCTCATCGGTCTGGTTCTGGTTGAACGCGACCTTGAATTTCAGCGACCGCAGCCGGCGGGCCACCAGCCTGGCTGTGTCCCGGTCTGCAACAGCCGAGACCAGAAAGACGTCATTACTCATCGCACTCTACCTCAAATGACCTCAAAAGGCCGCCCTTAAGGATAACGGCTCAGCATTTCCGCGCCAGTCCTGCTGCATCCTAGCGATTTTTGTGCCTGTTTTTGGGCCGCGAAAGCGGCTAAGGCGCGGTTTCTGGTTTTCAAGCGTTTCTGGAAGGTTTTCGCCCCATGGGCTTCAAATGCGGTATCGTCGGGCTGCCGAATGTCGGCAAGTCTACCCTGTTCAATGCTCTGACGCGGACTGCGGCTGCTCAGGCCGCCAATTACCCGTTCTGCACCATCGAACCGAATGTCGGCGAGGTCGCGGTGCCCGAGCCGCGTCTGGCGAAGATCGCAGCTGTCGCCGGATCGAAGGAAATCATCCCTGCGCGCATGAACTTCGTGGACATTGCCGGCCTCGTTGAAGGCGCCAGCCAGGGCGAGGGCCTTGGCAACAAATTCCTGGCCAATATCCGCGAGACGGATGCGATCATCTATGTGCTGCGCTGTTTCAAGAATGACGACATCACCCACGTCCGCGGCGTGGTCGACCCGGTGGCCGACTTCGAAGTGGTCGAGACAGAGTTGATGCTCGCTGACCTTGAAAGCCTCGAGAAGCGCAAGGCGAACATCGTCAAGAAAGCGAACTCCGGCGACAAGGAAGCCAAGGCGCAGGTGGCGCTTGTGGACCTTGCGCTGAACGAGTTGAAAGAAGGCCGCCCAGCCCGGCGCGCAAACGTTCCGGCCGACGATGTCAAAGCCTGGAACATGCTGCAGCTGCTGACGGCGAAACCGATTCTGTTCGTCGCCAATGTCGATGAAGCAAGCGCCGCGACCGGCAATGCCTATTCGAAGCGCGTTGAGGAACGCGCGAAACAGGAAGGCGCCATCGCGGTCGTCATTTCCGCCCAGATCGAATCCGAACTCGCCATGCTCGACGATGCCGAGGGGCGCGAATTCCTGGAGACGCTCGGCCTGGAAGAACCGGGCCTCACCCGCCTGATCCGCGCCGGCTATGAACTCCTCGGCCTGCAGACCTATTTCACCGCCGGCCCGAAAGAGACCCGTGCCTGGACCATCCGCAAGGGCTGGACTGCACCGAAGGCTGCCGGGGTCATCCACGGCGATTTCGAGAAGGGCTTCATCCGGGCAGAGACGATTGCGTTTGATGATTATATCGCCTGCGGTGGTGAGACAGGCGCGAAAGACGCCGGCAAGATGCGCTCCGAAGGCAAGGAATACATCGTGCAGGATGGCGATGTGATGCTGTTCCGATTCAACGTCTGAGGCACCCTGCCCGGGAATCAGAAAGGCCGGGCCCTGGGGTCCGGCCTCTGTTCTCAGCGCACTGCTTCCTTACGGCGCGCCCTGGAAGCCCGGCGTGTCCTCGATCGGCTTCTTGGTCAGGTCCATGCCCAGCGACAGCACGATGCTGGAACAGACGAAGATCGTCGAATAGGTGCCGATGATGATGCCCCAGATGAGCGCGAAGCTCATGCCCTGCAGCACCGGGCCGCCAAGGAAATAGATCGCCATCAGCGCCAGCAGCGTCGTGCCGGATGTCAGGATGGTGCGCGAGAGCGTCGAGTTGAGGGCGAGGTTCAGCACGTCGACATCCGGCATCTTCTTGTATTTGCGCCGCTCCTCGCGCACCCGGTCGAACACCACCACCGTGTCGTTCATCGAATAGCCGATGATCGTCAGAAGGGCCGCGATGGTCGTCAGATTGAACTCCAACTGGAGGAACGCGAACATGCCCAGCGTGATGATTACGTCATGCACGAGGCCGGCCACAGAGGCGACCGAGAATTGCCATTCGAACCGGTACCAGATATAGATCATCATCAGCGCAAGCGCCGCCACGAGCGCCGTGACCCCGTCACGGAACAGTTCCTGGGAGACTTTCGGGCCGACAGTGTCATTGCGCAGGAATTGCTCATCCGCCAGGGCGAAGCGTTCCTTCAGGATACGGACGGCCAGTTCGTTCGTCGCCTGGCTCGCGCGCTGGGCCTGGTCATCTGGCGCCAGCGCCTGGAACTCCTCGCCCAGCATCGAGGCCGGTGCTTCGCCGAACTTGACCACAACGATCTGGCGCGCATCGGTCCCGATAGCCGAGTTGATGTCGGCATTGAAGGGAATGGCGGCGCGGACATTCTCCACCGTCACCTCGCCCTGCAGGTCCAGCTCGATCACCGTGCCGCCGGCAAAGTCGACGCCGAAGTTGAGCCCGCGCGTCGCCAGAAAGAACACCGAGGCACTCATCAGGATGATCGAAACAATCGCACCCGCCATGCGCAGCGACATGATCTTGAAACGGGTTTCCTGGGGCCAGTATTTCATCAGCATGGGATGGCTCCTGCCTCAGACCGCGAGTTTCTTGACTTTGAACACCTTCACCCACATCACCGTCAGCCATCGTGTCAGCACGAAGGCGGTGAAAACGGACGTGAAGATGCCGACCGCCAGCGTCACGGCGAAGCCCTTCACCGGGCCGGAGCCCAGCATGTAGAGGATCAGCGCGGCGATGAGCGTGGTGATGTTGGCGTCCATGATGGTCGAAAGCGCTCGCTCATAACCCGCCTGGATCGAGGTCAGCACCGAACGGCCGGATCGTTGTTCTTCCCGGATCCGCTCGAACACCAGCACGTTGGCATCGACCGCCATACCGATGGTGAGGATGATGCCCGCGATGCCTGGCAGCGTCAGCGTCGCACCGATGCCTGACAGCGCGCCGAAGATCAGGATGATGTTTGCCCCGAGCGAGACGACGGCAAAGGTGCCGATCAGGTTGTAGGCGAGTATCATGAAGAAGGCGACGAGCACGAGTCCGATGATCGAGGCCCGCAGGCCGGCATTGATCGAATCCTGGCCAAGTGTCGGGCTGACCACGCGCTGGTCGAGGAATTGCAGCTTCGCCGGCATCTCGCCGGCGGCGATGATGGCGGCCAGATCCTGCGCTTCCTCAATCGTGAAAGTGCCGGTGATGCGCACATTGCCGCCATAGATCGGCTCGTTGATACGCGGCGCCGACATGATGACATCATCCAGAACGATGGCGAACAGCTTGCCGGAATTGTTGCGGGTGGTCTCGCCGAACTTGCGCGCACCATTGGCGTTGAGGCGGAAATTGATCTGCGGGCGGTTCGCCTCGTCATTGCCCTGGCTGGCACTGGCGATGTCGGAGCCGACGACTTCGGGAATCTCCCGGATCAGCATCGGCCCGAATTCCGCGCTTTCCAGAAGCCGGTAGCCGGGACGCGGCACACCGGCCTGTGCGGCCGCGATATCGGCCGGGCTGTTTTCGACAAGGTTGAAGGTCATCCGGCCGTCGCGGCTCAGAAGGTCCTTGAGACGCTGCGGATCGGGCTCGCCGGGCGCTTCCAGCACCATGCGGCTGTTGCCCGACGGCGTAAGCGAAATCTCGGCCACACCATCGGGATCGACCCGGCGGCGCACGATGGTCATCGTCTTGCTCTGGGCGTCCTGCATCATCGCATCTTCAGACGCTGGCGGCACGGTCACCAGGATGGTGTCGACGCCGGAGCGGGAGATGTCGAATGACCGGCTGGCGGTCAGGCCGCCACCTTCGACGGGGCTGTTGATCCGTTCCAGGCGGCGCAGGGCCTCCTCCATCGGGAAATTGCCGGCCGCATCCGGGCGGCTCAGCCGGATCACCATGCTGCGCCCGCGCAGTTCGGTCTGGAAGAAGATCGGGTCGCGCTCGGCGGTACGGGCAAAGGCGGAACGCACATCGCGGGCAAACACTTCAAGGCGGCCGGAAATCACATCCTCGGGGCGGATTTCCATCTCGAGATAGACCCCGCCGCGCAGGTCGAGGCCGAGATTGACGCCGTTCTTGGGCACGAAGGCCGGCGCACCGGACATGTTGACGACATTCGGCAGCGCCATCAGCCCGCCCCAGAACAGGACGAGGACAATGAGGATGACTTTCCAGGGCGGAAACTGAAGCATGGCGCTATCCCAGGGTCAGGCGGGAGATTTCAGGATCAGTCGTTTGCCGGAACCGGTTCGGCCTTGTTGCGCACTTCCACAACCATCGACTTGATGACGCGAACGCGGACATTCTCGGCCAGTTCCACCGAGAGTTCCGTGTCGGAGACCTTGTTGACCTTGCCGATCAGGCCGCCGGCAGTGACGACCGTGTCGCCGCGCTTGATATTGGCAACCATCTGGGTGTGCTTCTTGGCGCGCTGCTGCTGCGGGCGGATCAGCAGGAAATAGAAAATCAGGATCAGCGGCAGGAAAAACAGGAGCTGTGTCAGCAGGCCGCCGCCGCCCCCGGCAGGAGCCGCCGCCATGGCGGGAAGGGCAAAAACCGCAGAGGCGAGACCAAGCGTCAGAAAACGGGCGATCATGTCGAAATTCTCCAGAAAGGTGTACGCGGCGATGGCGGGAAACAGTGCCCTATAGCTGCGCAGCCGGATGTTGGCAAACAACCCCTGCAGGCGATTCCCGCTGCATTCAAAGCGCTTCTACCCGCCCTTCCGACAGCGGCGGAACCCATTGGTAGAGCGCGCGGCGCTCGATTCCGCCTGAGGCGGCATCCAGGCAGACAAGGTTCGCCTGACCGGCCGGGTCCGGCGCTGCAGGCAGCACCAGCACCCCGCCAGGCCTGAGCTGCCCGGTTAGCCCCTCCGGCGCCTCGGCTACAGCCCCGGCCAGCACGATGGCGTCAAACGGCCCCTGCTCCGGCCAGCCTGCAAGGCCGTCATCATGGCGCAGGGTGACATTTCTAATGCCAAGCCCGGCAAGGCGCGCGCGGCCCTCATCGGTCAGCCGCCGGAAGCGCTCGGCCGCATAGACATGACCTGCCAGCTCGGCCAGCAGCGCCGCCATATAGCCGGAGCCAAAACCGATCAGCAGCACGCGGCTGTCCCGCGCAGGTTTCAGCCGCATCGCCTGGATCAGCTGGCCGGTCAGCGACGGGCGCAGCATCACCTGCCCGCAGGGGATTGGCAGCATCGCATCCTCGAAAGCGAGCTTCGCCGCCGCCGGGTCATCGACAAAGGCGGCCCGGTCGATCGTCTCCATCGCCGCCAGCACATCAGCGTCCATGACGCCCTCTTGCCGGAGATGCAGGAGCAGACGTGCGGCACGGAAGGGGTCAGCGATCAGGTCAGTCAATAACCTCAACCCCGCCCATATATGGCACCAGCGCTTTCGGCACCGTGATAGACCCGTCCGCATTCTGATAATTCTCGAGCACCGCCACCAGCGTGCGCCCGACCGCGAGACCGGAGCCGTTCAGCGTGTGAACATATTCGGGCTTGGCTTTGGGTTCGGGGCGGTAGCGCGCGTCCATGCGGCGGGCCTGGAAGTCGCCGCAATAGGAGCAGGAGGAAATCTCGCGGTAGGTGTTCTGGGAAGGCAGCCACACTTCGAGGTCATAGGTCTTGCGCGCGCCCGCGCCCATGTCGCCGGTGCAAAGCAGCATGCGGCGGAAGGGCAGTTCGAGGCGCTTCAGCACTTCCTCGGCGCAGCCGGTCATCCGCTCCAGTTCGGCAAGGCCCTCTTCCTCGTTCGCGACGATGGAGACGAGCTCGACCTTGTAGAACTGGTGCTGGCGGATCATCCCCTTGGTGTCGCGCCCGGCGCTGCCGGCCTCGGAGCGGAAACAGGGCGTGTGCGCGGTAAAGCGCAGCGGCAGCTGCGACGCCTCAAGGATCTGCTCACGGACGAGATTGGTGAGCGGAACTTCGGAGGTGGGGATCAGAAACAATGGACGTTGCTTGTTAATGCGTCCTGCAAACTCCTGAGCAGTGGCGTCGCCCATTGTCGTGAGTCGTTCCTCAACGATCTGACCTGCGAGTCGAACTGATTCCTCAAAGGAACTAGCGTTGAAAATATTGTGCGCATCTTCACGAGTAAGCAAAAGCTCGAGTGCTGCAGTGAAAAATTCACGCGCAAAGCCCGGGTCGTGAATGTCAGCGTCAGTCACCCAAGTTTGAAATAGGTCCTCTTTAAATTTGGGCAACTGACCAGTTCCCTCGGTCGCCTCGGGACGCACCAGCAGCGGCACGCTCATTTCCTCATAACCATGTTCCGTCGTCTGAAGGTCGAGCATGAAGTTGGCGAGGGCGCGTTCAAGCCGGGTCAGCTTGCCACGCAGCGCCACAAAGCGCGCGCCGCTCATCCGGGCGGCGGCTTCAAAGTCCATCAGCGGAAAGCCGCCCTGCCCTTTCAGCGCCTCGCCGAGATCGGCATGGTCTTTCGGATTGTTGATGCCGCGCGGTTCGCCCCATCGGTGCTGCTCGACATTGCCATGCTCATCGGCTCCGTCCGGCACTTCGTCCAGCGGCAGGTTGGGCAGGCCCATCAGGATGTCGTCGAGCGCCTTGCGGGCCTTGTCCTCATCCTCGCCGGCTTTCTCGATGGCGGTCTTCGCGTCGGCCACCAGCGCCATCAGGCGCGCAGCTTCAGCCTCGTCCTTCTTCGCCTTCGCCTGGCCGATCAGTTTGGAATTGGCATTGCGCGCGCTTTCGGCATCCTGCTTGGCGGTGGTCGCCTCGCGCCAGGCTTTGTCCAGTTCCAGTATCTTCGCCACAGACTCTGAACCCAGACCTTCTTTCCGGCGGTTCCAGGCACGGATGAACAGGTCGGGATTGTCGCGGATGGCGCGGATATCGAACATGGGTCGGGCAAGGCCTCTGGTTTCAGGTGGTTATGGGCCAAGCGTCTAATCCGCGCCGCCCCCTCCTGTCCACCGCTCAGGCCCGGCTGGCTGCCTCATTGGTGGCGGCCGTATCGGCCTTGTCTGCCTCGTCCTCCGGGCTTTCCCCGGCCTCATCCGCCTCGGCTTCGGGGCCCGTCAGCGCAAGCGGCGGGCGGGTATCCGTCAGAGGCGCGGCGGCAGCCGGGTCCGGCTCCGGCAGCGGCTCGGCCGCCTTGCGCGCGGGCGGGTCCTGCGGCTCGCGCCAGATCACCTCGACCTTCTTCTTCGCCAGCGCCGTCACCTCGATGCCCGGCTGGATCTGGGCGAGGCGGCGCATCATTGCGGCGAAGTTCTTGTGGCCGAACCAGGGACGCAGGCCGGTCTGATAGGTCGGCGTGAATTCGGTGAGAACGCTGAGCGCGCGCACGATCCGTGTCTTGGACAGCGGCTGGTCGGGCATCCGCTCGCCCAGTTCGCGCACCAGCGCGGCGGCGCGCACGAGTTCCGGCGCCGGTCCATCGGCGGGCACCTCGCTGGCCGCCAGCGCCGAGCGCACCCGGCCCAGCAGCGGCGAGCGGCGTTCCCGCTGGAATGTCAGCGGCGCAATCTCCGGCGGCGGTGAGCGCAGGGCATACCATTTGCGCCTCGCCCGCGTATAGCCAAAGGCCGCCTTCAGCGCGCCGATATGGACCACCGCGTCGGCATACTGGTTGAACAGTTCATAGGTCGGATCCGTTTCCTTGCCGCAGGTCACCACGCGGACCTCGCCGGCCTGCACACGGTTCACCACGGGGACGAAGTCGGAATCCGTGGTCAGGACGATGAATTCCTCGACCTTGTCATTCTTCAGCGCGATTTCCACCGCGTCCATCGTCAGCACGATGTCGGCGGAACTCTTGCCGGCGCTGATCTTGCGCTTGGCGAGCGCCCGGCAGTTATAGGCGGCAAAACCCGCGCGCTCGAAATCCGGGCGGTAGCGGTCGAATTGCAGGTTCCAGTAGACGCGCTTCTCGAGGAAACGGCGGCGGCGGTTTTTCGGCGCAAAGGCGCCGTCCTCAAGCCAGAGCAGCCAGTTCGGCAACCCGGCCACAACCTCCTCGCTGGTCGCACCATAGATGTTGTCGAAATCGACCAGCAGGACGCTGTTTATCCGGGCCACTCGGGAAGGCTCCTCGTTTCTCGGGAGGCGTGGGTTTCTATCCGGCGCCTAGGTTCAACAGGCAGCCCGAAATTGCAACGCACGGATTGCAGGGAAAATTATTCTGCCGCGGCCGCAGCTTCTCTCTGGTCGGCCTTCTTCTCTATGAGTTTCACGCAGAGGATCGATATTTCGTAAAGAAGATACACCGGCACGGCTAGGAGGATCTGCGAGATCGCGTCCGGCGGCGTGAAGAATGCGCCGAAGGCGAGGATGCCGACAAGCGCGTATTTGCGCCCCTTGCCCAGCGCGGAGGCGGAAACAACACCTATCTTGGCGAGCAGCGTCAGGATCACCGGCAGCTGGAAGGAAATGCCGAAGGCCAGCATCAGCGCCATCACGAGGGAGAGGTAATCGCTCACACGCGGCATCATCCGGATCGTCGTGCCGGCGGTGTCGGTCTGTTCCATCGAGATGGTAAAATTCGCCAGCATCGGCAGCATCACGAAATAGACGAAGGCCGCGCCCAGCGAGAACAGCAGCGGCGCAAAGACGAGATAGGGCCAGAACGCGCCGCGCTCGGATTTGTAAAGGCCCGGCGCGACAAAGGCATAAAGCTGCCAGGCGACGACCGGAAATGAGACGAACAGGCCGGCAAACAGGGCCAGCTTCAGCTTGGCGAAGAAGAATTCCAACGGGGCCGTGTAGATGAATTCGAGCTTTGAGCCGCGCACATCCTCGGCCATCGCAGCAAAGGGCGCGACCAGCAGATTGTAGATCTGGTCCGCGAAGAAGAAACAGCCGATCGTGGCCGCTGCCAGCGCCAGCAGCATCTTGATCAGCCGGCCGCGCAGCTCGATCAGATGGTCCAGCAGCGGCGCTCGGCTCGCCTCGACCTCGTCATCGAGGATTTCAGGCTGTTCGTCCGCAGGAGGGACATGCTCGCTCACGCCTTGCCCTCCTTTGCGGGAGGCGCGCCGTCATCGCTGCCCCCGGCCACTTCGGGCGGCTCTACCTCGGGCTGAGGGGCGGGGTGATCGCGCATGACGGCGGCATTTACGTCCGCTTCATAGGCGGCAAGATCGCTCTGGACGTCCGTCAGCGTATTCGCCCGGCGCAGTTCCTGGATTTCCTTTTTCAGCTCGTCGAGTTCGCTCTGGCGGGCGATATCGTCAAAAGCGGCCTGGAATTCGCGTGCCATGCGCCGGCCCTTGCCGACAAACTGGCCGATCTTGCGCATCATCATGGGCAGGTCGCGCGGACCTATGATGATCAGCGCGGCGAGGCCGAGCAGCAATATTTCGGAAAACCCGATGCCGGGCAGCATGGCGATGCGCCCTCCGCTTCAGTCGTTTCAGGACGAGGTCTTCGTCTCGTCCTTCTTGGGCGTTATATCGACCATCTCATCCTTGGCGACGGGCTTGGTTTCCTCTTCCTTGAGACCCTTGCGGAATGCGCCGATGCCCTTGGCCATGTCGCCCATGATCGAGGAAATGCGCCCCCGGCCGCCGAACAGCAGCAGGGCGATGACGACCACGATCAGAATTTGAATCCAGCTTGGCGCCATAAAAGCGACTCCCGAGGTTTTCCTGAGTATAGGCCCCCCCTCCTGCTGGAACAATGGGGCGAAGCTGCTTAAGAGTGCAGGCCATGCGTATTGCGACCTGGAATGTCAATTCGATCAAGGCCCGCCTGCCGACTGTGTTGCAGGTGCTGCAGGATATCAACGCCGATGTGGTGTGCCTGCAGGAGCTCAAATGCGAGACGGACGCCTTTCCCTATCTCGAAATCGAGGAGCAGGGCTGGAACTGCCTCGTTCACGGCCAGAAAACCTATAACGGGGTGGCGATCCTGTCGAAATTCCCGCTGGAGGACGAGACCCGGCAGATGTCCAGCCTGCTGGATGACCAGTCACGCTATGTCGAGACCACCGTGCTGGCTGACCGGCCGGTGCGGGTCGGCGGGCTCTACCTGCCGAACGGCAATCCCGCGCCGGGGGAAAAATACGACTACAAGCTCGAATGGATTGCGGCCCTGGAGGATCATGCCCGCGCGCTCCTGAAGGCGGAGGAGCCCTTCGTGCTGTGCGGCGACTATAACGCCATTCCGGCCCCGGAAGACTGCTGGGACGACACGGTCTGGAATACCGACGCGCTCGGCCTGCCCGAGACACGCGCGGCCTGGCGGCGGCTGAAATATCTCGGCCTGACCGACGCGTTCGAGGCCTGCGACGGGCGGGCGCATCAATACACGTTCTGGGACTATCAGGGCGGCGCCTTCCAGAAGGATCACGGCATCCGCATCGACCATGTGCTTGCCTGCCCGCGCATGACCGACCGGCTTCAGGCTTGCGAGATTTACCGAAAGGCAAGGGCGATGGAGAAGCCGTCAGACCATGTGCCGGTAATTGCGGTGTTCGAGGATTAGACCGGGCCCCACCTGTCCCCAGAATCTCAGGCCGTCAGCAGGGGGGCAGGCCGCTGCCACCGCGCAGTTCGCCGGCGGCCGGGTCGCATGGCTCGCCAGCGGTGGCGGTGCCTTCGTTCCAGCTGCCATAGCCGCCAAAGACTTCGTTGTTCACATCACGCGCGACATAGCTGATCCCGCCGCCGACAGCCTGAACATCGCGGCCGACACCGATCACGGTGTTGCAGCCGGTGACGGCGAGCGCGCCCGCAAGGGCGGCAGCGGCTGATTTCATCCGGGCCATATCAAGCTCCTTTCTCCCATCATCACTCTGGAATAATTCTGCAGAATTGCGGCCATTTCGGGCCGATTCTCCGGAGCCCGTCATGCCGCCGCATGTTCTGCCGATCGTCCTTCTGTCGATCTCCAACCTGTTCATGACACTCGCCTGGTACGGGCATCTGAAGTTCAAGACCGCGCCACTGCTGCTGGTGATCTTCGCCAGCTGGGGGATTGCGCTGGTGGAGTATTTCTTCGCCGTGCCCGCCAATCGCTGGGGCCATTCAGTCTATTCGGCAGCAGAGCTGAAAACGATACAGGAGGTGATCACTCTCGTCGTGTTCGCCGGATTTTCAGTCTGGGTCCTGAAAGAGCCGCTCGGCTGGAACCATGCGGTCGGCTTCGGCCTGATCGCGCTGGGCGCCTGGTTCATCTTTCAGGGGAAATGAGGCGGCGGAGCCGGAAGCCGGCCCCGCCTGCCGGCAACTTTACTTGGTAATCTCGTCCTTGGTGTCGCGCGCGACCTCCTCGACCGCTTGGCCGCCGGCCTTAACATCCTTGCCGATGCCTTCGATCGTGTTGCAGGCGGCAAGGGTCGGCAGAGCGGCGAGAGCAATCATCGCTGCGAGAATTTTCTTCATGGGATCAATCTCCTGTGTGTATTTCGGGAAGATGGATTGTGGCTGCTGAACCGGCAAGACTGAATCGTTCGGATACGGCAGCGGTGTGGCCGAAAAGCCGCAGCGTGTTGCGCCGCGTCAACACTGTTCCAAGCGGCGCGACTCCCTGCTAAAGAGCGGCGCATGAAATCTGCAGTCATCGTCTTCCCCGGCTCGAATTGCGACCGCGACGCGCAGGACGCGCTCGTCAGGATTACCGGCAAGGCGCCCGCTATGGTCTGGCACAAGGATGGGGAAATCCCCGCCGGAACCGATCTTGTGGTGGTGCCCGGCGGCTTTTCCTATGGCGACTATCTGCGCTGCGGGGCTATGGCGGGCAATTCGCCGGTGATCGCCCAGCTGAAAGCGCATGCAGCCCGCGGCGGCTATGTGCTCGGCGTGTGCAACGGCTTCCAGATTCTCACCGAGACCGGCCTGCTGCCCGGCGCGCTGATGCGCAATGCCT
Source organism: Hyphomonas sp. (assembly GCA_046296675.1). GTDB lineage: Bacteria > Pseudomonadota > Alphaproteobacteria > Caulobacterales > Hyphomonadaceae > Hyphomonas. The sequence continues at coordinate 11,610 of JBKBLD010000003.1, read as the reverse complement.
CGCTGCATTTCGTCTGCCGGCCGCAGAAACTGAAGGTGGAGAGCAGCAACACCGCCTTCACCAGCGCCTATACAGGCGGCAGCGAGGTCGTCATCCCGATCGCCCATCATGACGGCAACTACTACGCCGATGACGCCACGCTGGACCGGCTGGAGGGCGAAGGCCGGGTGGCGTTCCGCTATGCCGGCGGGGAGAATCCGAACGGCGCAGCGCGCGATATTGCCGGCATCCTGTCGGAAAACGGCCGCATCCTCGGCATGATGCCCCACCCTGAACGCGCTGTAGGTACATCAGAAGGCGGCTCCGACGGGGTGGGCCTGTTCCAGAGCTTGATGGCGGCGGCCTGATGGCAGGAGCAGGCAGCCAGACCGGCCTGATCCACCGCCTGCCCAAGGCTGAACTTCACCTGCATATCGAGGGCAGCTTCGAGCCGGAGCTGATGATGGCGCTGGCCGAGCGCAACAGGATCATTCTGCCGTTCAAGACGCTGGAAGATGCGCGCACGGCCTATGATTTCGGCAATCTGCAGGAATTCCTGGACCTCTATTATCAGGGCATGCAGGTGCTGCGGACCGAGGAAGATTTCTTCGATCTGACCTGGGCTTACCTGCAGCGGGCAAAGGCCGACAATGTCCGCCATGTCGAGATGTTCTACGATCCCCAGGCGCATACCGAGCGCGGCGTGCCGTTCGGTGTCGTGACTGAGGGCATCCTCGCGGCCATCAAAAAAGGCGAGCAGGAACTGGGCATTAGCTCCTATCTGATCATGAGTTTCCTGCGTCATCTGTCCGAGGAAGAAGGCTTTGACCTGCTGGTGAAATCCGAGGCCTGGCATGACCGCTTTGTCGGCGTCGGCCTCGATTCCTCGGAAATGGGCCACCCGCCGCTGAAGTTCGAGCGCCTGTTCCAGCGCTGCCGGGAGATGGGATTCAAGCTGTGCATGCATGCCGGCGAGGAGGGCCCGCCTTCCTATGTGCGTGAGGCGCTGCTGGACATCGGGGTGGACCGGATCGACCATGGCAACCGCTGCATGGAAGACCCTGAACTTGTTCAAATTATTCGCGACATGCAGGTGCCGCTGACCAACTGTCCGCTGTCGAACCTTTCGCTCTGCGTGATCGACGACCTGAAGAAGAGCCCGGTAAAGGCGCAGCTGGAACAGGGGCTACTGGTCACGGTCAATTCCGACGACCCGGCCTATTTCGGCGGCTATATCGGGCGCAATTACGAGCAGGTGTCCGAGGCGCTGGGGCTATCCGACGACCAGATCGTCCAGCTCGCGCGGAACTCCTTCACGGCGAGCTTCCTGCCGGACGCGGCCAAACAGGCACATCTTGAGGACATTGAGCGCGCCATGGCGTGACATTTCAGGACAAACCGGGACACCGGCGGTCAGCGCCGGGCCAATCAGACACTGTCGGAGGAACCAAATGCGTTATCTGCCCCTTCTCGCGCTTGGCGCTGTGTTGCTGGCCGCTTGCGGCCAGACATCGGGGGTTCCCGAAGCGCCCGAGACCCCGCCGGCATTCGAGCGGAACGACTATGCCGATCTCGACACCTGGCTCTGCCATCCCGGCAAGACGGTGAATGATGCCTGCGCGGCAGACCTGACCGCGACGGTGATCGAGGAGGATGGCTCAACCCGGATCGAGACCTTCGAGGCGGCGGCGCAGCCGGCTTTCGACTGTTTCTATCTCTACCCGACCGTATCCCTCGACACGACACCCAACAGCGACATGATCGCCGGGCCGGAGGAGATGAACGTCATCGCCAACCAGTTCGCGCGTTATGGCGCGGCCTGCCGCCTGTATGCGCCGATCTACCGGCAGGCGACCCTCCTGTCGCTGCGGGCGGCCATGCTGACCGGCACGGCGACGGCCGATCCGGACATGCGCTGGGCCGATATTGTCGACAGCTGGCGGCATTATCTGGATCACGAGAACAATGGCCGGGGTATCATCCTTGCCGGCCATTCGCAGGGCGCGGGCATGATCCTTGAACTCCTCAAGACAGAGATCATCGGCACACATGTTCAGGACCGGATTATTTCGGCCCACCCGATCGGCACGCTCGCGCATCTTGACGCGGACGGCACATTCGGCGGCATGCCGGTGTGTGCCTCTGCGGAGGAGACCGGCTGTATTCTGACATTCGTGTCCTTCCGCGCCGGCAACGATCCGCCGGAAGGCTCGCGCTTCGGCAAGGTGACCGAGGATGGCCGGCGCTCGATCTGCGCGAACCCCGCCTATCTTTCCAGTGGCAGCAACGCACTTGACGCCTACATGCCAAGCCGGAGCCTGATCGCGGCGTCTGACGCGGCGCCTTACGAATATGGCGTGCCGGTGGAAACCCCGTTCGTGAAGCTGCCGGGCCTGCTCGGCGCCGAATGCCGCAGCAATGAGACACATGACTGGCTTGCCGTGGCGGTGAATGCCGGATCTGGTCCGAGGGCGGATGACATTCCCGGCGATGTGGTGGTCAACGGCGAAATCCTCGCAGACTGGGGCCTGCATCTCATCGATGTGAACCTCGCCATGGGCAACCTCGTGGAGATTGCCCGGCGGCAGGGCGAGCGCTGGGCGCAGGAATAGCAACCGCCGCGCTGGCGGCGGCCGCAGGCGGCCCCATCAGCTGGCGCGGCCGACTTCCTCGGCCGTCTCTGCCTCTTGTTCCGCTTCGGCGGCAGCGCGCTGTCGCAGGCTTGCGAGATAGTCCGGCTGGCAGCTGCGGATCAGGTCTTTCAACATCGGATCGGTCTGGAAAATGACGCCGCGCGTGCCGGACACGATGCGCATGTCACCGGCGCCGGAGGCCAGGACATAGGTCGGCCGGCTGACAGGTTCCGTCAGGCCTGAGGCGAGGTCCGCTGACGCGTCGGGCGCTGCGGGGAGGCGCGCATTGCCAGCGGAGGTGAACATGTCGATCGCGCCGACCGTATCTTCCGCCGAAACGGCCCTGATCTGGACGATGCGGTCGCCGGTCTCGGTGTCGGCGGCCATGCAGGTGGCGGAGAACAGTTCTTCGCCCTCTTCAGACGTGTAGCTGACAGTGTCCCGGACGCCGGTGGTTGTGCGAACCCATGAGCCGGTGATGGCGGTTGTCTCAACGTCCAGCGGCGGTGCCCTCTCCGCTGCCTGTTCGCCGGCCGGTTCAGCTGGCAGGGCTTGGGTTTCCTGCGCTTCCTGGGCGCAGGCCGCGCCCGCGATCAGCGCAGCTGGAATGAGAGCAATCAAAAGGTTACGCATGGATCTGGCTCCTGTTGTCAGCGTCACTTGATAGGGCCAACGCATCAGGTTGCCTCAGGTTTCGCCCGCCGCAGAATTGCCCAGATTGGGGGCGGAGACAGTCGTTGATCAGGAGAAGGCTGCGCGTTCCGCCAGCGCCGCATGGCCGTCGATCATGCGGGTGAGTTCGTCTTCGCTGATGTCGAGGGAGTACTCCCCCCGCCCGTGGCTGCCGCCGAGGACGAGGCCGGTCTTGCGGGGGAACATGTAGAGCGCGCTGCCCTGCCCCGGCGCGGTATAGGAATAGTCGACCTCCGGCTGCGGCAGGAGATGGGTCAGCTGGCCGCGGATGGGGATGAGGGTCTCGTCGCCAAAGAGTTTTGCGGCGCCGAGACCGGTGCAGTTGACGATGAGGCGCTGCGGCAGAGCAAGGACTTCGGCAAGGCTGTCGAAGCGGCGGGCGATGAAGGTTGCGCCAGCCAGCTGGGCATCCTTCATCAGCTGATCGAGATAGTAATCCGGGTCGATCATCAGCGTGTGGTAGCGTTCCTCATAGGCGAAGCCGAACCGCGTCTGCGGGGGGCGTACTTCAAGGTCCGGGTAAAGATCATCCCCGCCGGGGAGCTGGTAGCGCGGGTCGCGCACGCGGTTCGAGACTTCCGAATGGCGCACCCAGCTGACGCCGTAGCCGGGGCGGTTCACAAAGGGCAGGAACCCCCGATGGGCCTCGCGGGTGACGTGCCAGTTGAGGGTGAGGAATTCCTGTGTCGCCACATCCCGGTCATAGAGGCTGGAGGGCAGCCAGAGGGCGCCGGCGATATTGGAGGTGGTGTTCGGGTGCATCTGCTCGGCATAGACCGTCACCGAATGGCCGCGCCGGGCGAGGATCAGCGCTGTGGTCAGCCCCATGACGCCGCCGCCGAGGATGGCGACATCCTGCCGGCCGGCCTCGCCTGCCATGACCGCGGCGCGCTGGCTGGTGCCCCAGGAGAGGGTGACGCCGCAGCCGCCATGACCGTAATTGTGGATGACGGTCTTGTCCCCGAAGCGCTCCGCCTCGAGGCGGAAGCCCTGCGGGCGGAACGGGCGCAGGCCGACGACTGTGCGCGTGATCCGGCTGCGCTGCGACAAGACCGGGGCGAAGGGGCGCGGGGCTTCCGCCGCAGGGGTTGGCAGGTTGAGCGGCCGGGTAGCGCAGGCGGCGAGCGTTGCCGCGCCAAGGCCGAGAAGTACACTGCGGCGGGCCAGATGGGTCATCGGGGGCGCTCCCTGCTTGATTCCTCCTGTCTAGCGGGCGATCCGGGCCGGAAACAGGCAGATGGCGCAGTTCTGCCCCCTTTCAGGGGACGGCCGGAGCGGCTAAAGCCCGGCAATGACAGATGCCCGACAGCAAGACCTCCTGAACACGGCCTCGCACCTGCGCGAACAGGGCCGTATCCCCGAAGCCATTGACGCCTACCGCGCCCTTCTGAGCGCTTATCCCGACATGCCCGACAGCTGGTATAATCTCGGCTGGCTCCTGCGGAATGCGGGCCGGAGCGGCGAGGCGCTGGAGGCGTATGCGGAAGCCCTGAAGCACGGGGTGCAGGGGGCGGAGGAGGTGCACCTCAACCGGGCGGCGATCCTGTCCGGCAGCTTCTTCCGCCACAGCGACGCCAGGGCCGAGCTGGAACAGGCGCTGACACTTAATCCCGATTACCTGCCGGCGCTTCTGAATCTTGGCAATCTGCACGAGGATCTCGGCCAGCGAGCCGAAGCGAAGGCGGCGTATGAGCGGGCTGTGGCGCTGGCGCCCGGCAATGCGATAGCGCTGTCGCGGCTTGCAGGCCTTGGGCGGGCCAGTTCGCCGGACGATCCGATGATCGGGCGGATCAGGGCACTGATTGCGGGCGGCAGGCTTCTTCCGGCGGATCATGCGCTGCTGCTGTTCGCGCTGGGGCGGCTCTATGACAGCTGCGGCGCGTATGACGAAGCCGCCAGGACTTTTGCCGAGGCCAATGCCGGGGCGAAGATCGGCGCGGCGGGCCATGTCGCGCCCTACAGCGCTACGGGCGAAATGAAGCGCGCCGATGCGCTGGCAACAACCTTTGCGGCTGCGGGACGCCGCGAGACGGGACTGGCGGCGCCGTCGCCGGAGCCGGTCTTCATCCTCGGCATGTTCAGGTCGGGCTCCACCCTGCTGGAGCAGATCCTCGGCGCCCATTCACAGGTCGGCGCAGGGGGCGAACTGGACTTGATTCCGCGGATTGCGCTGGGGCTCGGCAAGGACCCGGCCGCGATCGCCAATGCGCCGGACGGGACGCTGAGAGAGTATGCCGAGGCCTATCAGAGCCGCATCCGGTCGCTGTTCCCGGACGCGCGGATGGTGACCGACAAGCGGCCGGACAATTTCTGGCATGTCGGCCTGATCAAGCGGCTGTTCCCGAAGGCGAAGATTCTCAACACGGTGCGCCACCCGCTCGACAATCTGATCTCTGTCTGGGGCCTGCATCTGGACCATTCGATGAATTATGGCTTCCGCCCGCAGGACATTGCTGGCCATATCCATGCCGAGCGCCGCATGATGGCGCATTGGGACCGGCTATATCCCGGCGATATCCTGACCGTGAAATATGAGGATGTGATCGCAGCGCCGGAGGCCGAAGTGCGCCGGGTGCTGGACTTCCTCGGCCTGCCTTTCGAGGCGGGGTGCCTCGAATTCCACAGATCGACCGCGCCTGTTCGCACGGCGAGTGTCTGGCAGGTGCGCGAGGCGCTGCATGACCGCTCGATCGGGCGCTGGCGGCATTATGAAAGCTATCTGCGGTCGCTTCCGTCCGACCCCGCGCTCGACCGCCTGCTGGCAGTTGAACCGCCGGGCAAACCGGCCTAGCGCTGCGCCAGAACACAATTACGGGCTGATGTGATGACCGATACCGCCGCCATTCTCTCCCACCTGAAAGCCGAACAGGACGAAACGTCCGCCGCCGAACACGGCATCAAGGCGGATGAATGGGAGCGGCTGACCAGCCGCCTCGGGCGCCGTCCCAATCTTGTCGAGCTTGGCATCTATTCAGTGATGTGGTCGGAGCACTGCTCCTACAAATCGTCCCGCCGCCACCTATCGAAATTTCCCACCAAAGGCCCGCGCGTGATCCAGGGGCCGGGCGAGAATGCCGGTGTGATCGACATCGGCGACGGCCAGGCGGCGATCTTCAAGATGGAGTCGCACAACCACCCCTCCTATATCGAGCCCTATCAGGGCGCGGCGACCGGGGTGGGCGGCATCCTGCGGGACGTGTTCACCATGGGCGCCCGCCCCGTCGCCCTCGTCAACGCCCTGCGCTTCGGCGACCCCAGCCACCCGAAGACGCGGCAACTGGTGGCCGGTGTGGTTGCCGGCATCGGCGGCTATGGCAACTGCGTGGGCGTGCCCACCGTGGCCGGTGAAACCCAGTTCGATGAAGGCTATAACGGCAATATCCTCGTCAACGCGATGGCGGTTGGCCTCGCCGATCAGGACAAGATTTTCTATGCGCGCGGCGCCCTGCCCGGCCTGCCGATCCTGTATGTCGGCTCAAAGACGGGCCGCGACGGCATTCATGGCGCGACGATGGCCTCGGCAGAGTTCACCGAGGGCGAGGAAGACAACCGGCCGACCGTGCAGGTCGGCGACCCGTTCACGGAGAAGTTGCTGATCGAAGCCTGCCTTGAGCTGATGGCCACCGACGCGATCCAGTCCATCCAGGACATGGGCGCCGCCGGCCTCACCTCATCCTCGGTCGAAATGGCCGACAAGGGCGGCGTCGGCATCGAGATGGACCTCGACAAGGTGCCCCAGCGCGAAACCGGCATGACGGCCTATGAAATCATGCTGTCGGAAAGCCAGGAACGTATGCTGATGATCCTGAAGCCCGGCAAAGAGGCGCAAGCCAAGGCGATCTTCGACAAATGGGACCTTGACGCCGAGGTGATCGGGGTGACAACCGAGACGGGCCGGTTGGTGCTGAAACAGTTTGGCGAGGTCGTGTGCGATATTCCGGTGGCGCCGCTGGGCGAGGATGCTCCCCTATATGATCGTCCGTGGGCAGAGCCGCCGAAACGGCCGGCTTTCGATGTTTCGAAATTTCCCACACCGAAGGATTGGGGCGAGGTACTTCTGAAGCTGATGTCATCGCCCGACATGGCGTCCAAACGCTGGGTCTGGGAGCAGTATGACCGGCATGTGATGAATGACACGGTCGACTCGTCCCAGTCGGGTGGGGATGCCGCGATCGTGCGGGTACACGGCACGAACAAGGCGCTGGCGATCTGTTCGGACTGCAATCCCCACTATGTCTCGGCCGACCCGTATGAGGGCGGCAAGCAGGCCGTGGCCGAGGCCTATCGCAACCTGTCCGCCGTTGGCGCAACACCCATTGCGATCACGGACAACCTCAATTTCGGCAATCCGGAAAAGCCGGCGACGATGGGCTATATCGTCAAGGCCATCGAGGGCATGGCAGAAGCCTGCCGCGCGCTCGACTTCCCGGTCGTCTCCGGAAATGTCTCGCTTTACAATGAGACCGACGGCAAGGCCATTCCGCCGACGCCCGTGGTGGGCGGCGTCGGCCTGATTGACGACCTGTCGAAGATCGCGACGCTGAAAGGCGCTCAGGCCGGAGATGCGCTGATCCTTGTGGGCGACACAACCGGACATCTCGGTGCCTCGCTCTATGGGCGCAAATGGCTGGGCCTGAAGGGCGCCGAACTCGGCCCGCCGCCCCCGGTAGACCTTGCGACGGAGGCGGACAATGCGGCCTTTGTGCGAGAACTGATCGCCGCTGGCCTGGTCCGCGCGGTGCATGATGTCAGCGATGGCGGCGTGGCCTGCGCGGCGGCCGAAATGGCGCTGGCTGCCGGCATCGGGGTGCGCGTTTCGGTGGCCGATATCGGACCGGAAGAGAATCGCCCGACCGATCTCTTCTGCGAGGCGCAGGCGCGCTACCTGCTCGCCGCCTCACCGGCGCAGCAGGCCGAGATCGTGCGCCGCGGCAATGCCGCGGGCATCAATGCCGGCTGGTGCGGCGAGTTTGGGGGTGAGACCGTGACGTTCGTGCAGGACCCGGTGGCGGGCAAGGCCATCGGCGAGGTGCGCCTGTCTGACCTTCGCGCTGCCCATGAAGGCTGGCTGCCGTCCTATATGGACGGGCTGGATTGAGGCGCGCCAGGCGCGCCTCTTTCGGCAGCGGGCCGCGACGCTATTCCTGTCCGGCCGAGGGCGGCACGAGATAGTCGCGCTTGCCGAGGCTGACACCCTGCATTCTCAGCAGCGCATAAGCCATCGTCGTGTGGAAGGTCATGTTCGGCAGGATGAAGCCCTGCAGATAAGCCCGTCCCTCCATCGGCATGGTGTTGGCGCCCATCGGGATCTGCAGCACGGTGTTGGTGGTCGCGTCGATCTTGTCGTCCTCAACGCTGTGCACATAGGCAACAGCGCGCGTGCAGCGGTCCATCAGCTCGGAGAAACCCTGCTCCGTATCCGGAAAGCTCGGCATGTCGAGGCCGGCAAGCCGGGCGGCGCCGCGAGCGGCCGTGTCGCAGGCGATCTGCACCTGGCGGGTCAGGTCGAACATGTCGGGAAACAGGCGGTGGCCGAGCAGGATACTGTCATCAAGGTTCAGTTTGCGGGCATGCGCCTCCCCCTTCGACAGGATGCCCTTCAGGGCGCCGATCGTCTGATAGGTCGAGGATTTGAGGATATAGGAGACCGTGATCGTGGTCATTCTGCACTTCCTTCTGGCTGGATGGGGGATAGGTCTGGCGCGCGGCGCAGGGCGTGTATCTCAGCCAGCCGCGCATCGGCGGCAATGGCAGCCATGATGATCGTATCGGCTGCGCGGACGAAGAAATCAGGCGTGATATTCTCGAACGTGTCGGTGGGGTGGTGATAGCCGTCATGGTCCTCAACGCCGAAATACAGGAACGGGATGCCGGCGAGATGGAACGGTCCGTGATCGGACTGGAGCGTCCAGTCGTCCGGACCGTCTTCCGGGCGGTCATGGCCCGTCAGCAGCGTTACCGGCGCACGGGCGGCAACCTCGCGCACGATGTCTGCCAGCAGCGGCGTGTGATAGGTGCCGGCGGCGTAGAGTTCGCCGGCCTCGGAGCGGCTGACCATGTCGAGATTGATATTGAGCGCGATGCGCTCGTGCGACAGGCCGTCCATGCGCACGAGGTCGCGCGCGCCAAGGAGGCCGATCTCCTCGGCGTCCAGCGCGGCGATAATCATATCGTGCTGCGGGCGGTAGTTAGCGAAGTATTCGGCAAGGGCGATGAGCGCGGCGGAACCGGAGGCATTGTCGTCGGCGCCGTTGTAGATTTCGCCGTCGCGAATGCCGAGATGGTCGTAATGCGCCGTGACGACGACGACCGGACCATCCTCGCCGGGCGCTCTGCCAGGGATGAAGCCGATCAGATTGACGCCCTCGAAGGGTTCTCCACCCGCATCGCGAGGCAGGATCGGGAAACGGTGCATATAGCCGGAGAAGCCCGGCAGCGGGGCGAGGCCGATCTCCTCGAAACGGTTGTGGATGAAGCCGCGGGCCGCCTCATTGCCGGGCGTGCCAGCGGCGCGCCCTTCAAGGGCATCGGATGAGAGAACCTGGGCAAGGTGGAGCATTTCCCCGGCATTCGCATACACCGGGCGGTAGGTGACGCCTGGCAGCGCGGTCTGCTCGCGCGGCCAGAGCAGGAAGGCCGCGACCAGCGTGAGAACGGCGAGAGCGGCCCATACATAGGTCTTCCGGTTCATTCCTGCCCTTTCGTGTCCGCTACCTGCTTGACCCATAAGCCGCGCCGCCGCATGTGCCTAGTCACCCGCCGAAACGAGGAGGCTGTCATGGGTATGAGCCGCGACACGCTGATGAAATATCTGACCGATGCCTTTCCGGATGCCGAGATCACGCTGACCGATCTCGCGGGCGACGATAATCACTGGCAGGCGGAGATCGTCAGCGCACAATTTTCCGGTGTGCCGCGCGTGCGCCAGCACCAGATGGTCTATGATGCCCTGAAGGGTGAAATGGGCGGGGTACTGCATGCGCTCGCCCTGAAGACGCGCGCACCCTGAGCGTTCTTCTCCAGACGATTGACGCCGGGGACGGTTCGCGGTCTGCTGGCCAGCAAACTGCCTCGGAGGGCTTTGCGCCATGACCCGTCAATTCCTGAAACCTGTCCTGACTTCCGTTAGCCTTGCGGCGCTCGGCCTTGCGCTGACAGCTTGCGGTCCGGGAACCACGAAAATCGATCCCGCCGCGATCGAGATGGAGGCCCGCGCCATCGAGGCACGCGCCTTCCTGCGCGATGCCGAGGCACAGATTGCCGCCCGCAGCCATATCGCGGCGCAGGCGTATTGGGAGCAGGCTACCAACATCACCCCGGAGACGAGCGCTGCGGCAGCCGAACAGGGCGCCGAATACACCAAGCTGCTGGTCTCTCTTGCCAATGAGTCGAAGCGGTTTGACGTGAACAAGCTGCCTCCGGATGTCGGCCGGAAGATCCAGATCCTGCGCAGCGGCATCACCATTCCTGCCCCTTCGCGGGAGGGCGCTGCTGAGGAACTGGCAGACATCACGACGCGTCTTGATGCGACCTATGCGACCGGCAAATTCAGCTATGAGGGCCGTGAGGTAGACCTGCTGGAGGCCTCTCGGATCATCCAGTCATCGCGCAATCCCGACGAGTTGAAGGCGATGTGGGAGGGCTGGCATTCGATCGCCGTGCCGATGGCGCCGGACTATGCCCGTATGGTGGATATCGCCAATGAAGGCGCCCGCGAGCTTGGCTATCCGAGCCTCGACCAGATGTGGCTGTCGAATTACGACATGAAGCCGGCGGAGATGGAGGTGGAAGTCGAGCGGCTGTGGAGCCAGGTCGAGCCGCTCTACGAGGAACTGCACTGTTATGCGCGCGGACGGCTGAACGCCTTCTATGGCGACGAGGTGCAGCCGGCGACCGGGCCGATCCGGGCGGACCTTCTCGGCAATATGTGGGCGCAGCAATGGTCAGGCGTCTACGACATCCTCAAGACCGATACGCCGGGGCTCAGCTATGATGTAACCGACCGGCTCAAATCGCAGGGCTATACGCCTCTGAAAATGGTCGAGACGGCGGAGGCCTTCTTCACCTCGCTCGGCCTTGATCCCCTGCCCCAGACTTTCTGGGAGCGCTCGATGATCACCAAGCCTGAGGGGCGTGAAGTCGTCTGCCATGCCTCGGCCTGGAATCTGGACGACGATGAAGATGTGCGCATCAAGATGTGTACGCAGGTGAACTGGGAGGATTTCTACACCGTCCACCATGAGCTGGGGCACAATTACTACCAGCTGGCCTATCGCCATCAGGACCACCTCTACAGGAACGGTGC
>JBKBLD010000002.1:0-140541 GCA_046296675.1 Hyphomonas sp. | reverse complement strand
TCTCAACCTACTCGCCGTTCGGCTATTCGGGCCGCTTCGTCTACACGAAAGCGACCTGGAACTTCTGAGCGTCCGGCCAGATCTGACACCAAGAACGCCGCTCCCGATCGGGGGCGGCGTTTTTCGTGGCACGCGCCGGAAGTATGCCTGGGTCCTCACTTCCAAATAAGCGTCACAGTCCTGTGTTACCGGTCACTTTCGCGACCTGAAAAGACACAAGACCACGCGGAGGAGGAAACCCATGGCACTGAGCCCGGTCCACGGAGCCGCTCTGGCGGCCGCCCTGTTCATCTCGGCCTGCGGCAGCGACAATCCGCAGACCGCCGGGGATGCAGACCTGAACATCGATGTCTGCGAAATTGTGACCCCGGCCGATCTCGACATCATCGCCGCCGCCCGGCGCGATAAGGTCGCGTATGCCGACAGCATGGGCCGCGCGAACCGCTGCATGTGGGCAGAGCGCGAAGATGGCATGGCCTATTTCGATATCACCATTGCCGTTTCCGGCCGGGATATCCGCGCCGATTTCCCCGAAGCCTTTCCCGACCATGTCGAACTGGTCGAGATCCGCGACCTCGGCGATGCCGGCTACATGACCGTCACCGAAGGCCGCATTGGCAATCTGGCCATTCGCCGGGGCAACCGCGTGCTCAGCAGCGCCGCGGTCTTCCTCGACATCGAACCCGGCAGCGAGGCCCATGACAGGCTCTGGGATATCTATCGCCGCGTTCTGGATTGACGCGGCGCAAGCTGGCGAGCGCGGGGCTTGATCCGCGCGCGCCTGCCGATACGCTCCCCCGGCATATCTGGGAGAGGAGACCGGCCATGGCGCGCGCCAAGACGAACGGGATCGAGATAGAATACGACACGCTGGGCAGCCCGAACGACCCGGCGATCCTGCTCATCATGGGCTTTGCGCTCCAGATGACACGCTGGCCGGAGGGGCTGAAGCGCGGCCTCGCCGAGGCCGGCCACCGTGTCATCTGGTTTGACAATCGCGATATCGGTCTGTCCACTGAGTTTGCGACACAGATCCCGCCCGCTCCGTCCGACATCATCGCTGCCGCCATGGCTGGCAAGGACACCGCCGCGATGGTGCCTTATACGCTGGATGCGATGGCGGCCGATGCCGCCGGCCTGCTGGATGCGATTGGTGTGGAACAGGCCGACGTGCTCGGAATGTCGATGGGCGGCATGATTGCCCAACTGATGGCGCTCGATCATCCCCGCAAGGTCCGCAAGCTGATCCCGGTCATGACGACTTCGGGCGCGCCAGGCCTGCCCCCGGCCACGCCGGAAGCGGCCGCCGCACTGACAGCCCTGCCGCCGGAGCGTACGCCCGAAGCCATCGGTGCAATCGCTGTCCACGCCCAGCACGCCATCGGCTCGGTCCCTGCCCTGCGCAACAGCGCAGACATCATCCGCAAGCGCGCCATCGAAGACTTCCACCGCTCGGACCGCCCATTCGGCATGGCCCGTCAATATGCGGCTGTCCTTGCCCAGCCGCGCTGGCATGACAGGCTTGCCTCGGTGACCCATCCGACGCTTGTGCTGCACGGCGCCGACGATCCTCTGATCCGGCCGGCCTGCGGCGAGGATATCGCCGCGCGCATACCCGGCGCCCGCTTCGTATCCTATCCCGGCTGGGGCCATGATCTCGCCGACACCATGTCTGAAACACTGGTGGACGAGATTACGGCCTTCCTGCGGGCCTGAACCCTATCGGATTGCCACCGGATTGATGATCGCCTGCACCGCGCCCTCCAGGCGAGGCGTGCCGAGGGTGAAGAAGAATTCGGTCACCTCGTCGGCCGCCAGTTCATCCGTCACCATGTTTTCGAGAATGTAGACGCCATTCTTCGCAAGCAGCACCTGATGTACTTCGAACGGGCGCGCCGGGTTCTCGAAGGGGATGACTTCAAGCGCCCCGGTGTCCGCACCGATGGCAACAACACCCATATCGGAGAGATATTGCGCGCCTTCGACGCCGAGGCCGGGCTCGACCGGCGACAGTTCCGCCGAGCCTTCCTGCGCCTTCATCATGCCGGTATGGAAGAGGACGATATCGCCCTCCCCGATGCTCACGCCCGCCTCGGCGATCGCCGCATCAATCTCCGCCCTGTTGAAGGCCGTGCCTGCGGGCACCGGATTGCCGAACTGTTTCGTCATGTCGAGCAGTACGCCGCGCGTTGCCACGGGCGGCAGGTCATGCGTTCCGAACTGGGTGAGCCCCGAAGTGGTCACAAAGTCCGCCACCGGAACGCCGTTATAGTACTTGTGATTGATCCCCATATGGCCAAGCCCGTCGATCTGGCTGCCGATGCCGAGCCAGGTATTGACGAGATCGTCATTGCCGACCGCCAGGTTCTCTCCCAGCGGTGTGCCGGAACCATCCGAGAGCTGAAGGATTGTCATCGAAAAGCTGCGCGGTCCGTAGGCCGGTGTGTCGCGGCCCGTCACCTGGCCGAGCGCATAGGTCTTGCCCGTCGTGATCAGCCTGGCCGCCTCTGCGGTCTTCTCCGGCGACAGCAGGTTCATCGCCCCGATCCGGTCTTCCGCGCCATAGCGCGAGGGATACCATGCATCGGGCGTTGCCTTCGCCGCCTCGTCCGCCGCCATATGCCCGCACGCTGCCAGCAAAAGGGCTGACGCCATCAGGATTTTCCGCATTCTCTCCTCCCTCGTTTTTATGGGGAGAAGCCTAACGCAGCCGCGTCAGCGCGCAAGCGCTCTCACGCCCGGCGCACCAGGAAGCCGGCACGCGGGAAATGCACATGGCAGGTCTCGGCTTCCGGCGTGGACCGGTTGAGAATGATGCGCTGCGAGTCGGCATGTACCAGTTCGCCCTCGACCCAGACCTGACCGTAATCATCCGGCGCAACCGCGACCCGCTCACCCGGCGCGAAACCCTGCGGCTCATTCCGCGTCGTCGCGGCCACCAGTCGCGGCACGGTATCCCGGGCAATCGCCAGCGCCTGGCCCGAAGCGATCGTCTCCGGCGTCTGGCCCTGCACTTCGGACAAGCGGTCATACCAGGCCCGCACCAGCGGCGCGCTCTCGAAACAGGCGTCGGCAAAGTCCGGCACGGACTGTCTCATCCACCAGACATTCATATAGGCGTGGACATCCACAAGGCCGGGCTTGGCGCCGATGAGATAGAGCCCGGCGCCTGCCCCCTTGCCCCCCGAGAGGCGCTCCTCAAGCAGCATGAGCCGCGCGCGCCACTGGTCCCGCATCATCGGGGCGGCAGCCTTCATCGCCTCGACATTGAATGGCCGGCCGGACAGCTGTTCGCGGTCCTTGATGAAGGCGTCCGGAACGCTGTCGCCCATCTCGCCGAAGATCACGGCCACCGAACATTGGAACCAGCGCCCGTCGGTCCAGCCCGCCACCATCTGGGCGAGCCCTTCATGTCCCGGCAGTTTCAGAGAGTGCAGCGGATAGCGCGCTTCCAGCTCGCGCAGGATGATCGCCGTGTCGCAATAGATGTCGGCGCCGATCTGCATCACCGGCGTGCGCCGGTAGCCGCCTGTCAGCGGCATCAGGTCCGGGCGCGGCATGATCATCGGGATCTCGACGCGCGCATAGGCGAGGTTCTTGAGGCGGAGCGCGAGGCGCACCTTTTCCGCATAGGGGGAGGAAGGGTATTCGTGCAGGATGATGCTGCGGGCGTCCGCCATGATGACCTGTTTGCCTCCCGGTTTCTGTTATAACCACGCACTTTGCGCGCGTTCCAGATCGCAGGAAAGTGTAAATTCGGTCCTTTTCGGATGCCGCGAATGGCAAGAAACGGGTGGCGCGCCCCGCCAGCCGGCGCCAGATTGACGCCCATGACCGACATATCTGCCCCGCTCGACGAACGTGCCCGCGCCTATGACCGGATGGCAAACGCCCTCGAATGGATGGGCGACACCTGGCAGGACTGGCCGGATCTCGACGCTGCCGCGCGGGCCGCAGGCCTTTCGCCCTTCCACTTCCAGCGCGAGTTTACCCGCTGGGCCGGCATCAGCCCGAAACAGTTCCAGGGCGCCCTCGCCCATGGTGCGGCCGGAGACCTTCTGCGCAGCGGCGCCAGCGTGCTCGATGCCGCGCTCGAGACCGGCCTCTCCGGCCCCGGTCGCCTGCATGACCTTTTCGTCGCCCATGAAGGCCTCACCCCCGGCGAGGCGAAGTCCGGCGGCCAGGGCGCCGCGCTGACCCTCGGACGCGCGCCGACCCCCTTCGGCATGGGCGCCTGGCTGATCGGCCCGCGCGGCCTTGTCGCCCTCGGCTTCATCGACGAGTCCGCCGCCCCGCGCACCGGTTTCCAGCATCAGGGCCGGCGGGAGGATGACGCCTTCGCCAATCTGGCCGCGCGCTATCCGAACGCCGCCATTCGCCGCGACGACGCCGCCACCGAACGCATGGCCCGCGACGTGTTCGAAGATGGCCAGCCCCTTCCCGTCTGCCTCTATGGCACCCCCTTCCGCCGGCAGGTCTGGCGCGCCCTGCTCGAAATTCCCGCCGGCGAGACGCGCACCTACGGCGCGCTTGCAGCAAAGGTCTGTACGCCGAAAGCCGCACGCGCTGTCGGCGCAGCGGTCGGCGCGAACCCGATCAGCTGGTTCATCCCCTGTCACCGGGCCCTTGCAGCCGATGGCCGGCTGCATAACTATCACTGGGGTGTGGCCCGGAAACGCGCCATGCTGGTATACGAACGCGCCCATATGGCCTGACATGCCCGTCCGGCTCCGGGCGCCTTTTCAAGGCTCTGGAGCAGAGACCGGATCATGTGGCTTTACTTTCTGATTGTCCTGGCTGTCATCGCCTGGGGCGGCCATCTCGCCTGGCGCTGGAAACAGACGCGGGACTTCGCGCCCCGCCTCCTGGCCCTGCGCAAGGAGAGCGGCGAGCTTCCCACGCATGTTGACGAGAAGGAATTCACGGATCTCTATGTCCGCGCCGAAGGCCCGCGCGCGGGCACCTATATCTATGCCTGCGCGGCCTTCCTCACGGTCGGCCTGCCGCCGCTGTCCAGCATGTTCAATGCCGTCTGGGACACGCTCTGGCGCCTGACCGGCGGCTCGCCCGTCTTCGAACAGGGCACGCTGATCCATACGTTCAGCTTCTTCCTCGCCTTCATGGGTCTCGCGATCCTGATCCTCGCCATTGCGCTGAGACGCTATTATACGCTGACCCCGCCCAACCTTCGACAGATCATCCGTAACCTGAAGGATGCCCATTCATGAGCCCCTCCTATCTGCACACCATGGTCCGCGTCGGCGACATCGAGGCCGCCAAACGCTTCTATTGCGACGGGCTCGGCCTCACCGAGATCGCCCGCTATGACAATGAAGCCGGCCGTTTCACCCTCGTCTTCCTTGCGGCGCCGGCCGATATCGGCCGCCATGGCGGCGTGCCCGAAGGTGCCTCGCCGACTTCGCTCAATATCCCGATGGTGGAGCTGACCCATAACTGGGACGAAAAAGACTATGACGGCGGGCGCAATTTCGGCCATCTCGCCTACCAGGTCGAGGACATCTACGCCGCCACCCAGCGCTTTGCCGATATCGGCGTCACCATCTCCCGCCCGCCCCGCGACGGCCGCATGACCTTCATCCGCTCCCCCGACGGCATCTCCATCGAACTCCTCCAGAAAGGCAAACCGCTGGAACCGCAAGAGCCTTGGGCGAGCGCGCCGAATGTGGGCAGTTGGTAACCCGCGCCGTCATCCCGGAAATCGCAAAGCGATTATCCGGGACCCAGAAAGTCCCTGAAAACAACCCCTTACTGGTTCCCGGTCTTTGCGGCATGGCCGCAAAACCGGGATGACGGCGGCTTCGTTTGCCGCTCCGTCACCCGCTCTACCATACTCCGTACACGAACAACTCTCAGCCAGGGAAGGGGAGGTGCCGCGGGCTTCAGCCCGGGAACAGCGCCGAACCAAAAAATCAATCCAGCGCCCCGATAAACGGCAGCCCACGATACAGCCCCTTGTCGTCCATGCCATAGCCGACAAGAAAGCGGCCCGGCGCATCGAAGGCGCAATAGTCCACCCCGTGCTCGCCGCGCGGCGCCCAGGGTTTCTGCGTCAGTGCCACGGTGACCACCTCGCGCGCACCCTTGGCCAGCAGGTGGTGTTTGGCAAAGTCGAGCGTGCGGCCGGTGTCGAACACATCATCGATCAGCAGGATGCCGCGCCCTTCCACGCTGCGCGCTATATCGGCGCGCACTACGACGCGGCCAGAGCTTTCCCGCGCATCGCGGTAGCTTTCCAGCCACATGACATCCAGAACCGGATGGATATTCCGCCGCGCCAGCGCTTTCATCAGATCGCTGGTAAAGGGCGTCGCCCCGATCAGGATGGAAACGGCCGTCCACTCCCCGGCCTGGAGGCGCGGCGCGAGGCGTCCGGCAAGCTCATCGACACGGGCCATCAGTTCGGCCTCGTCCATCACGACATCGATTCTGGGCAGTTCCGGCATCTCAGCGAGGCGTCCCGTCTTCTGTGTATTGTTCCGAGGGCGGAAGAAGGACCGGATCGTCCATCGGCACCCCGGCTGCGGGCAGCTCCGCCGGCGGCTCACGCGGGACAGCGTCGCGGTCCACGAAGGAAAGTTCGATCTCGTAACTGTCGGTCGGTGTCGGCTCGACAACGACCCCGAATTCGCCGGTCTCGCCGGGGCCAAGTTCGACCGGAGTGACGAAGCTGAACCTTGTCGCGACGATGCGCCCATCCTCATCCTTGAGGTCAACGCGCACGCCCGGCGTCTCGATCCGTGTCCTTGCAACATTCACGGCCCGGCCGGTGACGGTGACAATCGGGATCGTGTCATTGAAGGTGCGCGTGTGGACGACGCCCTCGAAATCGAGGCCGAACCGGTTCACTTCAAGGCCGAACAGGCGGTAGGCGGCGGCCGATTGCGGCCAGGCCTTGACCACTTCGTTGCGGAAGAAGAAGAACGCCGCCGTCAGGCTGATGAAGATCAGCCCCATCACCAGCCAGGACATCAGCGCTGCCCAGCGGCTTTTTTCGCGGCGCGCTTCGCGCAGTTTCTCGCGGTAAAGCTCGTGCGGAGGCGGCGGTGGAGAGCGCCCTTCCTCCAGATGGCTCGGCTGGACGAACCAGGAATGTCCGCAGCTGGCGCATTTCACTGTGCGCCCGCTTTCACCGATTGTTGATTCATCGGCGAAATAATGGGTTCCGCAGGAAGGACAGGTGAGAATCATGGCCCCAGACGTTTTCCTGCTCGCCGCCCCGTTTGTTAACCCCGCACCAAAGGCCCTAAGCGCTTCAGACAGATGACCCAGCTGCGCCCCGACATTTTTGACGAAGCGGCGGTCCGCCTCGACGCGGTGACGCTTCGCTATGATGCGTCAGGGGAGATTCTTAGCGGGATTGATCTCGTCCTGAAACCCGGCTCGTTCAGCTTCCTCACAGGTGCTTCGGGCGCGGGCAAGTCCAGCCTGCTGAAACTGCTCTACCTCGCCCAGCCGCCCAGCACCGGGGAAGTCTCCCTGTTCGGGCGCCCGACCAGCCGGCTCTCGCGCGACCAGCTCTCGGCCATGCGCCGCCGGATCGGGGTCGTTTTCCAGGAGTTCCGCCTGCTGGCCCATCTGACCGCCTATGAGAATGCCGCCCTCCCCTTGCGCGTCATGGGCCGCAAGGAGGCGCAATACCGGGCGGATGTGGAGGAACTGCTTGCCTGGGTGGGCCTGGGCGAGCGGATGCACAAACGCCCGGAGACGCTGTCGGGCGGCGAGCAGCAGCGCGTCGCCATCGCGCGCGCGGTCGTCACCCAGCCGGACCTGCTGATCGCCGACGAGCCGACCGGAAACGTCGACCCTGAAATGGGCGCGCGCCTGATGCGCCTGTTCATCGAGCTCAACAAACGCCTCGGCACCACGGTCATCATTGCCACCCATGATTACGGCCTCGTCCGCCAGATCGACGCGCCGGTCTATCATCTGGCCAATGGCCTGCTGGCGAAACAGGCGCCCGAGCCCTCCCGCTCCGCCCGCCGGCGCGGCGACGGGATCGAAGTGAAGGTGGCCGAATGAGACGTGGCGAGACCTCCCTCCTCCCCCTCGAGGATGCGCGCGAAGCAGCGCTGTTCTTCGTCGTCGGCGCGCTCTGCTTCCTCGCCGCCCTCGCCGCGCTCTCAGCCAAATCCACCTATGGCGCCGCCCGTGCCTGGACGGCGGAGGTCGAGGGCGAATACACCGTCTCGCTGTCCGACGCTGACCTCAACGCGGCCCGCGCCGCCGTTCTGATCGTCCAGTCGGTCGACGGCGTCGACGGCGCCCGCCTTATCTCGGACGCGGAAATCTCGGCCCTGCTGGAGCCGACCTTCGGCAGCCGCGGCCTGCCTGCCGATCTGCCGGTGCCGCGCCTGATCGCGGTCACCGCTGCCCCGGATGCCGGCGATATCGGACGCAGCCTGACCGCCCGTCTGGAGGAGGCCGGCTACACCGCCGCCATCGACTCCCACGCCGCCTGGGCCGGCGATGTGCGCCGGATGCTGGGGACTGCGCGGCTGATCGCGCTCGGCATCGTCGCCCTGCTCGGCTCGACGGCGATTGCCGTGATCGCCTTTGCCACCCATGCCGCCCTGCTGGCGCGGCGCGATATCGTTGATGTCCTGCACATTGCCGGCGCCCGCGACCGGTTCATCGCCGCCCTGTTCGAGCGCCGTTTCTGGCTGCTCGGCATCCGCGCAGGAACGGTCGGCGCGCTGGTGGCACTCACCTCGGTCGCCCTGCTTGTCTTTGCCGCACGCGCCACCGCCAGCCGCTCCGGCCTGCTGCCGGAACTGAGCCTCGATTTCCCCGATCTTGCGATCCTTGTCGTTACACCCGTCATCGCGGGCCTTGCCTCCCGGATCGCCGCCGGGATCACCGTGATGCGCGCGCTGCGCTCGATGATGTAACCGCCCGAATAGTGACGCACGCCCGGAACGCCGCTACAGCGCAGGAATGACGACGCTCCGCTCCTATCTGTTCGTGGGCTGGCTGTATGGCTGGATGGCCATTTGCGGCCTGCTCTACCTGCCGGCGATTGTCCTGCCGCGCAATGTCACGATGCACGCGATCTCCCTCTACGCCCAGATCGTCCGGGCGGGGCTGAAGCTGATCTGTGGCATCGACACCCAGATCCGCGGCCATGAAAACCTGCCGGACGGCCCGTTCATCTATGCCGGCAAGCATCACTGCATGCTCGATGTGTTCATCCCCTTCCTCGTCTGCCGCGATCCGGCGATCATCCTGAAACGGGAGCTGCTCTTCTACCCCTTCCTCGGCTGGTATGCGCTGAAGTCGGACATGATCCCCATCGACCGGGCCGGCACCGCGAAAACGCTGAAAAAGATGGTGGCGGCCGCAAGGAAACGCGCCGGTGAGGGCCGCAGCATCGTCATCTTCCCGGAAGGCACCCGCACCGCGCCCGGCAGCGCGCCAGCCTATCAGCCCGCCGGCATCTCCGCCTTCAACAAGGCGCTGAACCTGCCCATCGTGCCGGTCGCCACCAATGCCGGCCTCTGCTGGCAGGCCAAGGGCGTCCGCCGGACACCCGGCCGCATCGTCTATGAAATCCTCCCTGCCATCCCGCCCGGCCTGGATCGCAAGGCGCTGATGACACGGCTTCAGGACGAGTTGGAGACGGCGACAGACCGCCTCCTTGAGGAAGGCCGCGCCGTGCAGGCGGAGCTGCAGGGATGACCGCCCCGACCCGCCGCCGGCTGAAAACGGCCTGCGAGCGTCTCGCTCTGGCCGATCCAGCCCTCGGGCTCGCTTATGAGAGCATCGGCGTGCCCGCCTGGCGTACCGGCGAGCCGGGCTATGCCATGCTCGCCCGGATGATCGCCTACCAGCAGATTTCCACTAAAGCTGCGGCCACTATCTGGGGCCGGGTCGAAGCCCATCTTGGCGCGGTGACCCCGGAAGCGTTCCTTGCCGCCGATCCCGAAGCGATGCGCGCCTGCGGGCTCTCGAGACCGAAAGTCGCGCATCTGACCTCGATCGCCGAGGCGATGGTGAGCGGCAGGCTGAACCTCGCCCGGGTCTGTGCCGCTGACCTTGATTCGGCCCGCGCCGAGTTGGTCTCGGTGCGCGGGATCGGCCCCTGGACGGCAGAACTCTTTCTCCTCTACGCGGTCGGCGCGATGGACGCCTTCCCGGTCGCCGATGTCGGCCTGATGGAGGCGCACAAACGGCTTGGCGGATATGAAACCCGCATGGAATCAAAGCTGTTCACCGCTCATGCGGAGATCTGGCGGCCCTATCGCGGGGTCGCGGCGCATCTGCTCTGGGGCTGGCTGAACGCCGAACGCGCGCGCGATTCCGCGCCGTCTGCCTGACCCGGCAGCGGACGGGGCCTTGCGTTCACCCCCTGCTGTCATAATCTTAACACCAGAATCGCCTAGACGACCGGCGAGCACAGGCATCAGGAGCAAACGCCTTCAGTAGGAACATCCGGGACCAAGCCCAGACGGGCCAGTATGGAGGGAGATATGGCTGAGATTGTCACGACCCCGCCCAATGGCCGCCCCGCCCTCGTCCTGAACGCGGATTTCAGGCCGTTGTCCTACTATCCCCTGTCCCTCTGGCCCTGGCAGGAGGTGATCAAGGCCGTCTTCCTCGACCGCGTCGATATCGTTGCTGAGTATGACTATGTCGTGCGCAGCCCGAGCCGGGAAATGCGCCTGCCTTCTGTCATCGCGCTGCGCGATTTCGTGCGCCAGGATCGTGCGCCGGCCTTTACCCGGTTCAATGTCTTCCTGCGGGATGGCTTCGCCTGCGCCTATTGCGGCGCGCAGGACAATCTCACCTTCGACCATGTGATCCCCCGCTCGCGCGGCGGGCGCACGACCTGGGAGAACATCGTCGCCGCCTGCAGCCCCTGCAACCTCGCCAAGGGCGGACGCCTCCTGCGCGACACCGGCATGGGCCTGCAGCGCCGCCCCTTCCGGCCGAACAATTACCAGCTGCAGGAAATCGGCCGCCGCTTCCCGCCCAACCATCTGCACGAGACCTGGATGGACTATCTCTACTGGGATGTGGAGCTGGAGGGGTAACGGACGGCCTTATCCCCCACATTTCCCGGCCCTGCCCTCTGTAGGCACTGCAGATCGCAGGAAAGTTCAGGAATTTTATCCTACACCTCTCCGGCGGTGGTAATATGCTCTGGTCGTCCGTGCAGGGTATGCACTGGCGGGCGGGGGCGAAAGTCCCGGCAGCGGAGACAGGCGGGTCGCCACCCCTGTTCCACACTAACCCAGCTTGCGGCCCGATTCCGTCTCCGCTCGCTACACCCAGGCAAAACCGGAAGGGCTCCGCCCTGTCCGGCTTTTCGTGCTGGGCGAGATGTCAGGGACACCCGCCCCAGTCGAAGCGCCAGGCCCGGAAGTGGACGGGGTCGCCGTTATTGTAGTTGAGAGCGTAGTGCGAGTCGCCTTCGGTGAGGCACACGCCGAGCGCCGCTGCCTGGGCACGCAGGCTCTCAGCCGTATCGACAATCGCGGGGTCGGCTTTGCGGTCCTCGAAGTTGAGCAGATAGACGACCGGATAGGCTGCCGGGTCATGCGGCAGGTCGAGCGGTGTTTCCGGCGGATGCAGGTTCTGCGTGCCGAGCGTCATCACATAGGAGGGCTCCGCATAGCCGAGCGCCAGCACACGCGCCGGTGTGGGAACATTGCAGAGATCATCCTCCCCCGGAACACCGCAGACATCTTCCAGCGCGAGCCGCGCCGTTTCGGTCGGCTGCACCCAGACCTGGCTTGGCAGCATAAAGATGCGCACATGCCAGCCGATGGCGACGGCCGAACAGACCGCCAGCGTCACCGCCGCGCCCATCCGCATCCGGGCGGACTCCACGATCGTAAGGCCGGCCAGCGCAAAGCCCGCCGCCCAGAGCCAGAGTGGAAACTCCCGGTAAGGGGCCCAGGCCGCCAGCACCTCTTCCTTCGAGGCAGTGGTGAAATCACCAGCCGTGTCAGCCATCAGATAGCTCGTCACGCCCGGAAACGACACCGCCAGCAATGCCACAGCGCCGAGCAGAAACGTCCCGATCCCGAGCCAGCGGGCGAGCGGCATCTTCATGCCGTCCATGATCTGCACGGCCGCATAGCCGCAGAGCAGGCCGAAGGCCGGATAGGCGGGCAGGATATAGTGGCTGAGCTTTGTGGGCAGGAGTTCGAAGAAGATCCAGGTCGGCACACCCCAGGCGAGCAGGAATTTGAGCCCCGCCGTGCCATGGCCGAGCGCCGTCAGCGTCTTGCCCCGCAGCGCGCGGGTGGTGGCAACCACCGCCGGGATCAGCAACAGGCTCGCCGGATAGAACCAGGCGGGAATGTGCAGGAGATGGTAGCCCGGCCAGCCGCCATGGCCTTCCGAGGCGCCGACGAACTTGTCCTTCAGATCCTTGCCGACGGCGCCCTGGACATACAGCCCATCTGTCGCCAGCTGGATCCAGATCAGCCAGGGCAGCACCATCGCGACGAAGATCACCGGGCCCGGCCACCAGATCAGCACGCGCCACCAGTCCCCGCCCTTTCCGGTCTTCCACCGGTCCCAAAGCCAGACGCCAAGGCCGGCATAGGCCGCCACCATCGGCGTCACCGGCCCTTTGATGAGGAAGCCCGCGCCCATGCAGACCCAGAACAGCAGCGCCATCGCCTTCGACTGGGACTTCTCGACATAGAGGCGCACCAGCGCGCCGATGCCGAGCGTCGTCAGGAAGATCAGCATGCCGTCGGTCTTGGAGATATGCGCCTCGGAGGTCAGCAGTAGCGTCGCCCCGAACAGGGCCGAGCCAAGAAAGCTCGCCCGCCGCCCGATCAGCGGGATGCCGGCCCAGAAACAGGCAATCGTGCCGAAGGCCGCGCCAAGCCAGCTCGGCACCCGGTAGGTCCAGATCTGCTTCGCTTCCGGCCCGGTAAACACCGCCGTCGAGGCGGCCTGCAGCCAGTGGATGCCGGCCGGCTTCTTGTTCCGGAGATGGTCCTGATACTGGATCAGGATGTAATTCTCTTCCTCCAGCATCTGTTTGGAGGCCTGCGCAAACCGGCTCTCATCCCGGTCGAGGGCGGGCAGCAGGAAAACGCCCGGCGCGGCGGCCCCAAAAGTTATAACAAAGAGCAGAACCCAGGCTTTCCAGCCATGGGAGAGACGGTCGAGCAGTGTCATGGGCCCCTGAATAGCGCCGGATTGGCACTTCGTCTTGCGGAATTGGCGGCGCGCCCGGCACAGGTGAGCGGCGGATACGGCCCGCCCGGTCAGGCAATTAGGACACACCCCGGTGGAAATGCAGGCGATAGGCGTTTAAGCGTGGCTGGCAGGCCTCGATTTTACAGGCCGGGAGGGTTATCTCCCCCGATCCTTTGAACTGACTGAATGGGCTGACCCTTGGCCGACTCGCTTGAATTTTCTGTTGTCGTGCCCGTTCACAATGAGGCGGGCAATGTTGAACAGCTGATCACCGAGATTGCCCGCGCCCTTGATGGCCGCGCTTTCGAGATGGTGTTCGTGGACGATGCCTCCACCGACGAGACCCGCGCAAATCTCGCCGCGCTGAAGGCGCGCTTCCCGATGCTGCGCGTTGTCGGACACCGGAAGAATGCCGGCCAGAGCCGCGCCATCCGCTCCGGCATTCTCGCCGCCCGCGCGCCGGTCGTCGGCACGCTCGACGGCGACGGGCAGAACGATCCGGCCGACCTGCCGGACCTCTACCGGCAGCTCACCCGCGCGGATGCCCCGCATGACCTCAAGATGGTCATGGGCCGTCGCGGCAGCCGCAAGGATACGGCGTGGAAGCGTTTCGGCAGCCGGTTCGCCAATAATATCCGCAAGCGGATGCTGAAGGATGATTGCGACGACTCAGGCTGCGGCATCAAGGTCATGAACCGCGCCGCGTTCCTCCAGCTTCCCTATTTCGACCATATGCACCGCTACATGCCGGCGCTGATGCGGGCTGACGGGCATCTGGTCGAGTTCCGGGACGTGAACCACCGCCCGCGCGGCACCGGCCGGTCGAACTACACCAATTTCGGCCGCCTGAAGGATGCGCTGTCAGATTTGCGCGGCGTGATGTGGCTGATCCGCCGCCGGCGTCATCCCGGCGGGGCGGATGAGGTTTAGGGGCGAGCGAGCGGGGGGCTTGACCCGTTTACCCGGCTCGCGACGGCGATGGGAAAGGCTTCAGAATCCCGGAAGCAGACATTGCCCGGAACCGCTCCCGGTGCGCCCTTTCCCGCTGCTCGCCTGCTCGTCGGGTGCTTGACCGTCGCATGTCGCAAGTGCACCCATGAGCAATGACGAGGTCGCTCAGGATCGCAATCGCCGCCCTCGGTGTTCTGACCCTCTGGGCGGCGCTCGTGCTGGTCGGAGCGCGCGAAGGCTGGTTACGGCCGATGCCGGCGGCCAAAGGCGATACAGTTGCCTTCCTGGATTGGGCGGTGCGCCGATACGCGACGGAGTCGCAGGGCAATATTGCGATCATATTGCTTGAGAACGGCCTCGCAGAGCAAACTTACTTCGCGTCCCATGGGCGGGCCGTTGAGGGTGAGTCGCTCTTTCAGATCGCCTCCATAAGCAAGTGGATAACAGCCTGGGGCGTGATGACCCTCGCCGAACAGGGCCGTATCGATCTGGATGCGCCCGTGTCGCGCTATCTCACACGTTGGCAGCTGCCGCCGACCTCGTTCAACAATGATGATGTGACCGTGCGCAGACTGCTCAGCCACACGGCCGGTCTCACCGACGGCCTGGGCTTCCAGGGTTTCGACGAGGGTCAGCCCCTGCCCACGATCGAACAGGAATTGACACAAGCGCAGGACGTGATGCCGGGAGCAAGCGGGGTTGTGCGGGTCGGCGCTGAGCCGGGTTCGAGCTGGCGCTATTCAGGCGGCGGCTATCTGATATTGCAATTGCTCATTGAAGAAGTAACGCAGGAGCCGTTCAACGATTACATGCAGCGCGCTGTTCTTCAGCCGCTCGGGATGACTGTCTCCACGTTCGGTGAGCCAGATCCCGGCCGCCTTGCTGATGTCTATTCCGCAGACGGATCACTGGCGACGCATTACCGGTTCACCGCGACGGGAGCTGCGTCCCTCTACACGTCCGCTACGGATCTGACACGGTTCCTGCAAGCCCAGGTCGACGGTCCCGATGGTGCTTTGGCTGGACGCAGCGTTCTAAGTCGCGCAACGCTCGAGGAGATGCGCACGCCTGAGGCATTTCTTTATGGCCTGCCCGTATGGGGCCTTGGGGTTTCCCTCTACGCACCCGACGGCGCCGGGGGATATGTTATTGGTCATGACGGGGCCAACTATCCCGCAATCAACACGACCGCGCGTATTGATCCTGCGGCAGGCAACGGCATCGTCGTGCTTCAAACCGGCAGCGCCACACTGGCACGGGAAATCGGCGGTGAATGGCTATATTGGCAAACGGGTAAGGTCGGGCTGGATACGCTTATTATTCTGGAGGCGCGCAATATCCTGATTGCGCTCGCATCGGGCGCCGTCATAATCCTGATTGGGGCGATTGTGATCGCGCGGACCGGGCGGAGGCGTCGGCCTCAGTCTGCCAGCGCTGATTGACCGGACAGTGGCGATTTTGGCTGCAGGTCGGGCACAGGGTCAGATGGCTCCTTCTGCGCCCTTAGCCGACCCAGGGGACCAACTCGCTGGCGGCCATTTCCGCCCCCTATCCGGCGCCCTGCCCCGCCTAGAACAACTCCGCCAGGCAGGCCGAGATCGACTCCGGCGTGTCGTCATGGGTGAAGAAGGTTTTCAGTTTCCAGTCCTCATCCATGACATAGATGAGATTGGTATGGTCCATCGTGTATTCGGCGAGGCTTTCGGGCTGCTCGATGCGGGCATAGTCTGCCTTGAAGGCGTCGGCCGCGGCGCGGATCTCGGCGTCTGATCCGGTCAGGCCGACGAGCCCAGGCGGGAAGGCCCCCGTCGAGACATAGGTGGCGAGCGCTTCGGGCGTATCCCGCTCCGGATCGACCGAGATCAGCAGCGTCTGGGGCATCGCCTCCCCTTCCGGCAGGCGCCGATAGGCCGCCCCCAGCGTCGAGAGCGCGGCCGGGCAGACATCCGGACAATAGGTGAAGCCGAAATAGATGACCGTCGGGCGGCCCATATAATCGACCTCGGTCACCCGCGCGCCGGTATGGTCGATGAGCGAGATCGGCCCGCCGATTTCCGGATAGGCGCGGCTCGTACAGCCCGACGACATGCCTGAGATGGCGACCTTCGCGCCGCCGGCAGCGGGCGTGTCGGAGGCGCCGCCGCAGGCGGTCAGCAGCAGCAGGGCGGGAACGGCGAAGGAGAGGATCTGGCGCATACGGCAGGATAGGGCCCAATTCCGGCGCTTGGCGCAAGAGACAGGCTGCCGCATAAGTCCGGGATGGATGACTTTGCCCGCGACTCCCGCCTCGGTTTCGAGGATGCGATCTTTACCCTTGCCCCGGAAGGGCTCGGCTCGGCCCAGTCGGCGCTCGGGCGTACGCGGCTGCGCACCTTCATTGCGCTGCGCTGGCTGGCGGTTGCCGGACAGACCGCCGCCGTGCTGCTGGTCGCCTTCTTCCTCGGCTTCGATGTGCCGCTTGCGCTCTGCCTTGCGATCATCGCTGCGTCGGCCTGGCTGAATGTGTTTCTCTCTTTCGCCTTCCAGTCGCAGCGCCTGACGCGCAGCTGGGAAGCCGTGATGCAGCTCGCCTTCGACACGGTGCAGCTGGCGGCGCTGATCGCGGCGACCGGGGGCCTGTCGAACCCGTTCCTGCTGCTGATGCTTGCGCCTGTGACGGTTGCCGCACTCAGCCTCGGGCGGCTGCGGGCGAGTTTCATCGCGGTCCTTGCGCTGGGGCTGGCGGCGCTGATGCCCGTCTTCAGCCTGCCGCTGCCCTGGGACGAGCCCGGCGGTACGCATCTGCCGATCCTTTACCAGTGGGGCCAGTTCGCCGCCCTCGCGGTCGGGGTTGTCTTCTTCACCCTCTCGGCCGCGCGCGTCAGCCAGGACGAGGCGCGCCTCGTGCGCGCACTGGATGCGGCGAGCGTCGTCATGGCGCGCGAGCAGAAACTCTCAGCCCTTGGGGCGATGTCGGCCATGACGGCGCATGAACTGGGCACACCGCTCGCCACGATCCATCTCGTCGCCAAGGAACTGGTTCAGGAAACCGACCCCGATGATCCACGCGCCGAGGACTTCAGGCTGATCGCCGAACAGGCCGATCGCTGCCGGTCGATCCTCTCGACGATCCGCGAGGCGCGGGATGCGACCGATATCGTCCATGCCCGGATGCCACTGGACGCGCTGGTCGAAGAGGCGGCCGCGCCGATGAAGGGGCTGGGCGTTGCCCTGATCGTGCGGGCGGTGCCCGGCGAAGGCGGGGAGGCGAAGCCGCCGATCCTCGCCCGCAGCCCGGAAATCCTGCACGCACTCGGCGCCTTCATCGAGAATGCCGTGAGCTTTGCCGCGACCCGGGTGGAGGCAACCGCCAGCTGGACCGCCGACCAGGTGGTCATCACGATCAGCGATGACGGGCCGGGATTTTCGCCCGAAGTGCTGCCGAAACTGGGCGAGCCTTATATTTCCGACCGGTCGGAGGCGCGCCTCGGCGGGGGCGATATGGGCCTTGGTTTCTTCATTGCGAAAACCCTGATCGAGCGGACCGGTGGGCGGATTGCGTCCCGCAACAGGACACCGCCGGCCACCGGCGCCATCGTCCAGGCCGTATGGCCACTGCCGGCATTACTGCCGCGCAGCTTGGAATAGTTGACATTCCCGCCATATATTCGCTTACCGGCGGCCAGACCGCCCAAAGGAGTGAGCGTATGGAACGCCTTGCCGCCGTGAACCTGCATCCGAGCCTTGAAGGCGTGGAGGACAAGACCTGCCTCGTCATGGACGATGATGGCCCGTTCGTTCAGCGCCTTGCCCGCGCCCTTGCCCAGCGCGGCTTCATCGTCTCGGCGGTGACGAATGTGTCGGAAGGCAAGGATATTGCCCGGCTGAACCCCCCTGCCTTCGCCGTGCTGGACCTGCGCCTGGAAGATGGCAGCGGGCTGGATGTCGTCGAAGTGCTGCAGAAACACCGCCCCGACGCGCGCGCCGTGATCCTGACCGGCTATGGCGCGATCGCGACCGCAGTGGCCGCGGTCAAGGCCGGCGCGGTTGATTACCTGTCTAAGCCGGCCGATGTCGAGGACATCATCCGCTCGCTGACCGCCACGCAGGATGAGCGCCCTGCCCCGCCGGAGAATCCGATGTCTGCGGACCGGGTGCGCTGGGAACACATCCAGCGCGTCTATGAGCTGTGTAATCACAATGTCTCGGAAACGGCCCGGCGCCTCAACATGCACCGGCGCACCCTGCAGCGCATCCTGGCGAAACGCGCGCCGAGATAGACGTCTCAGGCGTCCCCGTCCGCCTCCGGAACATTCCGGCCGAAATTCACCGCACTTGAATCCTGACCGGCATCGATGATCGCCTTGCGGATCGAGCGGGCGCGCGTGAATTCGCGCATCAGCGCGTCGCCGTCGCCCCAGCGGATCGCGCGTTGCAGGGCGGCGAGGTCTTCGGAGAAGCGGCCGAGACATTCGAGCACCGCATCCCGGTTGTTCAGGAACACGTCGCGCCACATGACCGGGTCTGACGCGGCAATCCGCGTGAAGTCACGGAAGCCGCCGGCAGAATATTTCACCACCTCGCCCTGCTCCACCGTTTCCATGTCGAAGGCGGTCGAGACGATGTTGAAGGCGATGAGGTGCGGCAGGTGGGAGGTGATGGCGAGCACGCGGTCATGCCGGCCGGCGTCCATCGTCTCGACCTTTGCGCCGAGGCGCTGCCAGAAGGCACCGAGCCGGTCAGTGGCCGTCTGATACGCCTCGTCCTGCCCCGACAGCGGCGTCAGGATATGCCAGGCGCCACGAAACAGGGTGGCAAAGCCGGCCTCCGGCCCGGAAAGTTCGGTGCCGGCGATCGGATGGCCGGGAATGACATGGATGCGGCCATCCGAGGCCCCGTGAAGCGCGCGCGCGGCCTCGCTCTTGACCGAGCCGACATCGGTGAGGACCGCGCCATATTTCATGTGCGGCACCGCGCCGGCGGCGACCGCCCCTATGGCACCAACCGGCACACAGATGATCACGCAATCGGCCTGCGACACAGCCGCTTCCAGCGTCGGGGCGACGGTTCCGAGGCCGATTTCGGCAGCGCGGGCCCGGACATCCGCGTCGGCGTCGTAAAGGATGACCTCTCCGGCAGCGCCATATTCGGCCGATGCCCGCGCGATCGAGGAGCCGATCAGGCCCACGCCGATGATGGCGATGCGGTCAAAGACGGGGTCGGACATGGGCTGGGTGCTCCGGTCGGGCATTGAAACCGGCGCACTCGTGGGCAATGCGCCCGCCCGCGTCAAGAGAGGCGCGGGCGTTTGTCACGGCGCGCAGGCGCCCGCCAGAGCCTATCTGTGCCGCATGCACGGCAAACCGACCCCCATCCTCTCCGGCCTTCGCCAGCGCTGCGGCGCCTGCGGCCAAGGCAAGCTGTTCCACGCCTATCTGAAGCTCAACGAGGCCTGCCCGCACTGCGGACGGGACATGCGCGCTGCGGACACCGCCGATGGCCCGGCCTTCTTTGTCGGCTTCGGCGTGCTGATCCTGACCGCACCGTTCCTGTTCCTGGTGCCGATGAGCCCGCTTCCCGCCCTGCTGAAGGTGCTGGCGATGATCGGCGTCGGCGCGCTGGTGACCGGGCTCTGCCTGTGGCTGTTGCCGGTGGCCAAGGGGATTCTCCTCAACCTGCAGCTGCATCACGACGCCGAAGAGGCGAATTTCGAGGATCCGGGCCGCTGACAGCGCCAGACCGGCGGCGCGGAAATCCCCCCTCGCCTCACCCGTCCCGATACGTTAGACAGGCTTGGTAAACGCAACCGGCTTGCGAGGGTGGGACGTGGCGGCGAGAGCCTCAAAGAGCACGAAAATCGCTATGGCGGGCGCGGCCGTTGCCAAGATGGAGCGCGAACGGCAGACTCCCGGCGGTAACCGGGAAACTCAGAAACAGGGGTCATTCATGCGGCTTATCTTCGGCATCTTTCCGCTGCTGGTCATTCCGGTCATTCTCTACAATCTGATGGCGCTGGTGTTCGGCGGCCCGGTCGAGCAGGTGGATGCTTCCGGCCAGCTGATCTCGTCGACCGCCGCACCGATGGCCAGCCTGCTGAATGAGCGCTTCCTGGGCCTGCCGATGATTTCCGGCGTCGAATGGGTGCTCAGCAAGGGCGATGCGATTGTCCTCCTGGCGGTGATCTTCCTGTTCCTGGAAATCCTGAAATCGACCAGCACCGGCACCGCGACCATCGTCAATCACGGTATCTCGCTGCTGCTGTTCATTCTCTGCCTGGTGCAGTTCCTGCTGATGCCGAACTTTGCGACCTCGACCTTCTTCATCCTGATGTCGATGACATTGCTGGATGTGCTGGCCGGGGTCATCGTGACCATCGTCTCGGCGCGGCGCGACTTCGGCGTCGCCGGCGATATCTGATACAGCCCGGTGCAAACCCTGGCCGGGCTATTCCTTGCGGGATAACTCGGCCAGCTGTTTCTGGATCGTCTCCATCTGCTCCTGCATGGCGGCCAGCGCTTCGGCCTGATATTCCATGAAGGGATTCGCCGGGTTCTGACCGGCGCCGGTTCCGGCGGTGGAAGACGGCGGATAGGCGGCCGGCATGAACATCTTCATCGCCTGCTCGAACATCGCCATATTGCGGCGCGCCTGCGCCTCGAACAGGTTCATCGGATTGGACGCCTTGCGCCATTCCTTCTGGGCTTCGGAGAAGCTGTTCATCGACATTTCGAGAAAGGACGGAAGGAACGCCTGTGCGCCGCCGCCATAGAAGCCGATGAGCTGGCGCAGGAAGTTCAGCGGCAGGGCGCCCTGCCCCTTGGTCTCCTGCTCGAAGATGATCTGGGTCAGGACCTGGCGGGTGAGATCCTCGCCGGACTTGGCATCGCGCACCTCGAAATCCTGGCCTTCACGCACGAGGTCGGAGAGGTGGTCCAAAGTTACATAGGACGAGGTCGACGTGTCATAGAGACGCCGGTTCGCGTATTTCTTGATGATGATCGGCCCACCTGAGCCGGTTTGTCTGGCCATGTCCTCACCTCGCGGCTGCCCTTCAAAGGGGCAAGCAATTATTGTGCTAGTGCGAAATCTTGGCACAGAACCCGCACAAGACCAATGCGCTATTGATGTTGGCTGCGCTTGTGGGCAAGGCTTGTATTAACGAGACAAAAGGGAGGAGACAGGCCATGGCACGCACAGCTCTGGTGACCGGCGGCACACGCGGCATCGGCAAGGCAATCAGCGAGACACTGAAAGCGAAGGGGTACACCGTCGCGGCAAATTATGGCGGCAATGATGCGGCGGCCGCCGAGTTTTCCAAGGCGAGCGGGATCAAGGTGTTCAAGTTCGATGTCGCCGATTATGACGCTGTCGGGGCCGGGCTTAAGGCGATCGAAGCCGAGGTCGGCCCGGTCGATGTCCTGGTTAACAATGCCGGCATCACGCGGGATGCCCCCTTCCACAAGATGACGCGCGAACAGTGGCAGCAGGTGATCGATGTGGACCTGACCTCCGCCTTCAACGTCACCCGCCAGGTCTGGGACGGGATGCGCGATCGCGGCTGGGGCCGGGTCATCAACATCTCCTCGATCAACGGCCAAAAGGGCCAGTTCACGCAGGCGAACTATTCTGCCGCCAAGGCTGGCCTGATCGGCTTCACCAAGGCGCTCGCCTATGAGGGCGCCAAGAAGGGCATCACCTCGAATGTGGTTGCGCCGGGCTATATCGACACCGAGATGCTGCAGGCGGTGAAACCGGAAGTGCTCGAAGGCATCATCGCGACGATTCCGGTCGGCAGGCTCGGCAAGGCCGGGGAGATCGCCTCGATGTGCGCCTATCTCGCTTCGGACGAAGCCGCCTTCATCAATGGCGCCACCATGACGGTGAACGGCGCGCAGTATATCGCGGGCTGATCCGGCGCCTGGCCTGTCCTACAGACCGGCCGGGACAAAAACTCCAACCGTTGCTCCAACGCGGCAGCAATCCTCGAGCAGTGTTGGAGGATTTTCTGATTGAGGGGGCTATGTCTCGGGCCGCCAGCCAGGCGGGGCCAGGGTAAAACCTGAAAACGCAAAGCCTGGCGCCACGAGGCAGGAGACGAGCGTCCAGGCGCCCAGCGTTTCGGCCGTCTGCCAGTGACCCGCCGGAACGATGGCCTGCGGGCGCTGGCCGGCGCGCAGGTCCGGGCCGAGCGTGACACTGGCCGCCCCCTTCCCGTCCGGCGGCGACAAGGTGAGCACGAGCGGACCACCCGCATGCCAGAGCCATGCCTCATCTGCATCGACCCGGTGCCAGGCGGACACTTCATCGGCCTGAAGGAGATAGTAGATCGCGGTCAGCGGCGCGCGGGCAGCGCCTTCGGCCGGCGCCCGGTACGTCTCGCCATAATGGCCGCCCTCTGGATGAGGTGCGAGGTTCAGAAGGCGGATGATCTCGTTGGCACCGAGATCGCCGGAAATCGCCGGCGCCATCAGAACCGGTCCTTCCGCCTACGGATTTCCCCGAAGGTCGCAGCCGCATCGCCCGAATGGCCCATGGCAAGCTGCATCTCGGGCAGGTCGGCGCGCAGGAAGGGATTGGTCTCAAGCTCGCGATCAAGGATGGCCGGCACGGTCGGCTTGCCTTCAGCCCGCCGCGCCTCGATCCAGGCGACATAGTCCTTCAGCGCCTTGTTCTCCGGCTCGATCGTGACGGCGAATTTCGCATTCGAGAGCGTGTATTCATGCGCGCAGTAGAGGCGGGTGCGTTTCGGCAGCTTTTTGATGCGCTTCAGGCTCTCCCACATCATCTCCATCGTGCCCTCAAAGACGCGCCCGCAACCAAGTGCGAAGACCGCATCGCCGACAAAGGCGGCGTCCTGATCGGCAAAATGAAAGGCAATATGGCCGAGCGTGTGTCCCGGCACATCGATCACTTTCGCGCCAGCGCCGCCAAGATGGACTTCATCGCCGCCCCTCACCGCCAGGTCGATGCCTGGGATCTTTGCCGCTTCACCCGCCGGGCCGATGATGCGGCACCCCGTGGCTTCCTTGATCTTAAGATTGCCGCCGGCATGGTCGGGATGCCAGTGGGTGTTCCAGATCTCGCTGATATGCCAGCCCAGCTTTCCGGCCTCGGCCAGATAGGCATCGGCGTCCGGCGTATCGACCGCGATCGTGCGGCCGGAGGCAGGTTCATGCACCAGATAGCCGTAATTATCGTTCAGGCAGGGAAACTGGTGTATCTCGATGACGACACTCATATCTGACCTCCGCTTAGCAGGAACGCGCTACCAGCCATAACGATGCGACAGGACGCCGTCACCCTCGAACGCTTCTACGCCTCTCCGCTCGGCAAGGCGGCAGCGGGTATTATTGCCGGCAAGCTGACAGACCTGTGGGGCGATGCAAAGGGCCTGTCGGTCGTCGGTCTTGGCTATGCACTGCCGGCGCTGGACGCGTTCGGCACCGCGCCGGCGCGCATGGTCGCCGCCGTGCCGCATGAGCATGGGCAGGTGAAGTGGGATTATGCCGGGCGCGGCAATTCTGCGGTTGCTGTGGGCGATCCGCGCCTGCCCTTCTCCGACGGCCAGTTCGACCGGGCGGTCGTGCTGCACGGGCTGGAAGAGACGGGCGATCCGCTGGCCTATCTGCGCGAGATATGGCGGGTGACAGCGCCGGAAGGACGGATCGTTCTGGCCGCCGCCAACCGGGCCGGGCTCTGGTCACGCGCCACGCATACGCCCTTCGGCCATGGCCGGCCCTGGAGCCGCGGCCAGCTTACGGGCCTGCTATCCAACGGACTGTTCCAGGTAACAGCCTCCTCCAGCGCGCTGTACATGCCGCCGACCAGCCTGGGCCTGGTGACCTCTGCGGCAGAGGGTTGGGAAGCGATCGGCCGGATGATCATGCCGGGCCTCGGCGGCGTGGTTCTGGTCGAGGCAGTGAAGCGGCTTTATGCCCCGCCGAAAGGCGGAACCGCCGCGCCGGTGACCGACCGGGTGCGAATTGCGCGCCCTGCCCGCGCGGCAAGACGTGATGAACATTGACGAAACTGTCATCTTCGCTACCTTCGCAACTGCAGCATCAGTCCGCCGCGACAGGAACCCGCCATGAAACTGATCACAGCCGTCTTCAAGCCAAGCCGCCTCGATGCGGTGATCGAGGCCATTTCCGATGCCGGCGCGACCGGGCTGACGGTTACCGAAGTGCGCGGCTATGGCCGCCAGCAGGGCAAGACGGAAGTCTATCGCGGGGCCGAATATGAAGTGCGCCTGCTGCCGAAGGTGAAGGTCGAGCTAGCCTGCGCGGACGAGGATGTCGAACGTTTCGTCGAGGCGATTACCCAGGCGGCGAATACCGGCACGATCGGCGACGGCAAGATCTTCGTCCACGATCTTGAATCCATCCTGCGTATCCGCACCGGCGAGCGCGACGAGCAGGCGATCACCGGCTGACAGCCGGCCGCTTCGGAGAAAGATTGGAAAAGGGCGGCCCGGAAGCCGCCCTTTTGTATTTCACTCGATGATCTCGAAGCCTTCGGGGATCACCCATTCGGGCGCGGAGGCGACGCCGATCTCGGGTTCGAGCTGCTCGCCCGGCCCGTTCTGGCGGCGCTCATACGCCTCGACCAGCGACAGATAGGGCGGCACATGCGCCCAGCTTGCTTCGGCCGTGTTCTGCTGAATCTCGAAATGCAGGTGGATGGTCGTCGGTGTGCCGCCGAAATCATTCGAGACATAGCCGATGAGGTCGCCCGCTTTCACGAACTGGCCCGCCGTAACCGCCAGCCGGTTCATGTTGAGGTGCATGTAATTATAGATGCTGCCCTCGCCGCGCAGTTTGACCGTGTAGGTGCCGATCGAGGAAATGACACCGTCCTCGACCGCGACGACTTCATGGATGCCGCGCTGGGCGGCGCTCTGCCGGCGCAGCGTGTTACAGTCCGCCGCCGTGCCGACGCGAATGTCCTGACCCTGATGGATCTTGTTCACCGGGCAGAAGGGCGAGCCGCGATTGGCCGTGCGCGTTTCGCAGAAATTGTCACGCCAGGGATAGTCGTAATTGCGCGGATCGCACTGGTCGCCGCCGGCCACACCGCCGCCGAACATGAAGACCTGTGACTGCAGGTAAGCCGGGGCGGACTTGATCGGGAAGACAATGCCGGGGGCATGCACGACCTGGTCCGGGAAGCCCCCGCCAGTGCCCGCGAGCAACGCGCCGGGCGGGTGATAGCTGAACACCGGCTCTACAGGTACGGGCGGTTCCGGCTCGGGTTCAGGTTCGGATTCCGGATCAGGCGCCGGTGGCTCGCCGGGACCGTCCGGCGGTGTGCCGTCCCCGGGCGTCTCATCTACCGGCATTTCCGGCGCCGGCGTTTCCCCATCCGGAACGGGGCCGTCTACGGGACCGGGCACCAGGTCACCGTCATCTTCCAGCGGCGGCAGGGCCCAGGGATCATCCTCCGGATCAGGCGGCGGCGGGCCGGGCGCACCGGGCGGAATCGCCGGGCCGGGCTCGGGCGTTGACGGCGGCGGGCCGCCATCTCCCGGCAGGCGGACGAAGTCACAGGCCCCAAGGCTGACGAGCGCTGCGGCCAGCGCCAGAGCAGAAAGTTGATATCGCATCAGCGCGTCCCCGAAATCACCAGATCCTCAGCGAAGGCAATCGCTTCTTCTTCCGTAATGCAGAGCGGCAGGCCGCCCGTCAGCTGCTTGCACTGGAACTCAACCAGATAGTCGGCGCCATAGCGCGAAAAGGCGACCTGAACACCATCCGTGGTCGGCTGGAAATTTAAGGCTTCGCCGCGCGGCTGGACGGTTTCGCCCGGCGCCGTGATGACCTTGTTGGTTCCATTGACGATGATGTCGTAATCATCGCCGGGGAAGAAGGCGTAATACCCGTCGCTGACCGGCTGGAAGCGGACGGCGACATCCCCGCTCTGCGCCGCGACAGGGTTTGAAGGAAGGAAGACCGGGACCGAGGGGGCTGCCTCGCCTGATGCGATCTGGAAACTGTCGTGGCGCTCTTCAAGCGGGCGGGCAGCAAGATCGCGCCGGGCGGCGTCCCAATCGATCGCGGACTCGGCGCCCGCAGCAGACGGGCGGACAGGAAGCTCGGCGAGAGGATCGCCGCCCTCACCTTCGTCCGCAGACGGAAGGACGGGCTCTTCGGCGGCCGGCGGCGCATCACCGCCGCGGCCGGGCGCGTTCAGCGGCGTGTTGATCTGATCGCAGCCCGTCAGCACAAGGCCAGCGGCCAGCAGAAGGGGGATAAGGGTCAGGTGCGGGCGAGTCATGGCGTTTCCTTTTCGCCGGGATGAGCGACATAATCTGGATCAGCATAGGCAACGCCCTCGATGGCGAGGAGGCGGTCCTGTACCGTACGGATGGCGGCCGGGCTGGCATCCGGCAGGCGCCGGGTCAGACGAATCTCGCCGGAGAAACTGGCGCCGGTGAGTTCGAACTCGGCCAGCGCCGGGACACGGGTCACGAGGTCAGTCCAGGCAGCCTGCGCCGCCGCCGGATCGCGCCGGAAGTTGCGGGTTATGACATCGATTTCAGGCGCGCCCTTCATCCGGACGATGAAGACGACTTCCGCCGCGCCGGCACGCTGCGGCGCCGCGCTAGTCTGGCCCTGGCGTTGAACGGTGACCTGCGGGATGGGCGCGAGGGCGCGCGCCTCCCCCTCATCCGGCTCGTCCGGCGGCAGCGGTGCAGGCTCGGGATCGATCACCGGTGAGGGCCGCCCCTGCGGAGGATTGAAATCCGGACGCACAGGCTCCGGCGGCGGCCCATTCGGCCCCAGGTCAGTGCCGGCATATTCGGTGTATCCCGGATTGGCGGCCGGGCCGCCATCATCCTGAATGCTCAGCACGCCAAGACCGGCTGCTCCGGCCAGGAGGCCGACGCCGAGAAGGCCGAAAGGCCCGCGGACATCCACCGGGAGGCGTGCCCAGCCCATCTTACCGCCCGCCGCCCTGCGAGGCCCGGGCCGGCACATTCGCAAGGTTCAGAAGCCCCTGCCCGCAGGGGCGTTTGCACATATCCGGGCTGCCGGGGATCGGCTCGGCGCCGGGGTACTGGCTGCACAGTCCAGAGCATTGCAGGGCTTCGCGCGGGTCAAGCGCGGCCTTCAGCGTGGCGAGCAATTCGTCCCGGCTGGCACCGGGATCTCGCGCCATCAACAGGGCGAGCGCGGCCGAGACATGCGGGGCCGCCATGCTGGTGCCCTGCTCATAGGCATAATAGCAATTGTCCACGCCTTCTCCGGTGACCGGGTCATAGCAATTGCTGGCCGCCTTAGTGGAGAGCACGCCGTCCGGCTTGCCATCGCCATTGTCGTCGCGCGTCAGGTCTCCGCCTGGGGCGAGGAGCATGACTTCCGGTCCGAAGTTCGAATAGGGTGTGATCTGGCCACGAGCATCGCTGGCGGCGACAGTGACCACATTCCGGCAACCGGCCGGGGCGTAGAAGCTGGTCGACATGCGGGCATTGCCGGCGGCCGAGACCACGATCACACCCTCTTGCGTCACAGCATCGATCGCATCCTGCAGCGAGGCCGGGCAGGTGCCGAGCAGACCGATCGACAGATTGATGATGTCGGCGGGGTTCTCGTTCCAGATCTCGGTGCCGTCATCGAGTTCAGCCGGCATGAGACCGGCGGCCCAGCGGATGCTGTCGTTGATGTCCGACAGGCGCCCGCCACACTTGCCGAGGGCGCGCACCGGAACGATGCCGACATTCCAGGCGCCGCCGGCGACCCCGGCGCCGTTATTGGTCGCCGCCGCCCCGATCGTGCCGGCAACATGCGTGCCGTGGAAACTGTCGGAGGCGCCCGGCTTGGTCGGATCGCACAGATCCCCCGGATCGTTCGGATCCGGATCGCGGCCATCGCCGTCATTGCCCATGCGCGGATCGGAGACCATGTCGAAGCCCGGCAGGATGTTGGGCGAGCCGGCAATGTCCGGATGGTTCATCTGCAGGCCGGTATCGACAACCGCGACGACGATACTGTCCGAGCCGACGAGGCCCTGACGCGACCAGAAGCTCTCGAAGCCGGCGCCGCCGGGCACGCGCCCGTCGCTCGTCCCGCGATCATGGAAATGCCATTGCAGCGCCCAGAGCGGATCGTTCGGATTGAAGCTCGCCGGCTGGGTGACCGAGCCGCCATTGCCTGCGGAGCCGCCTGGTGTGCTCGTCCCCGGGGTGCCGACCGGCATGTCCTTCGGTTTGCGGGCAAACTGGTTCTGGAAGATGAAGTCCTGCTCGACATATTCGAACTGGCCGGAGGCGCGCAGATCGCGCACCACGCAGGCGGTCGCGATCGCCACATCCTGCCGGATCATCTCCATGTCGCCATTGTCGGGACATTCGATCTCGTCGGCGCGGGCGAGAAAATCCGCCCCCCGGACGCGGCCGCGGAACTGGGTCGGGCTGGCGCCGTCCTCGCCGATCTGGATCACCATCTGACCCTGACGCGAGAGGACGACTTCGCCGCCCATGCCGTAGCGGGACATCGTATCGAGCATCACCGTATTGGCATCGAGCTGTCTCTGCGCTGCGACGCGCGTGGCCGGCGCCCGGCGGGCAAGCTTGCGTACCTCCACCCGCTCTTCGGGCGCCATCGCCTCAAGATCGTCGCGCGTGATGGAGCGCATCTGCAGGCGCGGAGCCTGGTCCGCGATCACCGCACGCTCAAGCGTCCGGCCCGCCTGGGCAACCTCCTGGCGGGTGCGCTCGACAGAGCGGGGATCGAGCGTGATCCTCGGCATCCCCTTCTGCTCAGGCTCCGCGCCGGCGGCGGCCTCCCGCATTTCATCCGGAGCCATGATCACTTCACCCGGCGCGCCCGGTGCGGGCATGGCTTCCAGGCTGTCGAACTCGTCGCCGGTCCTGAGTTCGAAATACTCGAATTCTTCCTCGAGCATGTCTTCGTCGTCCGCCAGGTCAACCGGTTGGGGCGCCGGGATATTCAGCGGTTTGGCGATAATCGAGCCGACGGCAAACATCGGACGTTCCTCGTCGTCGATGACGAACTCGGCCATCACCGTGCCGGCAAGCGCCCGGTCCATCGTGGCGGCACGCTCCAGATTGCGCCGGGTCGGGTCCACGACGGTGCGTCCGCTGATCTGGTCGACGGATGCGTCGGCAATTTCGCGCGCATTCTCAAGGCGTTCCGAAATCTGGTCGCAAGCGGTCAACAGGACCGCACCTCCGAGCGCCATCGCCAGTGCCGCGCGGGCTGAACTCTGGGTGA
The DNA here is from genome assembly GCA_046296675.1 of Hyphomonas sp. Taxonomy (GTDB): domain Bacteria; phylum Pseudomonadota; class Alphaproteobacteria; order Caulobacterales; family Hyphomonadaceae; genus Hyphomonas. The sequence continues at coordinate 111,196 of JBKBLD010000002.1, read as the reverse complement.
AACGTGTCAACATGCCGGATATCCCCTTGCGAATGCCAAAGACCGCCCCAGCCCCTTAGGTTACCGCTGTGGAGAGATTATGACGAGGCGCGCGCCCTGTCCAATCCGCAATATTCAAAGGGGCTACCAGTAGTCCTTCATCAGCTCGCTGGCCCAGTCCGGCTGGCGGATATCGCCGCGTGGAAGGAATTCCCGCATCACCGGTTTGATATCCAGAACCGGCGTGGCGTCGATGGCATCGAGCCCGCCGACTTAGACCGTGCGGCCGGTAACGCCGAGAATGCGGCAGGTGCAGAGACCGAGCCGGTTGGGCCGGTTCTTGCCGCGCTGGGCGAAGATGCCGGCGAGCGGCCAGTCCGGATTGCCGCGCGGGTGCCGGGCGCCGGTCTCGATCCGGTCTTCCGGGACGCGGTCGAAGAAGAAGATCACCTCAGCATGGCTGAAAGATTCAAGCCCAAACAAGGCACTTTCGGGAAAGCGGGGGGCAAGTTCGATCACAGCGCGTTCGCTGTCCCAGTGGTCATCGACGGCGTCTGTCCGCCCGCCGCGTACCCAGCCGATGGGGTCAAGTTGGATCATGCGCAGCCTCCTCCTGATGAAGGAAGGACGGTCTGTGTGGCGCGGGCGGCTGTCAATTCCTTACGCAAAATTCAGGCTCTTCCCGTGCCCGGCGAATACACGCAGAAGGACAATCCGGGACATATCGGGACAGAGATGGACATTCAGGCGACAGAAACGGGCCGGATCGCAGACCGCGCCGGGCATACGCTGCTCATCGAGGGGCACGACCTGCATGGCGCCGATCTCAGGGGGCAGGATTTCGCCGGCGTGCGCTTTCGCCATTGCGAGCTTCGCGGGGCCAGGCTCGACTGGGCGAACCTTGCCGGGGCCTCGCTCGACCATGCGCGCCTCCTGTCGGCCTCACTCGCCCATGCCTTCCTGAAACAGGCCTCGCTCAAGGGCGCGAACCTGCGCGGGGCGCGGCTGGTCCATGCCAATCTCGCCGGGGCCGATATGACCGGGGCCAGCCTGATCGGGGCGGACCTTGCCGGCGCCAATCTCTGCGGGGCGCGGTGCCTCTGGAGCGATACGGCGAAGGCGCGCTTTGCCGGCGCGCTGTATGATGCGGCGACGCTTCTGCCGCCGGGCTTTCACCCGGACGCGGAAGGCATGGTCCGTTTCGACACCCCGCGCGCTTGACTCAAAGCGCCCGCATCTCCACCCCTTCCGCGCACATGACGACACTCAAGGCCATCCTTGGCCCCACCAATACCGGCAAGACCCATTACGCCATCGAGCGCATGCTCGGGCATGGCACCGGCATGATCGGCCTGCCGCTGCGCCTCCTGGCGCGGGAGGTCTATGACCGGGTCGTCGCCGCCAAGGGCTATCCCCACGCGGCGCTGATCACGGGCGAGGAGCGGATCGTGCCGCCTACGGCGCGCTATTTCGTCTGCACGGTGGAATCGATGCCGGTGGACATCCGGGCGGATTTCGTCGCCATCGACGAGATCCAACTCGCCGAGGATGAGGACCGGGGGCATGTGTTCACCGACCGTATCCTCAACCTGCGCGGCGGCCATGAGACACTGCTACTCGGCGCCGATACGATGCGGGGCGTGCTGAGGGCGCTGAAGCTTGGCGCCGAGACCGAACCGCGCGAGCGTTTCTCGCAGCTGCGCTATACCGGCCATGTGAAAGTGACCAAGCTGCCGAAGCGGACGGCGATCGTCGGGTTCAGCGCCGAGGAAGTCTATGCCATTGCCGAACTGCTCCGCCGGCAGAAGGGCGGCGCGGCGGTGGTGATGGGCGCGCTTTCCCCCCGCACCCGCAATGCGCAGGTGGCCCTCTACCAGTCCGGCGAGGTCGACTACATCGTCGCCACCGATGCCATCGGCATGGGGCTCAATCTCGATGTCGACCGGGTGGTGTTCGCCTCGCGCTCGAAATTCGACGGGCGCCGCCACCGGGCACTGACACTGGCCGAGTGCGGACAGATTGCGGGCCGCGCAGGCCGCTTCCGCAGCGATGGAGAGTTTGGCGAGACCGGCAGCTGCCCGCCTTTCACCGACGAGGAATGGAAAGCGATCGAACAGCACCGGTTTGACCCGGTGGACGCGGTTCAGTGGCGCTCCTCCGATCTCGACTTCTCGACCCTCAAGACCTTGATCCGCAGCCTGGAACAACCTTCCGGCAATCCGGTGCTGATCCATAATCCACATGCGCTCGACGAATGGGTGCTCCGCCGGATGAGCGAGGATGGCGCCATCGGGCCCGATGTGGCGGGGCCGCGCAAGGTGCGCCGGCTATGGGACCTCGCCCGGCTGCCGGACTTTCGCAAGGCCGGCCCGGAAGGCCATGGCCGGCTCATCCTGGGCCTTGCGGCGACGCTGGCAGACCCCGATGCGCGCCTGTCGGATGCCGGCCTCGAACGGCGAATGGAAGACCTCGCCTCGCCGCAGGGCGACATTGCCAAGCTGCAACAGCGCCTCGCCGCGATCCGAACCTGGACCTATGCCGCCAACCGGCCGGACTGGCTGGAGAACCCTGCCTATTGGCAACAAAGAACGCGGGAGATTGAAGACTCCCTGTCGGACGCGCTACACGAAGCGCTGACAGCCCGCTTTGTCGACCGGCGCACCACCGCACTGCTCGCAAGCCTCAAGAAGGAAGACGCACTCGTGACCAATCTGACGCCGGACGGCGATGTCATGGTGGAGGGCCATATTGTCGGCCGTCTCAGGGGGCTGACTTTCGAGCCGGTGCTGGATGCGCGCACGCTGGAAGGCAAGGCCGTGCGCGGAGCAGCGCTCGCCGCGATCCGCCCCTTGCTGAGCCAGCGGCTCACCGAAATTTCCGGCGCGCCGTCCGATGCCTTCAAGCTGACTGAAGCCGCCGAGATCGATTTCCGGGATGCGCCGGTTGCCCGGCTGGTGCGCGGGGCGGACTGGACCAGCCCGCGGCTTGAACTGATCGGCGCGCTGGAGATGGACGCGGCGGAACGGCAGCCGGCACTGGCGCGCCTGGAAGTCTGGCTGAAGAGCGAGATCGCCCGCCTTTTGCCGACCCATGCGAAACTTGCGAGCGGCGAGGCCGGCGCGGCCCTTGAGGGCATGGCGCGGGGCCTTACCTTCCGCATACTTGAAAGCGGCGCAGCTATCGATCTGCGTACGGATGATCCGCCGCCACGCATTACCCCGGAACAGCGCGAGGCCCTGAAAGCGGCCGGAATCCGCGCCGGCCGGGTTGCCGCGCATGCCCCGGATGCGCAGAAGCCGGCGGCGCAGCGGATGATCGCGATCCTGAAGGCGGTCGCCTCCGGCGCCGATTATCCGCTCGCACCAGAAGGCGCAGGCTCTTTCGCGCTGGACGGCACCTGGCCGGAGGAAGCGCTGGCCGCCAATGGCTATCTCCGTTTCGGGCGCCGTGCGGTACGCGCCGACCTGGCTGAACGCCTCGGCTGGGAGATCGCCAAGCGGCGCAAGGACGCGGGCAAGAACGCCTTTGCCATCGCGATCGATCTTGCCTCGATGGTGTCCTGCCCGGCGGATGACTGGCCGGGCGTGCTGAAAGGCTTTGGCCTTGCGCCGGCCGAGAAGGACAAGGAGACCGGCGCGGTCACGCTCTGGCGGTATGGCGCGCGGACGCGGCCGGAGGACGGCCAGGGGCAGTCACACCCGCCGCGCGAAGGGCGCGCGCAGGGCGAGCGCCCGAACCGTCCGCAGACGGAAGGCGACCGGCACAAAGGCGGCCCGCGCCGGCCACGCGGCGAGGGCAAACCGGGCGGGCGTCCTGACCGGCGCGGCGGACCGCAAGGCGAGCAGCGCGGCGCACCGGCCCGCAGGGTGGCCGATCCTGACAGCCCATTTGCGGCGCTGGCCGCCCTGTTGCCGCCGCCCAAGCCCCCTCGCCCGCCGAAGCAGAAGAAGCCGAAACCGCCGCGCCCACAAGCCGATCAGGAGGCCTCACCCCCCGCTCCGGCAGGCGAGGCCGGTTTCGTCTACAAGCCCTTTCAATGAACGAGGCGGATACGCTGCGCCTGGATGTCTGGCTGTGGCGGGCCCGCTTCTTCAAGACGCGCGCTCTGTCGACCACCCATATCCGCGGGCATGGCGTGCGCCTGTCGCATCTCGGCCAGACGCGCAAGACCGACAAGCCGGGCACCAGCGTGGCCGTTGGCGATGTGGTGACTTTCGGAAAGGCCGGGCGTATCTATTCGATCGAAGTGCTGGACCTCGGCGAGCGCCGGGGACCGGCTGAGGAAGCCAGGGCGCTCTACCGCCCGATGGAGGCCGATCCATGATGGACCGCATCAAACGCCTGCTGACCCCGAAGACGCCGGCCGAGCAACCCATGCCGGTGGAAAAGGCGATTGCCGCCCTGCTGGTCGAGGCGGCGCTCGTGGACGGGGTGTATGTGAACATCGAAAGCGACATGATTGCCGAAATCCTGCTGGAAGTGTTCGATTTCGACGCCGACAAGGCCGATGCCGTGCTGGCCGAAGCCGAGGCGCTGGCCGAAGAAGCGGTCGGCAGCCACCAGTTCACCCGTCACGCGAAAAAGCTGCCGATTGCCGAACGGGTGACGATCATCGAGGCGATCTACCGGGTGATATTCGCCGATGGTGAACGCTCCGATATGGAAGACGCCTATGTGCGCCATGTCGCCGGCCTCTTGCATGTCGACGACGTGCACAGGGCCGAAGCGCGCCGGCGGGCCGAGGCGCGCCAGTCCGGGCCGGTTTGAGCCATTCTTGGGGCGCAGTGTAGTTCGCCTCATTGACAGCGGGCGGATCGCTCGCCAATTGGCGCGCTGACATACCCGCCCGAGAGACACCGCCCGCCATGACCTATATTGTCGTCGACGCCTGTATCCGCTGCAAATACATGGACTGCGTCGAGGTTTGCCCGGTCGACTGCTTCTATGAGGGCGAGAACATGCTCGTCATCCATCCGGATGAGTGCATCGATTGCGGCGTGTGCGAGCCGGAATGCCCGGTCGAGGCGATCAAGCCGGACACCGAGGACGACCCGGACGGCAAATGGCTGAAACTCAATTCCGACTATGCCAAGGTCTGGCCGAACATCACGCGCATGAAGGCGCCGCCGGACGACCGCGAGCAGTTCGCCCAGGAAACCGGGAAGCTTGAGAAATACTTCAGCCCGAATCCCGGCGAAGGCGACTGATCTTTTCCACTTCCGGGGATAATTTTTTCGCCCGGAGGCCACAGACTGCAATGGCTGCAGGGGTATCGAAGGATCAGGGGACGTTAACGACTTCCTTGATTCTGTTTCTTTTACCTGCCGGTAACCTATGCGCCGCGCTGTTGTAATTCCTGTAAGAATGTGCTACACGGAAGATCTGAACAACAATTGATGAAGAGCGGGAATTCCTAACTCAGAGCCTTGATGAGGAACTGGGGTGGAAAAACTCGACTCTCTTAATGTGTGTGTAGAAAAGGGTCTAACCGAACATGGCAAAGAAGGCAGAAGCTCGGACTCACGCGTTCGAGGTATCCCAGAGTGTTGTCTATCCGGCGCACGGCGTCGGGCGGATCACCGGGATCGAGACGCAGACCGTCGCGGGCATGCAGCTGGAAGTCTATGTGGTCGCCTTCGACCAAGACAAGATGATCCTGCGGGTGCCCACGAACCGCGCCGAAGCCTCCGGCATGCGGGCGCTGGCTGGCTCGAAACTGGTCGATGACGCGCTGAAGACGCTGGGCGGCAGAGCCCGTATCAAGCGGACCATGTGGTCGCGCCGCGCCCAGGAATATGAAGCCAAGATCAATTCGGGCGACCTGATCTCGATCGCCGAAGTCGTGCGCGACCTGCACCGCAGCGACGACCAGCCGGAACAGTCCTATTCCGAGCGCCAGCTGTATGAGAGCGCGCTGGACCGGATGGCCCGCGAGCTTGCTGCTGTCGAGAATATCGACAAGGGCAAGGCGATGGAAAAGCTGGCCAAATCGCTGGCGAAGAAGAAAGTGGCCGCCTGATTTCAGGCTTGCCGAAGGTAAATGAGAGACCCCGCAGGAAACTGCGGGGTTTTTCTTTGGCCCCCGCAAATTCGGCTTTGACCGGAGCGCGCTGTCACGGCATACTGAACAAAACATGAACGTTTTGCAGGGAGAGTCCCATGGCAGGAAACAGGAAGATTGAGGGCGGCTGCCAGTGCGGCGCGGTGCGCTATGAACTGACGGACGAACCCGACCGGGTCTCTGTCTGCCATTGCCGCGACTGCCAGAAGAGCGCCGGGGCGCCGATGGTGGTGTGGGCGATGCTGCCGAAGGAGAAGTTCCACGTGACGAAGGGCGCGGCGCGCATGGTGAACTCCTCCGGCGACAGTTTCCGCCATTTCTGCCCCGATTGCGGCACCGGGCTCTATTATATCAACGAGACCTTCCTGCCGGGGCTGATCGATGTCCAGGCAACCACGCTGGATGAGCCGGACGCTTTCCCGCCGAGCGCCCAGGTGCAGACCCGCGAGCAGGCAATATGGGTACCTGTTCTGGCCGGGATCGAAGCGTTCCGGCGCTATCCCGGAATGGACTGATCCCCCTGCCCGGTGGCGCCTGCTTCCCCGAAACGCGCAGAATCGGCGCCAAGCCTAACAAAATGCCCGCGCGTGTTTACAAAGCCGCGTCATGGCAAATTCGAAATTAACCTTGTTCCAACGCTGATCAGGCAGGCTTTGTCCGTCGCCGGATGATCTGGCGCGTGATGGGGCCTGGCTCCGTGTACGGGAAAACCCGGCCGGCCAGGCAGGCGTGAAGGACAAGAAGATGGCTTATTCAGATACACATGTGGAGCCTGCCGGCCTACTCGGCGCGCATTCGCTCCCCGAAGACCTCTACCGTGCGGGCCTCGCCTATGCGACCGGCACCGGCACCGAGATCAATCTCGTCGAGGCGCACAAATGGTTCAACCTCGCTGCCGTGCGCGGACATGAGGACGCAAAGCTGCAGCGTCAGGAAATGGCCGAGATGCTGAGCTCCGACGAGGTGAAGATCGCGCTGCAAGCCGCCCGCGACTGGCTGAAGCTGGCGCACTGATCTCTTACCCGCCATGGACGCAGCCGGCCTCCGCCTTCGCGCGGGCGGCTTCCAGTGTCGGCTCGGTCGCGTAGGGCCGGATGCAGGTGACAAGGGTCGTCAGCACCCTGCCCGGTTCTTCCATGAAAGCGAGATGGGCAGAATGCTCGAACCAGTATTCGCCCTTGGCGGGCGCCTTCAGCCGAGCAAGCCAGTCTGATCCGATCTGAGCCGGGGTCGTGTAGTCATGCCGCCCGTGCAGCATGAAGACCGGCACTTCAACCTCCGTGACACCGTCGAAATCGACCGCACTCAACTCGCCGATCAGGGCGGTGATGCTGGCGAGACTGCCTTCATTCCAGGCGTTTGCATCAGCGTCGCTGTATTCCGGCGACAGGCGCATGGCGCCGAACCAGGGCGAGGCGCTGTCACGATAGGCGGCAAGCGCACCATAATGGATGGCCCATGTCCGCTGCGCGCCGATGCGCTCCACAGTGAGTTCGCCGGGGTAGGGCTGAAGCGCTTCCAGCTCAGCGACGGCCTCTGCATTGCCTTCCGACAGCGCTGCGTCCATTGCAAAACGGAAGCCCTCCTCCTCATTCCGCCGCATGTTGACCACCTGGCCGTGCGGCACATAGGCTGCAACAAGGTCGGGACGTTCCAGCACGGCGTTGAGGCCGATCACGGATCCCCAGGAGTGCCCGATCAGGATCACTTTCTCCTGACCGAGCCGCTCGCGCGCGAGCTCCATGACTTCGATAACATCATCGGTCATGCGCTCCACACTGAGCGTGGGAATGACCGTTTCCGGATCATTGAGGCCATAACTCTTCCCGGCGACGCGCTGATCCCACTGGATGACGGTGAAATAATCTTCCCAGCCGCGCTGGAAGGTCCAGCCGATGGCAAGCTCGGCCGAGCCCGGTCCGCCATGGACCAGCAGGATCACCGGGTTGCTGCGATCCTTGCCCCGGATCGAGAGCCATTGATCGACGCCGCCGATATTGGCCGCGAAGGATTCCTCAATGCCGTTTGGCGTATCGATGCGGCCGATATCGGCGATGATGGCGCGCGCGTCCGGCGCCTGCGCCGCCACCTCCTCCTTGACCGGCAGGGGCGGTGTGCACCCGGCAATCATGGCTGCGGCAAGGGATGTGAATGCGGCGGCAGGTTTCATTCGGCAGCTCCTGTGCTTTTCCAAGAGATGCGCGAAAGGCGCCCGATGGATGCAGCGAAACGGTGAACTTACAGAAAGTTTAGACGATGGCCGCCTCGCCGGCTGCCTGCTCGCGGCGGAGAAGGATCACCCCCGCCGCCACGAAGCCGGCCGCAAGGACGATGCCGGCGATGTCTGGCTGACCGGTCAGGGCAAGAACCAGCGCGCAGACCCAGGCGGCGCCGGGGACGGCGAAACGCCGGTCCCGCCAGAGAAGCAGGATGCCGAGGCTGCTGAGCCCGACCAGCAGAGCGCCGGCTCCCAGGACGAAACCGCTGACGCCGCCGGCCGTGCCATTCGGCCCGACGAGAATCGCCGCGCCCAGAGTCGCCAGCAGGAAGGACGGCCAGCCGCGCCAGCCGAGCCGGTCATAGGTTGCAAGGAACAGCGTTGCCAGCGCGAAGAGAAAGCCGAAATCGATTGCGCCATAGACCGCCTCGGCCAGCATAGTGCCGCTCTCCAGCGGCCAGACGCCGGCAGCGATGCGCGCGGCGCCGGCCAGGAGCGCCGCCAACGCACCGGCGGGCAGGAGCCTGATCACCGGCTCATCTCCAGCACAGGTGCGTAAGAGACGATCTCGAACTCGATATTGCTTTCATCGAAGAAATAGAAGCGCCTGCCCGGCTCATAATCGTCATGGCCGAAAGGCGCGAAGCCGGCGGTGCGCACGCGCGCCTCGATATCGACGATATCGTCCACTTCGATGCCGATATGGTTCAGCGGCACCCCCTTCTCGAACCTGGCCGGACACAGCTGCTCCGGCGGCGGAGAATAAAGTGCAAGGTAATGGTCGCCGGAGCCGACATGGACCGTGTGGCCGCCGCTCATCGCCTTGCCGCGCCAGCGTACATGCCAGCCGAAAATCTGCTCGAACAGGCGGGCTGTGTGTTCCGAATCCGGAACGGTGATGTTGACATGTTCGATCCGCGCGGGGCGGGGTTTTGCCGGGGTCATTTGCGGTTTCCTTCTCAGGGTCTGGATAATGCCTGGCTCCCTTGCTACAATCTAAAGCTAACTTGAGATCAAGCGGTTTTTTCACGGTATGAAACCTACTGACATACTGACCATCGGCGACCTTTCCCGGCGCACCGGGGTCGCCGTCTCGGCGCTGCGCTATTATGAGGCGCGCGGACTTATCCGCTCCCTGCGCGGCAAGGGCGCGCATCGGCGTTTCCTGCGATCGGACATAAGGCGGGTCTCCTTCATCCGCATTTCCCAGTCGCTCGGCCTGTCGCTCGACGAACTGGCGCGGGCCTTTGCGGCGCTGCCCGGCGAGCGCACACCGACGGCGGCCGACTGGCGACGTATCAGCGGGGACATCCGAGTGCGCCTCGACCAGCGGATTGAACAGCTCGAAAACATGCGTGACCGGCTGGACGGATGTATCGGCTGTGGCTGCCTGTCGCTGAAAAAATGCGCGCTGGCCAACCCGTCAGATGAAGCAGGCAAGGCAGGCCCCGGCCCGCGCTTCGTCGTCCATGACGAAGACTGAAACGGGCATGGCATAGGCTCATCTGCAGGCTCGGACACCCTCCAGGAATGGGGCGGCTTCGGTCGCAAACCCCGGCTGGCGGGAGGCGTCATTGTGCCCCGCCCCGGCGAATTCGAGATAGGTTGTCTGCACGCCTGCCGCCTCGAGCCGGCGGGCCAGAGAACGATGCAGGCTGACGGGCAGGACATTGTCCCTGCCCGCGCCGATGACCAGAACAGGGCATGGAAAGACGCCGAGCGCGGCGGGCGTATCGAAACTGGCGAGGCTGTCCGAAACGCGCAGACGGAGGAAGGGCAGATACCAGGGCTTTATCGCCGCGGCTGCCTCTTCAGCGTCCGCCGCAGTCGTCTCCAGGACAATCCCGGCAACCTGGTCCGAAAGCTCGGCCAGCTGAGCGCAGACAAATCCACCGACCGAATGTCCCCAGAGGAGGATCGGCCGGCCATCCGCCTCTTCCTCCGCATGGCGTATCAGCGCCGCGCGGATCGCCATCAGATTGGCCGCTGTCGGCATACCGGTCGAGTCGCCATAGCCCGGATAGTCGAACAGAAGGACATCGCCATACGCCATGAGATTGGCGGCATAGGCCGCGCCGCCGCGGATACGGTCGGCCGCATTTCCCATACAAACGAGGATCAGCGGGGCCTGCGGGTCCAGCCCCTCCTGGCGGATGCGCGTCACCGCGATGGACAGTCCGGCGGCGGACAAACGGCCATGTGTCACGCCCGCGCCGAGCGCCGCTTCATTGCGGATGGAAAGGTCGCCCCGGCCTGCCGCAACCGGGGGCGGATGAAACACTGCCTGCTCGTCCAGCGGCAGGCTACATCCGGCCAGCAGGCAGGCCGAGACGCCCGCCGCCAGCCGCCTAGCCCACGCGCCGTTCACGACCTCTCCAATAAGGTTCGCGCAGGTCCTTGCGCAGGATCTTGCCGGAGGGGTTCCTCGGCAGTGCGTCGATGAAGTCCACCGATTTCGGTGCCTTGTAGGCGGCAATGCGCTCCTTCGCCCAGGCGATGATACTCTCCGGGGACGGATCTTCCCCGGGTTTCTTCACCACGATGGCCTTGACCGCCTCACCCCATTTGTCATCCGGCACGCCGATGACGGCAACATCCGCCACGCCCGGCGCGCCAAAGATCGCGTTCTCGACCTCGGCCGGATAGACATTCTCCCCGCCCGAGACGATCATGTCCTTCACCCGGTCATGGATGTAGAGGAAGCCGTCCTCGTCGAAATAACCGGCGTCGCCCGTGTGGAAGAAACCGTCGCGCACGGCCTCGGCGGTCGCATCCGGGCGGTTCCAGTAGCCCTTCATCACGAAGCCGGACTTGATGACGATCTCGCCGACCTCGCCGGTCGGAACCGGCTTGCCCTCCCCGTCCACGACGCGCACGACCGCTGCCGGCCAGGGCACGCCGCAGGAGCGCAGCTTTCCCCAACTGGGATCATGCGCTTCCGGCGGCAGGAAAGTGCCCGCGCCGACCGTCTCGGTGAGACCGTAAAGCTGGGTGAAGCGCGCGCCCATGATCTCGACCGCCGTGCGCAGGAGCGCCTCCGAGATCGGCGAGGCGCCGTAGAACACCTGCCTGAGGCTGGAGAAATCCGTCTCGCGGATCGCCGGGTGCTGGGTCAGCATCAGGATCACGGCGGGCACCCAGAAGGCATGGGCAATCTTGTGCTCCGGGATGAGCTTCAGGATGAGACCCGGATCGATCTCGCGCAGGATAACTGTCTTGGCGCCCTGAAGGCTGGCCAGGATGCCGACATTGACGCCGGCCACATGGAACAGCGGCATGGCGTTCATGATCGCTTCGCCGGTCTCATAGCTTGACCATTCGAGCATACCGGCCTGGGTGAAGAAGGCGCGGTAATTGTCATTGGTCAGCTGCACGCCCTTGGGCAGGCCGGTCGTGCCGGAGGTGTAGAGCTGGATGACATCGTCATCGCCCTGCGTCTCGATGCCGGGAGCGGTGTTCGGCCTTGAATCGCGCCAGGAGGGAAAATAGTCCCAGTCTTCGCGGTCGCCGTCGAGCGTGATGATGCGCGTGATGTCGGGCAGTTCGGCCTTGATCTGGTCGATCATGGCGTAGAAATCCCGGCCGACAAACAGCACTTTCGCCTTTGCATCCGACAGGATGAACTTCACTTCCGGCGGGGCGAGACGGGTGTTCACGCCCGTCATCACGGTGCGCGACTTGGCGCAGCCATAAAGTATCTCGTAATACTGGTCGGTATTCTTGGCGAGGTAGGCAACCCGGTCGCCCGGCTGCAGGCCGAGACGGATCAGGCCGTTGGCGATCTGGTTGGACCGGGCGTCAAGCTCGGCAAAGCTGGTCTCGCGGCCCTCGAACCATATCGCCGTCTCGTGGGGGCGCAGCTGGGCCTGTACCCGGGGAATGTCCGCGATATGGGGCATCGCCTCAATGTCGATCATTTGTTCCTCCACGTCTCTTTGCCGTTGAACTTAGGCCTTTTCCTGCACCTGTCAGCCCCTCCCGTGTGGTAGCTGGCCCGCCACGGCGCCTTGCGAGCCACTTTGGCAAGACGGGATTCTGTGCAAACGTTATCCCCGGGGCGCATGCAGCCATGACAGCGCACGCCGGGGACATACGGATGACAGATATTTTCCTCTCCTACAGCCGGGCGGACCGCCCGAAGGCTCAGATGGTCGCCGAGGCATTGATCGCCGACGGCTTTTCCGTCTGGTGGGACAAGGTGCTGCGTGCCGGGCAGACCTATGATGAAGTCACCGAAGGCATGCTGCGCGACTCCGATATCGTGATCGTGCTTTGGTCTGCCGTGTCGGTGAAATCGAAATGGGTGCGCGCAGAAGCAACGCTGGGCCAACGCACGTCTGTTCTGGTGCCTGCAATGATCGAGAATGTCGACCGGCCGATCATGTTCGAGCTGACCCAGTCAGCCGATCTTGTTGGCTGGGAAGGCGACCGCAGCGATCCGCGCTGGAAGGAATTCGTAGCCGACATCCGCCGCGCAGCGGAACACGCCGCGCCGGCTGTATTGCCGGCGCCCGGGGTACCGCCGGTTCAGGATCAGGCCGCCGACAACACCATTGAGCTGACCTTCTGGTCCTCGGTCAAGGACTCAGGCGACAAGGCCGATTTCGAAGCCTATCTGAAACGCTATCCGGACGGCCACTATGCCGACCTTGCCCGCAACCGCATCGGCGCCCTCGACCGCGCAGAAGCTCGCCTTGCGCCGCCGCCGCAGGTCACAGCCCCACCGCCCGCACCGCCGCCTCCACCGCCCCAGGCCCCACCACAACCCGCCGCCGTTTCGCCTTTGGCGGCGCCGAAGCCTGCCTCGCCCCGTCAGCAGGCCACCCCCGCCAGAGCCGCAGCCACGCCGCCACCAAAAAAGAAATCCGGATCCTCCGTACCCGTGATGGTCGGCGGCCTGGTCTCCATCATCATCGCGGGCTGGGCCCTGTCCATGTTCCTGCCTGGAGACACGGACAGCGCCGGCGAAGCGGAAAGTGTCCAGATCGCATCCGCCGATACAAGCCAGAGCGTGCTCCCGGCGCCGGAGATGCCCCCCGCTGAGACTCCTCCCACGCCTGTGGCAGCCGTGGTGGAGCCCGAGCCGGTGGCCGAAGCGCCGGCGGAAAGCCCGCCGGAGCCCGAACCACCGCCCGCCCCGGTCTGCGAAGTTTGTCCCCCCATGGTCGCCCTAGCCGGCGGCAGCTTCCAGATGGGCTCGCCGGCCACGGAATCCGGGCGGGAACCGATCGAAGGACCGATACGGGAGGTTACGCTGAAGCCCTTTTCGATCAGCAAGACCGAGATCACACAGGCACAATGGGCCGCCTGCGTCGATGCGGGCGGGTGCAATGGCTATCGCCCCGTTATTCCCGCCGGCGATACAATGCCGGTCGCCGCCATTTCCTGGCGCGACGCGACCGCCTATGCGAATTGGCTGTCCGGCAAGACCGGGCAGACCTACCGCCTGCCGACCGAGGCCGAATGGGAGTATGCCGCACGCGGAGGAACCAGCACCGCCTATTGGTGGGGAGACAGGTTTGATGCTGCCAAGGCGCCGCGCGACAGGATCCGAGAGCCCGGCAGCCTGCCTGAGAACGGCTTTGGCCTTCAGGGCATGCTCGGCAATGTCAGCGAATGGGTGCAGGACTGCTATGTCAACAGCTACACAGACGCACCCACCGATGGCAGCGCCGTAACCTCCGGAGACTGCAGCCGCCGGGTTGTGCGAGGTGGCTCGATCAGGAGCAGCCCATCCGCCCACCGCGCCGCGAACCGCTCGCGTGTGCTGGCCTCGACCCGTGACCGGCAGTATGGCTTCCGCGTCGTCCTGAGCGAAGATTGAGGCAGCACGGGGCGCGCTGCGGCCCGTAAAGGCCCGCAGATCAAGGCGGTCATAGGCGCCTGGTTCGTGTTCCCGAACCCGCTGAACTGAGCCAGACCTTGCAGCCAATGCCCATTTGCGGCACTTGCTTGGGTCATGACCGTCCAGACCCCTCCTCCCAGCGCGGAGCTTGCCGAGACGATGCTCACCATGGGCCGCCGCGCGCGCGCGGCATCGCATGAGCTCGGGCTCCTGACCGCCGAAGATCGCACCCGCGGGCTCATCGCGATCGCCGCTGCCATTCGCGCCGCAGCGCCGGATATCCTTCGCGCTAATGCCGGGGACATGGACGCAGCGCGCGCCAAAGGGCTTGCCGCCTCGATGCTGGACCGGCTGGCGCTGGACGAGAAACGCCTCGAAGCCATCGCCGCCGGGGTTGAGACGGTGGCGGCCCTGCCCGACCCGCTTGGCCGCGAGCTGGCGCGCTGGACCCGGCCCAACGGGCTCGACATTGCGCGCATCGCCGTGCCGCTCGGCGTTATCGGTATCATCTATGAAAGCCGGCCGAATGTGACCGTGGATGCCGGCACGCTCTGCCTGCGCTCCGGCAATGCGGCGATCCTGCGGGGCGGCTCGGAGAGCGCGAAGTCTTCGGCCGCTCTCGCGAAGGCCATGCGCGGGGCGCTCAAATCAGAAGAGTTGCCGGTCGATGCCATCCAGTTAGTCGCCACTACGAGCCGCGAGGCGGTGGGCCATATGCTGGCGGGCCTCGACGGGACGCTCGACGTGATCGTGCCACGCGGCGGGCGCAGCCTGGTCGAGCGGGTGCAGGCCGAAGCGCGCGTGCCCGTGATCGGCCATCTGGAAGGGTTGTGTCATACCTATGTCCATGCCGGCGCAGACCCGCAGAAGGCGGTGGACATCGTGGTCAACGCCAAGATGCGCCGCACAGGTGTCTGCGGCGCCACAGAGACTTTGCTGATCGACGCAGAGATTGCCCCGGCGCTGCTGCCACCGATCGCGGCGGCGCTGACGGCGGCGGGCTGCGAACTGCGCGGTGATGCACGCGCGTGCGCCATTCTGGGAGACATCTCTGCGGCCACGGAGGAAGACTGGTCGACGGAGTATCTTGATGCCGTCCTCTCCATCGCCGTTGTTGACGGACTGGATGACGCCCTCGCGCATCTCGCCCGCTGGTCGTCCGGCCATACCGACGCGATCATCACCGAGGACGCCGCCGCCGCAGAGACCTTCATTGCCCAGGTCGACAGCGCCATCGTTCTGCACAACGCCTCGACCCAGTTTGCCGATGGCGGCGAGTTCGGTTTCGGCGCGGAGATCGGGATTGCGACGGGCCGCATCCATGCGCGCGGGCCAGTCGGGGCCGAACAGCTGACCACGTACAAATATGCCGTACGCGGCACAGGACAGGTCCGCCCTTGAAGCGCGCGCGCCTGCCCGGCCCGGCCCGGGGCCTCGCCATCGGGCTTTTCGGCGGCAGTTTCAATCCTGCGCATGAAGGCCATTTGATGGTCGCCGAGACGGCGCTGAAGCGGCTGCGCCTCGATGCTGTCTGGTTCATCGTGGCGCGCGGAAATCCGCTGAAGGCCGAACACGGCGCGTTTGGCGAACGCCTTGCCTCGGCAAGACGGCTGGCACGCAACCCGAAGCTGCGTGTGTCGGACATGGAAGAACGCGCCGGCCTGACCTACTCGATCGATACGGTCCGTATGCTGCAGGCCTCTGTACCGGATGCGTATTTCGTCTGGATCATGGGGGCGGACAATCTGCACGGGTTTCACCGCTGGAAGGACTGGCAGGCGATTGCTGCGCGCCTCCCTATCGCCGTCATCGCCCGGCCCGGTGCACGCATCTCGAAAGCCTCGGCATTTGCGCGGAAGTTCGCACATGCGCGCATACCGGAAAGAGACGCGATCTCACTCGCACGGCGCCCGCCGCCGGCCTGGGTCTATCTCCGTGTACGGGAGAACACAGCTTCTTCAACCGCGCTGAGGGCAGGCAGATGACCGTTTCCGCCGAAGACCTCGACCGGCACCGGCGGCATATCCTGCTGAAGGAGATCGGCGGGCCGGGCGTTGCGAAGCTGCGCGCAGGCTCGGTCTCGATCATCGGGTGTGGCGCGCTCGGCGGGCCGGCTGCGCTCTATCTTGCAGCGGCCGGCATGGGCCGGATCGAGCTTTGGGACGACGACCGTGTTGAACGCTCGAACCTGCAGCGGCAGATACAGTTTGCCGAGGCAGATACCGGTGCGGAAAAGGCCGGGCGGCTGGCCGAACGCCTCGTCGCGCTGGATGCCTCCCTCGACGTGACAACGATCAGCCGGCGGTTCGGCGAAGGCGATGCGCCCGCCGGAGATGTCCTGATCGATGCGAGCGACAATTTCGAGGCGCGCTTCGCCCTCAACCGTTTCGCACATGCACAAGGCCGCCCGCTCGTCTCGGGCGCGGCAAGCGGATGGACTGGCCAGGTCGGCGTCTTTGTCTCCGGTCTTGACGCCTCTGCGCCCTGCTATCGCTGCTGGGTGCCGGAGACACCGCCCGCAGCCGAAGCCTGCGACGAGGTGGGCGTGGTCGGCGCCATTACCGGAATGACAGGTTCGATGATGGCGCTCGAGACGGTGAAACTGATCACCGGCGCGGGCGATGCACTCATCGGGCGCATTCTGCTCATCGACGGATTGCGCGCCGAGATGCGAACCGTCCGTCTGCGGCGTGATCCGCACTGCCCGGTGTGTTCCAGATGAACTGAGGGTTTGACAGCAGCGGGCATGAGAGCGTTACTGCGCCGCAGAGTCGATTTGCCGGATACGCCCGCCACATGTTTTCGCGCCTGCTTGCCGTGATGGTCACCATCGGAGTCATCCTCTTTGCCGGATGGATGACACTGCGCCGGGACGATATTTCCTATGACCGGCTGGAAAAGATCTATGCAAATTCAGACAGCCGCTATCTGGCGCTCGGCGAGGAGATGCGGATTCACTTCCGTGATGTCGGGCCGCGCGATGCACCGGCCATCGTCCTCGTGCACGGCTTTTCCGCCTCACTGCACACCTGGGAGCCCTGGGTCGCCGACCTGCGCCGCGATCACCGTGTCATAAGCCTGGACCTGCCGGGTCACGGCCTGTCGCGCTGCATTGATAATGACGAGATCGGCATGGCCCAGTTCGTCGATGTCATCGAGCGGCTGACCAGCGCGCTGAAAGTGGAGCGCTTCACGCTTATCGGCAATTCGATGGGCGGGGCGGCGGCCTGGAATTATGCCCTGGCTCATCCCGGCCAACTCGACGCGCTGGTGCTTGTGGACGCCTCCGGCTGGCCGCAGACGGGTGAGGATGGCAAGGGACGGCCCTTCATCTTCCGCCTTCTGGAAATACCGCTCGCACGCTACGCCATAAAGGATCTCGACCTGTCCTCGCTGATCCGTTCCGGCCTTGAGGACAGTTTCGCCGATCCGTCTTTCGTCACGAGCGAAATGGTCGACCGTTATGCCTCCCTCGCCCGCGCGCCGTGTCACCGGGAGGCGCTGCTCTCATTGTCTGCCGGGCGCGACCGCAGGTCCCCGGCCACCGCCGAGCGCCTGTCGGGCATTGCGGCGCCGACGCTGGTCATGCACGGTGCTGAGGACAATCTCATTCCCGCCTCGCATGGCGAACTGTTTGCGGCCGCTATTCCCGGCGCGGAGCTGAAACTCTA
This sequence comes from Hyphomonas sp., assembly GCA_046296675.1. Classification (GTDB taxonomy): domain Bacteria; phylum Pseudomonadota; class Alphaproteobacteria; order Caulobacterales; family Hyphomonadaceae; genus Hyphomonas. The sequence goes on along the minus strand of JBKBLD010000002.1, from coordinate 93,422 downwards.
TCCGGATGTCGGCCACCTGCCGCAGGAAGAGATTGCCGCGCAGTCGGTCGCCGATCTAAGGGCATTCCTGCACGCGCGTGTCCTGGGACTGGAGGCAGCGCCGGTCATGGCCGGCGAGCCGGACGTGCCGAGCTGAGCAAGCCGAAAGTCAGAGAATGGCGGGGATCACCCGGTCCGGCGGGCGGTGGCCGTCGGCGAAGGTCTTGATGTTGATGATCACCTTCTCCCCCATCTCGGTGCGCCCCTCAATCGTGGCAGAGCCCATATGCGGCAGCAGCAGGACGTTCGGCAGGCCAACCAGATCCGGGTTCACCGCCGGTTCGCGCTCGAACACGTCAAGGCCTGCGCCGGCGAGCTTGCCGGACCGGATCGCCCGGGCGAGCGCCGCCTCGTCGATCACTTCGCCGCGCGCTGTATTGATGATGTAGGCCTCCGGCTTCATCAGGGCGAGACGGCGGGCGCTGATCAGATGGAAGGTCGCCGGCGTGTGCGGGCAGTTGATGGAGACGATGTCCATCCGCGCCAGCATCTGGTCGAGCGAGTCCCAATAGGTGGCCTCAAGGGCTTCCTCGATCCGCGCCCCGACCGGCTTGCGGTTGTGATAATGGATCTGCAGACCGAATGCGCGGGCGCGGCGCGCGACCGCCTGGCCGATGCGACCCATGCCGATGATGCCGAGACGTTTGCCCGCAAGACGCCGGCCCATCATCCAGGTCGGCGTCCAGCCATCGAACCGGCCCTGTTCCATGATCTGCACGCCTTCATGCAGCCGCCGGGGCACGGCCAGGATCAGCGCCATCGCGACATCGGCGGTGTCATCCGTCAGCACGCCCGGCGTGTTGGTGACCGTGATGCCGCGCTGAACGGCTGAAGCAACATCGATATTGTCCACCCCGGCGCCGAACTGGGCAATCAGGCGCAGCTTTTCGCCCGCCCGCGCCATCAGCCGGCCATCGATCCGGTCGGTCACCGTCGGCACCAGGACATCCGCCGACTGCATCGCTTCGGCGAGTTCTTCGGTCGTGAAAGGCCGGTCAGTCTCGTTCAGCCGGGCGTCGAACAGTTCCTTCATCCGGAGTTCGACCGGTGCCGGGAGCTTGCGGGTGACGACAACTTTCAGCTTGCTGGCCGGCATAGGGTTCCCATCAGTGTTCTTTATTATATCCGCGACTTAGCAGAGCCTGCCGGAAAGGCCAATCGTCTTGGGCTTTACCGGGGATTCATCCGGTCATGCAAGGATCGCCCTTCCCCGACGGATGAAAGCGCTGCACATGAAACGGGCACCCCTCGCCCTAGCCATTCTGCTTGCCCTTGTGCCGGCGTCGAGTGCCGAGACCGGCGCCGAGGCCGAGCTCAGCCGGTTTTCGGGCAAGCCGGTGCCGCGATTCGAGACGCTGCGCTGGGCTGAAGTGAATGGCCGCGTCGGCCCCAGCCTCTCCTATCCGATTGCCTGGCGGTATAACCGCAAGGGCCTGCCGGTGCTGGTGGTCAAGGAAAGCGGCGAATGGCGCCGGGTACGTGACCCGGCCGGTGACGAGGTATGGGTGCATGACCGGATGCTGGCCTCCGGACCGATGGCGATGGTAACCGAAACAACCATGCTTTTCGACGCGCCGGCGCGCGACGCCGCCAGCCTTGCGGAAGTGGGAGAAGGCGTGCTGGTCGAGGTGGAGCGCTGCGACAACGCCCTTTGCCGGGTGAGGGCCGGCAGTTTCAGGGGGTGGATCGCGCGCGCAAAGTTATGGGGCACCGCGCCCCCCGAGGGACCGCAGACCGCCACAAATGGTTGACAAGGCGCCTGTCAGAGGCTGGAAGGCGCTGACCCAACTGATCGAGGACACCCCCAATATGCAGGGTCCGCACGACTTTCACACCCCCAAATCCTCCTATTCCAGGGAAGACCTGCTCGAATCCGGTAAAGGCGGCTATTTCGGCCCCGGCAATGCCCAGCTGCCCGCCCCCCCGATGCTGATGATGGACCGGATCACCGAGATCAGCATGGATGGCGGCGCCTTCGGCAAAGGCCATGTCATCGGTGAACTCGATATCACCCCGGACCTGTGGTTCTTCCAGTGCCACTTCCCCGGCGACCCCGTCATGCCCGGCTGCCTCGGCCTCGACGCCATGTGGCAGATCGTCGGCTACTGGCTCGGCTGGTCCGGATCACCCGGCAAGGGCCGCGCGCTCGGCGTCGGCGAGGTGAAGTTCACCGGCGAGATCACGCCCGACAAGAAGCTCGTCAAATATATCATCGACATCAAGCGCGTGCGCCGCGGCAAGCTCAATCTGGGCATCGCCGATGGCCGGGTCTATGTCGACGGGGAACATGTCTACACGGCGATCGACATGAAAGTCGGCCTGAAGAATGTCCTCGGCGGTGAGAGCGATATTCCCGCTTCTTGACGAGGGGTCGCGGCGCGCCTAGCCGGGTTGCCTGAGACACATAAAACCACGTTCAGGGAGTGAGCGATCATGGCCGACGAATGGAACATGCCCAAGGGCGACCTGATGAAGGGCAAGCGCGGCGTCGTGATGGGCGTCGCCAACCAGAACTCCATCGCCTGGGGCATTGCCAGCCAGCTCGCCGCGCAGGGCGCCGAAATCGCCTTCACCTATCAGGGCGAAGCGCTGGAGCGCCGGGTGCGCCCCCTCGTCGAATCGATCGGCATGGACACGATGATCCCGGCGGACGTCACCGACGACGCCTCGATGGATGCCGCCTTTGCCGCCATCAAGGCGAAGTGGGGAAAGATCGACTTCCTCGTCCACTCCATCGCCTTTGCCGGCAAGGATGAGCTGCAAGGTTCGATGGTCGCCAACACCACCCGCGAGGGCTTCCGCCGCGCGATGGACATCTCCGTATACAGCTTTATTGACTGCGCCCGCCGCGCCTCGGAAATCATGCCGGATGGCGGCTCGATCATCTGCATGACGTATCTCGGCGCCGAGCGCACCGTACCCTCCTACAATGTCATGGGCGTCGCCAAGGCCGCGCTGGAAGCCTCGACCCGCTACGCCGCGCGCGACCTCGGGCCCCAGGGTATCCGTGTCAACGCCATCTCCGCCGGCGCCATGCGCACGCTGTCGCTCGCCGGTATTCGCGGCGGCAAGGGCCTGATGGGCACCGGCCGGCAATGGTCGCTGCTGAAGGAAGACACGAGCATGGAAGGCGTCGCCGGCTGCGCGCTCTACCTCCTCTCCCCCCTCGGCCGCTCCATCGCGGGCGAAGTGATCCATGTCGATGCCGGCTTCCACGCTGTCGGCGTGCCGGATGCGGGAGAGGAAGACTGACACCTGAAACGGTCTTGACTTCCGGCCCAAGCAACCCGAAATGCTGGCCGTCTACCGAGGTGCCTATGTTCCGCATGCTGTCTGAGTCCCGTTAAGGGGCCTGCCGTTCACGCACAGAAACCTGTGTCAGGCAGGCCCGATGAAAACGCGCGCCCCGGCTTTACCGCCGGACACGTTTTCATGCGCCGCAAAACGGCGCCGGACACAAGACGAAACTCACAATGGACATTTCACGCGCTGAACAGCGCATTCTCCACCTGCTCGCCCAGGGCGGGCGGATCGAACTCATCCGAGGCGAGAACAACAAGCCATCGGAGCTGTATTGCTACAACCGCGAGGGCTGGATCTATCCAGGCCTCGATATCGACCTGTTCCGCAAGCTGAAACGGCGGGGCACCATCGCTTCGGCCGGCGGCGGGCCTTACCGGATCACCCGGCGCGGCCTGCGGCTCGTCCGGTCCCAGCCGGACAATTGCTGAACGCGCGGAGGAGGGGCGGACAAACCCGCCCCTCCTCTTGCCATATCCCGGAAAATCCCGAAGCGTGCACCTGCGAACAATCCGGGGGAGCGATCATTGGCATTTACATCCTTGTACGCTGCAGCAGGGCCCCTTGCGGCCGCTCTGCTCCTGACGAGCTGCGCCGCAGCGCCGAAAGAACCGCAGGCAGCGGATGGCGCGCTCTGCCCCGCCGCCGACCGGTTCGATGTCGCCGCCATTCGCAGGGAGAACGCCGAAAAAGCGGCGAGCCGCGCCGAGCTTATCTCCGGACTTGCCTCTGTGACCCCCCTGCCGCCCGGCGCCGAGGCGGCCGAAACCCGAATACGCGTGCGCGTGCCGGACACCGCCATGTGGCCCTGGGACACAAGGCTGACGCTCTGGAAGGATGACGGCGATGCCTGGCAGATTGCGACCGACATCATCCGCTACAATGTCCCGCCCCCGCCGCCGCCCCCTCCCCCGCCGCCCATCGACGAGGACGGCAACTATCTCTGGCCGTGGGAGCCCGAACCGCCGCAGCCTCCGAAACCGCCCTACCTGACATCGGCGCTCGGAGAGGAGCAGGCCCGCGAACTTGACGCGCGCCTTGCCGATCCCTGCTTCCGGTCGGGACCGGACAATTTCAGCTACGCCCTCCCCCTCCGCCGCCCTGCACGCGGCGAGGGGCCGGACTGGATCTGCCCGCCGGATTCGGCCTTCTATTCGGCGGAGGTCAGACTCCCGGGCGAACCGGTCCGGTATCTCTCACACAGCTGCTATGTGGATTTTGCCGCATCGACCTTCCTGAGATTTACCGCTTACCTGACCCCGGAAACCCCGGAGACAGAATGACGGCACGCATCTTTCTCTGGGTCGGCCATCCGCGTGAGGCCTCGCTCTGCCATGGCATGGCGGACGCCTATGAGCGCGGCGCGGCGGCGCACGGCGCCGAAATCCGGCGGATGCATCTGTCGGGCATGACCTTCGACCCAGACCTGCAGGACGGCTATCATTCCCGAAAGGTCCTGGAGCCCTGCCTGGAGGAATGGCGCGAGAATGTTCTCTGGGCAAACCATCTCTGCTGGGCCTATCCGCAATGGTGGGGCGGCATGCCGGCCAAGATGAAAGGCGTCATCGACCGGGCCTACCTGCCCGGCTTCGCCATGCGCTATCACGAGACAGGGCCGTGGTGGGACAGGCTGCTCAAGGGCCGCTCGGCCGATGTGCTGATGACGGCGGACGGCCCGGCCTGGTTCGACCAGATCGCCTATGGCCGCCCGGCCAAGCTGCAGGTCGAAAACCTTGTCCTGAAATTCGCCGGCATCAAACCCGTGCGCACACTTCAGGTCGGCACGGTCAAGACCGCGAAGCCCGAAAAGATCGCCCACTGGCTGAAACAGGCCGAGGCCCGCGGGCGCGGCGCGGCGAGACGGCTTGCCTAGGGCGTGATCGTCACGGCCGGGCCGGGAAAGCGCATCCAGTAGTAGGAGAGCGGGTCTTCGCCCGGCTGCGTGGCATAGGCGGCAAGGCGGGCGTCGAGACCGGGCTGCGGGCCGTCGCGCACCGGCAGCGGCTCGCCCGAGGGCACGACCATGTCATAGCGCACAAACCGCCAGCCATTCAGGCCGACAGGCCGGCCGCCCAGTTTCTCGGCAACGGCCACACGCAGGGGGGCAGCTTCCGGCAATGTGCCAGCAACGCTCATGAACAGCTGGGTGACCCAGACGCCTTCCTGCGTACGCGTTACGCCGAAGGCCGCATGGGTGGCCTTGGGATGCAGGATGTTTTCGCGGTGGCTTGGGCTGTCCATCAGGTTGCGGTGTAGCCGCTTGAGGGCGAAATCCGACCCGATCCGGCCGCCGGAGCGCGAAACGGTGGCGACATTTTCGGCCGTGAAATCGGCGAGCGCGGTGCGGTCGAGCGCGGCAATCCGGTAACTCGGCTCTCGCCCATCCGGGCCGACATGGCCAAAGAAGCCGTTGACCGCCATATCCAGGCTGTGAAACCGCGCTGCATTGCGCAGCTCTGCTCTCGGCGCGAGCGGGGCGAGGCCTGCCCGGCGGCGTTCGGCATTCACCAGCTCCAGGAAGCGGGCTTCCAGCGCCTCCTCGAAACTGTAGCCGAGCGGCGGATGGCTGAGACAGGGAACGGCGGCCTCGACATAGGCGGCAACCCCGGCCGGGCGTCCATCCAGGCGGAGATCGCAGGCAAAAGCCGGAGCCGACACGGATATCAGGCAGGCGAGAAAGGCGATGGCACAGCGCATGAGCGCCTTCCTACCACGGATGGAGGATCAGATCACGCCTGCCGTCTGCAACCGGGCGAGCACCGGAGCCAGCATTCGCTCGATAGCGTCCGCCGATGGCTTCACATCGCCGTAGGCAGGCACGCCTTCATCGGCAATGACGAGGTCGGCTTCGAACATGGCCGGATAGGTGAAGCGGTAATGTGCCGCCCGGACGGTGGACATGTATTGCAGGAGAACCGAATCAACCGTGCGGCCGCGCTCAATGACATCGCGCCGGATGCGGCGCGCGAGGCGCAGGTCGTCCGGCGTGTCGACATAGACCGACAGGTCGATGAAGGTGCGGATCTTGGGCATCGAGAGCGCATGGATACCTTCAAGGATAAGCACCGGTGCGGACTCGATGCGCCGGGTCTTCTTCGAACGGTCATGGCGCTCATAGTCATAGATCGGCTGCTCGACCGTCTCGCCGGATTTCAGGGCTTTCAGGTCGGCGACAAGCAGATCGACTTCCTTGGATTTCGGGTCGTCATAATTGATGCCGGCGACGAGGGCATGGCGTTCCTCATCCGTCTTCGGCGTCCCATAGTATTTCATGGGGTGATAATAAGCGTCTTCGCCGAACATCACCGCCCTGCCCGGCCCGAGATGCCGGAGCAGCGCTTCGGCGAGCGTCGATTTGCCCGAGCCGGAGCCGCCCGACATCGCGATCAGGAAGGATTTTTTCTTGGTCATCGTGCCGCCCTTCTTCTGACAACGCTCTTTCCATGGAAAAAGGCCGCCCCACAAGGAGCGGCCCTCATCCAAAGTGTCAATTGCCTGAAGACCTAGTCTTCTGCGGCCTCGGCGGCTTCTTCGGCGATTTCGGTGCCTGTTTCCTGGTCGACGACCTTCATGGAGAGGCGGACCTTACCGCGCTCATCGAAGCCCATCAGCTTGACCCAGACCTTGTCGCCTTCCTTGACCATATCCTTCGGGTGGCCAATGCGCTTATTGGCCATCTGCGAGACATGGACGAGGCCGTCCTTGGGACCGAAGAAGTTTACGAAGATGCCGAAGTCTTTCATCGAGACGACCTTGCCTTCGTAGATCTCGCCGACTTCTGGCTCTGCCACGATGCCCTTGATCATCCGGATCGCCGCTTCGATCGACTTGCGGTCGAGGGCAGAGATCTGGACGGTGCCGTCATCATCTATGTTCACCTTGGCGCCCGTCTCGTCGACGATGCCGCGGATGACCTTGCCGCCCGAGCCGATCACATCGCGGATCTTGTCGGTCGGCACTTTCATGATTTCCATCTGCGGGGCGTTCTCGGACAACTGGCCGCGCGAAGCGGTCAGGGCCTTGCCCATCTCACCGAGGATGTGGAGGCGGCCGCCTTTGGCCTGCTCCAGGGCCTTGCCCATGATATCCTTGGTGATACCGGCGACCTTGATGTCCATCTGGAGCGAGGTGATGCCCGCTTCCGTGCCGGCGACCTTGAAGTCCATATCGCCGAGATGGTCTTCATCGCCGAGAATATCGGAGAGAACCGCAAATTCGGAGCCTTCAAGGATCAAGCCCATGGCGATGCCCGAGACGGGGCGGGCGAGCGGAACGCCGGCATCCATCATCGCGAGCGAGCAGCCGCAGACCGTGGCCATCGAGGAGGAGCCGTTGGACTCGGTGATCTCGGAGACCAGACGGATCGTGTACGGAAATTCCTCATGCTTCGGCAGAACAGCCTGCAGCGCGCGCCAGGCAAGCTTGCCATGGCCGATCTCGCGGCGGCCGGCACCGCCCATACGGCCCGTCTCCCCGACCGAATAGGGCGGAAAGTTGTAGTGCAGCATGAACTTTTCTTTGCGCGTGCCGTCGAGACCGTCGATATATTGTTCGTCATCGGAGGTTCCGAGCGTTGCAACGCAGATCGCCTGGGTTTCGCCGCGGGTGAACAGCGCCGAACCGTGCGTACGCGGCAGGAAGCCAGCCTCGGCCACGATCGGGCGGATCTGGTCGAGCTTTCGCCCGTCGATCCGCTCGCCGGTCTTCAGGATGTCGCCACGCACGACGGAAGCTTCAGCTTCCTTGAACACGGTCTTGAAGACTTCGGCCGTCATCACGCCGGGAGCGTCGTCGGAGCCGACAAGGGCAGCTTTCGCCTTGTCCTTCGCCGCGCCGATGGCGGCATAGCGCTCGCCCTTGGAGGTGATCTTGTAGGCTTTGGAAAGGTCTGCGCCGACCGTGTCGAGCACCGCCTTGAGGGCTGCCGAATGATCCGGCGGTTCATAGGCGAAGGGCTCTTTCGCGGCCTTCTCGGCGAGCGCGATGATCGCATCGATCACCGGCTGCATGGCGTCATGGCCGGCAACAACGGCGCCGAGCATGACCTCTTCGGAAAGCTCGTAGGCTTCCGATTCCACCATCATCACTGCGTCGGCCGTGCCGGCGACGACGAGGTCGAGGTCGGACTCTTCGAGTTCGGCGATCGTCGGGTTGATGATGTACTGGCCATCCTTGTAGCCGACGCGGGCAGCCGCGATCGGGCCCATGAAGGGCGCGCCGGACAGCACCAGCGCCGCCGAGGCGCCAATCATGCCGATGACATCGGAATCGTTTTCGAGGTCATAGGACAGCGTCGTGACGACAACCTGGACTTCATGCTTGAAGCCCTCGACGAACAGCGGGCGGATCGGCCGGTCGATCAGGCGCGAGGTCAGCGTCTCTTTTTCGGTCGGGCGGCCTTCGCGCTTGAAGAATCCGCCGGGGATCCGGCCGGAGGCGAAGTATTTTTCCTGGTAATTCACGGTCAGGGGGAAGAAGTCCTGGCCCGGCTTGGCTTCCTTGGCGAACACGGCGGTCGCCAGGACGATTGTGTCGCCATATTGCACCATCACGGCGCCGTCGGCCTGACGCGCCACCTGGCCCGTCTCGATTGTCAGCGTGCGGCCAGCCCATTCCAGCGACACGGATTGCTTGTTGAACATTTCAGTCTTTCTTTCACATACGAAAAGCCCGCCGCGGCCCTATTGCCCGGCGGGCTGTTTTTCCGGAACCTAGCGGCGAATGCCGAGTTCCGAGATGAGCTTCGTGTAGCGCGACTCATCCTTGCCCTTGACATAATCAAGGAGCTTCCGGCGCGTGGCGACCATGGTCAGCAGGCCGCGGCGGGAATGGTTGTCTTTCTTGTTGGTCTTGAAGTGGTCAGTCAGGTTGTTGATCCGCTCGGTGAGGATCGCGACCTGCACTTCCGGAGACCCGGTATCGCCTTCTTTGGTGGCGAATTTCTTGATGAGTTCCTGCTTCTTTTCCGCAGTAATCGACATCGGAATACCTTCTGGTTGAAGCGCCGTGGGAGCGCTGATTGTTATAATAGCCTGAATTGGCTGGCTTTTTTGGGAACGGCCTTCTTCCAGATGGCCACAGCCGGGATGTCGTCCAGCAGGGTCAAGAGGCAGGCCTCCGCCCCAAAAACGGGCTTATGACCTAAAAGGGGGAGATTGGGAAGGGGGTGGGATGATGAGATTCCCCCTGACAACGGCGTGATAGGGCAGAACCTTGCGCCGTGCCTGTGAACAGGGACAACATCGTTGTCATGCTCTAGGTTAAACTCGCCACAGACCTGCCTTGGAACACGACAAGATGCCACTCTCCCCCCTGCCCTCCGATCTTGCTCATATCATCCAGTTGGCGATTGCGCCGGTGTTTACGCTGGCGGGGATCGGGGCGCTGCTGAATGTCATGGCCAACCGCCTAGCGCGGGTGGTGGACCGGTGGCGGGCGCTGGAGGCCGGGCTCGGCGCCGATGATGAGGCGGCGCGCTGGGTTCATGTGGCCGAACTGGCAATCCTTGACCGGCGGATGGCGCAGATCCACCGGGCGATTGCCCTCTCGACGCTCGCGGCCCTTCTCATCTGTATCGTCATCATCCTGTTGTTCACCGGCCAGCTCGTGCCGGTCCCGGTGACGCAGGCGGTGGCTGTCCTGTTCGTCATCACGATGGCGCTGCTCTCGGTCAGCCTTGTGTCCTTCTATATAGAGGTGCGCATCGCCAGCCGGTCGCTGCGTGTCGCCCGCGCGGTGCTGGCAGACCTGAAGAAGACAGGCTGAGACGATCCGGGATGACACCGGCCTGAATTGGCGCCACAACTTCCCGAAACAGATATGGCGGGAAGGACGCATCATGGATCTCGGGCTAAAGGGGCGCAGCGCGCTTATTCTTGGCGGCACACGCGGCATAGGGCGCGCGATTGCCGAAACACTGGCACAGGAAGGCGCGAATGTCGGCGTCTGCGCGCGCAGTGCCGATCAGGTTGCCACCACCGTCGCAGACCTGAAAGCGATGGGCGTGAAAGCAACCGGCGCGGCCGTTGATGTGACTGATGGCGAGACGCTGAAGGCCTGGATCGGGCAGGCAGCGGGCGAGCTGGGCGGGCTGCACATCCTTGTTTCCAATGCCGGTGCCATGGCGCAGGGCAATGACCCCGATGCCTGGACCCGGAATTTCCAGCTCGACGTACTTGCCGCCGTCAACGCCTTCGAGGCGGCCGAGCCGCATCTGGCAAAGGCGGCGAAGGATGCGGGTGATGCGGCCTTCGTCATCATCTCCTCGGTCTCTGCTGCAGCCGCCGACCGCGCCGATTCATACGGGCCGATGAAGGCCGCGCTGATCCATATGGCCAAGGGTCTCGCCCGCCAGCATGCAAAGGCCGGCATCCGCGTCAACGTCGTCTCGCCCGGCATGGTGTTCTTCGAAGGCGGCGTCTGGGACATGGTAAAGAAAAACGCGCCGGACTTTTTCGAACAGGCCAATGCCCGCAACCCGACCGGGCGCTGCGCCACGCCGCAGGAGATCGCCGATGCCGCCGTCTTCCTCGCCTCGCCGCGCTCCACCTATACGACCGGCTCGAACCTGATCGTCGACGGCGCCGTCTCCAACCGCGTGAACTTCTAGGCTGCAGGCGGGGCGCGGGTGAGCGGCACATTCCGGCAGTGTGAGCTTGCCGTCCTCGGCCTCGGCGCGATGGGTCTGTCGGCGCTACATGCCGCCGCGCGGCGGGGCGTGGACGTGATCGGCATCGACCGGTTCACCCCGCCGCACGATAAGGGCTCAACGCATGGCGAGACGCGCCTCATCCGCGAGGCCTATAGCGAGGATGCCCGCTATATTCCGCTCCTGCGCCGGGCGATGGCGCTCTGGCGGGAGTGGGCCGCCACGTTCGGCGGCGAGGTCTATCACGAGACCGGGGTTCAGTATTTCGGGCCGGCCGATCATCCGGATATCCGCGCTGTGCGCGCCTCCGCCGATGCCTATGATATCCCTCTCCTCCGTGAGTCGACTGAAGCTCCCGGCTTTGACGTGCCGGCGGGCTGGGACCATTTTCACGAGCTGTGCGGCGGTTATCTGGCGGTGGAGGATGTGCTGGCGAAGCTTCTCGCCCGCGGGAAAGCGCTAGGCGCCACCGTGCGGACGGGCAAGGCCATCCACCGCACCGTCCATGAAAACGGTCGCTGGCGGTTGGATATGGAGGACGAGACGATCCATGCCGCGCGGGTGATCTTCACGCCCGGCCCATGGGCGGCGGAGCTCATTCCGGACCTTGCGCCGCATCTCGTGCTGGAGCGCCACACCCAGCACTGGCTGGAGGCGCCGGCGGACAGCCGCTTTACCCGCGCCGCTGGCTTTCGCCCCTTCGTCGCCCATCTGCCCGGCGGGGAGATGTATTATGGCTTCCCGCAGGACGCCGCCGGCCTCGTCAAGATCGCCGAACATTGCCATGGGCGCCGCTTCCAGCGCTGGGAGGAGATGGACCGCGCCATCACCGACGCCGACCGCGCGCCGATCCTCGCCTTCCGAAACCGCCATGCGCCGGACCTCGGGCCCATCCGCAGGTCTGTCTCCTGCATGTACACGATGAGCCCGGACGGGCATTTCATCCTCGGACGTCACCCGGCTGATGTCCGCAGTGCCTTGCTCGCCGGATTGTCCGGCCACGGATACAAGTTCGCGCCGGTCATGGGCGATATCCTTCTCGCGCTGGCGCTGGGCGAAGATCCCGGTTTTGATCTCACCCTGTTCTCCCCCGGCCGCTTCACCGGCACAAAAGGATCGGGGGGCCCTGCATCCGGGGCAAAACACTAATGCGCCCGGCGCATGGCTGGCGGGGCGTCTTCGCCTTTCCCTGCCGCTCATCAATACCTATCTGACGGCCAACGCTGCACTCCGCGCCTGAACGGTCAGGCCGGAGCGCCAATCGAAAGGAGGCAGCAAGATGAGCAAGAAAGTTCTTGGCCGCTTCGGCAACAATCAGGGCCACTGGGTTGGCGACGGTTTCCCCGTCCGCTCGCTCTTTTCCTACCACTCGCTGGGTCAGCATGCGAGCCCGTTCCTGCTGCTTGATTATGGCGGCCCTCATGTCTTTGAGTCTACCGATGTGCGCCGCGGCGTGGGCCAACACCCGCATCGCGGTTTCGAGACCGTGACCATCGTCTATGACGGCGAAGTCTCTCACCGGGACTCCGCCGGCAATGGCGGCACGATCGGGCCCGGCGATGTCCAGTGGATGACCGCCGGCGGCGGCATCATCCATGAGGAGTATCATTCGCCGAGCTTCGCCAAGACGGGCGGGCCATTCCGGATGGTACAGCTCTGGGTGAACCTGCCCGCGAAGGACAAGATGGCGCCCGCCGGCTATCAGGGGATCGTCTCCGCTGACATCCCGGCCGTCGACCTGCCGGGTCATACCGGCAAGGCGCGGATCATCGCCGGCGAGCTTTACGGGGCGAAAGGCCCGGCGCGGACGTTCACACCTATGAATGTCTGGGACGTACACCTTGATCCGGATGCGGACTTCACCCTGCCCCTGCCGGAAGGGCACACCACGATGCTGGTCGTCCTCGGCGGCCATATCACGGTGAATGGCAGTCAGCAGGTTGGCGAGGCAGAAGTATTGCTGCTGAGCCGGGAGGGCACCGGTGCGGCGATCCATGCGGACGGCGCAACGACGCTCCTCGTGCTGACGGGCGAGCCTCTGAACGAGCCGATTGTCGGCCATGGCCCCTTCGTGATGAACACGGAGGCGGAGATCCGTCAGGCCATCGACGACTTCAACAACGGCCGCTTTGAGCAGATCCCGGCCTGACAGGCGGGCGTTGTTCCGGCGAACGAAAAGGGCCAGCCGAAAGGCTGGCCCGATCCGCTAAATACAATCCAGAAAGGCTGAACTCAGTAACGCAGTCGGGCGCCGACAAAGGTCGTTTGGCCGAAACGTTCGCGCTCGTAGATGCGGCTTGAAGAACCGAAGTAGCGAACACCTTCCGTGTCGGTCAGGTTCTTGGCTTCAAGATACAGTTCGAAGTTCGGCGTGATGTCGTAAGACGCCGAGAGGTCAAGCTGGTCGCGGCCTTCCCAGTAGAGGTCAAGCGCCGGGTCGGCAAGATCAAGAGCGTCAACATAATCGCCACGATCGTTGTAGGACAGGCGGATACTCGCCCGGTCAGTTTCCCAGAACACGGCCAGGTTCGCGACATAATCAGATTGGCCCTCAAGCGGTGCCTTGGTACGCCCGGCCGTCGCAGCAGAGCCGAGCTTCACTTCGGAGTCAGTCAGCGTCAGGTTCGCCATGAAGCCAAACGTGCCGGGCACCGGGTCGAACTGGAAGTTCTGCTGCCAGTTGAACTCGATACCGGCGATGTAACCGCTGTCGGAGTTGCGCTGCTCGATGATGGTGGCCGGTTGGCCTTCGAAGACCTGATTGGTGATACGGTTGGTGAAGGAAAAGTCCTCAAGGAATTTGTAAAATCCATTGACCGCCACAATGCCGAGGTTCGGCATGTAGTACTCGAGGCCCGCATCGATATTGTTCGCCACGGTCGGCTTCAGATCCGGGTTACCGCGAGTCACTGTCAGCGGCGGTGTGTCACCAGCCGAGAGGCGCGCAACCACATCGGGATATTTCGGACGGTTGATACCGCGTGTCAGCGCAAAGCGGGCGATAAGATTATCGCTGACCTCGTGACGGATCGTGAGGTTCGGGAATGCGGTCGTGTAGGTTCTGGAATTCTCCAGCGTTTCGGTCGCAGCTTCAGTGGCCGTGTTGAATCGGAAAGCCGTGGAGGAGAAATCCGTATGCTCCAAGCGGAGACCCGCAATGATATCCGTGCGGCCATAGGTGAAGTCAGCCAGGCCATACACGGCCGCCACTTTTTCCTCGGCCGTGAAGTCAGCCTCGATCGATTGTGAAATACGACGGTTCGGGTCGGACGAGAGCGCTGCTCGAATACTGGCGAGGTAGGCATCGACTGCGGACTGGCCGAGTTTGAAACCGAGATTGTAGTCGAAGTTGAAAGAAGGTTCGCCTGACTGTAGCTGGGCCAGCGTTTGCGTCGGGGCCAGCGCTGCAGCACGCGAGCGCCAACGCTCTTCGTCCCGGGTGACTTCGCGATCCCGGTAGGCCGCGCCGAAGCGATATTCGGCGGTGTTTCCAAACAACGTTGCCGGAACAGCGAGATTCACCCGCGCAGCCCACTCTTCCGACGTCTGTTCTTCTGCCCGGCGATCAAGCTGGCGGAAAGCAAAGTTGCCGAAGTTCAGATGCTCATTGGTCTGGAAAAGTGAAATTGCCGGGTTCTTCGCATCAGAATAGTCATAGCTGATCGTCGGCCGGGTCGAGAGACGGAAGAGGAGCTGGTCGCGTTGCGGGTAGTACTGCTCGGAGGAGTTGAAGCTCAGCTGATAGTCGAGCGTCATCCCACTGACAATGTTTTCACCGCCGATGGCGATGGTCCGGATATCGTTCGTGACCGTCCGATGGCGGAGCTCCTTTTCGACGCGCGTGTTGACCCATGTTCCGGTCGTATCGGTCGCTCCTGGCTGAAGTGTTCCCTCATCGAGCAGAAGGAGCAGCTGGTTGCGATATTCGTCGTCCTCGAATTTCGAAAAGGTGCCGCGAATGTAGTATTTGGAGACGTCGTCGGGGCGGAAATCCAGGGCAGCCGTATAAGACTGGCGGGTGCGCTTGGTGTCATAATCCTTGAAAACGATCTCCTCAACGACAAAAGTGCCATCATCCTCACGGACCCACGCATTCTCGATATTGTCGACCGAACGATCCGTTACCGAATAGCTGGCCGAGGCTAGGAAACCGAACTGCTCCTGCGGGCCAAACGTGTTCGAGACGCGCAGCGAGCCCTTGTAATCGGCCTTATTGTCGATCTCGTTCTGGCTGAAACCGACATCAAGCGCCGCTTGCGGACCCCGGCGGTCGAAGGCCGACCGGGTGACGAGGTTCACCGATCCGGCAATCGAATCGGCGTCCTGACTTGGCAGCAGCGTCTTCGAGACTTCGATGGCGCTGACGATGTCGGACGGTACGGTATCGAGATCGACAGCGCGGGTGGTCGCGTCGGGCGAAGCCACGGCGACTCCGTCAACGGTGATCGCGGTGAACGACGAGGGTGCGCCGCGCAGGTTGATCGTGCGGCCTTCACCCTGGTCCCGGGCAATCGCGAAGCCCGGCACCCGCTGAAGAGCCTCTGCAACGTTGTAATCGGGGAAGCGGCCGATGGAGTCGGAGGAGACAATGCTGGTCGTCGCCGAGTTCGTGCGCTGCTGGTTCAGGGCGCGGGCGGCGCCATCCAGAATGGAGCCGAGCACGACAACCCGGTCAAGCGCCTGATCATCCTCACCCAGAGTGACGATGATGGTGTTGGCGGAACCGGGGCTGACCGAGACAGTGCGCGAGGCGTCTGGCAGGCCAAGGTATTGTACGTCCAGCGTCAGGTCGCCGGCTGGAACCGACGGAAACGAGAACTCGCCCTGACGGTCGGTAGACGTCGTGGCGCCGGTCTGGCGATCGGTGACCTTGGCCCCGGGCAGTGCTGCCCCTGACGCGTCAACAACACGGCCGCGCAGGAGTTCCTGCGCCGATGCCGGCAATGCAATCATACCGGTCGCAATCAGGCCGGACATGGCGAGAAGTGAAACAGAGTTCCGAACAGACATTCTTGGTAGCCTCGGTTGAGTGTTCGCTGGCCCCCGCGACCTGCGCTCACGCCGCCTTATTCAGGTTTCGCGACGGTTTTGTTTCGTTTGGGTAATGTTTTCTTTACAGCGGCGGCTTGCCGTCCGGTCGGGCTGTCCTGCGCAGAATGACGCCGGCGAAAGCTGCAATGAATTCAGGGTAAACGCTGCCACCGCCAAAAAACCGGGCAGGGGCGTTTCTTTCGGCAGATGTTGCTTTGCGGACTATTCCGGAGGCTGTCCCCGGCGCCGTTCCGCTGCCTCAGGGCTTGTCGACCGAGACCTGATCCGCTTCGGGCGGGGTCCCCGTCTGGGCCGGAGCTGTCCGGCGCCGAAGCGCCGCGATCCGCGCCCAACCGCGGCGGACAAGGTCGGCCACGAGCGCGCCAGTTCCGGGGTCTTCCTCGTCGATGACTATTCCTACACTGGCGACTC
Source organism: Hyphomonas sp. (assembly GCA_046296675.1). Lineage (GTDB taxonomy): Bacteria > Pseudomonadota > Alphaproteobacteria > Caulobacterales > Hyphomonadaceae > Hyphomonas. The sequence goes on along the minus strand of JBKBLD010000002.1, from coordinate 76,972 downwards.
CGCCGGCCTCATCCAGCGCCCCGACAATGAAGTCCACCTCCCCGATCGCAAACCGGTCGCCGGTTACCGGATGGCCATCGAAGGCCTTTTCCAGAAACCGGCCGACGGTCATCCCGTCTTCCAAATCTATCTGCTCCAGCCCGTACTGGCGGACGAGATCGGCCATCTTCGCCGAACCTTTGACCCGGAACTGGAAATCGGTCTCGACCTTCACCTCGTCAGAAGGGCTTGCATAAATCTGGTCCAGCAAACGCACGCGCCGCGGCGAGGCGAAAAGATAGACCTGATCATTCGGCTGCAGGGGACCAACCGTGTGGACCGAATAGGACAGTCCATCACGGATCACCATCGCGGGCCGCGCCCAGCGGGGAATGCGCTCACCCTTGGCGATCGCGCTGCCGGGATGGATCCTGTAACCCACAAGCTCCATCTCCGCACCACCGCGCAGCTCAAGCTCGACCTTGTCGACGAGGCCCTGCTCCGAATGCAAGCTGACATTCAGCAGCTTGGCCGCAGGCCGGATCGTCCAACCCTGCACAAGCAGCGAGATCAGCACCATGACGAAAACAACATTGAAATAGAAGTTGCCGTTCTCGATACCGGCAAGGCCGGGCAGCACCGCCAATAGTATGGAGACCGCCCCTCGCAGTCCGACCCAGCCGGTAAACAGTTTCTCGCGTGACCGGAAGTCAAATGGCCAGAGACAGATCCACACAGCAAGCGGACGGGCGATGAAAATAAGCACGCCCGCAAGCGCCAGCGCCGGAAGGGCAATACCTGCAAACTGCGACGGCGAGGCAAGCAGGCCAAGCGCGAGGAACATGCCGATCTGGGCGAGCCATGTCATGCCCACCTGGAAGCGCCGGAGCCGGTGCGCATACTTAACCTTGCGGTTGCCGGCGACAACACCGGCAACATAGGCAGCCAGGAAACCGCTGCCGCCGAACAGGGCGCAGACAGAGAAGACAATCAGCGCCGCCGCCAGGCCGGAGATCGGATAAAGGCCGGGGTCCAGGTTCACCAGCTTGTTGAGCAGCCAGGAGATGCCGAAGCCTCCAAGGATGCCGAATACGATCCCGAGGCCGAGTTGCTGGACCAGGCTGAAAATGACTTCAAATCCGAACAGCGCATCGGTGCCCGATCCCGCCAAGATCAGTTCAATCAGCAGGATCGTCAGGAAGATCGCCATTGGATCGTTTGCACCGGACTCGATTTCCAGCGTCGCCCCGACCTTTTCCCTGAGTCGGATTCCCCCCACTCTCAGCAGGAAGAACACAGCCGCCGCATCCGTGGACGCTATGATCGAGCCAAGCAGGAAGGCCTCAAGCCAGCCGATGCCGAACAGGAAATGCGCAGCCACTCCCGTCAGGCCGGCAGTCAGCAGCACGCCGAAGGTCGCCAGCCCGAGCGCCGGTGCCGCCGCGACCCGGTAGCTGCGCATCGGCGTCTCGAAGCCGCTGTCAAACAGAATGATGGCCAGCGCCAGCGACCCGATGAAATAGGCCGTCGACCCGCTGTCGAACTGGATGCCGAGAAGTCCGTCCTCGCCGGCAAGTAATCCGATCCCGAGAAAGACCAACAGCATCGGCGCGCCGAAGCGCTGTGAAATGATACTGGTTAGGGCGGCAATCGCTACCAGTGAGGCGCCGATCAGGATAGCAATGTTGACCGACTCAAACAGGGTCCGAACCTCCACATACCTTGGCGCGGCAAACGGGACTGGTTTTCTGACAAGGTGTCCTGATAAATTAGGAGTTTGCGAGCCCCTGAACCAGAGGCGGGGCGGAGATTCCTCGCCATTGCCAAGAGTTTAGCATCGGGGCGTGCAAAAAGATCACAAAATCGTGAGTGAGCGGCAGACGGAATCTTCAACATATTCCGTTTAAGACGCTAGCTGGCGTTTCTCTGCGCTATAGCGCGCAGAGACTTGATCGGCATGGCTCATCTTCTAGTTCGGGGAAGTGATGGTAGAGAAACCGTTCCCGGTATGCGCGCGCGGAGGCGCTGCGGCAGCTGCGCTTCTGATGGCGGCAGCATGTGCAGCGGTGCCGGAACGTCCTGCCTTCGAGGCAGCTGTCGCAACCAGCACAGATTTCCGGGCCGGCTCCAGCCAGGCTGATGTCTCGGCGGAATGGTGGTCTGGCTTCGATGACCCCGTTCTCACGACGCTGGTTGAACGGTCGCTCACCGCCTCCCCTGCCCTGCGCAGCGCCGATTTCAGCATAGCGGAGGCCGAAGCCGCGCTTCGCCTCGCCATTCTCGGCGCCGGACCGACTGCGAGCAGCCGGGCTGGACTGACAGCCGCGCGCCAGACCGGCGCAGGCGCCGACCGGATCAGTGTCAGCGCCTCAGCCAATCTTGCAGCCGACTGGGAATTCGATGCCTTCGGCCGTCTCGGCGCCCTTGTTGAGGCCGCCCGGTTCGACGAAGCCGCCGCCCGCGAGCTTCGGCGCGACGTCGCCGTTACACTGGCCGCAGAAACCGCTCTCGCCTACATTTCGCTGCGCGGCGCTGAAGCCCGGCTTGAAGTCGGCCGGCGCAATGCCGCGTCTCAGGCCGAAGGCCTGAGCCTTGTGCGGACGCTGGTGGACAATGGCCGGGCGACCCAGCTCGACCTTGCTCAGGCTGAAACCCTTTACCGCACGACCCTGTCCAACCTGCCTGTTTATGACGCCGACCGCGAGGCCGCCTTCAGCCGGCTTGCAGCGCTGACGGCGGCACCGGCCACGGAACCGTCGCAGCTCCTGCCTGAGCTTGTGGCCACATCTGGCGTGATCCCGTCACTCGACACACCCGTTACGGCCGGCGCGCCGGAAGCGTTGCTGCGCCGCCGGCCGGATGTGCGCATCGCCGAAGCGCAGATCGGCGCCGCACTCGCCCTCGGCGAAGCGGCGCGCGCCGACCTCTTCCCGCGGATCACGCTGAACGCCAATCTGCTCGGCCTCGTGCGCAATTCCGGGGTGGCGATCAGCGACGAGAGCATCGGCTTCGATATCGGCCCCGCAATCAGCTGGGCCGGTCCGGACCTGCGCCCGGTCTATGCGCGGATTGACGCCTCAGACGCCCGCACCGGCCGGCTGATTGCAAACTATCAGACAACCGTACTCGACGCCCTCGCCGACGCTGAAACCGCGCTGACCAATCTCGCCACCGAACAGCGCCGCACGTCCGACCTCGAAGCGGCCCTGGACTCTGCGCGCCGCGCTTTTGAGCTTGCGAGCCTGCGCTACAGGGAAGGTCTCGACAGCTACCTCAACGTCCTCGACGCACAACGCTCGCTGCTCGACGCGGAAGACCGGCTTGCGGTAAATAGGGCTGAGACTTCCCGCCGCGCCGTCCGCGCCTATCGCAGCCTTGGCGGCATATGGACCGACGAAGAATTCGCCGCATTCCGGGCACAGCAGGACTAAGCCTATGCAGAAGCTGAAAATGAGCCGTTCCTCCCTGATCAAAACCGCCGGCGCGACCCTGTTGGCCGGCCTCCTGCTTGCGACCCCCGCCCTCACCCAGCAGCGTTCTGGCGGCCCAGCCGGACGCTCCGGAGGGCCTCCGCCGGCAGCCGTCTTTGCCGAACCGGTCCGCGAACAGAATTTCGCCAGCCGGGTCGAGGCGATCGGTACACTCGAGCCGAATGAGCGTGTCGATCTGACCCTGACGGCGTCAGACCGCGTCACGGCCCTTTATTTCGAGGACGGCGACCGGGTGCAGAAGGGCAAAACGCTTCTCTCCCTCGCCCAGCGCGAACAGGTCGCCCAGGTCGAATCTGCCGAGGCAGACCTTGCGCAGGCGCGTCTCGAACTCGCCCGGATCGAGCCACTCGCCGAGCAGGGGGCCGTCTCCCGGGCCGAACTCGATGTTTCGCGTCGCAATCTCAGTACCGCCGCCGCGCAGCTCCGCGCTGTCCAGTCACGGCAGAATGACCGTGTTCTGATCGCACCGTTCGACGGCGTGCTCGGCTTCCGTCGTGTCAGCGTAGGGTCGCTTGTGCGGCCCGGCGATGTCGTGGCAACGCTGATAGATGACAGCGTCATGCGTCTCGAATTCGCTGTACCGTCAAACTTCCTGCGTGTGCTGCGCCCGGGCCTCGAGATCGAGGCATCGAGCAGCGATCTGCCGGGCCAGAACTTTACCGGCATCGTCGACTCGATCGACAACGCCATTGATCCGGTCACCCGGTCCGTCCGTGTGCGCGCCAAGGTGCCGAACCCGTCCGGCGTTCTCAAATCCGGCATGTTCATGTCGGTGACGCTCATGGCCGAGCCCCGCCGGGCATTGTCTGTGCCCGAAGTTGCGCTGCAGCCGCGCGGGCCGGAAACCTTTGTCTGGATCGCCGATATGAGCGGCGGCGAACCCGTCGCCCGCCGCGTCAAGGTCGAGCCCGGCATCCGTCAGTCGGGCCGGGTCGAGATCGTCTCCGGCTTGTCAGCGGGTCAAATGGTCATCACCGAAGGGGTCCTGCGTGTACGCGAGGGCGGACCGGTCATCCTCAAGGAAGAGCGTATCCTGCAGCCGACGGCTGCGCCGCGGGGCGGATCAGCCGGCGGCCCTGCCGTGAACCGGAGGTAGTCCGATGATCTTGTCGGACACTTCGGTAAAACGCCCGGTCTTCGCTTCGGTCCTGTCGATCCTGCTGATCGTGTTTGGCCTTGTGGCCTTCTCCCGCCTGCCGCTGCGGGAGTTTCCCGATATCGACCCGCCCGTCGTCTCGATCAGCGTCAATTATCCGGGTGCGTCCGCCTCTGTGGTCGAAACCCGGATTACCCAGGTGATCGAAGACAGGATTGCGGGAATCGGCGGGGTCCGCTTCATCAATTCCCGCTCACGCGACGGACGCTCAAACATCTCGATCGAATTCGATGTGAACCGCGACATCGATGCGGCCGCGAACGATGTGCGCGACCGCGTCTCTAGCGTCGCCGATCGCCTGCCCCCGGAGGCCGACGCCCCGGAAGTGGAAAAGGCGGACGCTGATGACGACGTGATCCTGTGGCTGAACTTTGCCAGCGAGCGGATGACAACGCCGCAGCTGACCGACTATGCCAACCGTTTTCTCGTAGATCGCTTCTCCGCAATTGACGGCGTCGCACGGATCCAGGTCGGCGGGGGCCGCGACTATGCGATGCGCGTCTGGCTCGACCGGCGAGCCCTCGCCGCACGCGGCCTGACCGCCAGCGACATCGAACAGGCGCTGCGTTCGGAGAATGTCGAGGCGCCAGCCGGCACCCTGGAATCCGGCGCAGTGAGTTACACGCTGAGGATCGACCGGCCGTTCCGAAACGCCGAGGACTTTGCGGGCCTCGTGATTGCGCAGGGTGAGGGCTATCTCGTCAGGCTGGGAGATGTGGCCCGGGTTGAGCGCGGCACGGTCGACGATCGCACCATCTTCCGCGGCAATGGGGTGCCGATGGTGGGGCTTGGCATCGTCAAGCAATCAACGGCCAACACGGTCGAAGTCGCGAACGCTGCCAAAGCGCTCGCCGAGGATCTCAACAAGACGTTGCCTGATGGCATGCAGATCTACCGCGCCTTTGACAGCTCGGTCTTCATCGAAGCCTCGATCCGTGAAGTCTGGACCACGCTGGGCATAGCCGTCGTTCTCGTTACCCTGGTCATATTCCTTTTCCTCGGAAGCTTCCGCACCACTCTCATTCCAGCGGTGACGGTTCCGGTGTCGGTGATTGCGACCTTCATCGTCCTCTATTCACTCGGCTTCACGCTGAATCTTCTGACCCTTCTGGCGCTCGTTCTTGCCATTGGTCTTCTGGTCGATGACGCCATTGTGGTCCTCGAGAACATCCACCGCCGGATGCAAGAGGAAGGCGAGACGCCGCTGGTTGCTGCCTATAATGGTGCCCGGCAGGTCGGCTTTGCCGTCGTCGCCACCACCCTTGTCCTGATGGCCGTGTTCATTCCGATCACCTTCATGCAGGGCAATACCGGCCGTCTGTTTACGGAGTTTGCGGTCACCATTGCGGCGGCGGTGGGCTTCTCGAGTTTGGTCGCGCTCACCATGTCCCCCATGCTGGCCTCGAAGATCCTGAAGCCGCATGCCGCATCCCGCACCGGCGCGCTTTCCGGATTCGTGCGCGGTATCGACTCGGTCATCGACAAGGTTCGCGGTGGCTACTCCCGGATTTTCGATTTCCTCGTTCGCCGACCGATTGCCATCGCCGTAGCAACGCTCGGCATCATGGGGGCAAGCTGGTTCATCTTCCAGGACCTGCCCAGCGAATATGCACCGCGCGAAGACCGGGGCAGCTTCTTTGTCCAGGTCCGCGGTCCGGAAGGCGCCTCCTTCGAATATATGGAACGCTATCTCGACGAGATCGAGCGTCGCCTCCTGCCCTATACCGAAACCGGGGAAATCAGCCGCCTGCTGGTGCGGGCGCCCGGCTGGGGAGGCGGCTTCAACCAGGGCGTCGTCATCTCGGTTCTGGCCGATTGGGGCGAGCGGCGCCCGGCCGACGAAATCCTGCGCGAGATCAATGCGAATCTGTCGGACCTGCCCGGCATCCGCGCCTTTGCGATGATGCGCCAGGGCCTTGCGGGCGGCGGCGGCAAGCCTGTCCAGTTCGTCATCGGCGGACCGTCCTATGAAGAACTTGTTGAATGGCGGGATACTTTCCTCGCCGCCATAGAAGCCAACAATCCGGGCATCACCGATATTGATTGGGATTATAAGGAAACCCAGCCGCAATACCGGATCCGGATCGACTATCAGCGGGCTGCCGATCTTGGCGTTACTGTCGCCACCATTGGCTCGACACTCGAAACCATGCTCGGCTCGCGCCGGGTGACAACCTATATCGACAATGGCGAAGAGTATGACGTCATCCTCGAAGGCATCCGCTCCGAGCAGAACACGCCGACCGATGTGCAGAACATCTATATCCGATCAGCCCGATCCGGCCAGTTGATCCCGCTCTCCAGTGTCGTAACGCTCCAGCCCTTTGCTGACAGCCCGACCCTCAACCGATACAACCGTGTGCGTGCGATCACGATCGATGCCGAACTGGCACCCGGCGTCACCCTCGGCACCGCACTTGAAGGGATGGAGCGCATCGCCCGCGACGTCCTGCCCGCAGAAGCGGTCATCGACTATAAGGGCCAATCACTGGAATACCGGTCCGCCGGCTCGTCGATTGCCTTTGTTTTTGCAATCGGCCTGTTGATCGTGTTCCTCGTCCTGGCCGCCCAGTTCGAGAGCTGGATCCACCCGATGGTGATCATGTTCTCAGTTCCGGCGACGCTGGCCGGCGGCCTGCTTGGTCTGTGGCTGACCGGACAGTCGCTGAACATCTACACCCAGATCGGTCTGATCATGCTGATCGGCCTTGCTGCCAAGAACGGTATCCTGATTGTCGAATTCGCCAACCAGCTCCGCGACCAGGGCAAGGATTTCGACACGGCCCTCAAGGAAGCCGCGCTCGCGCGTCTGCGCCCGATCCTGATGACCGGCCTGACGACCGCCGCCGGCGCATTGCCGCTGATTCTCGGCAGCGGCGCCGGCGCCGAAACCCGCATGGCCATCGGTGTGGTGATACTGTTCGGCGCGGTCACGGCGGTCCTCGTCGCCCTGCTGGTCGTGCCGACAGCCTATACGCTGCTCGCGCGCCGCACCGGTTCGCCGGGCGATGTCGCGCGGCGTCTGGATGAGGAATCGTCGCATCCCGCCCCTGCCCCACAACCGGCGGAGTAAGGTTACCGGAAAAGAAATCATCGCCGCGTTCTGCTTGCTGCAGACGCCAGGCATAACGGCGGCGGTCCGTTAGGGGCTTGTGAACACAGCCCTCCATAAAGTGCGGCCGCCATGAACCTCTTTTTCCGGTTCCTCCGTATCTTCCTGCCTGCGCTGTTCAGCCGGACGCGCACCAGCCTGCTCGACCTGCATGTCATACGATCCGCCGTCTGGCTCGGCGACCAGGACCCGATGGGTCATATGACCAATTCGCGCTATTCCTCATTCACCGATCTCGCGATCATGAATTATATGGGCCGCACCGGTGCACTGATGGCATTCCGGAAACGCGGCTGGCTGCCGGTGATTCAGTACGAGAACTTCTACTATCTGCGCATGATGCGCTATCCGCAGAAATTCGAGGTTCACACACGCCTCATCTGCTGGGAGAGTACGCAGATGGTGTTCGGGCACAGTTTCATTTCGGACGGTCGCGTCTACGCAGAAAGTTATACTGTGGCGCGCCTCACCGGGCGCAGGAAGACCCGCGTCACGGCAGACATGGCGATGGAAGCGCTCGGCGTTTCACTCGAGAGCCCGCCGATCGAGCCGGCGATCCGAACCATCCTCGACGAACTGAAAGCCCGCGCCGCATGAACTCCCCCCTTCCCCTGCTGATCGACTGCGATCCCGGCATCGACGATGCCGTGATGCTGATGATGGCGCTCGGCTCGCCCCGCTTTGATGTCCGCGCGATCATGGCGGTTGCGGGCAATGTCCCCCTGCGCCTGACCAGCCGCAATGCCCGCCTTATCTGTCAGCGGATGGGCCGGCCGGACATCCCGGTCTTTGCCGGCTGCCCCCGCCCCCTCCTGCGCGCGCCAGTGACCGCTGAAGACTTTCACGGAGAGAGTGGCATCGACGGGATCGACATTACTGAACCGGACGCCCCCCTTGCCGCGGGCCATGCGGTCAGCGAGATCATCCGCCAACTCAGGACCGCGCCGCCGGACGGGCTGACACTTGTCGTTACCGGGCCGATGACGAACATCGCCTGTGCCCTCGTCATGGCGCCGGAGATCGGCGCCCATATCCGCGAAATCGTCGTTATGGGGGGAGCTGACATTGAGGGCGGCAACATCACACCGCATGCGGAGTTCAACATCTTCGCAGATCCCCATGCGGCGGCTATTGTCTTTGGCAGCGGCCTGCCGGTCACGGTGCTGAGCCTCGACGCCTCCCATCAGGTCCGCGCAACAGATGAGCGCATCGCACGCATTGCCGCTCTGCCAGGTCCGCGCGCCGCGATGATGGCGTCGCTGCTGACCGCCGCCAACACGCTGGAAACCCGCGCCCGGCCCGGCACGAAAGTACCGATGCATGATCCATCGACCATCGCCTGGCTGCTGGCACCCGGCCTGTTCGAGACCGAGCAGAAGCGCGTCACCGTCATTACCCGGCCCGGCGCAGAGTTCGGCCGCACCCGTCCGAAACCATCGAAGAAAGGCCCGCACCGCTGGGTCACGAAAGTCGATGCCGATGGCTTCTTTGCCCGGATCGAGGATATCCTGAGGTCAGCCCCATGATCACTGTCGTCGGCTCGGTGAACCTCGACATTGTCGCCAGCGGCAGAACCCTGCCGAGACCCGGCGAAACCGTCACCGGCGCCAAGCTCGCCCGCCATCCCGGAGGGAAGGGCGCTAATCAGGCGCTGGCTGCCCGCCGCCTCGGCATCGAGGTTCGCCTAATCGCGGCCGTCGGGAATGACGACATGGCCGAGGAAGCGCTCAAACTGCTGCGCTCCGGGGGGGTGGATCTCTCGGCCACCCAGTACATCAATGGCGAAACGACGGGCGTTGCCCTGATTGCCGTCTCGGAGGAAGGCGAAAACCAGATTGTCGTCTGCCCGGGGGCGAATGCAGCCCTCGATCCGGGCGATCTGGAAGGCGAGCGGATCGAACACATGATGGGCGTACTTGAAGTGCCCGCTCCTGCGCTCCTCGCGGCCACGCAACGCGCGACCGGTTTCATCGCCCTGAACCTTGCGCCGGCATTGGAGGTTCCGGCCGAACTTCTCGCCCGCGCGAGCCTCTTGATCGTCAACCAGACGGAAGCCGCCTTCTACGGCGCTGCCTTGCATGCGCCTGGCCGGTATGTGGCAATCTCGCTCGGCGCCGCGGGCGCGGAACTTTGGATGAATGGCAAGAAGGTTGCGGCGGCCCGGCCGCCGGACGTGAAAGTCGTGGACACAACCGGCGCCGGAGACACGTTCAGCGCGGCCCTGACAGTCAGCCTGATCCAGGGCGCGCCGCCCGAAGACGCCCTGCGTTTCGCCGTTGCTGCCGGCGCCCTCGCCTGCACCCGCCCCGGCGCCCAGCCAAGCCTGCCCCGGCGCAGCGAAGTCGAAGCCCTGCTCAGGAAGGCCGGTCAGGACTGACAGGAAATGGCGATCCCGGCGCGATTCGAACGCACGACCTACAGATTAGGAATCTGTCGCTCTATCCTGCTGAGCTACGGGACCATCCATCGCTTCCCCTATCGGAAAAGCGCCCTGTGTTGAAGCTAAAATACGACCTCAGACATGCTCCAGAGCCTGTCCGAGATCTGCAACCAGATCTTCGGCCGCCTCGATACCGACAGAGAACCGCACGAGCCCGTCGGTGAAACCGATCCGCGCGCGCACATCTGCCGGAACGGCCGAATGTGTGGTCGAACCCGGATGGCACATCAGGCTTTCCGTGCCGCCAAGGCTCACCGCGAGCTTGATGAGATTCACATTGTCGAGCATGCGGAAGGCAGCTTCCTTTCCGCCCTTCACATCAAAGGAGAAGGTTGCTCCCGCCGCTTCACACTGCTCATCAAACACCTTTTTCTGGGGGTCGCCGGCTTCAAGAAAGCCCGGATACATCACCTGGGTCACCTTGGGGTGGCCCTTGAGGAACTCGGCGCAGATGCGGGCATTCTCGAAGGACCGTTCCATACGCAGGCGAACTGTTTCCAGCGAACGCGTCAGCAGCCAGCAGGAATGGGAATCGAGCATGGTGCCAAGGTAGTTCCGCATACGGCGGATCTTTGTCAGGATCTCCTCATTGCCGACAATGCCGCCCGCAATCAGGTCCGAATGGCCGCCGACATATTTGGTCAGCGAATAAAGCGCCAGATCGGCCCCGTGTTTCAGCGGCTTGTGGCCGATCGGCCCCATCATTGTATTGTCGCACATCAATACCGGGCGCCGGCCGGTCTCTTTCTCCAGCACATCCGCCACGCGCGCGCAGGCCGCGATATCGACCAGCGCATTGGTCGGGTTGGCAGGCGATTCCGTGAAGATGACCGAGATGGGCCCGAACTGCGCCACAGTATCGCGCGCCGCCTTCAGGATCTGGTCCTCGGTCGACCATGCATCGAATTCGGCCGAGCGGACACCCCAGCCGGGCATGAAGCTCCGGATAAAGACTTCTGATGCGCCGTATAGCGGGCTCGAATGGAGGATCGTCGTACTCGCCTCGGCGCAGGCGAACAGCGCCGTCGTGATGGCTGACATGCCGGACGAGAAAGCCAGCGCCGCCTCCCCGTCATCATAAAGGGTCAGCCGGTCTTCGAGTACTTCCATATTGGGGTTGTTGAAGCGGGTGTAGATCAGGTCGGCGTCTTCCGGGTCGCCCTCCTCCCGCTTGCCGGCGAGGCGGCGGAACAGGGCTTCGCCGTCTCGCGCAGACTTGAATGCGAAGGTTGAGGTCATGAAGATCGGCGGCTTGATCGAGCCTTCCGACATGAACGGGTCATAGCCAAAGCCCATCACCAGTGATTCCGGGCTCAGCGTATGGCCGCCGATCTCCCGTTTCCGGTAGGGCTTGTTCGGTTTCGACATGGGTTTCTCCGAGGGTATCTTATCGTAGGGGAAGCCTTAGCGGTCCCCGGACCCCCATGGCAAGGCGAAGCGGCTTGCCTGACTGAGCTTCCCCGGAGATACAAGGGAATGAACCGACCGGGCTGGCCGCCGCTGATCAGATATTTTTTCTTGCTGGCAGCGATTACTGCACTGCCAGCGTGCGGGGGTGCGCCGGCAGATCCGCTGGAGGGCCTTGCCCAGGGCGAACAGGGCCGGGTTGTGCGCGTCATAGACGGGGACGCGCTGGTCCTGTCGACCGGTCAGAGTGTCCGCCTCATCGGCATCGAGGCACCAGCTGGCCCTTCACGCGGGCGCGAGGGCGAGGCCGGTTTCGAGGAAGCCAAGCGGATGCTGGAAGATATCGCGCTCGGCCGCGAGGTCGAGCTTCGCTATGCCGGCATCACGCGCGACCGGTATGACCGCGCCCTCGCACATGTCGTCACCACCGACACTCTGGGGCTGAAACTCTGGCTCAATTCCGAGATGGTGAAGCGCGGCGGCGCGCGCGTTCGGGTTTATGCCGACACGGCCGCCGCCAATACACCCCTGTTGCCCCTGGAACAGGCCGCGCGGCAGGCCCGGCTCGGCCTCTGGTCGAAACCGGACTGGGCGATCCCGGATGCGAGCCGCCTGCCAGAGACCTTCGAGGGCTTCCATCTTGTGGAAGGGGTCAGCGCCGGAATGCAGGGGTCGGAGTTTCGCTCTGCGTCCTGTGACGTGTTTCTCGAACGCTCACTGCTCGTGCTTGAAATCAGCACAGCGGCCGCTGCGCTCTGTCAGCTGCCGCCGGACACCCCCATACGCGCCCGCGGCTATGTCCGGAACCTCCGGATGGAAATCACGCATGTGCTGAATGTCGAGCTTCTGGATACGCCCTGATCAGGCGTCGGGAAGAAGGCCGGCTGCGACCGGGTCACCGGCGATGGCCTCGAGTGCGCGGCGCAGCTTGGCGAGCGCGCCGGCCTCGATCTGACGGACCCGCTCCTTGGAAACGCCGAGTTCTTCACCCAGCGCCTCAAGCGTAACCGAATCTTCGGCAAGGCGCCGGCGGGTGATCACGAAGACTTCGCGCGGCGAGAGAACCTTCATCGCCTCCGCGATCCAGGCCCGGCGGCGCGCCGAGTCATGGATGTCCATCGCGGCCTGTTCGGGTTGGGCGCCTTCATCGGCCAGGAGGTCCTGCCATTCGGTGTCGCCTTCTTCGCCGAGGGGTGAGTTGAGCGACCGGTCAGCGCCCGAGAGGCGCGAGGCCATGGTCTCTACATCTTTCAACGGCACGCCGAGATGTTCCGCGATCCATTCCCGGTTCTCCGGCGTCATCGCGCCGTCGCCCAGATCGGCGATCCGGGCGCGCAGGCGGCGCAGATTGAAGAACAGCGATTTCTGCGCAGAAGTCGTCCCTGTGCGAACGATCGACCAGTTGCGCAGAACATAGTCCTGGATCGCGGAGCGGATCCACCAGCTGGCATAGGTGGAGAAACGCACTTCACGTTCCGGTTCGAAGCGGGCGGCGGCCTGCATCAGCCCGACATTGCCTTCCGACACCAGATCGGCCATCGGCAGACCGTAATGGCGGAATTTGCCGGCCATCGAGATAACCAGCCGCATATAGGCGGTTGTCAGCTCATGCAGGGCGGCTTCGTCGTCCTGTTCCCGCCAGCGCCGCGCGAGATTCGCCTCATGTTGAGGATCAAGCAGGGGCGCCCTCATCGCGGACCGGACAAAAGCCCGATCTGCCTGGTTTGAGACCACATATGCATTGGACATGCAGTTCCCTCCTGGAAGCGGCGCCCGGCGCCCTTTGTCCAGCGGTTTACGAGGGCGGGGCCGGAATGGATCAATGCTGGCCTTGATTTTCTGCCAGACCGCCCCAATCGGTCCCGTGCTTGACGCCCCGTCTCGCCGGGGCATAGGATAAACAGGAACAATACAGGAACGGCGCCTGTCATGCCTGAACCCCGGAATGAGGAACTGCCCCTCCGGCGCGCTGCAGAAATCTGCCGGGGCACGCTGCGCCTTATGGCTCATCTCGGCTATTACGGCGTCACCGAAATGACGCTCGCCAACAATCGCCGGGCGGACATCGCCGCCGTCGGCCCGGGCGGAGATGTCTGGATGATCGAGATCAAATCCTCGGTGCAGGACTTCCGGTCCGACACGAAGTGGCGGGAATATATCGATTATTGCGACCGGCTGACATTTGCCGTCGGCGCCGACTTTCCACAGGAGCTGATTCCGCCGGAGGCCGGGCTGATCGTGGCCGATGCTTTCTATGGCGCTGTCTTGCGCGAGGCGCCGGAAATGCGGCTGGCGCCTGCCCGGCGCAAGGCCGTAACCCTGCGCTTTGCGCGCCTGGCCGCAGCCAGACTGACCGGACTTGCCGATATGGGCTGGACGCCGGGCGAGGACACGCTTACCTCGCCGCTGCCATGAGCCTTGCCTATCCCGTCGCCCGCACGCTTGAAGAAGCCATCACGCCCGGTGCCAAGGCTGCCCGCAGCCGCAGGGAAGCGGCCGCCCTGTCAACAGGACTTGCCGTTGAAGGGCTGGAGACAAGCTGGCTTCACCTGGCGCCGGACCAGGCCGATGCGTTGTTCCAGTCCCTGGGTGCGGAAGGCGCAGCTGGCCACATCCAGCGATATGAGGACACCTCCGGCCATGCCGTCGTCGCGGTCAGCTGGTGGAAGGTCGTCGATCCGGCCGCCGCCCGTGCGCCGGCGGTGCGTCCCTTCGAACCTGCCCGGCCCTCACCGCTCCAGGAAGACCATACCGACGACCTCTACTTCCGCCGCGGACGCACAAAGAACCGCCGCAAAAAACCAGCCGATCCCAACCAGCTCGATCTTTTCAGCAAGCGCTCAGAGGGCTGAGTTCACCCATCTCCAGCCCGGTAACGGCCCGGGCTCGTTCCGGTCCATCTGCGGAACGCCCGGGAGAATGCGGACGGATCTGAAAAGCCCGTCAGGTAAGCCGCCTCATTCACCGAGACCTTCCGGCTGCCGAGATAATCGAGCGCCATCCGCCGGCGGAGATCATCGGCGATCACTTCATATTGCAGCCCTTCGGCCTTAAGGCGCCGGTGAAGCGTCGAGCGGCTGAAACCGAGCCGGCGCGCGATGTCCGACATCGACACATCGCCGGTATGCAGTACCGGCAGGAGGGCCGCTTCGATTCGTCCCCGGATAGTGACGGATTGCGTCAGAGATGCCAGAAGTCCATCAGCATGGGTGCTGAACACACCAAAAACATAGCGGTCTGATTGACCCGTCGGCTCGCTTAGCCATCCCTCCTCGATCCGCAGCGCATTCCAGGACGCGCCGAACACCACGGGTGCGGAGAAATAATCCTTATACGCTTCAGCATGCGCCGGGCGGTCATGCGTGACGTGCACTTCCAGCACAAAGGGCGGGCGATCCGGGAAGGCGCGGGCGCGATCGGTCACAAAACGCACCCAGGTCGACTCGGTCAGCTCCGGGAAGGCGTTCGGATTGCGCCGCCGGTCCTCGATCCAGACACCATCGGCTCGGCGTACAATGGCAAAGCGGCTCGCGTTTTCATGCCCGTCCACTTCGATCACGAGCCGGGCATACCGGTTCGTCTGCTCGAAAGCTTCAGCCATCGTGCGCGATGCATAGGCGATCAAGCCGACAATCGACATCTCGTTGAAAGGGGAAGATGCCCCGAAATGCAGTGCCAGCGCGGGATCATCGCAGGCGATCTTCGCGGCATCCATCAGCGCCCGGAAGCGCTCGAATGGCAGGCGCGTATCCGGCGCCTCCAGCGCATCAGGGGCAATGCCCGCCGCGCTGAGCAGGGCGCCTGCCTCCGCCCCTTTGGAGACGGCCAGATCCAGCAAAGAGCGGGCATAGCCTGCAGCGACAGTAAGTTCGGGCATCTGTTCCTTGGCGGCTGCGACCCAGGGTCAGGAAACTGGAACGCCCGGTCATACCGGCCCGCGCGGTGTTTTCCTAGTCTGGCACCCTCCACCCCCCTCCCAGGACAAACATGACCAGCCTTGCAACCCCCACCCCCACCACGCGCCGTACACTAGACCGCGCCCGGCGCTTCCTCTCAGGAACCGGTGCCTTCTGGTTCATCGCGGCCCTGATCGGCCAAGCAATCTTTGCCCTCTATATCTTTGTTGCATTCTGGTTCTCGGCTGCGCGCGGTGACTGGGATTTCTGGAACCGGCACCTCTTCACTGGCATTCGCCAGGGCGACCTTCTCGGGAATGCGCTGGTCGTGCTTCACCTGACGCTCGCCCTCATCATCACCATCTCCGGCCCGCTCCAGCTGATCCCGGCGCTGCGCCAGCGTATGCGCGCCTTCCACCGCTGGAACGGACGCGCCTATATGATGGTCGCAATCATCATCAGTATCGGTGCCATCGGCATCTTCCTTCTCCGTCCGGCTTTTGGCGGTCCGATGAACGCGGCGCTGCAATCGGTCAACGGACTAGCTATCCTCCTCTGCGCCGGGCTCGCCTGGCGCGCGGCCATCGGCCGCGACTATGCTTCGCGCCGGCGCTGGGCGACCCGTCTCTTCCTGATGGTCAGCGGCGTCTGGTTCCTCCGGGTCATGATGATCGCATGGGCGATCCCGACCGGCGGGTTGGGACTTGGCGACGCACTCGACGGTCCCGTTGGCCGCGCAGCCATGCTCGGCCAGACGATCATCCCGCTTGCCGTCTACCAGCTTTACCTGATGGCGGAGGCGAGCCGCTCGGCGCCCGCGAAATACCTCATGGGCGGCGCGCTTATCCTGCTTACAGCCGTCATGGCCGCCGGTATTCTGGGTGTCAGCCTCGTGATGTGGCTGCCCACCATCCTTGGCTGAAACGCAAGCGGCGCGAGGGAGCCCTTCGCGCCGGCTCGTTCCTCGCGCCAGTCGCAGGCCTTATGGTCAGATCCGCTCTTTCAGCGCAGCCACCACGCCTTCGGCGGTGATGCCGAAATGCTGGTAAAGCTTCTGATACGGCGCGCTCGCGCCGAAACTGTCCATGCCGACAAAGCCGCCCTCGGCGCCGATCCAGCGGTCCCAGCCGAAGCGCACGCCGGCCTCGACCGCCACACGCGGCAGGCCCTTGCCCAGCGTCTCGTGCTGATAGGCAGCGTCCTGCGCTCCGAACAGTTCCATCGACGGCATCGAGACGACGCGCACAGCAATCCCCTCTTCTGCCAGCAGAGCCTGCGCCTTCAGCGCGATCTCCACTTCGGAACCGGTTGCAATCAGCACGCCGCGTTCCTTGCCCTTGCCGGCCGGCGAAAGCACATAGCCGCCCTTCGCGCAGAGGTTTTCCTCTGTATGCGCCTTGCGCGCCGGGGCAACGTTCTGGCGCGTCAGCGCCATTGTCGAAGGGCCGTCCTGCCGGTGCAGGGCCAGCTCCCAGCACTCGGCGGTCTCGACCCCGTCCGCCGGGCGGAAGACGACCATGTTCGGCATCGCGCGCAGCGAGGCGACCTGCTCCACTGGCTGGTGGGTCGGCCCGTCCTCGCCAAGGCCGATGGAATCATGCGTCATCACATGGATCACCTGCGCACCCATCAGTGCGCCGAGGCGGATCGCCGCGCGGCTGTAGTCGGCAAACACCAGGAAGGTGCCCGAATAGGGAATGATACCGCCATGCAGCGCCATACCGTTCATCGCCGCAGCCATGCCATGTTCGCGCACGCCGTAGTGAACATAGCGCCCGGCCCAGTCCTTGCGCGTCATCGGGGCGGTATGGCTGGTCCTGGTATTGTTGGAGCCCGTCAGGTCCGCCGAGCCGCCGACCATTTCCGGTACGAGGCCCGTCAGCACCTCAAGTGCCTCTCCGCTCCAGACGCGGGTTGCCTTTGAGGCGCCGCTATCCACAACGGCCTTCTTGTGCTTGTTGATCGCCTTGCCAAGATTCTTCGGCAGCCGTCCGGAGATCGCCGCATTGAACTCACCCTTATGGGCGCTCGCCGACAGTCGTTTCTTCCAGGCGGCATGCGCCGACGCGCCGCGCTCACCGGTTTTTTTCCACGCCCTCTCGATCGCATCGGGCACTTCGAACGGGGCATGCGGCCATTTCAGCGCCTTGCGGATTCCCTCGATTTCCTCGGCGCCATAAGGGCCGCCATGGGCCTTGCCGGTGCCGGCCAGTTTGGGCGCGCCGAAGCCGATGATTGTCTTGACCGCCAGGAAGACAGGCTTCTTCTGCTTCACCGCCCATTTGAAAGCGGCCTCCAGGTCCTTCTCGTCATGGCCGTCCACTTTCCGGGTGACCCAGCCTGACGCCTCGAAGCGCTGGCACTGATCGGTCGAGTCGGAAAGGTCCGTCGAGCCGTCAATCGTGACGGAATTGTCGTCGAACAGCACGATCAGCTTGCTGAGCTTCATATGGCCCGCCAGCGTGATCGCTTCCTGGCTGACGCCCTCCATCAGGCAGCCATCGCCAGCGATCACCCAGGTATGATGGTCAACCAGATCACTTCCGAACCGCGCATTGAGATGGCGCTCCGCCATCGCCATGCCGACTGCGGTCGCGATCCCTTGCCCCAGCGGACCGGTGGTCGTCTCGACGCCCCGGGTGACGAAGTTCTCTGGATGGCCGGGCGTATTCGAACCCAGCTGGCGGAAATTGCGGATATCGTCGCGGCTGACCGAGGCATAGCCCGTCAGGTGCAGCAGCGAATAGATCAGCATCGAGCCATGGCCGGCCGACAGGACGAACCGGTCGCGATCGGGCCAGGCAGGATCTTTCGGGTCAAACTTCAGAAATTTGCGGAAAAGGACCGTGGCAGCATCCGCCATGCCGAGCGGCAGGCCGACATGGCCCGATTTTGCGGCTTCAACTGCGTCCATGGAAAGGGCGCGCACGGCGTTCGCCATGTCGCGGTTCGTGACAGCCATTCTGCTGGTCTCCCGGAATTTTTCTGCCCGACCCGTGCTAGGCCAGACTTGCCCGCTCCCGTCAAGGCGCTTGGCGTCTCAAAACAATGCAGATACTCCATAAACTGATGAACACGATGGACTCGGCAGCTACACGCCTGGACGCGGCGCTGAAACGTCTCGAAGTGGCACTCGAGGCGCATCTGGCGCGCGCCGGCGACCCGTCGGTATTGAGGGAGGAAATCGCCCTCCTGGTACAGGACAGGTCACAGCTGGCCGAGGAGCTTGCCGGGGCGCTCGAGCGCGAAAAGGAACTGCAGATACTCGCCGATGAGGCGAGCGAGGCGCTCGGCTCTGCCATCCGGGAAGTGCGCGCCGCCCTCGGCCCGGAGGAAGGACAACAAGATGGCGAAAGCTGACATCCGCATTCGTGGGCGCAGCTTCTCCATCGCCTGTGCGCCGGGCCAGGAGGCGCGGGTTCAGCGCCTTGCCGAACAGCTTGACACGCGCCTGGCCAGAATTTCGGCGGCTGTGGGCGATATCGGCGATGAGCGCCTGCTGCTGGTGGCGGCAATTGCCCTGCTCGACGAACTCGACGCAGCCCGGCAGGTCAAACCGGGCGCCGCGGCTGAAGCAAAGGCCGCCGCGCTGGTGACGGAGATGGCAGAAAAGGTCGAGGCGCTCGCTGCTCGGCTGGAGAGCGGCGGATGAACCCGCCCCGCGACCGGATGCAGCAGCGCGCAGCCGCCCCTGCCGGACTAGTATCAGCCCGCAAGATCCATGAAAGGTGAGGCGCCATGCAACAATTCCTGACGATCGGCTTCTATGCCGCGCTCGCAGCGGTCGCCGTCGTGCTCGTCATTGGCGTGGCTAATCTCGCCCGGCGCGATGACAAACAGGTCAGCCGCTCCAACAAGCTGATGCGGCTGCGGGTGATCTTCCAGGCCATCGCAATAGCCTTCCTCGTCCTGATCGGGATTGTCGCCGGCGCCATCAAGTTCGGCGGCTGAAACCTGAGGAGGCCTGCCCATGGTCCGTATCGACAAGATCTACACCCGTGCCGGCGACAAGGGGCAGACGCGCCTCTCCACCGGGGAACAGGTGCCGAAATGGCATCCACGGGTCACCGCTTACGGCACTGTGGATGAACTGAACGCCGCGCTCGGCGTCGCCGCGCTGGAAGCCGGTGGCGAGATGCTCGACCAGATCCGCCGGATCCAGAATGACTTGTTTGATCTCGGCGCCGACCTAGCGACCCCCGACCGGGGCCGCGAACTGGAATGGACGCCGCTGCGCATTATCGGCACACAGGTCACTCGGCTCGAAGAAGAGATCGACGCGATGAACGCCGCCATTCCCCCGCTTGACAGTTTCATCCTGCCCGGCGGCTCCCGTCTTGCGGCGCAGCTTCATGTCGCCCGCACCCTCTGCCGCAGGGCCGAGCGCGAGATGGCTCACCTTGCCTCACTGCCTGACGAGCCGTTGACCCCTGAAGCTCTCGCTTTCATCAACCGGCTGTCAGACTGGCTGTTCGTTGCCGGCCGGGTCGCCAACAATGACGGCGCCGATGATGTGAAATGGGTGCCGGGCGCAAACCGCTAGCGCCGCTGCGCATCCCGGAGTTCCGCCATCAGCGCGAAAAGTTCGATCACCGGCGTCACCTGTCCGTCGCCGCGATACTCCCGGTAGAGACTATCCACATTGACGGCGATGCGCTCCGCATCGCCCCAGCTGTCATAGTCACCCAGCGCAATGTCATGCGCCGCATCACGCACTGACAGACCCGCATCAAAGCGCCTGCGCGCCTCGTGATCGACATAGGCGAGATAATCGGCCACTCTCTGGACACCGGCCTTGTCCGTCACCGGACCATGCCCCGGTACGATCACATCGGCATCCATCGCCATGATCTTCTCGCATGCCGCGATCCAGTTCTTCACCGGCCCGGCCCACATCAGCGGTGTCCCGCCAATGAAGAGAATATCGCCGGTATAAACCGCCTTGTCGCCCGGCACATGCACCAGAACATCGCCGCCCGTATGCGCCGGGCCGACTTCGATCAGGCGCACCTCCTTGTCGCCGACCTTCAGCGCCATCTCGCCGGAGAAGGTCTTGGTCGGTGCGCGCTCCTCGACATTGTCGAAATCGAACGGGGCAAAGATATCCGCGAAATAGGCGCCTGCCGGCCCCAGCTGCGCGCCCATCTTCTTGAGCTGGGCAAGCATGGCGGGCGGCACTTCTGCCATCTCCTTCGCGCTGGCCTCCGAAGCGATGATCTCCGCCTGCGGACAGCACCCATTGCCGTGGCAGTGGTCACCATTGGCATGCGTGTTGACGATGGCCCCGATCCTGCCCGCGCCGATGCCGGTCGCGTCTTCCATGGCGCCGAGCATTTCGCGCGTCAGCGCCATGTCGAACAGCGTATCGACCAGCAGCGAAGCTTCCCCATCCCGGATGAGCCCGGCATTCGACCAGCCCCAGCCGCCATCCGGCTGCAGCCAGGCATACAGCCCGTTGCCAATATCCTTGAGGCCCTTCGTATACTCCCAGCGTGCGGTCATCTGCTCCTCCCGGTATTCTTTGGAAGGATCAGACCACGCCCCGCCGCACCGGACAAGCGCGGGCTCAGAACCGCTCCAGCAGCCGCCTCAGATAATCGCGCTCTTCCTCATCCTCCGCTTCGCCATAGCGGCGGCGGAGTTCGTCGAGGATATCCTTGGCGCGCTGGCGTTCGGCTTCGGACGGGATTTCGATGCCTTCCCCGTCATTGCCCGCGCCCGTCAGCGGCCGGCCGAACGGATCATTCGAGCTCTGCCCCTGCTCTCCCATGCGGCTGGCGCGCAGCTGGTCGAGCTGGCCGGCGAGCTCGCGGGTGAGTTCCGACAGAAGCTGCGTCGCGCGCTCCTGATCCATCGCGGCGCGCCCTTCATTACCCAGTTCAAGAGAGCGTTCAGCGCGGCGCTGGGCTTCCTGGATCGCGCGCAGCGTATCCGCATCGATGCCCGCTCCCGGAAGGCCGCCATCTTCCCCGGTCTGGCCCTGGCGGCGCGCCAGTTCCTCAACCAGCCGGCCGAGACGCGCCTGACGTTCCGCCAGCGTGCCGCCGCGGCCCGTGCCCGGCTCGCCTTCGCCCTCGCGCGCGCCGCCGCCCTCATCGCCCGGCTCGCGGCCCTCACCGTTGCCCTCGCCTTCCATATCGCCGCCCTCGCCCTGCTGCGAGCCTTCGCCCGGCTGCGGCTGTCCGCGCTGGCCCGGCTGTTCGCCGCGCTGCTGGGCGAGTGTGTCGTCATTCAACTGGCGCTGCTCGCGCAGGATTTCCGACAAGCGGCGCATCGCATCCGTCATCGCCTGTTCTTCCGGCGGCAGATCGCTCTCCTCACCCTCGGCCTGCTGTCCGGGCATCCCCATCCCGTCGCCCTGTCCCTGCCCGCGCTGGAATTCGAGATTCTCGAGCAGGTTGGTGATATCCGACAGAAGCTGGCGCGCCTGTTCGGTCGCGCCCGTGTCAGTCAGATCCTGAAGTGCGTTCAGCATGTCCTCGAAATCCCGCCCGCCGAGCGACTGGCCGCCCGCCTGCGCCTGGCCGTCCTGCTGTTGCTGCGGCCCGTCCAGGCCGCCGGCCATCGCTTCGGCCATCTTGGCGGCCAGGTATTCGTTGGCGGCGTCGCGGAAAGCCTGCATCAGACGACGGATTTCATCTTCGGAAGCGCCGTCCCGCAGCGCCCGCTCAAGAGCCGCCCGCGCCGCCTCAAGCCGCGCGCGCGCATCCGCGACGCTGCCATGCTCAAGCTTCAGCGCGATCGACCAGAGCAGCGGCTCGACGGCGTCGGCTTCCGCCTTGCTGGCGGCCGATTCCAGCGTGCCGAGCGCCATCCGCAGTCCCATGAAAGCACCGAGATCGCGGATGAACAGCTCGCCGCGATAGGTCACGGAATCCAGCATCAGCGCGGCCTGACGCACGCCGTCCGGCGCGTAGTCGAGCCGGCCGGTGGCGGCCACATTGACCGCGTCATGCGTCAGCGCGCCGGCATTCTTAGGCACCGGCGCATAGTTGCGCGGCTCACGCAGGACAGTCACGCGCGCCTCCTGCGCCGCAAGCGCCAGCGGGTCGAGGAAAAGCTTCTCCGGCAGGATGAAGGGCACCGGCCCGCTCCGGCCTTCCTGACCGGCACCATCGATCGCCACCAGTTCAAGATCGACCGGCAGCCCGGCCCAGCGATGACGCGTCAGGTCGAGCCGCGCGGCCGCCTCCGCTTCCTTCGCGCCGAGTGTCGCAGGCATCGGCACCGGCACACGGTCTTCCGCGTCGGGCGCAGCCGGATGCGGATCGCGCAGCCGGATCGCCAGTTCCACGCCGTTGATCCCGTAATCATCGCTGGCCTTCCATTTGAACTCCACCTGGTCGCGCGTGCCCGGCTCCGGCAGGGTCACGAATTCGATCGCGGGGACTTCGTCGGGTAGGGTCACAAAGCTCCAGCGCGCCCGCTCGCCCCACCAATGGACGGTCAGGCGGGTGTTGCCAGCGATCCTTGCGCGGGCCTCATACGCCCCGTCCGGCGTCCGCTCGAACCGCGCCGTCTGGCGCCGGTCTCCGCGCAGGACCAGCCGCGGCGGTGAGTGCGCCTGGGTCCGAAGCGTCACCTCCGAACCCACCGGCACGCGCACAGTCTGCATGTCAGGACGCAGGAAGATCGGCGCCCGGCCTGTATATTCCGGCGGTGTCACCCAGGCTTCGACGATCATCCGGTCCGCGCCCGCAAGCGCGCCGAGATCAGGGGACAGGGCGCGCATCAGGCGTCCCGGCGCCGCTGTGCCCGCAATCAGGGCAAGCGCAATGACGCCGATCGGCAGGATCAGGCGCAACCGGTAGGGGTCGAGCGCCTTCCATTCAGCAGCGAGGCGCGGCAGACGCAGATTGGCCAGTTCCGACACCAGCCGCGCCCGGTGGACGCGCCAGAGGCTCGCCGGCGCCGCCGAAGGATCAGCCGGCCGGTCGGACAAGGAGCTGACAGGGCGAAGTTCCGACTGAGCATCGAGCGTGCGGACAATCTCGGTCTCCGACGGCGCGCGGTAACGCCGCCAGCCGAACCAGACGAGCCCCGCCCCGATGATCAGAAGCGGCGGAACAAGTGCGGCCGCCGCGAACGTGTCAAGCCGGTCAAACCCGCCTGCCAGGGCAATCGCCAGAAAGCCAAGCCCAAAGACAAAGGCCGGGCCGAACGCCCGTGCGAGCGCCAGGAGCGTCAACCGGCGGCGCGTGCCCGCCAGCTTCCTCTTCAGCAGTGTCAGGCCCTTGTCCTGATCCAATCCGGCACCTCTTCCAGCATCGTCATTTCCTCGAAATCCGGCCGGCGGCGAACCACATGGTAGTGGTCACCATTGACCAGGACTTCCGGAACCAATGGACGGGCATTGTAGGCCGAAGACAGGACGGCGCCATAGGCGCCTGCAGACATGAAGGCGAGCCGGTCTCCGGCCTCGACCTTCGGCAGGGTCCGGGCGGTGGCGAACTTGTCGGTGGATTCGCAGATCGGGCCGACGATGTCATAGGTCTTTTCGGCATGTCCCGGCGCTGGCTGGGCAAGCGGGCGGATATCATGGTGAGCCCCGTAGAGCGCAGGCCGGATGAGATCGTTCATGCCTGCATCGACGATCAGGAACGTCCGGTCCGGCGCCTCCTTTTCATAGAGCGCCGTCGTCAGGAGCACGCCGGCATTGCCTGCAATCACACGGCCGGGCTCGAGGATGACCTCAAAGCCATGTCCGCCGGTCACCTCCGCGATCATGGCGGCATAATCGGTTGGCGGCGCCGGGGCGTCGGTTTCCCGGTAGGGGATGCCAAGCCCGCCGCCGACATCGATCCTGGCGATGTCATGCCCCTGCTCGCGCAGACGCAGGGCGAGGGCGACCACCTTTTCGAAAGCAGCCCGCATCGGGCCGAGCTCGCCGATCTGGCTGCCGATATGCACATCGACGCCGACAACCCGGATGCCCGGCAGCCGCCCGGCCTCGGCATAAAGTGCCTCGGCCTCGCCCCAGGGTACACCGAACTTGTCCCCGGACTTTCCGGTGGAGATGTTGGGATGGCCGCCCGCAGCCACATCCGGATTGACCCTCAGCGCCACAGGCGCCTTCAGACCAAGCCCTTCGGCGACCTTCGAGAGCAGCGCCAGTTCGCCGGCACTCTCGACATTGAACTGGTGGATGCCCGCCTGCAGCGCGAGCGTCATTTCGGCGGCTGTCTTCCCGACACCCGAGAAGACAATCCGCGACGCCGGAATGCCGGCCTTCATCGCCCGCTGCATCTCCCCGCCGCTGACCACATCGGCGCCGCAACCCTCTGCCGCCAGCGTCGCCAGTACGGCGAGATTGCCATTCGCCTTGACCGAATAGGCGATCAGCACCGTCTGGTTGCTGAACGCATCGGCGATCACCCGCGCATGGCGAACCAGCGTGGCGGTTGAATAGACATAGACCGGCGTGCCCACTTCGTCGGCGATGCGGCCAAGATCGACCCCCTCGCACCGCAGGCGGCCGCCAGCATAGTCAAAATGGTGCATGTCAGCTCCGGATCACGGAATGTCGCCGAGGCCGCCCTCACCGACATCGCCGGTCGGCTGGGCCTGGGGCACTTCCCCGCCCCATTCATTGACCCGCGGCTCCTCCGGGTCCGGCGGAGCAGGCAGCTCCACAGGCGCCGGGTCTGGCTGATCGGCGACCGGCAGCGGTGCGGGCTCCGGCGCGCTCTGGCAACCGGCAACAAAGGCAGCGGCGAAGGCGCTGCACAGAAGGGTGCGCAGCGTCATCACGCGCCTCCCGGTCCGCCAAGCAGCTCGTCATCTGCGTCCGGCTGGTTCTGCGTGCCGGGGCGTGGCGGCAGCTGCGGCAGGTCGCGGTCCTCGCCCTCTGGCAGGTCGGCCGGCGGCACATCGCGGGACGGGTCTCCGATCAGCGGGCCGGGGCGCTGAAGATCGCCTGTCAGGCCGCATGCCGAGATGCTTGTGGTGAGAAGAACGGCCCCTGCGAGGGCGAGCGTACGGATCATGGGACTACTCCAGTCGAAGTCTCTGTTTCCATTGTGCCACCTGTTCTGCCACCCGAACAGGGCTGGTTGCGCCATAGGAGGTGCGCGAGGCAGCAGATGCCTCCGCGCTCAGCACATTGAACACATCCGCTGTGATCGCACTATGCACCGCCTGCATCTCCTTCAGCGGCAGATCGGCAAGATCCACGCCCTTGGCTTCGGCGCGCGCCACGATACGCCCCGTGATATGGTGCGCCTCGCGGAAAGGCAGTCCAAGGGCGCGCACCAGCCAGTCGGCAAGGTCCGTCGCGGTGGAATATCCTTTCGCGGCCGCCGCCCGCATCACATCCGGCCGGAAGCTGATGGTCTCGATCATGCCGGTCATCGCCCGGACGCACAGATTGAACGTATCAAAGGCGTCGAAAGTTAGGCGCTTGTCGTCCTGCAGGTCTTTCGCATAGGCGAGCGGCAGCGCCTTGATCGCGCCCTGCAGCGCCATGAACTGACCAGTGATCAGCGCCGCCTTCGCCCGGATCAGCTCGGCCGCATCCGGATTGCGTTTCTGCGGCATGATCGAGGAGCCCGTCGACCATTCATCGCTCAGCCGGGCAAACCCGAATTGCGGGCTGGTCCAGAGCACGATCTCCTCGGCGAGCCGTGACAGATGAGTTGCCGCAATCGACAGGGAGCTCAGCGCCTCCAGCGCAAAATCGCGCGCCGACACCGCATCCAGCGAATTCGCCATCGGCCGGGCAAAGCCGAGCGCTTCGGCCGTCATGTCCCGGTCGATGGGAAAGCCCGTGCCCGCAAGCGCGGCGGCCCCGAGCGGGCATTCATTCAGCCGCACCGCGCAGTCTAGGAAGCGCGAACGGTCGCGCTCCAGCATCTCCGCATAGGCGAGAAGATGATGGCCGAGGGTCACCGGCTGCGCTGTCTGGAGATGGGTGAAGCCCGGCATCACCATAGCCGTGTTCTCGTCCGCACGCCGCACCAGCGCGCTCTGGAGACCGGCGACCAGAAGGCCGGTTTCGTCCAGCGCCCGCCGTGTCCAGAGGCGGAAATCGGTGATCACCTGGTCATTCCGTGAGCGCGCCGTATGCAGCCGTCCCGCCGGTTCGCCGATCAGTTCTTTCAGCCGCGCCTCGACATTCATGTGAATGTCTTCAAGTTCGCGCCGGAAGGGAAAGGTCCCCGCCCGCAGCTCTTCCACCACCGTATCCAGACCGGATTGAATGGCTTCATTGTCGGCCACACTCAGGATGCCCATTTCGGCCAGCATGTCGGCATGGGCGCGACTGCCGGCCACATCTTCCTCAGCCATCCGCCGGTCGATATCCAGCGAGGCGTTGATCTCTTCCATGATGGCAGAGGGTGTCGCGGCAAATCGCCCGCCCCACATCATCTGGCCTTTCGCGTCCGCCATTGCCATATCCTCTCATCACAACCGACGCAGACAGGGCCCGTGCCATGACCCGCTACGCCTTTCTCGGCCTCTTCTTGGTCGCCCTCGCCGCGATTGTCTATGTGCTGATGAGCGCATCCGGCGGAAAGCCGGGCGGAAATCCGCTCGAGCGCTATGCGACCGGCCAGATGGAGAAGCTCGACTTCGCCGCCGCCGGTCAGCCGGTCCCGGCCGGCACCTTTATCGACAGCGACGGCGAAGCCCGCGGGCTCGACATATTCACCGGCAAGACAATCCTTGTGAACTACTGGGCCACCTGGTGCCCGCCCTGCGAGAAGGAGATGCCGTCCCTCGGCGCCCTGCAGACCGCGCGCGGCGGTGACCGGTTCGAAGTGGTCGCCCTGAGCGTCGATTCTGCGGAAGATGTGGACTTTGCAAAGCGCCGGCTGACCGAACTTGGCGCCGCCAACATCGCCTTTCGCCACGCGCCGATGGACAATGGGGATGTCATCTACGGCGCCGGTGTGCGCGGTTTTCCGACGACCATCCTCTATGGGCCGGACGGGCTTGAAATCGCGCGTCTTGCCGGCGAAGCTGACTGGGCCTCGCTGGAAGCGGTGCAGTTCGTCGACACCGCCCTGCGGGCGGGTGAATGATCAGGGCACCAGGGCGAGCGCCAGCCTGACCCTTGCAAGCTGCTCAGCCATGCGGATTTCCGGCGGCGGGGCTGAGCCCTCGACCGGCCCGGACGCCGGCCACATCAGCACCAGGATGTCGAGTTCAAGCCTCAGGTCACCATAGGTGTCCGGTTCCTGCGCCGATGCCAGATCACGCGCCACAACCGCATAGCCATAGGCTGCCTGATAGGCTTCAACATTGACGACATCGCCCCGGTCGACACCTGCATCATAGGCCTCGGCGCAGATGCGCATCAGGAAGGTCACAAGGCTCTTCGGGCTCTCTCCCGACGCCGCCAGCGTCTCCGCCAGATTGCCGACAGCGCCGGCGAGCAGCGGTTCCACGTCTTCCGGAGGCCGTCCGATATCGATGGCGCCGGCCGCCGCATCGACAAGCTCCGCCCGGAAACCGAGCACCTGAAGGCCGGCCCGGTCG
This sequence comes from Hyphomonas sp., assembly GCA_046296675.1. GTDB lineage: Bacteria > Pseudomonadota > Alphaproteobacteria > Caulobacterales > Hyphomonadaceae > Hyphomonas. Next base: position 49,011 of record JBKBLD010000002.1, on the reverse strand, counting down.
ATCGAATAGACCTGCTCGACCGGGCGTTTCAGATGCCCGGCAGCCTCGGCCTCATGCCCCATCCGGTACAGCATGTCGGCCGCGGCAACCCGGCCGGCAATATAGGCGGCGCGGTGGGCCAGCGGCCATGTCCGCCACTGGTCTGACTGCATCCGCTCGGTCGGCGCGGTCCCGCCCGGCGGAGGGCGGTAGGGTTCACCGGAAACCGGCCCGGCCGCATCATCACAGCCGGCGGCAAGAAGCATGAAGGCCCCCGCAAACAGGAGCCGGACGGGGCAGTGTTTCATGGGTATCCTTCGGGCGGCGTCAGACCGGGCGAGGCTAGCGGCCGTGGCGGACAATTCAAGGCCGGAGACGTCCCCCGCCCTGTTACGGCGCAGAGGTGCCGGCGCGTCTTTCCGGCAGGTCGCACCAGTCCGGCTTCGGCGCCCGCCCATCATAGTCCCAGCGCTCATGGATGCCTTCAGCGAGCAGCAGGCCGGCAATATCCTCGCCGTCCAGAGACAGGCGCACGACATTGCGTCCATACCGGTCACGGCCCTTGATCTCCGAGACACGCACGGTCTTGCCGCGGGTCAGTTCGACAGCAAGCGCTTTCGCTTCAAATCCGAGGGCGCGTTCCATCTCGCACTTCGCGCCGCCGCGCTGGTTGATCGATCCGGTTTCCGGCGCATCGATCCCGTGGAGACGAAACCTTGTGCCATCCGACAAACGGCCCGAGTCGCCGTCCGACCAGTAAACCGTGCCGCCCAACTCTGTCGTGGCCTGTGCGCTTTCGGAGGCATATCGCGCCCCGAACCCGGCGATCAGGACAAATGCCACAAAGCCGATAACCGGCATGATGCGCGCACGGACGAACATAGCTCAGCCTCCGGACCAACCGGGACCAAGCCTGCCTCAAGGTCGTTAACCGGACGTTTAGAAACCTGTCCGGATCGCAACAATCTCTAATTTTTTCGGGAGGGCTGGTAACCAGGGCTACCGGCTGGGCACCGGCACATCCCCGGAATAGTCATAGAAGCCCTTGCCGGATTTCTTGCCGAGCCATCCGGCCTCGACGAATTTGACGAGCAGCGGACACGGACGGTATTTCGTGTCGGCGAGCCCGTCATGCAGAACCTGCATGATCGAAAGGCAGGTATCGAGACCGATGAAATCGGCCAGCTGCAGCGGACCCATCGGATGGTTGGCGCCGAGCTTCATGGCCGTGTCGATCGAATGCACCGAGCCAACGCCTTCATACAGCGTATAGACCGCCTCATTGACCATCGGCATCAGGATCCGGTTGACGATAAAGGCAGGATAGTCCTCGGCATTCGTCGTCGTCTTGCCGATCGCCTTGGTATAGGCGATCGCCGCCTCATAGGTTTCCTGATTTGTGTTGAGGCCGCGAATGATCTCGACGAGCTTCATCAGCGGCACCGGGTTCATGAAGTGCAGGCCGATGAACCGGTCCGGCCGGTCGGTGACGGACGCCAGCCGGGTGATCGAGATCGAAGACGTGTTGGTCGCCAGCAGCGTATGCGCCGGCACGATCTCGCAGAGCGTCCGGAAAATCTGTTCCTTTACATCGCGCTTTTCGGTGGCCGCCTCGATCACGAGGTCGGCCGCCTCATGCGCCTTGACCGATGTGGACGCATGGATTCGCTTCAACGCCGTCTGCATGGCTTCCAGCGTGATCATCTCGCGCGTCACCTGGCGCGCCATGTTACGCTCGATGGTCTCCATCCCGGCCTTCAGGGCCGCCTCGGACACATCCGTCAGCACCACATCATAGCCGGCAAGCGCTGTCACATGGGCAATACCATTGCCCATCTGGCCTGCGCCGATCACACCAATTGTTCGAATGGCTGTCATACCTGATGTGTTCCTGCTTCTGCTTTTTGCAAATGGTTATACGCCATTGTGCAGTGCGTCAAAGCCCGGCCCGCAGGATGGCCAGGCTGAGCCGGGATCAGATGGGCGGGGGCAGAGGTCCCCGCGCTCATTCACTCCGGCGGATCTCGGCGACGAAACAGCCATGCATCGCGTTATGGGCATGCAGGTAAGCAACGTCAGGACGCTCCAGCGCCGCCTCGATCTTCGCCTTCAGGGCCTCGTTCATCCCCATATCGGCGCCGACAAGCATGCCGCCGGCATCGAACATGCGCAGGGCAATCGGCCGATTGTGCATGACCGGCGGCAGCTCGTCCCTGAAAAACGCCGCACTTCCGGCCCGTTCGCGCACATAGATGGCATATCGGGACTGGTAAGGCGTGGGCGCCGCATGGCTTTCATGGTTGAGCAGCAGGACCGTTTCGCCCGGCTCTGCATCTTCCAGCGTGATGCGGCAGGGATAGCCCGGTTTGGTGTCCACCCGCTTGCGGATGATGTTCTGCGCCTGGAGGCTGGCATCCGGCAGGGCAAACAGGTGTCTGAATGTGTCGGCCGGAAGGCCCTGGATGGTGAATGGCATTGGGTCGGCTCCTTTCGTCTGGAGCCGCGACAAAGCCTGCAAACGCCGCCCCTGCCCACCCGCTTCTTGCCATCAACAGAAAAAGCCCGGCACCTTCCGGCGCCGGGCCCAGTTAACTCAGTTAATGGTTGATCAGACCGCGCTGGTCAGTTCCGGCACGGCGTTGAACAGGTCCGCCACCAGGCCGTAATCGGCGACCTGGAAGATCGGGGCTTCCTCATCCTTGTTGATGGCGACGATGATCTTGGAATCCTTCATGCCGGCAAGGTGCTGGATCGCGCCTGAAATGCCGATGGCGATGTAGAGTTCCGGGGCAACGATCTTGCCGGTCTGGCCAACCTGATAGTCGTTCGGGGCATAGCCCGCATCCACCGCCGCGCGCGAGGCGCCGACAGCGGCGCCGAGCTTGTCGGCGAGCGGGAAGATCAGCTCCTGAAACTTCTCGGCCGAGCCGAGCGCCCGGCCGCCGGAGACGACGCGCTTGGCGCCGGCCAGTTCCGGCCGGTCGGACTTGACCATCTCTTCGGAGACGAATTCCGACTTCGTCTGTGCAGCCGGAGGCGCCACATCCTCGACCGACGCCGAACCGCCGCCTGCCGCAGCCGGGAACGCCGTCCCGCGAACGGTGATGACTTTCTTCGCGTCCGTGGACTTGACCGTCATGATCGCATTGCCGGCATAGATCGGGCGCACGAAGGTCGAGCTGTCAACAACTTCGATGATCTCGGAAATCTGCATCACGTCGAGCTTGGCAGCGATGCGCGGGGCAATGTTCTTGCCGGTCGTGGTCGCCGGAATGAACACCGCGTCATAGCCGGCCATCAGCGGCACAACCAGGGCTTCCATCGCCTCGGCGGTCTGCTTGCGCAGGCTCTCGCCCTCGGCTTTCAGCACCTTGCGGACACCGGCAATCTTCGCCGCTTCCGGGGCAACCGGCCCGGCATTCTCGCCGGCGACCAGCACATCGACATCGCCGCCGAATTTCGACGCGGCGGTCACGACCTTATGGGTCGCATCCGACAGGGCGCCGTGATGATGTTCTGCGATAACCAGGACAGCCATTAAACAGCTCCCGCTTCTTTGAGTTTCGAGACAAGGGTGGCGACATCCTCAACCTTGATGCCGGCGCTGCGCACCGGCGGCTCGGTCACCTTCACCACCGTCAGGCGCGGTGTGACGTCGACGCCGTAGGCCTCCGGCGTCTTCTCGTCGATCGGCTTCTTCTTCGCCTTCATGATGTTCGGCAGCGAGGCATAGCGCGGCTCGTTGAGGCGCAGGTCGACGGTCACAACCGCCGGCAGCGAGAGCGCGACGGTCTGCAGGCCGCCATCGACCTCGCGAGTGACATTCAGCTTGTCGCCGGACTTCTCGATCTTGTAGGCGAAGGTGCCCTGCGGCCAGTCCAGAAGCGCAGCCAGCATCTGGCCGGTCTGGTTGGAATCGTCGTCGATCGCCTGCTTGCCGAGGATCACGAGGTCGGGCTTTTCTTCCTCGACCACTTTCGCCAGCAGCTTGGCCACGGCGAGCGGCTCGACGGTCGCATCGGTCTTGATCAGGATGCCGCGATCAGCGCCCATGGCGAGCGCTGTGCGGATGGTTTCCTGTGCCTGCTGCGGGCCGATGGAGACCGCGATGATCTCGGTGGCGGCACCCGCTTCCTTCATCCGGACCGCTTCCTCGACGGAGATCTCGTCGAACGGGTTCATCGACATCTTTACGTTGGCGAGATCGACGCCGCTCTGGTCCGACTTCACGCGGACCTTCACATTGTAATCAATCACGCGCTTGACAGGCACGAGGACCTTCATGCGGGCGCTCCCAGGCTGGTTATGGTTCTAGGCATCCTAAAGTGCGCCGTCCCTACCTTCGCATCGCAACATACGCAAGGCTTGACCCTTACGTCAGGGTCAATTTGGCGCGGATTTGGAAAGGGGTCCCTAAACGGCCCCTACCCTGTCCGAACGATCCGTTGTAAGGACGTATCCCTGAACCCGCCGCATCCCCTGCGGCCCGAAGCCCGGAAAGGAGACCGTCATGCCCCTGCCCCGTCTCCCATTCCAGCTTCAAGGTTCACATGACCCTCATTCTTCGTCTGGCGCGCGCCGCCAAACGGGTCTGGCGCCTGCCCGCTTCTGAAGGCGCCGCTGCCAACGATACCCAATCCAGGAAACGCAAGGCTCACGCGCAGTTGCGCGGGCGCCTGCCGGCCCATCTGCTGAAGGACATCGGCGCCGATGACGGGTGACGCCGCAGCGCCCTATTCCGGTGCCTCGCCATTCATCGCCAGCACCTCGCCGGCGAGGTAGAGCGAACCGCAGATCAGCACCCGGTCCGGTTTCGAGCCGGCCGCGGCCCGCATCGCATCGGCAAAGCTGGTGCAGGCGGCGACCTTCAGCCCGGCGCGCGATGCGGCCTGGGCAAGGTCGGCCGGCTGGACCGCCTGATGGCCGGGCGCGTTCGGACAGGTGAAGACATCGGGCTTCAGCGCGGCGAACGGCTCGAAGAAGCCGGCTGAATCCTTGCTCGCCAGCATCGCGGTGACCAGCGCCGTACGCCCGCCCAGCCCCTCCAGATGCGCCGCAATCGCTCGCGCCGCATGCGGATTGTGCCCGCCATCGAGCCAGACCGGCAGCCCGCCCGCCAGCGCCGTCACCGGCCCGTCCTTCAGCCGCTGCAGCCGCGCCGGCCAGACCGCGCGCCGCGCGCCCTCGAAGATCGCCGCCTGGCTGATGCGCACCGAATTTCCGAACAGCTGCATCGCCATCGCCGCCAGCGCCGCATTCGCGCGCTGGTGCGCGCCTGGCAGCGCCATATCCTCCGGCATCGCTGCGACGAAATGGTCCCGCAGCCGGTAGAGCGGCGCGCCGAGTTCAGCGGCGCGTGCCGCAATCACCTCGTCCGCCAACGGACGCTGGACGGCGGTGAGCGCCGGGCGCCCGGCCTTGATGATGCCCGCCTTCTCCGCCGCGATCCCGCCGAGTTCGGTGCCGAGAAACTGCGCATGATCCTTGTCCACCGGCGTGATGACGGACAGCGCCGGCGCGGCAATCACATTGGTCGCGTCATATTTCCCGCCGAGCCCGACTTCGAGGATCAGAAGATCCGCCGGCACTTCGGCGAAGGCGAGCAGCGCGGCCGCCGTCGTCGCCTCGAAATGCGTGATCTGGCCATCCCCGACCGCCGCTTCAACACGCGCGAGCCAGCCAATCAGCGCCTCATCCTCAACCAGCCGCCCGGCCAGCCGGATACGTTCATTGAAGCGCACCAGATGCGGGCTCGTGAACACATGCACCTTGAGGCCCGCAACCTCGGCCATCGCGCGCATGAAGGCGCAGGTCGACCCCTTCCCGTTCGTGCCCGCCACATGGATCACCGGTGGCAGCCGGTCCTGCGGACGCCCCAGGCGTTCGAGCACACACTCGATCCGGCCGAGCGACAGCTCGATGACTTTCGGATAGAGCCCTTCGAGCCGCTTCAGCGCCGCATCGAGGGCCGCAGAATTACCGCTCAATCGGTCTTGCCCTTCGGCTCCGGCGTCAGGCTCGCAGCATGCGTGCGCGGCGGGGTCAGCGTCACAGCCGAGCGGTCATCCTTGCGGCGCGACAGCGGCAGCAGATGGCCGAGGACGCGCGCCAGCGTCGCCTTCAGCTTGCGCCGGTCGACGACGATATCGACCTGGCCCTTTTCGCGCAGGAATTCGGACCGCTGGAAGCCCTTCGGCAGGCTCTCGCGGATCGTCTGTTCGATCACGCGCGGGCCGGAGAAGGCAATCATCGCCCCCGGCTCGGCAATATGCACATCGCCCAGCATCGCATAGGAGGCCGACACCCCGCCAGAGGTCGGGTCCGTCAGGACCACGACATAGGGCAGTTTCGCATCGGCCAGATCATTGATCGCCAGCGTCGTGCGCGGCATCTGCATCAGGCTCAGCGTGCCCTCCTGCATCCGCGCCCCGCCGGACGCCGTGCAGACCACGAAGGCTGACTTGCGCGCCAGCGCCAGTTGCGCGGCGGTGATGAACGCCTCGCCCGCCGCCATGCCGAGCGAGCCGCCCATGAAATCGAAATCCTGAACCAGCACGACCGCCGGCACGCCGCCGATCTTGCCATAGGCGGCGACCATACAGTCTTCCTGCAACAGCGGCGCGCCGCCCTCTTCGGTTTCCTTGAGGTCGCGGTTGGCCACCTTCGCCTTTGCCGCCCTGAGGCGCGCCGGATAAGGCTTGTCATCCTTGAACTTCAACGGGTCGAGCGGCACCTGTGGCAGCGAGATCGGCTCCCAGCGCTCATCATCGAACAGCAGCCGGAAGCGCATGCGCGGCGAAATACGCAGATGAGCGCCCGCCGGTGTCACATACCAGCTCTGTTCCAGGTCGCTGCGATAGATAAGCTCGCCGGAGGCAGGACATTTCACCCAAAGGTCATCCGGCGTGTCCTTCTTGGACATCATCGTCTTGAGGCCCGGCGGGGTGACCTTGTTGATCCAGTTCATCTGCAGATTTCTCCCGATTTCCCGGCGGTATCAGCCTTGCCGCGTGCCCGCGAGAGCGCTGCGCAGTTCCGCAGCAAGCAGGCCCATGGCGGGGGCTGCCGTCTCGTGTCTGCCGGACTCGTGCGCATGCTGCGCCTTTTCCACAAAAGCCGAACCAACCACCACCCCGTCGGCAATCTTAGCCATTTCCGCGGCTTGTGCACCATTTTTTACGCCGAAGCCGACACAGACCGGCAGGCCGGAGACCTCCTTAACCATGGCCACTTTCCCTGCAATGGCTGCAGGATCAGCGCTTCCGGCCCCGGTTACGCCGGTGACAGCTACAAAATATATGAAGCCGGAGGCCCCGTCGGCTACGCGCACGGCGCGCGCCTGATCGGTCGTCGGTGTCGCCAGCCGGATCACCGACAGGCCAAGGCGCTGATAGGCGGCGCGCAGCGCGCCGTCCTCTTCCGGCGGCAGGTCCACGATGATGGTTCCGTCGATCCCGGCAGCGGCAGCGGCGCCCGCAAAGGCTTCATAGCCCATCGAATGAACGGGGTTGGCATAGCCCATAAGGATTAGCGGCGTGGTCTCGTCATCCTTGCGAAACCGTGCGGCGATCGCCAGTACATCCGTCAGCGTCGTGCCATTGGCGAGCGCGCGCAGGCCGGCGCGCTGGATGGCCGGGCCATCCGCCATCGGATCGGTGAACGGCGCGCCCAGTTCGATGATGTCGGCGCCATTGTCGCGCAGGGCGCAGAGCGCCTGGTAGCTTTCCTCAAGGTCCGGATCACCGGCCATGATGTAAGTCACGAGCGCAGCCCGGCCCTCGCCCTTCGCCCGCGCGAAGGCGGCTTCAATTCTTTCCCGGCCCATCTCAGTTGTCCGTATTCTCGGCCACCCATGCTCCGTAGGCAGCATTTACGTGGCTGATCGGCATGGCAACGACCGCCGGAACTTCATAAGGATGCAGGCGCACGACCAACTGGTCGATCTTCGCCCAGTTCGCTTCCGGCGCCTTCAGCCAGAGCATGAACTCGAACGACTGTTCGATCACGCCCTTCCAGCGATAGGTTGATGAGACCGGCCCTTCCAGATTTGCGCAGGCCGCAAGCCGCGCCTCCAGCGCGGCGTCGGCAATATCCTCCGCCACCCGGCGGGAGGGACAGGTCACGCGGATGAGGATGAGCTTCGTCAAACGTCCACTCCCAATGCCTTGGCGACGGAGAACACATCCTTGTCGCCGCGCCCGCACATATTGAGGATGATCAGGCCATCCTTGCCCAGTTCCTGCGCCACTTCGCCAACCCGCGCCAGCGCGTGCGAGGGCTCCAGCGCCGGGATGATGCCTTCAAGCCGCGTACACAGCTGGAACGCGGCCAGCGCCTCATCATCCGTGCACGACAGGTATTCCGCCCGGCCCGCATCACGCAGGAAAGCGTGCTCCGGCCCGATGCCCGGATAGTCGAGCCCGGCGGAGATCGAATGCGCGTCGATGATCTGGCCGTCATCGGTTTGCAACAGGTATGTCCGGTTGCCATGCAGGATGCCCGGCCGGCCGCCATTCAGCGCCGCGGCATGCTGGCCGGTCTCGATGCCATGGCCGGCTGCCTCGACGCCGATCATGCGCACGCCCTCATCCTCAATGAAGGGATGGAACAGGCCGATGGCATTCGAGCCGCCGCCGATACAGGCCATCACTACATCCGGCAGGCGCCCTTCCCGCTCAAGTATCTGCGCGCGCGCTTCCTTCCCGATCACCGACTGGAAATCGCGCACCAGCTCCGGATAGGGGTGCGGGCCGGCCGCCGTGCCGATACAGTAGAAGGTCGTCTCGACATTCGTCACCCAGTCGCGCAGCGCCTCGTTCATCGCATCCTTCAGCGTGCCTGTGCCCGACGAGACCGGCACGATCTCGGCGCCCAGCAGCCGCATGCGAAACACGTTCGGCTTCTGGCGCTCGACATCCGTCTCGCCCATGAACACGACGCATTGCAGGCCGAAGCGCGCGCAGATCGTCGCCGTCGCCACGCCGTGCTGGCCAGCGCCCGTCTCCGCGATGATCCGCGTCTTCCCCATGCGGCGGGCGAGCAGAACCTGCCCAAGGCAGTTATTGATCTTGTGGGCCCCGGTATGGTTGAGTTCGTCACGCTTGAAATAGATTTTCGCCCCGCCGAAATGCTCGGTGAGGCGTTCTGCGAAATAGAGCGGCGATGGCCGGCCGACATAATGCGTCCAGAGGTCGTCCATCTCGGCCGCAAAGGCGGGGTCTGTCTTGGCCTTGCGATACTCGGCCTCAAGCTCGAGGATCAGCGGCATCAGCGTCTCGGCGACATAGCGTCCGCCGAACTCGCCAAACCGGCCGTTCACATCCGGCCACTGATCCCAGGTATTACGCAGATCCATTTGCACTATTGTCCCTTCGCCGCGCGGAGGAAGGCGCGGATGAGTTCCCTGTCCTTTACCCCCCGCTCCCGCTCGACGCCAGAGGACACATCCACCGCAGGTGCGCCGGTCTCGCGGATCGCCTCAGCGACATTCTGAGGGGTCAGCCCCCCGGCCAGCAGCCAGGGTTTCGGCGCGGCCCAGCCCTTGAGAAGCGCCCAGTCGAACACCTGTCCATGCCCGCCGGCCATGGCCGCCCCGTCCGGGGCCTTGGCGTCCAGCAACAGCCCGTCAATGTCCCGGAATGTACCGGTCTGTCCCAGATCGTCCCCGCTGCGTACGCCAATGGCCTTCCAGATGACGCAGCCTGTCAGCGCCTTGATCTCGGCTGCCCGGGCGGGCGACTCCGCCCCATGCAGCTGCAGGATCGGAAAGCCGAGGGCCGCCACCGCCTTTGCCTCCTCATCCGACGGATCAGCCAGCAGCGCGACCGCCGCCGCCTTACCCATTGATTGCAAAAGAGTTTCTGCGCTCTCCGCCGGCACATATCGCGGGCTCTGCGGAATGAAATTCACGCCGATCCAGTCCGCGCCCTCGCGGACCGCGAACGCCGCCATCTCCGCATCCCGGAGCCCGCAGATTTTCACGCCTGTCATGCCCGTCCCGTACGCGAGCCTGCGACCGGCGTCCATGGGCCGGCGCCGCGTCTATCCAACACTTTTGCGGGCTGCGGAAGAAAAAATAGTCAGTCATTTCCGCCCGCTGCACGATTCTGCCGGAAACCTTATCCGACACCCTCCGGATCGGGTGTAAACTGCCTTTTATGTCCAGCCTTGACCGCCTCCGCCGTGAACCGGCTCTTGCTGCCCTTTTCAGATTCGTGCTCCCGCTATTCTGGCCGGTGCTCGTCTGGCAGCTGATGCGTGCCCGGCGCCGGATGGGCGAGGCGCGCCTCCTCAATGCGCTCGTCCGCGTCTACTGGTGGGGCCACATCGAGATCGTCTATCCGGGCGAACGCGCCCGGGACGCGGACGCCTATATCCCGCCCGCGCCGACGGGCCTGCACTGGAGCGACCCGGCCTGGTCGAGCGCCGTGCCGGCCTGGCTACAAGCCGGCGCGCTCACCCTCATTCTCCCCCTGTCCCTTGAAGCCGTCCGCGCGCCGCAATCCAGCCTGACGGCCGGCGCCTGCGCCCCGGCTCTCTTCTGCGACACGTCCTGACCTCGCCCCCACGCCCCATCGCCATCCCGCCCGCCGGCCAGCCATCGCTGCGTCCGGTCAAAGGTGCTGCGCGGACCACCTGTACGCCGCCTCCAGATCGGGGGCGGCGTTTTTTTGTTCCCGGCAAATGCCCTGGCTTCGAGCCGGAATATGCTGGTCCGGCTGTGTACGAATTATTTTTTCCTTCAATGTAGCTGCCGCGTTTGGGAGACCGGATCACCAGGGCCCCCGACAGCGGCCTTTGCGACGGCATTCACAATATCGCTGTGGATGTTCAAATACAGGCGGGCGGAGCTCACGGATTTATGTGAACTCCGCCCGGACATTTGGTGTGCTTTGACAGCATTCCCCTTCCCCGCTCACAGGATGATGGGCCGCAGGGCGATCCACATGCCAATAAGGGGAGCGGTGTAGGCAATGAAGGCAACGGCGACGGCAAGACACTCCTTGATGCGGTGCCCGGCGTCTGACTGCCGGCGCTCAATGGCGTCCGTCTTCGCAATGTGCGTCTGCAGGGCGGCAACCGCCTGCGGACGACTTTGGGCGGTGCGGCAACGCGAAGCGCTGCGGATGGGCGGCGGCGCGGTTGTCTTCTGTGTCTTCTGGGCCCTGGGCGGTGTAATGATTGTGTTGGTCATCTGACTTTCTCCTTTCAGACCATTCGTGGACGGCGATGTCCGTCCGGTTGCCCCTTGTCTGACAGGCCTGTGTTTCAGCTTGACGGCGCGCAGCACGCTGCAGGGTTTCAATCATTGCTGAAATGCGGCGGCGATGCGGACGGCCCGGCCCCAGGCCCCGGCACCTCCTTTAACAATTGAAACATTCGGCGGCGGGTCGCGGCATCGGATTGAAACATGGCGCGGTGAAAACCGCCCCGAGTTCGCAAGGCAGCATGTTGCAAACCCGGCGGACCTCCCAACCAGAAAGGAACTACCCATGACAACGACTATGGAAAAGCCCGCCAAGATGGCCATGAACGGCGTCGATGTGCCGACCCTCGCCGCGACACTCGGCGCGGTCCGCGAGGATCGCTCGCTCGCCAGGTTCACCTTCCGCGCCGATGGCGAATGGCTGAGCGGCACCCACAGCCAGACCACCTTCTCCAGCTTCTTCGGCGCCGGTGCAGAACAATGCCATGACCGTCCGCAGACGGTGCATGGCGACCACCCCTCCGTGCTTTGCGGTCAGGGCAATGGTGCAACGCCGGTGGAACTTCTGCTGGCTGCCCTGTCGGCCTGTATCACGGCGGGCATCGGCAATATTGCCGCGATGCGCCAGATCGAACTCGACTCGGTCGAGACCACGGTCGAAGGCGATATCGACCTGCAGGGCATTTTCGGCATGAACGATACTGTCCGCAACGGGTTCAGCGGTATCCGCGCGACCTTCCGGATTGCAGGCAACGCCGACAGGCACGAACTGCAGCGTATTGTCGAACAGTCCATCGCCCGCTCCGCGGTGTTCGATGTTCTGTCAAATGGCGTGCCGGTGACGATCACCGCCATCGCCAACTGACCGGGCGCAGCCGCTAACCTCAAGCAGCAGAACAGGAACCCCTCCCATGAATCTTTATGTTATCCGCCGTCCCAGCGCCTGGGCCACCGACGCCGAACTCGAAGTCGTTGCCGCGCGCTCGGCCAGGATCGGCAATGAGGACATGCCGAATGATCTTCGCTGGATCCGGTCCTATGTCGTTACCGAAGCAGACGGCCGCCTTGGCACCTTCTGCATCTATGAAGCTGTCAGCGATGCGGTGATCCGTGACCATGCGGCCCGTGTCGGCATGCCGGGAGACGACATCTTCCCGGTCAGGGCGACCGTGATCGTTCGTCCCGACCCTGCGGAAGTTGCCACAGCCGCCTGACCCCTGCCGCCAGCAACTTCCCCGAGCCCGCCGCGCGCCCCCGCGGCGGGCTCTTTCTTTTGCGCCGGGCGGGTCCTGAAACCTTTGAAACATTCCGGGGCGTCTGGCGGCATCGGCCTGAAACAGAGGCCCCCTAATCCGTTCCGCCAACAGAAGGAATTCTACAGATGGCCAGACATATTGGCGTTGCAATCATCGGAGGCGGCCAGGCCGGCCTCGCCATGAGCCAGGTGCTCGGCGCCGGCGGCGTCGATCATGTCGTCTTCGAGCGAGGGCGGATCGGCCAGCGCTGGCATTCGGAACGCTGGCCCAGCCTGCGCCTGCTGACACCGGACTGGATGATGCGCCTGCCGGGATTCGCAGCGGAAACGGCGAGACCCGGCGGCTTCATGCGGGCCCTGGATTTTGCTGGCCGGCTGGAAGACTATGCCTTGCGCTGGTCGATGCCGGTGTTCGAGGAGACGGAAGTTCTCGGTCTGACCCATCGCACCGGCGGATTTGGCGTGTCGACCAGCGCCGGCGACTGGCAGGCAAAAGCCGTCGTGATCGCGACCGGCGCGTGCGACCGGCCTTATATTCCCGGCTGGGCGAGGAGCCTGTCTCCGGCAATCTGCCAGATCTCGCCGAGCGAATATCGCGGCGCCGAGGCCTTGCCGGAAGGCGGCGTCCTTGTGGTCGGCGCCTCGGCGACCGGCGTCCAGTTTGCCGAGGAGATTCAGCGCTCCGGCCGGCAGGTGATACTGGCCGCCGGCCGGCATGTGCGCACGCCGCGGCACTATCGCGGACGCGACATCTATGAATGGCTGGATGCCTGCAACTTCTTCTGCGACGCCCCGGAGGGAGACCCGGCGCGGCTGCGATCGGCGCCGTCCTTCCAACTCATCGGGCGCGCAGCTGGTCCGGATCTTGACCTTGCCTATCTGTCATCCCTAGGCGTCCGGATCACCGGGCGGGCGGAGACCGGGCGGGACTACCGCATCAGGCTGGCCGGCGACCTCGAAGCGCAATGCGCCGCGGCAGAGGCGCGCCGGAGAAAGATCCTCCGGCGGATCGACGAGCATATCGACGCAGCCGGGCTTGATGCGAGTGCCGACCCGGACGCCTGGACGCCGCCGCGCTCCCGTCCCGCCGCCCCGGCGGACCTCGACCTGGCGGCACAGAACGTTCGCACCATCGTCTGGGCAACCGGATATCGCCGCGACTATTCCTGGCTGAACCTGCCGGTGCTGGGGGCTGATGGAGAGATCAGCCAGCATTCCGGTGTGACGCCGGTGCCGGGTCTCTACACGCTCGGCCTTCCCTTCATGCGCCGGCGCGGCTCGGCGATGATCGACGGCGCCGGGCGCGATGCGCAGGAAATCGGGTCCCTGATCCTGCAACAACTCCACCAAACAACCGCGAGAGCGGCCGCCTGAAGGAGGCAAAGATGTCGAAAAGTTACGATGCCATCATCGTCGGTGCCCGCTGCGCGGGGGCGGCGACCGCAATGCTGCTGGCCCGCGCCGGCATGCAGGTTCTCGTCGTCGATCACGATGCGCCGGGCACCGATACCATGTCCACGCACGCGCTGATGCGTGCTGGCGTGATGCAACTGTCCCGCTGGGGCCTGCTGGGCGACATCGAGGCCGCGGCTACGCCCGCCATTCGCGCGGCCGAGTTCATTTATGGCTGTGAGCGGACGATTGTGCCGATCCTGCCTGCTGCCGGAACCGACGCGCTTTATGCACCGCGCCGGACCGTGCTGGACACGGTGCTGGCAAAGGCCGCCGAAAGCGCCGGCGCGGAAGTGCGCTACGGCGTGAGCTGTGTTGGCATTCAACGCGGCCCGGACGGGCGCGTGCGCGGCGCCCGGCTGCGGTCCGGCAGCGGGGCGGCAGAAATCGTGACAGCCCGGTTTGTCATCGGCGCTGACGGGCGGCGCTCGACGGTCGCCAGGCTGCTCGAGGCACCCGTCCTCTGGGAGGCCGCCCACAGCTCCGCATGCCTGTTCGGCTATGTCGGCGGCCTGGAGAATGACGGGTATCGCTGGTTTTGGGCGCCGGGTGCAGCGGCCGGGATCATTCCGACCAATGACGGGCTGTCTTGCGTATTCGTCTCGCTGCCGGAAGACCGCGCGGGTGAACTGCGTCACAAGGATGCCGCCGGATTGCTGGCGGCGGCCGCACTGCATGTTCCGGAAATCAGGCGGGACATTCTCGCGGCTGAGCCTGTATCGGCCCCGGTCCTGTTCAGCGGCCATCGCGGCCGTCTGCGCCAGGCAACCGGTCCCGGCTGGGCACTGGTCGGCGATGCCGGCTATTTCAAGGATCCGATCAGCGCCCATGGCATCACCGACGCGCTGCGGGACGCGGAAATTCTTGCCCGCGCCCTGATCGCGGACCGCCCGGATGACTATCCGCGCCTGCGCGATGCGCTGTCGGCTGATTTCTTCCGCACTACAGACCGGATCGCTGCCTTCGACTGGTCGCTGAGTGAGGCGGCGGCGCTTCACCGGCAACTGAACATCGCCATGAAAGCCGAACAGGACTGGATCGCCGGCCTGGAGGCCGCCGCCGGGCCGGAAACGGCCGCGGAGGTGAAACTTGCCAGTTGAACCAGCTATGGCGCATAATGACATATCGGGGCGACCTGGCCCCAATAAAGTCACAGGGGATCAGGCCGCCATGGCAAAGTCCATCTACGAAAAATACGGCGGTTTCTCCACCATCAGCAAGATCGTCATGGACCTCTATGACCGACTGCTCGACGATGACGAAGTCGGACCGTTCTTCGACAATGTCGAGATGAGCCGGA
This sequence comes from Hyphomonas sp., assembly GCA_046296675.1. Taxonomy (GTDB): domain Bacteria; phylum Pseudomonadota; class Alphaproteobacteria; order Caulobacterales; family Hyphomonadaceae; genus Hyphomonas. The sequence goes on along the minus strand of JBKBLD010000002.1, from coordinate 33,819 downwards.
TCATCGACCATCAGACGAAATTCGTGTCCTCCCTGATCGGCGGGCCGGCGTCCTATACGGATGCGCAGATAGAGAAGATGCATGCACATCTCGATATCGGCCCCCGGCATTTCGAGAAGCTGCGATCCCTCCTGGGCGTGACGCTGGCGGATCACGGGCTCTCGCCTGAGGATGTTGAAACGGTCATCGCCGAGTTCGAGAAGCGGCGCCGTCTGGTTACGGATGAATCCGATGTCGATTGAAGCGATCAATGAGCAGTTACTGCGGGCCCTGGGCGTCGGAGTGGCACTGCTGGACGAGGCGGAACTTCGCTGCCGGTTCACCAATGACACGTTCCGGGAATGGTTCGGCGACATCGAAACCGACAAGAGCCTGGGCGAGCTTTTCCCGGACCTCGACCTGACGACCCTGCGGGCCTCTCTCGCCAGCGAAGGACGCTATGCGGGCGAAGCAACTTTCCGGCTCCGCCGGCGGACCATGACGGTCGCGATGACCTTCAACCGGGCGCTCGACGGGCAGGAGCCGATCGTCGTCCTCGTCTGCCAGAACATTTCGCGGATCAAGGAACTGGAATCCATGATCGATTCCTATTCGATGATGGTCGAGCGCAATACCCGCGAGATCAAGCGCGAAAAGGAGCAGGTGGAAAAGCTTCTGCTCAACCTGATGCCAAGATCGGTGTATGAAGAATACAAGACCTTCGGCGTCGTCACCCCGCGCCTGTATGATCCGGTTGGCGTTCTCTGCCTGGACTTCGTTGACTTTACCAGACTGGTCGCCGGCCATGACCCCAGCGTCATCGTCAGCGAGCTGAATGACATCTATACTGCGTTCGACCGTATCGGCGAACAGTTCGGCTGTGAGCGGATCAAGACCGTTGGCGACATGTATATCACGGTCGCCGGCATGCCGGACCCGGCCGATGATTATGCCCGCTCTGTCGGCAATGCGGCGGTGCGCTTCGTGCGCTATCTGGAGCAACGCAATGCGAGCCACCCCATCCAGTGGCAATGCCGCATCGGCCTCGCCTCCGGCCCGGTCATCGGATCGGTCGTCGGCGTCCAGAAATATATTTATGACGTGTTCGGCCCGGCGGTGAAACAGGCGAGCCTGCTGCGGGATGTGGCGCCGCCGATGAAGGTGGCTACGGATGTGTCGATCGCCGGCAAGCTGGACGACCGGTTTCACACCCGCCCGGCCGGCACGCTGGACCATGCCGCCGGCGGCCAGTTCGACATCTACCAGGTGGATGCCTCCGCCCCCGGCGGGCGGGCAGGCTGACCCATGCGAGCCGCGCAGGAAAGCTCTGCCGACCTTTTCCGGGCGGTGATCGGCGCCCTGCCGGACGGGCTGGCCGTGTTCGATGACACGGCCTCCCTGATACTGTGCAATGACGCCTTCACCGCACTCAATCCGCTTCTCTCCGACATTCTGACCCCTGGGGTGAAATGGTCGGTCCTGCTCCGCGAGGCGATCAAGCGCGGCGCGTTTACCGCCGAGTTCCGGGATCGGATGGAACGGGCCGCGACCCGCGCCATGAGCGGGCTACACACCGCTTCGGACCTCGAACTCGAACTGCTCAGTGGTTCGGTCCACGAAATGCTGTTCCAGCCTGCCCCTGCGGGCGGATTGCTCCTGATACAGCGCGATGCAACCGAACGGCGGCGCATCGAGGAAAGTGAGCGCGAAGCAGAGGCAATCCTCGGACAGGTGCTTGAAGCGTGCCCCGCCAACCTCGTCATGTCGCGCGTGGGCGACGGGCGCATCCTCTACAGGTCCCCGGCGGCGACCCAGCTCCTCGGCCCGATCCGCAGCTTCCACGAACATTTCGCTTCGCGCGAGGAACGGGCCGATTTCATTACAGCTCTGCTGCCGGATGGATGCGTCGACGACATGGCGGTCGCCGGGCGCCGGCCAGATGGCCGGACCTTCCCCTGCCTGATCTCGGCCCGGCTGATCGAGTATCGCGGCGAAGAGGTCGTCGTGTCCTCCTCCGTCGATATCAGCAAGGAGGTTGCACTTCGAAGGACGCTGGCTGAACAGCGTGAACAGATCTTCCAGGCGGAGAAGATGTCCGCACTCGGGGAACTGCTTGCCGGTGTGGCGCACGAGTTGAACAATCCCCTCTCGGTGGTGGTTGGCCATTCCCTGATGATGCGGGAAGAAGTCACCGAGCCGGAGACGTTGCGCCGCATAGACAAGATCAGTGTTGCGGCAGAGCGCTGCGCGCGGATCGTGAAGTCCTTTCTCGCCATGGCACGCGAGCAGCCCGCACAGCTTGCGCCAACAGACCTCGCCGAAACCATCGGGATGGCGATTGATGCCCTGTCGCATGGCGCCGACGGGCTGGCGACGCCGGTGATGCTGGAGGTCGCCGGCAGCCTTCCGCCGGTCATGGCCGATTCCCACCAGCTTGCACAGGTTGTCATCAATCTCGTCACCAATGCCGATCAGGCGATCCGGGCAAGCGGGCATGGTGGACACATTACCGTATCGGCGGGCGAGATGGGCGACGGAGGGGCTGTCTGGTTTGCCGTCAGTGATGACGGGCCCGGAATTCCCGAGACGATCCGCAACCGGATCTTCGAGCCGCTGTTCACGACGAAGCAGGTCGGCGAAGGCACGGGCATCGGCCTCGCATTCTGTCACCGGGTGATTACGGCGCACAGCGGAACGATCCGGCTGGAGGACGGCGCGCCCGGCGCGCGTTTTGTCATCACCTTGCCGGTCTGTGCAAGTACGTCCCCGGAGACAAGGCTTGATGTCAGCGGCAGCGCTACCCCGCACCGGGCGCGGGTTCTCGTGGTGGATGACGAACCTGAAGTCGTCGAACTGGTGAGCGAGATTCTCAGCAAGGACGGTTTCGACATTGATGCCGCCGCTTCGGCCGAGGCGGCCCTGGCGCTGATCGAGACCCGCCAGCATGCGCTGATCCTCACCGATCTGAACATGCCGGGTATCGGCGGCAAGGGGTTTTTCGAAATGGTCGCCGCCCGCCGCCCGTCGCTTGCCCGCCGCATCGGCTTTGTGACCGGCGACACGATGAGCCCGCCAGTTCGCCGCTTCCTGGAAGGATCCGGCCAGCCCTATCTGGAAAAGCCGATCGCCCCGGCCGAACTGCGCAGTCTCGCGCGGCGCATGCTGGAAGCTGTTGAAGACAACGAGGAGCACGGATCGTGACCGAAGCGCCGCACATCCTGATCTGCGATGACGAGGCCGATGTTCGCGACATGCTGGCGGAATATCTCGGCAAGCGCGGATTTCGTGTCTCGCCGGCCGGCAATGCCGCAGAACTGCGCGAGATCGTCGCCGCCGGCCCCGTATCGCTCATCCTGCTCGACATCAACATGCCGGGCGAGGATGGCCTCAGCGTGCTGCGCACCCTCCGGGCGGCGGGCACTTTGCCTGTGATCATGCTGACCGCAGCTGGCGAGGCCGTCGACCGGATCGTCGGGCTGGAACTCGGCGCCGATGACTATCTCGGCAAGCCGGTCGATCTCAGGGAACTTGCCGCACGCATCCGCGCAGTCCTGCGCCGGGCGGGCGAGGCGGCGGTGGAGGCTGAGAAGGCCGAGGATCGCAAGCGCTTCGCCTTCGGCAAAGCCTGGCTCGACATCGAAGCCGCCAGGCTGACCGATGAGGAGGGCAAGGATATTCCGCTGACCGCGATGGAGTTCAACCTGCTCAAACTCTTCGCGCGCAATCGTGGCCGGGTGCTGAACCGGGACCAGATCCTCGAGGGCGCGCATGACCAGTCCTGGGACCCGTTCGACCGCTCCATCGATATCCGCATCTCGCGCATCCGCCGCAAGATCGAACGCAATCCGCAGAAGCCGGAAGTCATCCGTACCGTGCGCGGGGTCGGCTATATCTACGATCCCGGCTGAAACAATCGAAACATTATGATCGGCGCGGCGACGCCGCACTGAAACAGGCGGCAGGCATACAGGGTCCGTAGAACGGAGCCCGGCCATGTCGCCTTCACCGCACCCCTTTGATGTTGCCTGCGCCCATGCCCGGACTTTCCGGCGCAGCCTGCCGCGCCGGCGGCCGCGCCCGGAGATCGACGCCGCAGCGCTGGAAGCCCGGTTCGGCGGGCCGACGCCGGAAGCCGGAGAAGACCCGGCGGCCGTCATCGATGCGCTGGCGCTCGCCGCCGGCCCCGGCCTGATGGCATCGCCCGGCCCCCGCTTCTTCGGCTGGGTGATCGGGGCCTCGCATGAAGCCGGAGTGGCCGCCGACTGGCTGGCCAGCGCCTGGGGCCAGAATGCCGGCCTCTATGCCTGCTCGCCCGCAGCGGCAACGGCGGAAAAAGTGTCCGCCCGATGGCTGCTCGATATCCTGCGCCTGCCGGAAGACTGCTCGGTCGGCTTCACCACTGGCGCGACGATGGCGAGCGTCACCTGCCTGGCGGCTGCGCGCAGCGAAGTGCTGGCGCGGGCGGGCTGGGATGTCGAAGGGCACGGCCTGCAGGGCGCGCCGCGTGTGCGTATCCTGCTAGGCGCTGATGCCCACACGACAATCTTCGCCGGATTGCGCCTGCTCGGCTTTGGCTCGGCGACGGCGGAAAAAGTCGCGACTGACAGCGAAGGCCGGATGATCCCGGCTGCGCTTGCAAAAGCGCTGGAGTCAGATAGCGGCCCCACCATCGTCATCATTCAGGCCGGCCAGATCAACACAGGCGCATTCGATCCTGCCGCCGAGATTGCTGCGCTCTGCCGGACCCACGGCGCCTGGCTGCATGTCGACGGGGCATTCGGCCTCTGGGCCCGCGCCGTGCCGGAGTTCGCACACCTGACGGCCGGCCTCGAAGAGGCGGACTCCTGGTCCACCGACGGACACAAATGGCTGCAAACGCCCTTCGACAGCGGCTTTGCGATCGTCAGCAACATCGCTGCCCATCGCCGGGCAATGGCGATCGGTGCGAGCTATCTGCCAGAGGACGGATACCAGCCATCCCACTTTGCACCGGAACTTTCACGGCGCGCGCGCGGTTTTTCAAGCTGGGCCATCCTCCGCACGCTCGGGCGCAGCGGCATCCAGGAGATGGTGCGAACGCACTGTGCTTATGCGCGCGAGCTTGCGGCAACCCTGTCTGCCGCAGGCGGCATCGAAGTCGTCAATGAGGTGGTCCTCAACCAGGTCGCCCTGAGGTTTGGCAATGATGACGAACTGACACGGGCCGTTATCCGGCAGATGCAGGCCGACAATGTCTGCTTCGTCGAGGGCGGCAGCTGGCATGGGCAATGGGTCATGCGTGTGTCGGTCATCTCCGGGCCGCTTACCCGGACTGACATGCACCGCCTGTCGCGGGCCATTCTCTCGGCCTGGAAGGCGGTTCAGACCCGCCAGCACTCTCCCCTCCCCGAAACATCCGCAATCTGAAGGACAACGCCCATGAAATACGACTCCATTCTCGATACAATCGGCCGCACGCCAATTGTCCGTCTGTCAAAGTTCGAGCCGCCCGGTGTGAATCTCTATGCCAAGGTCGAAAGCTTCAATCCGATGGGATCGATCAAGGATCGCCTCGCGCGCGCCGTGATCGAGCGTGCTGAGGCCAGCGGAGAGCTGAAGCCAGGCCAGACAGTCATTGAAGCCACCAGCGGCAATACCGGCATCGGCCTCGCCATGGTCTGCGCCCAGAAGGGCTATCCGCTGGTCATTGTCATGGCCGAGAATTTCAGCATTGAGCGCCGCCGCCTCATGCGCTTCCTTGGTGCCCGCGTCGTCCTGACGCCGGCCGCGCAGAAAGGAACCGGTATGCTGGCCAAGGCGGTGGAACTGGCCGAGACGCACGGCTGGTTCCTCGCCCGCCAGTTCGAGAACGAGGCGAATGCAGACATTCACACTGACACCACGGCGGCTGAAATCCTGGCCGATTTCGAGGGAGAACGCCTTGATTACTGGGTCAGCACCTTTGGCACGGGCGGGACCTTGAAAGGGGTGGCCCGCGGCCTGCGCGCGGCTCGCCCCGATACAAGGATCATCGCCGCAGAGCCGGACAATTCGCCAATGCTGGGCAGCGGCATCGGTCAGCCTGCGCCGGACAGCGGTGTGCCGGCCAGCCATCCGGCATTCCGGCCACATCCCATCCAGGGCACTTCGCCTGACTTCATTGCGCAGCTGACCGGAGATGCGGTGGCCGCCGGGCTGGTCGACCGCGTGATCCCGGTCAATGGCGGCGAGGCGCTGCGGTTGTCGCGTGAACTCGCATTGAAGGAAGGCATATTTGCCGGCATCTCTTCCGGTGCGGCGCTGGCAGCGGCGCTCCGGCAGGCCGAAGACGCGCCCGCAGGCTCGACAATCCTCTGCATGCTGCCGGATACCGGTGAGCGCTATCTGTCGACGCCGCTGTTTGAAGATGTACCGACTGAGATGAGCTCTGAAGAGGAGGCCATATCGAGCTCGACACCACTCTGCCGATTTGGCGTCCCGGCCTGCGCCCCACCCGCGGCTCGACCGGCCGCAGATCCGGTGCCCGTCACAACAGATCAGGAGGCGGAGGACTTCCTGGGTGCCGCGCTGGCAGACCCATCGGCGCCTGTGGTCATGTTCGCTCTCGAATGGTGTGAGTTCTGCTGGTCCGTCCGGCGGTTGTTCCAAGCGATGGGTATCAGCTACCGGTCCGTCGATCTCGATTCTGTTACCTACCAGTCTGGTGATCTGGGCGGACGCATCCGCCGTGCTTTGACCGCCCGCACCGGGGTGGCAACAATACCGCAGGTCTTCATCGGCGGCGAGTTCATCGGCGGCGCAACTGACGTCATCGCCGCCGTCGATCGCGGCGATCTGCAGACCCGCCTGCTCCGGCAGAACATCGCCTGGAAGGATCCCGGCACATCCGCCCATACCTTCCTCCCGAAATGGCTGAAAACACCCAGGGCAGCCTGATCAGGATTTGGCAGAGCGTGCCCCACCGGCCCAGAAGGCGGAGCCACGGGCCTGTTGTGAACTGCCAATCGGTGGATATCCGGAATCCGGCGGCGGAATTGCGCTTTTCCTGAAACGGGAGACGCGGGCCCGCCGCGAAGGCCCGCACACTGCGGGGGTTCTGGCGGGGTAGCTGACATCTACTCCGGACAAATGAATGGCTGGCCGGGCGGTCTGACGAGCGCGACCCCGGCTCCACAACCGCGAGAATCAACAAGTGAGAGCAGGCGATCAGTTAAATCAGCACGCACAACCAGACAGACGAGAACTTCAACTTTGAACATCAAATCGAGGGGTGGCTTCAAAGGCCCGGAAACGATGCTGACCTAACGCACAATCTACCTGCCAGGGGCGCCTGCCTTAAGCTCGGCGGGTGCTGTCAGACGAACTCGAACTAGTCTCTACTTGTCCTGGACGAGCAGGCCTCAGGCAGCGATCAACTCGCGCCATTCGAGAAGAGCGGCGTCACGTAGTGATTTGAACCTGACCCTGCTCTCGATATTCCTTTGGTGATTGAAGTGGTTGTATACAGACGAATGGACTGAAGCGAATTTCTGCAGACTTCGCATACGCCTGAATCGCGACATCGCGCGCTCTCGTCGGCGAAACGGCATGTGCGAATTTTCGGCACGGTTGTTTAAATGACGCCCGGTTTCGCGTCGTTGGGCATTGCCGATTTCGCGCATTGCAGCACCATAAGACCGGAGCTTGTCGGTCACCACGACCTGTGGGTTACCATAGCGCTTCATGGCTTTTCTCATAAATTTCAACGCAGAAGCTTTGTCCCGGGTCTTCGTGACGTAGGACTCCAGGACCTCACCCTCATGATCAACAGCGCGCCAGAGATAGTGAGTCTGCCCACGGACCTTCACGAAGACTTCGTCCAGGTGCCAGCGCCATTGCGGCGATTGTCTCATACTTTCAGAGCGACGCTTGCGGATCTTGTAGGCGAAGTAAGTGCCGAAACGATCTACCCAATGCCGCACCGTCTCATGGCAAACATCAATCCCTCGCTCGTGAAGCAGGTCTTCAACGTTGCGCAAAGAGAGCGGAAACAGGATATACATCATCACCGCAAGCTGGATGATCTCGGGTGACGACTTGAAGTAGCGAAAAGGTGATCTGGCCATTTTCCGAGGCTACCCTCTGGATTTCACGGTCTCAACCCCGGTTCCCCTGACAATACCTCATGATCAGATAGGGTCAGGTCGGAGGGTTTCAGGTCTGCGATCAACCCCGCAAAGAAGCGGTCGATCAATCCGGGCACATCAAGGCTGGTTACGTCCGTCATGAAGCTGAAACTAGCACATAGGTCAGCAAACTGGGAACCGGCGCGAAGGGCAATTCGGCGGGCCTCGTTGTAGTCGCTTGTCTTGATAGACCGCTGCAACTCTTTACGGGCTAGCACCGCTTGGAGGTGCCTAGGTACCGGCAGCCTGATTTGGAACACGCTGCCGCGCTGCGTGAGATAGGGCACCCGGCGCCCCGTCATCGCGCGCACCCGAGTGCCACGCATTGTGACACCCCATCGTGACAAATGTCACAATGCGCTCCCCCGAACGTCCGTAACCCACTGCTTAATATAGGATATTTTCCAAACTGGCGGAGAGACAGGGATTCGAACCCTGGAGACGGTCTCCCGTCTACACACTTTCCAGGCGTGCGCCTTCGACCACTCGGCCACCTCTCCGTCCCGGCCATACGGCAGGAAGCGAGGCAGATAACGGATGACCCGGCGCGCCGCAAGCGGGCGATTGCCAGAAATGGCATCTGACCCCATATCCGGCGCAGTCAGGGAGAAAGTCTCAGAATGTTCTTCGCCAGGAAAAATCCAGACCTGCCCACTGCCGAAACCGCTCTGAAGGGCCGGGCAGAGCCGATCCCGACCGCCTCGGTTCACTATGTGTTCGGCCGTCCGCTGCAGGCAGGCGCGCCGGAAGGCGTGGAAACCGCAATCTTCGGGCTTGGCTGTTTCTGGGGCGCCGAACGCGTCTTCTGGCAGACGCCCGGCGTCTGGCTGACGCGGGTGGGTTATGCTGGCGGAATCACGCCGAACCCGACCTATGAGGAAGTCTGCTCCGGCCGCACCGGCCATACCGAGATCGTCGAAATCCAGTTCGACCCCTTACAGGTTAGCTTTGCGGCTCTGGTGAAGCTGTTCCTCGAGAGCCACGACCCGACACAAGGCATGCGCCAGGGCAACGATATCGGTACCCAGTACCGCTCCGCGATCTATACCGCCTCGCCGGCGCAGGAAGAACTCGCCCGGCGGATGATCACCGATTACGAGGCTGCTCTGTCAGCGGCAGGCCATGCGGCCCGTGTGACGACAGAAATCGCGCCCCTGGATGTTGTGTACCTCGCCGAGGACTACCATCAGCAATACTTGGCGAAGAATCCGAACGGCTATTGCGGCATTGGCGGCACAGGTGTCAGCTGCCCTCTGCCTGTTCAGGCCTGACGGATTTTCCGGATCAGGAGCCGAAATTCAGCGAAAATCGCTTGCGCGACTCGATCATCGACTGCGCCTTGAACAGCGCGTCCGACGCCGCCTGCGCCCGAATGATGACCGGGTCACTGCGCAGGCCCTCGACCGCCTGGCTCAGATGGCCGATCGCTTCCTGCACGACCTTCTGGTCAAACTGTTTCTCTGCGCGCACGATCAACGCCCGGCCGAGGTCCAAGCGCGCCAGGATCACCCGACCGCTATCGGCCGCCGCGCTGGCCGCATCGAGATAGTGGCGGCGCATGGCGATCACCTTGTCGAGCGCCGCCAGATCGCCGAGCTCCTCGGCCACTCGCACGCCTGCGGCGCAGAAATCAGTCTCGATCTCGCTGCGCAGGGTCGAGGACAAGCCGGTTTGGCTATCCAGAACCTTGTCGAGTTGCTGGGCGAGGATGCGGATCTTCTCGGCCCGGAAAGCCTGCGGATCGCTGAGCGCGGGCTGCAATTGTTTGGCCATGAGATAGGCCGCGGCACGGGCGAGGTCGTCCGTCCGGGCCTTGCGCGCGCCGGGCAACGCGATCGTGAACAGCCGCGCCTCGGCTGGTGTCAGTCCGCCGCCGCGGCTGAGGCAGTGCAGTTCAAGCCCGCGATCGCCCCTGCCGGTCCGGCTCGACCAGATGAAGAGATCGGCGTCAGCCGTTGCCATGCGTTTGCGCGCCCGAGCAACCGAAGCGCTTTCCATTCCGCCCTTGATCGTGCCCATGGCAACGAGATCGAATGGCGCACCGAAACAGAAATCAGGAAGGTGCCCGGCCAATGCGGCCCGGAGCCATTTGCCGGCTGGCCGGTCGCCTGGCGGCGGCGCGATCAGGATGCGAAATCCCGGGAGGTTCCGCCGGCGGGCGGCCCGCGCGCGGCTGGCGTTCGACAGGGCGTTCAAGCCTTTGAAGAAGCGGCGAACCAGCCAGGCAACTAGGATTAGCGCCGTGAGCACGACCATGCCCGCGCCGAACAGCATCAGCCATTCCGCGCCGGGCACATGCGCCATCAGCCAGCTTTCTGCTATTTTCGCCCATCCGGAGATCGACATCGGACCTTACCTCGTCTCGGTCTAGGCGATACGTTTCCTGCCAGTTTCTTGCAACAGGGAATGACTGCTGGGGCCCCTTGATGTCCGGATTTCTAACGCGTTTTGCCCCCTCGCCGACCGGCCGCCTGCATCTTGGCCATGCAGCTTCCGCCTTCGCTGTCTGGGAGGCCGCCCGGCAGGCGGGCGGCAAAGTTCGCCTGAGAATTGAAGACATCGACCAGACCCGCTGCCGCCCGGAGTATGAATCGGCCATTCTGGAAGACCTCGGCTGGCTGGGCCTGGCCTGGGACGGGCCAATCCGGCGCCAGTCGGACCACTTCGCCGACTACCGCGCCGTCCTCGACCAGTTGCTGGCGCGCGGCCTCATCTATCGCTGTTTCCGCACCCGCCGGGAAATCGCGGCCAGCCTGCCGGCCGGCGCCGACCCGGACGAAGCGGGCTTTACCAGCCGCCCCCTGTCGCCAGGCGAAGAGGCTGAACGCCTCGCCCACAATGCGCCCTTTGCCTGGCGCCTGTCGCTGGACGCGGCGCGCCGCCTCATCGGTGAAGAGGCCTTCGGTGCAATGCGCTATGCCGAGGAAACTGCGGCCGGAGCCCGAACGGTCCGGGCTGATCCGAGCCCCTTCGGCGACGTGGTCCTTGCCCGCAAGGACGCGCCCGCGAGCTATCACCTCGCCTGCTGCCATGACGATGCCCTGCAGGGCATCACCCATGTGGTGCGGGGCGAGGATCTGCGCGCCGTCACCGCCGTCCACGCCCTCCTTCAGACGCTGATGGACTGGCCCCGCCCGATTTACCGCTTCCACCCCCTCTTGCTCGGCCCGGACGGCCGAAAGCTGTCCAAGCGCAATTCTGACAAAAGTCTCGCCGATTACCGCAAGGAAGGGATGACGCCGGACGATATTCGCGCCATGACAGCGCCCGCATGACACAGACCTCTCCGGCGATTGCTCCCCCTTCCCTGCCTTCTCCTGCCGGACGCGCCTGGGCGGGACCGCTCATGGTATTGGGGGGCGGGGTCGCGCTTGGTTTTGCGCCGGTCGGTCTCCGGCTTGGCCTTGACGATCTCGGACCGCAAGCCATCGCCTTCTGGCGCTATCTGTTCGCCATCCCGATCCTGTTTCCGCTCGTCCTGCTGGCGGAGCGCCGCCTGCCGAAAAAGCCGAACCGCGCAGTCATTCTTGCGGGCACATTCTTCGCGCTCGACATGGCCCTGTGGCATTGGGCGCTGACCCTGACGAGCGTCTCCAACGCCACTTTCATCGTCAATCTCGGCAATATCGGCGTCGGCATCGCGGCCTGGCTATTCCTGAAGGAACGCCCTGGCATGAACTGGTTCGTTGCTGCACTCCTGGCGATCACGGGGGCCGCCGCGCTGTCACTGGGTGGCCCGTCCCTCAATGGCGGCGCCCTGCGCGGTGACATTCTCGCCCTTTTTGCGGCGGGGTTCGTCGCCTTCTACATGCTGTTCTCGAAACTTGCCCGGCGGGGTCTCGGCGGAATCGAGACAATGTTCTGGCTGAGCGTGGTCGAAGCCGCGATTGCCCTGCCGATTGTCCTGCTCGCCGGAGAGAACCTCTTCCCCGCAACCGCCGCCGGCTTCCTGATGCCACTCGCCCTCACGCTGATTGTGCAGGTGGTGGGACAGGGCCTCATCGTCTGCGGTCTCGGCACGACCAACACGGCCGTGGCCGGCATTCTTGTCCTTGCGCAGCCCGTCGTGGCAGCCATCATCGCCTGGCACCTGTTCGAGGAACCGCTCACCACACTGCAGGCTGCCGGTGCCGGCGTGATCCTGATCGCTGTCTGGCTCGCCCGGCGCGAACGGGTCCAGCCGGCTGGATAGGTCTCGCAACTGTCACATGATTGGGCTAAGGCCGGGGGATATCGAATTACCTCCGGGAGAGTCGCTCATGCGCCTAAAGGCCGCCGCCCTCATCGCCACGCTCGCCCTCGCCGCTGCCTGTACTGCGGTTGCGATCAACGGGGCGCCCCTCGTCCGGGCCGCAGAGCCCGCCCGGCCGGCAGTCCAGCCGGCGCAGTCCGGTGACGCCTATTACCGGAGCGCCGCCGCCGCCATTGATGCCCGCATCGCCGAGCGCGGCGTGAAACCGGCGAAGAATGTCATTCTCTTCATCGGCGACGGCATGGGCGTCTCCACCATCACCGCAGCGCGCATTTATGCCGGCCAGTCGATGGGCGTCGATGGGGAAAGCTACCGCCTCGCCATGGACACCCTGCCCTGGGCTGCCCTGTCGAAGACCTACAGCCACGATTATCAGGTCTCTGATTCAGCTGCGACCGCGACCGCGCTGACAGCGGGCCTCAAGACCAAATCCGGTTTCCTCGGCATTTCCAGCGCCGCGAGTTTCGGTAATTGCGCAAGCGTTCCGGGCACGGAGACAGAGACGCTGTTCGAAATGGCAGCCCGCGCCGGCCTGGCAACCGGCCTCGTCTCGACCGCTCGCATCACTCACGCCACACCGGCGGCAGCCTACGCCAAAGTGCCCCACCGCAACTGGGAAGCCGACAGCGACATGCGCGGCGCCTCCTCCGATGACTGCAAGGACATTGCCCGCCAGCTGATGGAATGGCCGGCCGGAGAGTTCGACGTGATCCTCGGCGGCGGTCGTTCGAAGTTCCTGCCGAACGATGTTCAGGATCCGGAATATCCGGACCGGCCCGGCGACCGCGCCGACGGACGCAACATGATGGCAGAATGGGCGGCCCGCTCAGCCGATCATGTCGCGGTGTTCGACCAGGCAGGTTTTGACGCCGTCGATTTCGCCACCCGTGTTCGTGTGCTCGGTCTTTTCGAGCCTGCCCACATGCAATACGAACTCGACCGCGAGGGCGACACCGCCGGTGAGCCTTCCATCGAAGCGATGACCCGCGCCGCGATTACCCGCCTGTCGCAGAACCCGGACGGCTATGTCCTGATGGTCGAAGGCGGCCGGATCGACCATGCCCACCATGCCGGCAACGCCATCCGTGCGCTGGAAGATACACTCGCCTTTGACGATGCTGTCGCCGCTGCGCTCGCGATGACCGATCCGGCAGATACCCTCATCATTGTCACTGCCGACCATTCCCATACGCTAACAATCAACGGCTATCCCCAGCGCGGCAACCCGATCCTCGGCATTGTTACCGCCGGCGCCTCGGCCGAAGGCGGGTCAATGGCCGCCGACGGCATGCCGTACACGACCCTTGCCTATGCCAACGGCCCCGGCGCCTGCCGCGAGACGGGCCGAGACGCAGAAGACAAGCCTATCTTTGATTGTGCCCGCTATGACCTGACCGGCATCGACACCGGCGCGCCGGACTTCCGCCAGCAATCCCTCGTCCCGCTCTACTCGGAGACACATGGCGGCGAAGACGTCGCCGCCTTCGCCTCCGGCCCTGGCGCGAGCCTCGTCTCCGGCACCATGGAACAGAACGAGCTTTTCCACGTCATGGCCCGCGCCATGGGCCTGACCGGGGCGCCCGCCGCAGAATAGCGCGCAGGCTTCACCCGGCGTCAGTCTGGTCAAAGGCCGCGCCTTGCGCGACACTTCCTCCCAAAGAGAACACCGGGAGGAATGCAGCCATGAAAGCCGCCGTGATGCGGGCGCCGAAGGCGCCATTGTCGATCGAAGACGTTACGGTCTCGAAGCCCGGGCCGCGCGAGGTTCTGGTGCGCCTGAAAGCCATCGGCGTCTGCCATTCCGACGTTCACTTCTGGGATGGCGCGTTTCCAGCGGAGCTCCCGGTCATTCTCGGGCATGAAAGTGCTGGCGTCGTCGAACAGGTGGGCTCAATGGTCTCGGCGGTCAAACCCGGCGACCATGTCATCTCCATCCTCTCGCCTTTCTGTGGCACCTGCGAATACTGCCTCACAGGGCACATGTCCGTTTGTCACACGGTCAACCGCGAACTTTTCCAGCGATCTGTGACGGAGCATCCGCGCCTGTCCATCGGCAAGGAAAAGGTCGGCCAGTTCCTGAATCTCTCTTCCTTTGCCGAACAGATCCTCGTGCACGAGAACACGCTCTGCGCCATCGACAAGGACATGCCGATGGACCGCGCCTGCCTGATCGGCTGCGGCGTGATCACCGGCGTCGGCTCGGTGTTCCACTCGGCGCAGGTCGAGCCTGGCTCGACGGTCGCCGTCATCGGCTGCGGCGGGGTTGGCCTTGCCGCGATCAATGGCGCTGCCATCGCGGGCGCGTCCCGCATCATCGCGGTCGACCTCTCGGACGAGAAACTCCAGCTCGCCACCCGGTTCGGTGCGACTGATGCGGTCAATCCGACCAAGACCAACGCCATCGAGCTGGTCAAGGAGCTGACCAAAGGCGGCGTCCACTATTCCTTCGAATGCGTCGGCGCCAAGCAAACCGCCGAGATGGCGTATCACATGCTCCGCCCGCGCGGTGTTGCGACCGTGATCGGCATGATCCCGCCCGGCGTGAACATCGAGATTCCCGGCATCGAGCTTCTCGTCACCGAGAAGCGGCTTCAGGGCGCGGTCATGGGCTCGAACCGGTTCCGGATCGACTTCCCGCGCCTGATCGACCTCTACAAGCAGGGCAAGCTGCACCTCGACGACCTGATCTCCGACCGGATCGGCCTTGATGGTATCACCGCCGCCATGCAGAACCTCAAGGACAACAAGGGAAGTGTGGCGCGGCAGGTGGTTGTGCTCAACTGATTGCCCCTCTTCCCGACCCTCGCTAGAGAGGGCGCTTCGTATCTGAACGGAGCGCCCTCACATGGCCCGACCCTCGCCCGCCAAGCCGAAACGTTCGCTGATCCAGCGGCTGCTCCGGCGCGTCGTTTACAAGAACTATGGGCGAAACCTCCTCTACCAACTCCAGCTGCGCGCCCTGAACGAGGCGGCCGATTACGTCCAGGCGCACATGCCGGAAGCGATGATCTTCGAGGATTATCCTGCTTATATCGCCTATCTCGTGGAGAAAGCCCCGCCCGAAGGGCTGATGCTGGAATTCGGTGTCGCCGGCGGCAATTCCATCCGCCAGATCGCCTCGCGCACGGAGAACACCGTCAACGGCTTCGACAGTTTCGAGGGCCTTCCCGAGGACTGGGCCGGCCACCTTGAGCGCCGCGGCGCCTTCAGCCAGAAGCGCCAGCTCCCCGAAGTGCCCGCCAATGTGAAACTGCATGTCGGCTGGTTCGATGCCACCCTGCCCGGCTTCCTTGAAGCCAATCCCGGGCCGATCAGCCTCCTGCATATCGACTGCGACCTTTACGGCGGCACGAAGTACATTCTCGACACCGCCGGAGACCGGCTGCAGCCCGGCTCCGTCGTCCTTTTCGACGAATATTTCAACTATCCCAGCTGGCGTCATCACGAATACAAGGCCTGGCAGGAGTTCGTCCGTGCCCGGCATGTCAAATACACTTACATCGCCCTGACGGCGATGGATGGCTGCGTTGCGGTGCAGATCAAGTCGATCGGCTAGAGGTCGCGACCCACGGCTTCGACGAGACTGGCATATCCGTCTTCGGCGAGGCAGCGAGACAGCTCGCGCGCCACTTTCGCGGCAAGGCCAGGGCCGTGATACACCATGAGAGAATATATCTGCACCGCGCTCGCCCCGGCGCGGACCTTGGCATAGGCGTCCCGACCGCTGCCGATGCCACCCGCGCCGATCAGATCGAAGGCCCCGTCAAGGCGCCGGGCAAACTGGCGTAATGCTTCCGTTGATGGAGCAAGGAGCGGCGCGCCGGAAAGGCCGCCGGCTTCGGACTGTTCCTCGCTCATAAGGCTGGGCGGGCGGGCGAGGGTCGTATTGGAGATGATGAGGCCGGAGAGCCATGCGCCTTCAGCCCGCACAACACCGCAGATATCGGTGATGGCTTCGTCATCGAGATCAGGGGCAACTTTCAGGAAAACCGGCCGGGCATTACGGTCCGCAGCCCCGCACCGTGACAGGAGCCCGGCAAGCGTGGCCTTGTCCTGAAGACCCCGCAGGCCGGGTGTGTTCGGCGAGGAGATATTGATCGTGATGTAGTCGGCATGGGGAGCAACCGCCTCGATGCCGGTAACATAATCCCCGATCCGGTCCTCGCTGTCCTTGTTGGCGCCGACATTCGCCCCGATCGGCACATCATGGGAATATTTCTCCAGCCTGCGGACGAAATAATCGAGACCGTAATTGTTGAAGCCCATGCGGTTGATCACCGCCCGGTCTTGCGTCAGGCGGAAGAGGCGCGGCTTGGGATTTCCCGGCTGGGGCTTCGGCGTCACCGTGCCGCATTCCACAAAACCGAAGCCGAACTTGGCCATCGCCTCGGGCACTTCGCAATTCTTGTCGAAACCGGCTGCCAGCCCGACCGGAGAGCACAGCCGCAACCCGGACTTCGGAAGTTCCACCCGTGTCGAGACGGGAAGCTCCGGCGCGCGGTGCGGAACGCCTGCGCCATAAGCCAGCATACGGATTGTCAAAGCATGCGCGGCTTCCGGCGGCAGCGTTCTCGCAAGGCGGGCGCCAGCGGCGGCCAGCATCACACATCCTCCGGCAGGGGCGCACCGGGTTCCAGCCACCAGGCGGCTTCGGCCCGGACAATTTCAAGCGGCGCATAAAGATGAGGAAAAAGGTCTCCCCCGCGGCTCGCCTCCCAGCGCAGCGGCGGCAGGGCCGAACAGTCAAAGCGCAAAAGGCGCAGCCGTCCCTTGCCGGTGAAATGTTTCTCGCGCGTGCCGGCCAGCTGCGAGCGGGTAGAGAGGTGGACATAACCATCCGCCAGATCCACCGCGCTCGCGGTATAACCTGCCGTCTCGGCGGTGCGCCAGTCGTCCTCGGTCAGCAGCTTGTAAACGGCGGTGTTCTTCATGATGCCGCTCTCGCAGGCTTTCAGCGGGCAGGCAACCGGCCGGTCAGGCCGGCCCGACGGCGGGCGCCGAGGGCTTCGCGAGCATCCAGCCGCCTTCCTGACCCTGACAGACGGCAAACCGGCCGCGCTCCTGCCCGGGAATGACATAGGCCACATCCCGGCACATGACTGACACAGTCACCGCTGGCGGCGCCTCAAAGGCCCGCGTCACGGCGCCGCCGGCCACCGGCCAACCACTCACCGCCCTGACTTCGACATGCGAGGGTGCCAGCGCTTCGGTACGCTCGAACCGCACCTCCAGTGCCCGGCCATCCGGCATCGTCAGCGTGTGGGCACTTCCATCGGCAGCGGTCGCGGCCAGCCGAACGAAGTTCGCCTGCATCGTCTCCAGCGCCGCCGCGTCCATCGCGGCCGCAGATGACCGCTCCACCCGCTCTGCGAGAAAGACATCGGCCGTACGCTGTACCGGCGCGGCGCCGAGCGGGCGAACATCCGGTTGCCGGCTGGTAAGGATTGTCGGCGCGCCCCGCACCACCGGATCTTCAAGGATCACGGGCGCCTGGGGTTGGGGCCGGGCGGGTTTGAGCGACGCCGCGCCGGTCGGCACCGATGGTCGGGCCGCTGGCGCCGGGACAGCGACCGCTGCGGCGAGCGTGATCGAGGGCTCCCTGACGGTGGCAACCTGTGCGGCAAGGCGCTCCGCCTCGAGCTGTGCAAGGCGCTGGGCTTCAAGATCTGCGAGACGGCGGGCCTCGGCGGCTTCGGCGGCGCGCTGGGCCTCCAGCGCGGCAAGGCGGCGCGCCTCTGCCTCAGCCGCGCGCTGGGCGGCAAGCTCCGCGAGGCGCTTCTCCTCGGTGGCGGCGGCGGCGTTCCGGGCCTCGATCTCGGCAAGGCGCTGAGCTTCCTGTTCGGCAGCAACGCGGCGGGCTTCTGCTTCAGCGGCGCGGCGTGCCTCTGCCTCAGCCACCCGCTGGGTTTCCAGGGCGGCAAGGCGCTGTTGCTCGGCGAGCGCGGCAGCGGCCCGCTGTGCCTCAATCTCGGCAAGGCGCTGAGCCTCGGCCCTCGCCGCAGCATCGGCAGCTGCTTCCGCAGCCAGCCGGTCCGCCTCTATCTGGGCAATCCGCTCGGCCTCTTCGCCGGCAAGGCGCTGGCGTTCAGCTTCCTGCGCGGCAATCCGGCCCGCCTCGGCATTCTCCGCCATCTGCGCGGCAGCCGCGAGGCGGTCAGCTTCTGCTTCAGCGATTGCGGCAGCGGCCAGCCGTTCAGCTTCCAGTTCGGCCAGCCGGGCCGCTTCCCGCTCCGCCGCCTCGAAAGCCGCAACACGCGCCTGAAGGTAATCGGCCACGCCGCGGTAGTCGAACCAAGGCGAGGCCTCGGCCCCGACCGGTATGGCCGCTTCCTGAACCGCAAGGGCAGACACCGCGCCGGCACCCTGCGGCAGGAGCGTGGCTGTCTGGTCAGCGCCGGCCGCATCATCATCCTTCGGCTGCGGATTGGTCCCGGTCTTGAAGGCATTGTCAGCGGCAAGGAAAGACAGTCCGGCCAGGCCGATGAGGGCAAGGCCTGCGAACAGGAGCTGCATCACACGGCGGTAACGACCGCCCGGTCCCGTGTCGGCCTCGTCCGCAGCGGCCGGCTCCTGCCGGACTGGAGGCACGGGCACAGGGACAACCGCGGCGACCGGCGCGCGGATGGCGGCTGGCGGCGCTGCCGGGGCACGGACAGGTTCCGGCGGGCGCGGCGCTGGCCGGACAGTTGCCGCAGGTGGCGGCATTTCGACGACGGAGCGCCGGGTCTCCTGCACTTCGCGCAGCTCTGCGACCGGACGCGCGGCCGGGCGTGGACGCGGCGGCGGAAGGCCCGGCCCGCCAGCCTTGTTCGGATCATATCCCGCGAGGATCGCCAGCGTCGAATGCGGCCGGACGCCATCGCGCGCCTTCAGCCGCGCCCGAAACGGCGCATCTGCATCGGGAGAGGACTTCAACGGCTCCTGCGGCATCGGTCTGATCCTGAACAACCGGGCAGAACCGTCCTGGCTCGCCCCCACTGAGATTCACTATATCCGCCTCATGAAGCGTAAACCATAAAATTCCCTGTAAGGCGCCGCCTTGCCAGCCGGGATGCGGGACTTTAAGGCAACACTTCCCCGTTTCCGCCCCAGAAAGTCGACGTATAATCCCATGTCCAAGCCCGTTTCCGCCCCGAAAAAGGTTGTTCTTGCCTATTCCGGAGGTCTCGACACCTCGATCATCCTGAAATGGCTTCAGGTGGCATTCGGCTGCGAAGTCGTCACCTTCACCGCCGACCTTGGCCAGGGCGAGGAGCTGGAACCGGCGCGCAAGAAGGCGCTCGCCGCCGGCGTGAAGCCTGAAAATATTTTCATCGAGGATGTGCGCGAGGAATTCGTCCGCGATTTCGTCTTCCCGATGTTCCGCGCCAATGCCGTTTATGAGGGCGTCTATCTGCTCGGCACCTCGATTGCCCGGCCGCTGATCGCCAAGCGCCAGATCGAGATTGCCGATATGGTCGGCGCTGACGCCGTTTGCCATGGCGCCACCGGCAAGGGGAATGACCAGGTCCGTTTCGAGCTTGGCTATTATGGCCTCAACCCCGACATCAAGGTGATCGCGCCCTGGCGGGACTGGGCGTTCAAGAGCCGGACCGACCTTCTGAAATTCGCCGAGGAGCATGGTATCGAGATCGCCAAGGACAAGCGCGGCGAAGCGCCTTTCTCGGTCGACGCGAACCTGCTCCACTCCTCCTCCGAGGGCAAAGTCCTGGAAGACCCGGCCGTGCCCGCGCCGGAATTCGTCCATATGCGGACGATCAGCCCGGAAGAGGCGCCCGACCAGGCCGAGGTGATCACCATCGGCTTTGAGAAGGGTGATGCCGTCTCGATCAATGGCGAGGCGCTTTCCCCGGCAACGCTGCTCACCAAACTCAACGAATACGGCAAGAAGCACGGCATTGGCCGGCTCGACCTCTTGGAGAACCGTTTCGTTGGCATGAAATCGCGCGGCATTTACGAGACACCCGGCGGCACGATCCTGCTGGTGGCGCACCGCGGCATCGAGCAAGCCACCCTCGACCGCGGCGCCGCGCACCTGAAAGACGAGTTGATGCCGCGCTATGCCGAGCTGATCTATAACGGCTTCTGGTGGAGTCCGGAGCGCGAGATGCTGCAGGCCGCCATCGACCATTCGCAGCGCTTCGTGACCGGCGAAGTGACGATCAAGCTCTACAAGGGCCAGGCCTATCTCACCGGCCGGTCATCGGCCTATAGCCTGTACTCGGAAAAGATCGTGACCTTCGAGGACGATCAGGGTGCGTATGACCAGAAAGATGCGCAGGGCTTCATCAAGCTGAACGCTCTGCGCCTGCGCCTGCTGGCTGCCCGCGACCGGAAGTTCGGGAAGAACTGAAGTAAGCGCCAGCGCCAGCCGCCTCTGCGGCGCCGTGGCGCGGGGCAGTCAGACCGCCGGTACCTGCGCGCTCAGACGCCCGCCCATCCGGACCGGTTCGATGCGCAGGGCAAGCCCGGTGCGGTCATCGGTTTCGACATAAGTGCCACAGAGCGTGCCCTCGCCGAGGGCTGGCTGGTAGCGCTCGCCCGGCAGCTGGGTCGTGAACCGGTAGAGCGACATTTCCTTCTGCATACCGATCACCGAATCATAGTCGCCGCACATGCCCGCATCGGTGTGGTAGGCCGTGCCGCCATTCAGGATCATCGTGTCGGCCGTCGGCACATGTGTATGGCTGCCGACGACGAGGCTGGCGCGGCCATCGCAATGATGGCCCATCGCCATCTTCTCGCTGGTTGCTTCGCAATGCATATCGACGATGATGGCGTCGGCCACCGTGCCGAGCGGCATCTGATCGAGCGCGGCATCGGCCGCCGCAAACGGGCAGCCCAGCGCCTGGCGCATGAAGACGTTGCCCTGAAGCTGGATCACGCCGACACGGCGCCCATCGGGCAGCGTGTAAAGCTCTGCCCCCTTCCCCGGGGCGCCGGCGCCCGCCGGGTAGTTGAGGGGGCGCAGGAGGCGCGGTTCGCGCTCGATATAGGTGAGCGCTTCGCGCTGGTCCCAGGCATGGTCGCCGAGCGTCAGGCAATCGGCCCCGGCGGCGAAAAATTCTTCCGCAATCTGACGGGTGAGGCCGAAACCGCCGGCGGCATTTTCGCCATTGACGATGACGAAGTCGAGCCGCAGGCGCGCGCGCAGCCCCGGCAGGTGCTCCAGCACGGCCGCCCGGCCGGGCTTGCCTACGACATCTCCGAAAAAAGCCAGTCTCATGTTTCTAGCCTATGCCCTTATCGGCCCGGCAAGGAAAGAGCGCGGCAGCCACCGGGCCGCCGCGCTCTCGGATATACACCGTCCCGTCAGGCGCTTACTTGTTTCCGGCTGAGAAGCCGAGCTTCGTCTTGTCGAGCTTTTTCGACGGATCAGAGGGATTCTCAGCTGCATCGATAAAGGCCTGCATGGTCAGCGGAGACTGTGGGGCAATGCCGATCGTGAGCGTCTTCGGGTCTTGCACAAAGCTGGAGATCGCCGAAGCAAGCTCGGTGATGACCGGCGTGTCGATCCCGGTGCCGCCAGCAAACATCGGCGCCATCGCCATCATGCCGGTGATCTGCGCGCGCAGCTGGGCAGGGTCTTCACCGGACTGGGCGGCAAAGGCGTTGAGGGCGCGGTTGAAGAAGCCGCTGTCGGCGAACGAGAACTCCAGCTGATGGAAGGCCAGCTGGTTCAGCATGGTCTCGATCACGGCGTTCGGATCGGTATCGGCCGTGGCGGAGGCGGCTGCCAGGGCCTTGGTGCCTTCATACTTCGCCGCGACATCGAACTTGAAGCCGTCATCGAGCTTCCAGTAGTTCTTGCCCTTCGTCAGGGTCAGGATATCCGCATCCGGATCGTAATGCTGCTCACCGGCGGCGCTCAGCGTCAGGGTTTCATAGCCGAGGATGGCCAGTGCACCGGCGAACTGTTCGCCATCAGGATTGTCACGGGCGGCCACCGTCATCGTGAACGGATCGGTGGTGATCTTCGTGGCCCGGCCCTGATTGTCGCGGCCGACATAGGAATTGAAGTTCGGCAGCGCGATGGCCGCGCCGACGATGTCGGCTTTCAGGCCTTTCAGCTGCATGGCATCAAAGCCCGGATTGCCGGGGTCGGACTGCAACATGGTGGCAAAGGCCGGGTCGTCCGAGCCGCCCATCGCTGCTGTGATCAGGCCGTAATTGAGGCCGGAGACACCGAAGCCGTCGAGATTGATGGCAACATCGCCCGTGCCGGCATCATTGAAATTGAAGACGAGTTTGGAGACGCCCATCTTCCCGGCCTGCTCGGCGCCGAGTTCGGAGATGAACATCGAATCCAGCGTAAAGAGGCCGGTACCGCTGGCATCATCCATGCTGACATTCACATCGCTGACCAGCCAGCGATCAAACGCCAGCGCGGTGCCTTCCGGGAAATCGGCCGGCTCGCCTTCGCCGAACAGGCTGGCGACCCAGGCGGCGGTTTCCGGCGACGGGTTCACCAGTTCGACCTTGCCGACGCGGCCGCTTGATCGGTCTTCGGAGCCGGCGACCGGCGTCAGGGTAATATCGGAAAGGCGCATGAGCGAGAAATTGGCCTGGCCATCAATCATGCCGAGGCCGCCGAATTCCAGCCTGCCGGCCTTGACCACGGGCGGCGGGGCCGGCGGATCAGCCTCGTTCAGCATCGCGCCATACTCTTCCATCGTCATGCCCGAGCCGTCATCCGCGATGCCGTCACCGTCATAATCGAGATAGGCAAAGATTTCGGCGATATCCTCCGCCGAATAGGCCGGCTCCGATGCCGCGCCTTCCGGAATGGACAGGATCACATTGGTGAAGACCGCCCTGTCACCATTCAGCTCGCGGCTGTCAAAAGTCAGCCTCCCGGAACCGGACTCAGCCAGGGAAAATACGGCGAGCGCATCGGCAGCAGTAGCTGGGTCTCCATTGCGGAGCCTGATATTGGGCAGGGAGCCTGCATCAAATTCAATCGCGGCGAGAGCTGCCTCTCCACTCGGCTTGTCTTTCTGTCCGCATGCCGTAAGCAAGGAAAGAGCGATCACGCCGGTGAGCAAATACTTCATGTTTTGTCCCTCTGATGGTGAGTTGGGGGTGCGGTGTGGCCGCTGCGTTTAGTGCGGACTCTTTACACATGCCTTACAACAATGGCCAGACCATGACACTCAGAGCGCCCGGCGGTCACCGGATCAAGGTGCGTCTAGAGGTGAATGCCAAGGCCAGGCGGCTGATAATCCGGCTGGACGAGCGCCGGCGCGAGGCCGTGGCCGTGGCGCCGAGCCGGGGTCAGATTCAGGCGGCGGCCGCCTTTGCCGCTGAGCGTGTTGACTGGATTTCCTCAAGATTACAGCACCTTCCGGACGTTGTGCGGTTCGAGGAAGGCGCCGTCTTCAACTATCGCGGCGAACCCTGCCAGATTACGGGCGAGGGTGACGGGCGCCTGGCGCGCTTGATCGCAGGCGAGCCGCGCACCCTGTGCGCACCCGGCGACCCCGAGACGCTGGATCTGCGGGTCGAGCGCTTCCTGAAGAAGCAGGCCAGAGCGGATCTGACCCGCGCCGTGAAACGCCATTGCGAGACACTCGGTGTTGAATACAAAGGAATTTCTGTAAAGGATACGCGTTCTCGCTGGGGGTCGTGCACCTTTGACGGGCAGCTTTCCTTCTCCTGGCGCCTTGTCATGGCCCCGCCAGCGGTGCTGGACTATGTCGCCGCGCATGAATGTGCCCATCTGATCGAGATGAATCACTCGAACAAATTCTGGGCATTGGTGGGCAAATGCTGCCCCGATTGGAAGCGTCAGCGCGCCTGGCTGAGGGTCCACGGAGCGGAACTGCAGGCCGCTGGCGAATAATCCGTGTCAAGACGGTTCCTGTGAAATAATTCCAGAATTATTTTCTCCCCTAAAGGGAGAATACATTTATCAGACCCAAACTGCAGACGAGCGCCTGCGTGAGGGGTCCTTCGGGCAGACCTAAAGTTCGAACTGTTTTTTGGACTCTGCGCCTGAAAAATCAAACCCGATCGCCCGGGCGCCATAGGAGCCTTCCCGGTAGCGTTCGATATTGTCTGTAAACCAGTTCAGGATGTGCTGGTACACATAGGCGTTGAACGGCTCGTCATCCTCCTCGCGGATTGGCAGCTGGAATTCATACTCCGCCCCATCCTCGATCTGGACGATGAAACTGTCGCCGGTCTTGCGGCAGTGGAGCGCCAGGCGCAGCCAGTCTCCGGACCGGGTCACACGCACGGCAAGGCCGAAGGAGACCGGCCCAAGCGGGCGGAAACCCCGCGGCGGCACCGAGAAGGCGAGATCGCCATAAGAATGAGGCTCAAACGGGCCGGCAGGCGGCACCAGATGAACGCAGGGACCGTCGCCGGCGCCGAGATATTCGCACAGCCCGTCGCGGACCTCCTCCGCCAGCCGGCGGATCCGGTTGTAATTCTCTTCGGCGAGGGACTGGTAGACCTCGACCATGGTGACGAGTTCGTCGAACCGGGACATGCGCCCCTCCTCTTCCTGAAAGGCTGAGCCTAGACCGCCTCGGGGCCCGCGCCAATCACGCTGCCGGGCGGCGCGCTGCCGGAAGCGGTGCAACAGGCCCGGTGAGGGCAGCGGTCTCCGGCTGCAGTGCCGGCGGAAGGGTCGTGCGCGCCATTTCCAGCGCAAGGGCCGGTGCTGCCCCTTCCCCGAAACCGCGCAGCACGTGCCGGATCGTCTCGAGAAACACCGCTTCTTCCTCCACCACCTGACCATAGCGCGCCGCAATCGGCCCGACGAGGCCGTAAGCCAGGAAGACGCCAAGGAAAGTGCCGAGCAGCGCCGCCCCGATCATCGCGCCGAGAATGGCGGGCTCCTGATCAATCGCGCCCATGGTGCGGATGATGCCGAGCACGGCGGCGACAATCCCGAGCGCCGGCAGGGCATCAGCGAGGGTCTGCAGGGCGCCGACCGCCTTCATCCTCCGGTCCATATGGCCGTCGATGGCCTCCATCATGCGCTGGTCCGCCCGTTCGGGATCGGACAGGTCGAGCGCCATCAGGCGGAAGGCATCACAGATCAGGCTGCGCGCCGGGGCGTCCGCCAGGATGCGCGGCGCCGCGCGGAACAGCACCGATTCCTCCGGCACTTCGATATCCGCCTCGATGGCGACAAAACCGCGTCGCTTCACCGCCCGCATCAGGCTGCCGGTCAGGGTGAAGAGGTCGGCATAGTCCGCCTTCTTCCAGCGCGGCCCCCTGAAGGCGCGCGCAAAGCCCGCAAAGGCTTCGCGCGCCACATCCGGGGAATTGCCGATCATCACAGTGCCGATGGCCGCCCCGCCGATCAGGGCGAGTTCGAAGGGCAGCGCATGCATCGCCGCCGGCCCGCCCGTCAGCACGAGGCCGCCGCCAACGAGGAACAGCACAAGGATGAGGCCGGCAATCTGAAGCACGGGGCGCGGATTTCCTTAACGTCGGCTATTGGCAGCCAGTAGCCTTTCATGCCCAAAGCATCTTAAAGCCACGTTCACAGGAGCCGCGCCGCGATCAGGAAGCGCCCGGCCCCCGTTGCGGGAAGCGCAAAGGATACTGATGCCCGGAACCCATGACCGGCTGCCCGACGAATCCCGCCCTGACCGGCGCGGGGCCTTCATCCTTCTGTTTTTCGCCCTGATGGCCATCGGCGCCGGCAATACGATGCTGCTGGCCGCCGTACTGCCCCAGCTGACACGCGAGATGCAGATGCCGGACTGGATGGCAGGCGCAGTGTTTTCGCTCTCCGCGCTGCTCTGGTCGCTGACCTCGCCCTTCTGGGGCAAGCGCTCGAACACATGGGGCCGGCGCCGCGTCGCCGCCATTGGCCTGGCGGGCTATGCCGCCTCGATGTTCTTCATCTGGGTGACCGGCCGGCTCGCCCTCTCCGGCATGATGACCAACATCATCGCGGTCTTCGTCTGCCTGGCGCTCGCCCGCTCGCTGTTCGGCCTGATCGGGTCGGCGACCAACCCCGCCTCCCAGGCCTATGTCGCCGACCGCACTTCGAAAGCCGAACGCCAGAGCGAGATCGCCTTCCTGTCCTCCGGATTCAGCGTCGGCAGCATCATTGGTCCGGCCTTTGCGGCGATGCTGGTTGCCTGGGTCGGCATCCTCTCCCCTGCCCTGTTCACGGCCATCGTTGCGGCAACAATGGCGGCGATGATCTGGTGGCGCCTGCCCGAGACCCGCGCGCCTGTGGCTGATGCCGTCAAGGTCGAAGCAGAGATCGCCGCGAAAGGCCTCTGGCATTCCGACCGCGTCCTGCCCTTCCTGGTCTACGCGGTGGCGATGTCGCTCGTGACCGGCGTGCTGACACAGGTCTTCGTTTTCGCCGTCATGGACAAGCTCGGCGTGTCAGGCCGCGAGGCAGCCCAGTATACCGGGCCTGCCTTCACGGTCGGGGCGGTCGCGGTCCTGCTCGCCCAGCTGGTCATCATTCCGCGCCTGCACCTTCGCAACAAGACGCTGATGTGGATTGGCTGCCTGCCGCTGTTTACCGGCACGCTGATCATTGTCTTTGCTCAGGATTTCGCGAGCCTTCTTTGCGCACAGTTCCTGATCGGCCTTGGCCAGGGCCTTGCGCGGCCCGGCTTTTCCAGCGGCGCCTCGCTCGCCGTCTCGCCGCAGCTTCAGGGCAATGTCGCCGGCCTCGTCATCTCGGCCAATGGCATGGGCTATATCGTGACGCCCTTCTTCGGTCTGTTTTTCTACGAATATGTCAGCCGCGAACTCCCCTTCTACCTCTGCGCCGGCATGCTCGCCGCCATGTTCCTCTACGCCCGCTTCGGCATGAAGGACGGCCTCGGCGAAGTCCGCGAGGGGGAGGAGTGAGGGCGCAGGTCAGTTGATAACCGGCGCACCCGTCTTCACGGCCGCGAGCATTTCCTTTGTTGGATACCCGTCCGCAAGGAACCCACGCGCCTTCTGGAACTGCTGCAGCGCATTCTTCGTGCGCCGCCCGGCGATGCCATCCACCGTGCCGGCATCATAGCCGAGCGCGTTGAGGCCGGCCTGAAGTTCGCGGATCTCGGCGAGCGTCAGCGGCGGCAGATGCGTCGGCCAGGCGGCCACCGGCCCGCCCTTGCCCGCAATCATGTCGGCCGACAGCCCGATGGCCAGCGCGTAGGAATCGGCGCGGTTATAGGTCTTGAAGACATTGAAATTCTTGAACAGCAGGAATTTCGGCCCAGTCGCCCCGGCCGGCAGCCAGAGTTCGGCAACCTCCGCCCCGCCGGTTTCGAAGGCGCCGCCGCGGATCGGCGAGAGACCGGCAGCCAACCAAGTCTCCATCCTGCGCTCGGTGCCGTCGGCCAGGCTGAAGTCGAAATCCGCCGGGGTGAGCACCTCGATCCCCCAGGGCTGGCCGCGCATATAGCCGGACCGCGCGAGGTAGTTGGCCGCCGAGGCTAACGCATCGGCCTCGCTCTTCCAGACATCCTTGCGCCCGTCACCGTCAAAGTCGACGGCATGGGCGACATAGGTGGACGGCATGAACTGGGTCTGGCCCATCGCGCCCGCCCAACCGGCGATCAGGTCGCCGCGACGCGCCTCGCCGCGCTCGAGGATGGTCATCAGAGCAAACAGTTCGGCTTCGCCCAGGCTGCGGCGGCGGCCCTCGACGGCCATGTTGGCCAGCGCATTGGCGGCGTCGTCACGGCCGATGAAGCCACCATAATTGGTCTCCATGCCCCAGATGGCGACGAGAACCTGCCGGTCGACGCCGTATTGCGCCTCGATGGCGGCGAGTGTCGGGGCGAACTGGGCGAGTTTCTGCTGGCCGCCGGAGATACGGGTATTGCCGAGCGGTGTGCGCAGATACTCCCAGATGGGTTTGGCGAATTCGGCCTGATCGGACGGCGCCGTCTGGGCCTGAACCTCGGTGCCGAGCCACATCGGGATCGGGCTGATATTCTCCAGAAGGGATTTGACGATTCCCCGGTCGCGGCCCGCAGCAAGCGCGCGGGCACTGAAATCATTGCGCCAGGCATCCATTTCGGCATGTCCGGAGGAGCGGTAGCTGATCGGGCCGGTTTCCGGCACCGGGGCGGGCGCCGGTGTGCCGGTGACCGGCGGCTTCGGCGACGGCGCCTGCGGGCCCGCCGCACAGGAGGCGAGCGCCCCGCAGATCACGGCGATACCCATCCATTTCGACCGGCTGAACCCTGCCCTGATCATCGCTTCGACCCTCTTTTCGGCCGCCCGGCCGCAGTAACTGTTCTTGACTCGGCTTGCCGGATTCATTACGCGCTCCGCTTTCCCAATTCCTAAACGTTCCAGGCCAGACCCATGAAAGTCCGCTCGTCTCTCAAATCTCTCAAGGCGCGTCACCGCGACTGCAAGATCGTGCGCCGTAAGGGCCGGGTCTATGTCATCAACAAGACCGACCCGCGTTTCAAAGCAAAACAGGGCTGACCTGTAGATGAACAGGGATTGAGGCGGCAGAATGGCCGCCCGCATAGCCCTCTTCGATCTTGGCGGCGTCCTTCTGGACTGGTCGCCAGCCCGGCTCTACTCGAAACTCTTCAGCGATCCGGCTGAGCGTGACCGCTTCCTGTCTGAAGTCTGCACGATGGACTGGCACCAGGCGCATGACCGGGGCGTCAGCTTCGCCGACAATGCCGCGCCGCTGATTGCCCGCTATCCCCAGTATGACGCCCAGATCCGCGCCTGGCACAGCCGCTGGGCGGAGATGTTCGACGGCTATGTCGCCGGCACCGACCGGCTGGTCGAAATGCTGTACGGCCGCGGCGTCGAGATATACGGCGTCTCCAACATGCCGGCCGAAATCTGGCCGATGATGCTCGACATGTTCCCGGCGCTGCAACGCTTCCGCCACATCGTCGTTTCCGGCCAGGTCGGCCTTGTGAAGCCCGATCCGGCGATTTTCCACTATGCCCGCTCCAAGATGGGCGATCCGTCGCCCGACGAGGTGCTGTTCATCGACGATGCGCCGCGCAATGTCGCGACCGCCGATGCGCTCGGCTACCGCACGCATCTGTTTCGGGGAGCCGCCGCGCTCGAAACCGCTCTGCTACGCGAAGGCCTGTTCTGACCGGATCTGGCCAGACCTGACCCTATCTGACCGCGGCCCGTTGCTCCCAGGCGGCAGCAAGGCATATTAAGACCCATGCTGAAGCGGCTCTTCCCTGCCCTCGCCCTCCTCGCGCTCCTGCCGGCAGCGGGCCATGCCCTGCCATCGGATGCGATGTTCGAGCGGCTGAAATCCGCCGAAGGCGAGCTCGAAGCGGCCGATGTGGCCGATGACATCTGGGCAACTTGGCTGGAATCCGGCTCTCCGAGCGCCGATCTGGTCATGAGCCGGGCGGTGACGGTGATCGGCGCCGGCGACCTCGAGCTTGGCCGGGACCTGCTCGACCGCGTCATCCTGCTGCGCCCGGATTTTGCCGAAGCCTGGCACCGCCGGGCCGGCCTGTTCCTGGCCGGCGAAAACTATTCCGAAGCGCTGCGCGACCTCAACCAGGCCCTGGCGATCGAACCACGCCATTTCGGCGCCTGGCTCGGCATGGGCTATATCCTCGAACAGCTCGGCGGGGAGAAAGAGGCGCTGGAGAGCTATCGCGAGGCGCTGAAAATTTACCCGCTGATGCCACAGGCAAAGGCCGCCGAAGCGCGCCTGTCGCGCAAAGCCGAAGGTCTGGAGCTCTGAAACGCATGCTCACGGCGTCTCTCGTGGCGCTTTCCGGCCTCGGCCTTGGCGCCTGCGTTACCAGCCTGGCCTATACGTCGAAGGTCGAAGCCGCCCTGCCCCCGGAGGGCAGGATGATTGAGGTAGGCGGGCGCAGCGTGCATGTGCTGGCGCGCGGCGAGGCCGAAGCCCCGCCCGTCCTGATGATCCACGGCGCCAGCGCCAATGCGCGCGAGTTCAGCTGGACGCTCGCCCCGCGCCTAGAACCCGACATGCATGTCCTGATGGCCGACCGGCCGGGTCATGGCTGGTCGGAACGCTTTGACGGCGCCGAAATGCTGGAAGCTCAGGCCCGCCAGATGGCCGGCGTGCTGGACCAGATGGCGCCGGGACGAAAGGCGGTGGTCGTCGGCCACTCCTTCGGCGGCGCGGTCGCCCTTCGGGTCGCGCTCGACCGGCCGGACCTTGTCTCGGGCCTCGTCCTGCTCGCGCCGGCGACCCATACTTGGGAGACGGGCGGCACCGCCTGGTACAACCGGGTCGGCGCCTATCCGTTGATCGGGCCGGTTTTCTCTCAGCTTGTTCCGCTGGTCGGGCCGAGCCAGATAAAAAGCGGAATTTCCAGTGTCTTCTCCCCGGCCGAAGCGCCGTCTGGCTATTACGAGAATTCAGGCATCAGCCTCTATCTACGTCCGTCGAACTTCCGGGCGAATGCCGAGGACATGGCGGCGCTCCGGCAGGAACTTGCCGAACAATCAAGGCGCTACGGAGACCTGAAAGTCCCGGTGACCGTCTTTTCCGGCAGCGGCGACCGCGTCCTCTCGCCGAAGATCCATACCGGCCAGCTGAAGAAACAGGTTCCTGTCGATCTCGTGATCCTGAAGGAAGAGGGCCACATGCCCCATCATGGCGCGGGTGAAGCTGTCGCCGGAGCGATACGCCGTCTGGCCATTAACCCTCAGACCCGCTAATAGCCTCCCCTTCGCCTCGAGACCCGGAAAGGACACCCCATGGATGACAGCTTTGAGCTGACCAAGATCGACGAAACCACCCGGGAAAAGCTTCGCCAGACGGTCGCCAAGATCGAGCGGCTGGAAGAGGAAAAGCGGGAAGTCGCCGAACAGATCAAGGACGTCTATGCCGAGGCCAAGGCGATTGGTTTCGACACCAAGGCACTGCGCGCTGTCATCCGCCTGCGGAAAATTGACAAGGCTGAGCGGGATGAGCAGGAAATGGTGCTGGAGACTTACCTAATCGCCCTCGGCGAAGCGTGAGATTGCGCGCACGGGCGAACAAGTCTCAGGTGAGGCCATGCCAAGAGAGGTTGACGAGCGCAAGAAGCGCGCCGCCCTGCGAAAGCTGAGGCGGGCCGCCGAGCTGGCCGAAAGAGGCCTTGGCCCGCCGCTGTCCGATTGGGAGCGCGAGTTTCTGGAAGGCGTTGAAGGCCGGATCGAGAAGTTCGGCTCTGCCTTTGCCGATCCGGCGAAGGGCAGCGAAGGCGAAGCGCTCTCCGGCCTGCAGCAGGCCAAGCTGCGCGAGATCGACAAGAAGGCCCGCGGCAAGGCACCCCGGGGCCTGCAGACAAAGAAACCCCTCGGCATGAAACGCCGCCCGCCGGCCCGCCCCCGCGAGCCGGAGCCCGAGACCGGTTCCGGGGCCGAAGCGGCCCCGCCCGCCGCAAAGCCGAAGCCCGCCCTGGTGCCCGCCTCCAGCCTGCCCCCGCCTGCGCCCGGCAATGTCACCCGCCTGTCCCGCGCCAAGCCCAAACTCACCGTGATTGAGGGCGGCGGGAAAAAAACCGAAAACTGATCGGGCGCCAGCGCGTATAAGGGAATATGACCGAGATTACCGCCCCCGCCCTCACCCGCGCCGTCCTGATAACCGGCGCCTCCAGCGGGATCGGCGATGCGGCCGCCCGCCACCTTGCTGCGCGCGGCTGGACGGTGTTTGCCGGGGTGAGGTCGGAAAAGGACGCAGCCAACCTGAAAACAGGCGCAACAGGCGATCTGCGCCCTCTGATCCTGGATGTGACGAAAGCAGGCGACGTCGATGCCGCCATCGCTGCCATGTCCGCCGCGCTCGGGCCTCGCCGCCTTGCCGGTCTCGTCAACAATGCAGGCATCGCGAAGATGGGCCCGCTGGCCATCCAGCCCCTGGCCGATTTCGAGGCGCACTTCGCGGTCAATGTCTTCGGCATGCTGCGGATTACCCAGGCTTGTACACCCCTGCTGGGCGCAGACCCCACCCGCGAAGGCCCGCCGGGACGGATCGTCACCATCACATCAGTCGGCGGGCGTATCGCTTCGCCCTTCCTCGGCGCCTATGTCGCCACCAAACATGCCAATGAGGCGATGAGCGATACGCTCCGCCGCGAGCTGGCCATCTACGGCATCGACGCAATCGCCATCGGCCCCGGCTCGGTAAGAACCCCGATCTGGGACAAGGCGGAGAAGGACAATGAAGCCGGCCCCTATGCCGCGAGCGACTGGGCTGCGCCGCTGAAGGCGTTCGAGGAAGCGATGCTGAAGGGCGGGCGCACAGGCCTTGCCCCGGAGCGGATCGCTGAAATCATCGAGACCGCGCTGAGCGACCCGAAGCCGAAGGCGCGCTATGCCCCCGTGCCCGACAAGCTGATGAATTTCACGATTCCCACCCTGCTGCCCAAACGGATTCTCGACCGGGTGTTCATCTCGCGCTTCGGATTGAAGCGGTAAGTCCCGCGCGGGCGAAGCCCTCAGCCGCGAATCCCGACCAGCGCTCTGGCGAACGCCGCCGCACTGAACGGGCGCAAATCTTCGGCTTTCTCCCCGATCCCGATAAAATGGATCGGCAGAGCGTGCGCCTCGGCGATCGCCACCAGAACGCCGCCCTTGGCCGTCCCGTCGAGCTTGGTCATCACGATGCCGGTGACACCGGCTGTGTGCCGGAACGCCTCGACCTGCGAGAGCGCGTTCTGGCCAACCGTTGCGTCCAGCACGAGGATCACGTCATGCGGACCATCCGGATCAATCTTTCTCACGACACGGACGATCTTGCCCAGTTCCGCCATCAGCTCGGCCTTGTTCTGGAGCCGGCCAGCGGTATCGACGAGAACGAGGTCAAGGTCTTCCGCGATCGCCCGCTCGACAGCGCTGTAAACAAGGCCTGCCGCATCCGCGCCGGGCGCGCCGGACATGACCGGAATGCCCGCCCGCTCGCCCCAGACTTTCAGCTGTTCGATGGCGGCGGCACGGAAGGTATCGCCCGCAACCAGCAGCGCCCGGGCGCCCTGATCCTGCAGCTTTGAGGCGATCTTGCCGATCGTCGTTGTCTTGCCCGAGCCATTGACGCCGACGAACAGCACGATGCGCGGGCGCGGGCCGTCCGAGAAATCGACAACCTGTTCGCGGGGCTTGAGGATTTCCTCGATCTCTTCGGCAAGCGCGAGTCGGATTTCCTCTCCGGAGACCTCCTTGTCGAACCGTTCTTTCGCGATGCCCTTGGTGATCCGCGCGGCGACCTTTGCGCCCATATCAGAGGTGATCAGAAGGTCCTGAAGCTCGTCGAGTGTATCCTCATCGAGCTTGCGCCGGCCGAGCGCGGTGATGCCTTCGGTGAGCTTCGCCGTGGAGCGCGCAAGGCCTTCGCCGAGCCGGCCGAACAGGCCGGGATCGTTCGCCTCAGCCTCTGCCGCAGCCCGGGCAGCCGCAGCCGCCTCCTCGCGCAAGCGCTCGTGCTCGCGGCGCTCTTCCAGCAGTCTCAGCTCGGCGGCGGCCTTTGCGCGCACCGCCTCATCGGCGGTCTCCTGCGCT
>JBKBLD010000001.1:230795-265610 GCA_046296675.1 Hyphomonas sp. | reverse complement strand
GGAGACAGGCAAGTCGCGAATGCCTTGTCTCAACACCAACCCTTATGCTTGCGGCCTGTTCTGTCTCCGCTCGCTACATCCCCTAAAACCGGAAGGGCTCCGCCCTGTCCGGCTTCTGGTGCTGGCGGCGGGGCAGGCCTCAAACGGAAAGGGCCGCCAGGAATTCCTGGCGGCCCCGACCTTTCACACAGCCGAAGCTGTATGCAGATGCCGATTACTTCATTTCGCCGGCAACGGTGTTGAAGGTCTCGCCGGCGTTTTCGCCGAGAGCCGTAACACCACCGATAATGGCAACAGCGATCAGAGCAGCAATCAGGCCATACTCAATAGCCGTGGCGCCCGACTCGTCTTTCAGGAAACGTGCAAACATTGGAAACTCCCATCATGCGTTTGACAGTTCCGGCTTCAAACTTTTCTTCCCGGAACAGGTATCGTTCTACAGGATCAGTCCCAATATCCCGTTTCCACAATCAGAAATTTCGTGAAGCAAAATCAGGGAGTTGTTTACCGGGACCGGCCGGCTCAACGCGCGCGCGATTCCTTATATACAGGCCGCAAAAACCTCACTGCCTGCCGGTCACAGGCGCGCGCATTAGGAAAGGGGAAACCAAATTCGGCGACGGTCGGCGAAACCCGCTTCCGGAGTATCCGTACAATGAAGACGCTGCTGAAGTCCGCCCTTCTGACTGCCGCCGGCCTCGCACTGGCCGCTGCGGCCCAGGCTCAACAGCTCTCCGTGGAGACCTCCAAGAGCGTTCCCATCCGCCTCAGCGGCCAGGCCTCGAGCATCGTCATCGGCAACAAGAATGTCGCTGACGTTGCCGTCCACAATGAAAACCTGATTTTCGTGACCGGCAAAAGCTTCGGCACGACAAACCTGCTCGTCTATGACCGGGCCGGCCGGGAAATCTACAACACCGAAGTGATGGTCACGATCAATTCCTCGAACCTCGTGACCGTCAACCGCGCCGGCATGAGCCAGACCTATGATTGCACGCCGGCCTGCCGTTCGGCCCTCAGCTTCGGCGATGATCCGGATTATTTCGACCGTCTGATGCAGCAGCAGCTGCAGAGCCAGGCCCTCGCCGAGGGCAACTGAGGCACCAGCGCGATTTTGCGTGAAATTGCGCCGATCGGCTAAACGCCGCGGAAACCGGAAACTGATAGGAATGAAGGCTGTACCAGGGGGGTAGCCTCATGTCCTGTCGTTATAATGCCAGCCTTACGGCAAGGTTGAAGGCCCGGTTTCGCCGGTTTGCCGAGGACAATCGCGGCCTTGCGGCTGTCGAATTCGCGATGATTGCTGCGCCGTTCTTCTTCCTTCTGTTCGGCCTGCTGGAGATCTGCATGATCTTCATCATGTCATCGATTCTGGACCATGCCGTGTCCGAGGCCTCCCGGCCGCTGCGCACCGGCCAGGCCCAGAAAGCCGAGATCAATGCCGACCAGTTCCGTGACAGCGTCTGCGAACGCCTGATGGGCATCCTCGACTGCGACAACCGCCTGCATATCGATGTGCGGGAAGTCGATGGCTTTGCCAGCACGCCGACGGGCTCGCCGGTCGATGCCCTTGGCAATATCGACCCCGACCAGTTCGACTTCCAGCCGGGCGGCCCGAACGACATCGTTGCCGTCCGCATCTTCTATGAATGGAACCTGATGGCTCCCGGCATCTCGATGCCGCTGCGCAACATGTCGGGCAACAAGCACCTGATGAGTGCGACGGCCGTCTTCCGCAACGAACCTTTCGGGAACTGAACGATGTTGATATCACGCCTGTCTCCGCGCTGGTACAGAAAGCGCCGCACACTGAAGGGCATGCTGCGTAATGAAGAGGGTATCTCGGCTGTCGAGTTCGCCTTCATCGCGCCGGTCATGCTGCTGATCTATTTCGGTTGCGTCGAGTTGAGCTTCCTGATGCGGGCCGACCGCAAGGTCTCGGCGACTGCCGCCAGCCTCGGCGACCTGACCGCCCGTCTTGCCATGGTGACCGATGGTGACCTGCGTGAACTCTATAATGCAGCCGGCGTGCTGATGCAGCCCTACCCGGTGGCCGATGCGCGCATGCGGATCACATCGGTCGTCGACAATGGCGACGGTGAGAAACGTGTGGCCTGGTCGGAAGGACACAACATTGCGCCGCGCGCCGTGAACTCGCTGGTCACCGTCCCGGACGGTATTGTCCCGTCGCCGGGCGCGATCATCCTGACGGAAGTCGAATACGACTATCAGAGCAATATCGGCTTCGTCCTGAGCGAGCCGATGACGATGAAAGACAGGTTCTATCTGCGCCCGCGCCGGGTGCATGTCATCGACCGGGTGGGCAACAGTGGCGCCTTCGGGCCGTCCTGAGGTTTCAGGCCGGCCGGACCGGGCGGTCTGATTTCACCGTCAGCAGGACGAGCAGCCCGAGGAAAAACAACAGCGCAATCGCCGACATGCCGATCCGCTGGTCGCCGGACAGGCG
The DNA here is from genome assembly GCA_046296675.1 of Hyphomonas sp. Lineage (GTDB taxonomy): Bacteria > Pseudomonadota > Alphaproteobacteria > Caulobacterales > Hyphomonadaceae > Hyphomonas. Next base: position 263,143 of record JBKBLD010000001.1, on the reverse strand, counting down.
CGTGAAATACTCGATCAGCAGCGGTCCGAGCCAGACAGTAACCGTTCCGGCAATGGCAAACAGGCCGAAGAACTCGCCGCGCATATGTGCCGGCGCGACATGGATCAGCATCGACCGGCTCGAAGAAATATTCGCTGTGGCGAACACGGCGATCAGCGCCCCCTGCCCCAGATAGAGCAGGTCGGACGAGCCCGAGAAGAACGGCCAGTCATTCAGCTTCACGTTCGGCACCAGCCCGAACAAGGCAGAATCGCGCGTGATAGACAAGCCAAAGAAGAGGATGAGCACGATTGCGGCGAGCTCCACGATCAGTGCATTCTTCGGGCCAAGCCGCTGGTCGAGCCAGCCGCCAAAAATGCCGCCGACCACAGCCCAGGCGGATGCCCAGATGGCGTAGATCGTAAGTTCGATCAGTCCCCAACCCAGAAACAGGCTGACATAGACCGCACCGATGGTCAGCAGGGCGAACATGCCATCGGCATAGATCGTCCGGGCGATCAGGAATTTGAACGCCTCCCAGTGAAGCGCCGCGCGCCAGATGGTGCGCAACACACCTTTGGCGCCTTCCGTGATGGCCGTCACCGGAGAGGTGCCTTTGATTCCGGTATCGCGGCCATGCAGGAAGAAATACCACATCGTGACAAACAACCAGATCCCGCAGATCGGCCCGGCAATGCGGAATTGTTCGTAGCGGGACGTATCGATTCCGAACAACGGCTCCTTTGTCGGCCAGCCGAACACATCGGGCAGTGCGAACATGAAGACAATTCCGACAAACATCACGGTTGCGGCCGCATTGCCGAGCGCGAGGCCGAGACCCGATGCGGCGGGCAGCGCATCTGGCCGCGCCGCATCCGGCAGCATCGAATTGTGTGAAACTTCGCTGTAACTGTAGCAGACATAGGCCGCGATCAGCAGCGCCATCACCGTGCCCGTCGACAAGCCTTCCGGTCCCGGAATCGCCCACCAGAGTGAAATGCCGACAAGCGAGATCAGCGAAAGGCATATCAGCAGGAAAGGCTTGCGGCGCAGGCCCCGGTCGAAGGCTGCACCGAGGAAGGGCGCCGTGAGCGCCGCGATATAACCTGCGGTCTTCGACAGGTTTGCGACCATCGCCTGGCCTTCGGCCCCGGCGACGCGGCGGGCCTCTTCGGGCGTGAGCCCTTCCAGCCGGCCACTGGCGAGAATGTCCGCCCCGACGATGTCGCGGGCGAAATAGGGCGCGAAGATGTAGATGACGATCAGGATGTAATAGGGGTTGCGCGCCGCCTCGAACCAGGCCCAGGCAAAGCCTGTCTTGCCCCAGGCGCCGCCCTCCCCCGGCGCGATCTCCGGACGGCCCGTGCCGGCGGTATCAACGATAACCTGCGCCATAGAATTCCTCCCGGTGGCGCAAGTGGTCTGCGCTTGTGCAGGAAAGACTAGCTGTTCCGCAGCAAAGCGAAAGGCGTTTTGACTGTAGGGCGGGGCCATGCCCCCGCGTCAGGCGGCGGCCGGTCCTTTGGAATACAACCTGACTGCGATAACCTGCGCTCGGGAGACACTGCACATGCCGCCACGATCCAGACTGGCTCTGTTCTGCCTGCTCGTTCTTGGCGCCTGCGCGACCGCGCCGGGGATCGACCGGCCGATGGCGCTGGACCCGGCCTATGCCGCGCGGGAAGACGCCAGCCGCAAACCCCACGACCGGTGCGGGCCGGAATTTGTCGAGCGGATGCTGCCGGAATTCGTCCTGTCGAGCCTCGAGCCTCTGATTGACGGGCCCTTCCGGCCGGTCTGCCAGCGCCATGACGCCTGCTACCGCCTCGGCGAGATGAGCCAGGCCCAGTGCGATACGCGCATGCGCACGGAGATGATCGATATCTGCAATGCCGGACGCGCGCACGGGTCGGCCGGCGGCCGCCTCTGCCGTTTACGCGCCGGACGCTATCATGCGATGGTCGACAGCACCTTCGGCGCCTATGCCTATGGCGGCGAGGCGGGCGGCGGATTCACCGGCCTGCGCATCGCCCCCTCTCGTGACACACAGCTCGACGCCTGTGTCACGGTGCACAACACGACGCCGCTGATGCAATCCTATGCGCTCGAAATGCGCAATGGCGATGGCAGGCGTATCCGCCGCGAGCCGCGCCAGCATACGCGCAAGCTCCGCGCCGGAGAGACGGCCGAGATGTGTACGGGCACCTCCGCATCGAAATACTGGAACCGGAAACGCCTGACGGAGCCGCTGGAAATGCGCCTGAAGGCTGCCCGGCCCGACAGGCTGTGGCCGCGCCGCGCCATGAAGCACCTGCAAAGCGAGAGGTTTGTGGTTCCGGCCGAGACCGACTAGCCGTTCAGCCTGCCCGGAAGCTCGCCGGCATATCTGGTGATGTCGCCTGCCCCGAGGCAGACCACCATCGAGCCGGGGCCGGCGAGTTCGCGCACCGCGTCCGGAAGCTCGGCCAGCGAGGCCAGCGCGCGGGCGCTGCGGTGGCCGTGCTGGCGGATCGAGCGCACGAGGGTTTCATGCGTGATGCCGGGTATCGGCGTTTCGCCGGCCTCATAGACCGGCGCGACCAGGACATGATCGGCCTGGTCGAAACAGGTCGAGAATTCCTCGAACAGGTCGCTGAGGCGGGTGTAGCGGTGTGGCTGGCAGACGGCGATCAGGCTGCCCTCGCCCTGCATGGCGCGCGCGGCCTTCAGCACGGCGGCGATCTCCACGGGATGGTGGCCATAATCGTCAATGATGCGGACAGGCTCGCCGCCTGCCACGGGCAGCCATTCGCCGACAGATGTGAAGCGCCGCTTCACCCCGCCGAAGCCTGCAAGCGCCGACCGGATCTGGTCATCGCCGGCACCGAACTCCAGCGCGACCGTGATCGCCGCCAGCGCGTTCTGGACATTATGCTCACCCGCCATGGGCAGGGTCAGCCCCTCGATCCGGCGCGCCTCATGCGTCGGCCCGGCCCGCAGCTCGACATCAAAATGGGCGCCCCTCAGATCGGTGCGCAGGTTCACCGCGCGCACATCGGCCTGCAGATTGAAGCCATAACTGATCCGCCGCCGGTCGGTGACGCGCGCCGCCAGCGCCTGCACCTCCGGGTGATCCGTACACAGAACGGCAAAGCCATAGAAGGGCAGGTTCTCGACAAAGGTGTCGAAGGCTTCCCGCAGCTTCTCCATGGTGCCGTAGTGGTCCATATGTTCCGGATCGATATTGGTGACGACGGCGCAGGTGGGAGACAGTTTGGCAAAAGTGCCGTCGCTCTCATCGCTCTCGACCACCATCCAGTCGCTCTCGCCGGCCTTGTAGTTCGAGCCATAGGCCTGGATGATGCCGCCATTGATCACGGTCGGGTCGATCCCGGCCCCGTCGAGCAGGCAGGCGACCAGCGAGGTTGTCGTCGTCTTGCCATGCGTGCCGGCGATGCAGACGGTGTATTTGAGGCGGGTGATCTCGGCCAGCATGTTCGACCTGCGCACGACCGGGATACCGGCCGCCCGCGCAGCGAGCACTTCCGGATTGTCGCGCCGGATGGCGGAGGAGATGATGACGGTGCCCGCCCCAGTCACATTCTCGGGCCGGTGGCCGATGAAGACCTTCGCGCCGCGCGCGCGCAGGCGTTCGACATTGGCGCTCTCGGCCAGATCCGAACCCTGTACATCATACCCCATCGTGATCATCACATCGGCAATGCCGGACATGCCGATACCGCCGATGCCGACGATATGCGCCGGGCCGACGGGAAAAGGTGTGGGAGGCGTCATCTGAAAGCCTTGAACTCCTAGAGCGACCGGCGCGTCAGCGACATCAACAGGCCGGTGAGGGCGATCAGCAGCATCACGCCGATCGTCAGTGTCAGCCTTTCCTCACCGGCTGCGCCGCGCGCGACGGCTTCGGCATGCGTGAAATAGGACACCCAGAAGATGCCGGTGGTGAAGCCCCAGGCCCCCGAGAGAAGCCGCGACGAGCCCTGAACCAGTGAGCGCAGCGCGCCATAGGTGAGCGTCCCGGCGGCAATGAAATGCGCCAGCCAGAACGGCCAGCCCGGCCAGTCGCCCCAGTTGCGGACGATTTCCGAAATGGCGAGGTAAGGCCCGAAGATGAGGGCGATATAGGCCGAGAGCCGGGTCATAGCTCCGCGATCCTCTCAGCCATATCCGCCAGCATTCTGGCCGCTTCGGGGCGGGCTGCGGATTTTGCCGCTGCCGCGCGCGCGGCCAGTTCGGCGCCGTCAGACAGGCGCGCGGCGATCAGTTCGCCCAGCAGTTTCGGCGTGACATTCGCCTCCAGGATCATGTCGGCCGCGCCGACGGAGGTCAGCGCCTCGGCATTGGCACTCTGATGGTCGTCCATGGCAATGCCGAGCGGGATGAGGATCGAGGGCCGCCCGACTACAGCCAGTTCGCTGACCGTGCCGGCGCCGGACCGGGCGATGACCAGATGCGCCGCCGCGAGACGCTCCGGCATGTCGCTGAAGAAGGGTGCAAGCTCGCAGGCGACACCCGCCCGGTGATAGATATTCGAGACGCCGGCATACTGTTCTTCGCGCACCTGCTGGACGACGCGAAGGCGCACCCGCAGCGGCGCCGGGATATGGTTGGCGATGGCCAGCGGCACTGTCTCGCCGATGATGCGCGAGCCCTGGCTGCCACCGGTTACCAGGATCGTCAGCTCGCCATCCGTGGGCGGATAAGGTAACGCCGCAGCCTCAATGATGGGGGCGCGCACCGGATTGCCGAGCGGCATATGGGCCGAGCCGGGCGGCAGGCGGTCCAGCCGCTCGAAACCGCTGGCGACCAGTTTCGCATGCCGGGCGAACTGCCGGTTCACCCGGCCGAGGACCGCGTTCTGCTCGTGAATGATGATCGGAACCCCGAGCCGCCGGGCAGCGGCGAGTGCGGGAAAGGCCGGATAGCCGCCGAAACCCGCTACCATGGCGGGGTGGTAGTGCTGCATCAGTCGCCTTGCCCTGCCGATGCCGGCATTGATCTTCAGCGCCGCGCGAGGGATCGTCCAGGGCCTGCGGAAGTTGGGGCTGGCCGCTTCGACCTCTTCCTTCCAGTCGGCAGGAAAATCGCCGGCATAGCGAAGGCCGCGCGAATCCGAGATCAAGGCCGTCTTCCAGCCGCGCGCGCGCATCTCGTCAGCAAAGGCGCGGGCCGGGAACATGTGTCCGCCCGTTCCGCCTGCTGCAATGATGACAAGCTTGCCGCCTGCTGCTTCAGCCATACCGTCCCCGGTTCCTCGTTCCTTCTCCCCGGACGAGAGCAAGCGCGAGGCCGAGCGTCAATCCCATTCCCATCATCGAAGAGCCGCCATAGGACACAAATGGCAGTGTCATGCCGGTCGGCGGCAGGACGGCGAGGTTGACGCCGATATTGATGGCAGCCTGGAGGCCGAAAAGGGTGAAGAGACCCGCCGCCGCCGCGCGGGCATAGCCATCCTCGATCCGCGCCGCTGCCCGGAAACCGCGGATCGACATCATCGCATAGACGGCCATCAGCGCGACGATGGCGACGAGGCCGAATTCCTCGGCCATGACAGCGAAGATGAAATCGGTATGGGCGTCCGGCAGGCGCGCCTTGACCAGCCCTTCCCCCGGCCCGACGCCGAACAGGCCGCCTCGGCTGATCGCCTCGGCCGCACGGTCGATCTGGAACCGGTCGAGGCCCTGCGGACTGAAGATCATGTCCACGCGGTGCCGAACATAGTCGAACACGGTGTACAGCGTCACCGCGAGGGCCGCCCCGCCGGCCGCGAACACCGCGATCCAGCGCTTCGGCATGCCGCTGACGAAGAAGACTGTGAGGAAAGCCACCGTCAGCAGCACTGACTGGCCAACATCCGGCTGCAGCAGCAGCAGGCCGAGGGTTGCGGCATAGAACAGGAAGGCGACCAGCGCCCATGGGCCTTTCGGATAAATCTCCCGCTGGGCCAGCAGCCAGCCGCTGAGCAGGATCAGCGCCGGTTTCACCATCTCGCTCGGCTGGACGGTGACACCGAAAATCCTCAGCCAGCGCTGCGCGCCGCCGACCTCATGGCCGAACAGCAGGATAACCATCATCAACGATAGGCCCGCCGCAAAGATGAGCGCGGCGAAGCGCCGGGCCCATTTGCGGTCAAGCGCGCTGACGCCGATCAGCACGGCAAAGCCTGCCCCGGCCATGATGGCCTGCCGGTAGACGAAGAAATAGGAATCCTGCTGGCCATATCGCGCCGCTGCAGCCGGGCCGGCCGCCAGCGACATCAGGAGGCCGACGCCCATCAGGATCACCGCGCCGGCAACCAGGCCCCAGTCCAGCGTGCGGCGCCATTCAGTGAACCAGGATGCATCCGAACGCGGCAGCAGCGGGGCGTTGGCCGTGTAACTCACGCCGTCACCTTGAGGTTCGCCGGCGTCAGATTCCGGACGAGGGTCCGGAAGACATCACCGCGTTGCTCATAGTCCTTGAACTGATCGAAACTGGCGCAGGCCGGAGAGAACAGAACCACGGCGCCCGGCTCACCGGCCGCCTTGGCGTCCCGGTGGGCCGCCTCGACCGCGCGCTCCAGCGTGCCGCAGGTCTGGCTCGGCACCTTGCCCTGAAGGGTGGCGGCGAAGGCGTCTTCGGACTGGCCGATGAGGTAGGCCTTGGTGATGTTCGGGAAGAGCGGGGCGAGCGGCACGATACCATCCGATTTGGCGACGCCGCCAGCAATCCAGTAGATGTTCCTGAAAGCGCGCAGCGCCTGTTCGGCGGCCTGGGCATTCGTCGCCTTGGAGTCATTAATGAAGCGCACGCCCCCGATCTCGCCGACCACTTCCATCCGGTGGGCAAGGCCGGGGAAGGTCTTCAGCCCCGCCATGATGGTTGCCGCGTCAAGGCCGAGCGCGCGGCAGGCCGCATAGGCCGCCGCCGCATTCTGGTAATTGTGGCGCCCGAGCAGGGCCGGGCATTCCTCCAGCTTGCCGACGGCTTCGGCCTTGCCGGACTGGTTGTCATAGAGGCGGCCATCGACGGCGCTGACCCCCTTGCCCAGCGTATAGGTGGAGGAAATCTGCACGACCCGCTGCGCCCCCGCCGCCGACAGGCCGATGGCGATCGACTGGGTGTAGATATCGTCGAAGCCGATGATGGCGACATCCCTGGCCGTCTGGTTCAGGAAGAGGCGCATCTTGGCGGCCTGATAGCCGTCCATGCCGCCATGCCGGTCGAGATGGTCCGGCGAGAGGTTCAGGAAGACCGCGACATCGCAGTGCAGGCTCTTTACCAGGTCGAGCTGGTAGGAGGACATCTCCAGTACATAGATCGCATTGGAATGCAGCGCGGCGAGATCGAGTACGCCGGTGCCGATATTGCCGCCGACGCGCGCATCGCGGCCGGCCTGTTTGAGGATGTGGCCGATCAGCGCCGTGGTCGTCGACTTGCCATTGGTGCCGGTGATGCCGACGACCTTGGGTCGTGCCCGTTCGGGCAGCGCCTGCACGGCGCGCGCGAAGAGTTCCATGTCGCCGATCACCGGCACACCGGTCATCTCCGCCATCCGCACGAGGCGGTGGGGCTGAGGGAATTTGTAGGGAATGCCCGGCGAGAGCACGAGTGCGGCAAAGGTCTGCCAGTCGCGCTTGTTGATGTCGGACAGGGCGATGCCGGCCGCTTCGGCCTTGGCGCGTGCATCCTCATTATCGTCCCACGCATGAACGCGCGCACCGCCGGCCTTCAGGGCCCGGGCCGCGCTGAGACCGGACCGGCCAAGGCCGTATACCGCGACGTCTCTTCCTGCGTATTCGGTAATGGGGATCATGGCCTGCGCATCACCTCAGCTTCAGGGTGGCAAGGCCCGCAAGGGCGAACAGGACAGACAGGATCCAGAAGCGAACGACGACGCGCGTTTCCGGCCAGTTCTTCTTCTGGAAGTGGTGATGCAGCGGCGCCATCAGGAAGATGCGCTTGCCCTCACCCGTCAGGCGCTTGGTGATCTTGAACCAGCCGATCTGGGTCAGCACCGAGACCGCCTCGATCACGAACAGGCCGCCGATGACGACCAGCGCGAATTCATGCTTGGTCGCCACCGCGACGACACCCAGCATGCCGCCGAGACCGAGCGAGCCGGTATCGCCCATGAACACTTTCGCCGGATAGGCATTGTACCAGAGAAAACCCATGCCCGCCCCGATCACGCCGCCGAGAATGACGGCCAGCTCACCCGCACCGGGTGCGAACTGGATGCCGAGATAGGAGGCGAAGACGAAGTTGCCGGTGAGATAGGCGATCATCGCATAGGCGGCGGCCGCAAATGTCATCGGCACGATGGCGAGCCCGTCGAGCCCGTCGGTGAAGTTCACCGCATTCGCTGCCCCGACGATGACGATCATGCCGAACAGGATGAAGAAGCCACCGAGCGGGATGAAATAGTCGTTGACGAAGGGCACGGCGACACCGCCGGAGAAATCGGGATCGGCCGGCTGGACGGACGTTGTCGGCGCAAAGCCGGCAATCCATTCCGCCAACGGATTGAGCGGGCCCCATTCGGCATGGCCGGCGGGCGTATGCGCCCCGTGCAGGCCCATGATGACGGCGCAGGCAAGCGCGGCAATACCGAAACCGGCGAGCAGGCGGGCGCCAGCGGAGACGCCATCGGTCGATTGTTTCGTGACCTTTGCGTAATCATCGAGGAAGCCGAGGAAAGCATAGGAGAAAGTCACGAACAGCGTGACCCAGACATAGGGGTTCTGCCAGTTGCCCCAGAGCAGGACCGCAACGATCAGGCCCGCCCAGATCAGGAAACCGCCCATCGTCGGCGTGCCCTGCTTGGACAGCTGCGCTTCCAGCGACAGATCGCGAATCGGCTGGCCCTTGCCCTGGCGCGCGCGCAGGAAATTGATCAGCACCTCGCCGATCAGGACCGTGACCAGGAATGCCGTCATCACCGCCGCGCCAGTGCGGAAGGTGATGTAATTCAGGAGGTTAAATACCCCGCCATCTGCGGCGAGCAGTTCGTACAGCATCAGCTAACCCTCGCAGCTCCTTCTGAGCCGCCATCCATCTTGCCCATTCCGGCCGTCTGGCTCCATTGGCGCAGCCGGTCCGCTATCTGGCCCATCCCGGACGCATTCGACCCTTTGATCAATAGCACATCACCAGCCCGCAATGCTTTTTGCAGCTGTATCCACAACTCGTCAGCCGTCTGAGCAGATATCTGCTGCAGACCCGGCGGAAGGGCCTCGGCAAGGTGTTGCATTTCGGCACCAACGAGGAAGATCCCGTCGACGCCCGCTTCGGTAACCGGACCAGCAAGCGCGCGGTGTTCGGCCGCCGATGTGTCCCCGATCTCGCGCATGTCGCCAAGCGCGGCGAGGCGGCGCCCGCCGCGACGCTGGGAGAGACCTTTCAACGCGGCACGCATGCTGGCGGGGTTGGCGTTGTAGGCGTCGTCGATCAGCGTGATCTCGCCGATCTCCGGCAAGGTCAGCGTCTCGGACGTGCCGCGTCCCGGCGGCGGTGCATAGCCCGAAAGCGCGTCGGCGCAGTCGGTCACGGAGAGGCCGGTCTGGCTGGCGGCGAGGAGCGCGGCGGCGACATTCTGCGCCCAGTGCGCGCCGACCGCATCGAGCGATACTGCAACGCGGCGCCCGACAATGTCGATCTCGATCCGGCTGGTGCGGCCGTCGGTGTCATAGGCGGCAATGCGCGCAGTCGCCTCGTCGGATGCGCCGAAGGTCTCGACGCTGCCGGTCGGGCAGAATTCCCGTGCGCGCAGTGACAGATAGTCGAGGAATTCATCATCCGCAGGCAGAATGATCGTGCCGCCGGCTTCAAGACCCGCGAAGATGTTCGACTTCTCCTTCGCGATGCCCTCGACCGAGCCGAGCCCTTCAAGATGGGCGGTGGCGATACAGGTGATGATGCCGGTATGCGGGCGCACCATCTGGCTGCGCGGGGCGATCTCGCCGGGCGTGTTCATGCCGATCTCGAACACGGCGCGCGCCGTGTTCACCGGCATCCGCGCCAGCGTCAGCGGCACGCCCCAGTGATTGTTGAAACTCTTCACGCTCCAATGGGCAGGGCCGAAGGCGCGGTAGATACGCGCCAGCATCTCCTTGAGCGAGGTCTTGCCGGCCGATCCGGTGATCGCGGTGCGGTGGGCGGCGCAGCGCACGCGCGCCGCAATGCCAAGCTGGGTCAGCGCATCGAGCACATCGCCGGCCATGACCACCGGTCCGCCGGATACCGGACGCGCGACAAGCGCGCCCGCCGCGCCGGCCCGGAAGGCGGCTTCGGCGAAATCATGCCCATCGCGCTGATCCTTGAGTGCCACGAAGAGATCGCCCGGCTGCAGCGTGCGGGTGTCGATCGAGACCGTGCCGGTCACCTCGAACGGCGCGCTTGCCTTGCCGCCGGTGGCAAGCTCGATATCGGCGGAGGTCCACAGCGGGGCGGTCATCGCGCGGTCTCCTGAAGGGCGGCGAGGGCCTCGTCCTGATCGGAGAAGGGCAGGATGTCGGCGCCGACGATCTGGCCGGTCTCGTGTCCCTTGCCGGCGATCACCAGCGTGTCGCCTTTTTTCAGCTCACGGATGACCGTGCGGATCGCTTCGGCCCGGTCGCCGATCTCGCGCGCATCCCGCGTCCCCGCAAGGATGGCGGCGCGGATGGCGGCCGGGTCTTCGGAGCGGGGATTGTCATCGGTGACGATCACATCATCGGCCTGGCGGCTGGCGACCTCGCCCATGATCGGGCGCTTCTTGGCGTCGCGGTCGCCGCCGCAGCCGAAGATGACTTTCAGGTCTCCGGCCGTATGCGGACGGACAGCGCGCAGCAGCACATCCAGCCCGTCCGGCGTGTGGGCGTAGTCCACGAACACCGCTGCCCCGCTCTGTGTCTTGCCGACGAATTCGAGCCGCCCCTTGACCGGTTTCAGATGGGCGAGCCCGTCGGCAACGGCCGGGAATTCCATGCCGAGCGACAGGCAGAGGGCCGCGGCCGCCAGCGCGTTCAGCGCCTGGAACTCACCGATCAGCGGCAGCTCCACCGGCTTCTGCTCGACGTCTTTCCAGTAGAGGAACAGCGTCTGGCCGGCCTGTTTCGGCATCAGCTCGTCGATCCAGAGATCCTCGCCGCGCCAGCCGAAGGAGACGACCGGCAGGCCGGCATCACGCGCCGCCGCCTCGAACACATCGCGCTGGTCGCTGTCCGCATTGACGATGGCCGGAATGCCTTTCGGGGCAAGGTCGCGGAACAGGCGCAGCTTCGCATCCTGATAGGCCGCCATCGTCGGATGATAGTCGAGATGATCCTGGGTGAGATTGAGGAAGGCGACCGCCGCGAGATCGACGCCGTCAAGCCTGTGCTGTTCGAGGCCGTGGCTGGAAGCTTCCAGCGCGCAATGGGTCACCCCCTGCCCGGCGAGCGCCTTCAGCGTCTCGCTGACGGTCACCGGGTCCGGCGTCGTGTGGCCGATATCGACCTTGCCGGCCGGGCCGATGGCGCCGAGCGTCCCCATCGAGGCGGCCTTGATGCCGGCGCGGCTCCAGATCTGGCGGCAGAAATCGACGGTCGATGATTTGCCATTGGTGCCCGTGACGGCAACCACATGGTCGGGCTGGACACCGTAGAAGCGCCGGGCGGCGAGCGCGAGCGCGCGGCGCGGCTCGTCGGCGATCACATGCGGGACAGCGACATCGGCCAGGCTGCCATCGGAGAGGATGGCCGAGGCGCCCTGCCGGACCGCCTGCGGCACGAAGCGCGCGCCGTCATGCACGCTGCCCTTCAGCGCCGCGAACAGCCAGCCCGGCTGCACCTGGCGGCTGTCGGCCGTCATGCCGAGGATCTCGGTCTCGCCATTCTCGGCGAGGGGGAAGAGGTCCGAGAGTTTCAAAGTTCGCTCCTGTTCTGGGCGAGGCTGGGCGGCGGCGCCGTTACAGGGCGGACATCTTCCAGGCGCGGGTCCACCCCGAGCAGGGGCGCCACGCGCTCGATGATCCGTCCGGCAACCGGCGCGGCATTCACGCCGGCCGTGCGCGTCCCATCCTCGATGGGTTTCGGCTCATCCAGCGTCACAATCAGGGCATATTGGGGGCTGTCGGCGGGAAACACCGCAGCAAAGCTCGCCACATTGCGGTCCTTGTCATAGCCGCCGGCGCCGGACTTCTCCGCCGTGCCGGTCTTGCCGGCGACGCGGTAGCCGGGGATGTCAGCGCGCCGGCCAGTGCCCTGCACCACGGAGTCGCGCATCATGGAGAGCACCGTGTCGGCGGTGGTGCCGGACACGAGCCGCACCGGCGGGGGCGGTGTCTCGCCCATCAGGATCAGCGGCGCGGCGATCTCCCCGCCATTGCCGAGCGCGGCAAAGGCCGTGAGGAAAGCCAGCGGCGAGACCGAGATGCCATGGCCATAGGAGACGGTTGCGGCCGTCACCTCATCCAAGCGCGGCGGCACCAGCGGCGCGGCGCTGCCCGGCAGGCTGAGCGGGGCGCGCGCCGTCAGCCCGGCCTGATGGAGAAACTGCATCTGGCGCTGCGGGCCGAGGGCGAGGTTCACATGCACCGTGCCGATATTCGAGCTTTCGGCGAGGATGCGGGTGATGTCCGCCTCGCGCCCGATCCAGTGCGTGTCGGTGACACGGAAATTCCGGATCATCAGCGGCTCGCCGACCGGGAAGCGGTCACCGGGGCGGATCGCGCCGGCTTCGAGGGCGGCGGCCACCGTCAGCGGTTTGAAGATCGAGCCGAGTTCGTAGACCGCACCGATCGCGCGGTTCACCCGGCTGGGATCATTGGCGGGCGTCTCGCGGGCGCGGTTCGGATCGAAGGGCGGCCAGCTGGCAACCCCGCGCAACTCGCCCGTGCCGATCTCCATCAGGATCGCAGCGCCGCCTTTCATGTCATAATCCATCGCGGCGGTCGCAAGTTCCATCTCGAGCGCAGTCTGCGCGCCGATGTCGAGCGTCAGGCGCACCGGCTCGCCGCCGGCCTGCAGCGCCCGGTCAAAGGCAAGCTCGGCCCCGGCGATGCCTTCGCCATCAATGTCAGTATAGCCGAGCACCTGACCGGCAAGGACGCCGCGCGGATAGACCCGGCGGGCTTCTTCACGAAAGTCGAGACCCTCCAGGCCAAGCGCCATGACCTGTTCGCGCTGGCGCGGAGTGAGGCCGCGCTTGACCCATTCAAACTGGCGATTGGGATTGGACAGGCGTGCGGCGAGATCGGCCTGATTGATGTCCGGCAGCACTTCCGCGAGGCGCCGGGCGGCGTATTCCCCGTCCCAGACAAGGCTCGGATTGGCCCAGAGTGACCAGGAAACGACCGATGTTGCCAGCAGTTCGCCATTGCGATCGACAATGTCGGCGCGCTTTTCCAGCGCCGCCACCACCATCGGCCCGCCCGGCCTTGCCGGCGCTTCCGACAGGGCCAGAAAACCGCCCCGGCCCGCCATCACGACAAAAACCAGGCCGAGTGCCAGCCCGGCAAGCCGTGTGCGATCCCGGGAGGCTTCGCTCATCTGGGTGCCTCCGCATCCGGCGCGGCGGAAGCGGCGCTTTCATCGGACAGCGACAGCACCTGAAGTGTCCGGACCGGCGCGCCGACGACCTCGTCGAGATCGCCCTCATTGACCATCTGGCCAGGTTTCGGCGGGGCCATGCCCAGCTCCTTGCGGGCATATTCCTCGATCCAGTCGCGCCGGCTCATATGCGCGAGATCGGTTTCGAGCAGGGCCTTTTCGCGCTGCGCCTGCTCGATCTGGGCCTCGATGGCCATCAGCTCGGCAGCCGTGTCCTTGGCGCCGTATTTGGCCCGGTAAAGGCTGAACACCAGCAGCGCCACCACCAGCAGACCGAAGAAAAACACTTTCCGGCTCATCGCGACCTCTCAAGCTCTGACAGCGGCGGCAGGTTCATGCCGTCGCTCGCCTCATCCCGGGCCGCGTCCGCATCGGTGCGGATCGCCGCCCGCAACTTTGCTGACCGTGCGCGAGGATTGGTTTCCACTTCCTTTTCAGAAGGCTGCACCGCCTTGTTTTCCTGCAGTTCAAAGGCTGGTTTCGGCGGCTTTGACAGGAGTGGCAGATGGCGTGAGCCAGATGGCACAGCGCCGGCGCGTTCGCGCAACCATTGCTTGACGATCCGATCTTCGAGCGAATGGAAGGTGACGACCACCAGCCGCCCGCCGGGCTTCAGGATACGCTCGGCGGCATGAAGGCCGCGGGCAAGCTCGCCAAGCTCGTCGTTCACATACATCCGGATCGCCTGGAACGCCCGTGTCGCCGGGTGAACACGCTCGCCGCGGCGGCCGCCGACAGATTCCTCGATCACAGCGGCGAGATCGCCCGTCCTGGTGAACGGGGCCTCTGTGCGGCGCTGCACAATCGCCCGGGCGATACGGCGGGAGTTCTTTTCCTCGCCGAGCCGGAAGATCACATCTGCCAGCCCTTTCTCGCTCATCCGGTTGACGACATCGGCTGCCGACGGCCCGCCGCCGCCCATCCGCATGTCGAGCGGGCCATCCTTCTGGAAGGAAAAGCCGCGCTCGGCCTGGTCGATCTGGAAGCTGGAGACGCCGATGTCGAGCACGACACCGTCGACCTGCGGCCAGCCGGCCTGGGCGGCGAGGGTGTCCATGTCGCCGAAACAGCCGAGCAGCGGCACGAGGCGCGCCGTCTCCGCCGCCATCTTTTCGGCGCGCAGGATGGCATCAAGGTCGCGGTCGACGGCAAGGACCGTGCATTTGGCGGCCTTCAGGATGGCGCTGGTATAGCCGCCACCGCCGAAGGTGCCGTCAAGGATCACATCCCCGTCGGCCGGCGCCAGCGCGGCCAGCACTTCGGTGAGCATGACCGGCTGATGGCCCCCGGCCGGGGTTCGGGACGCGGTACGGGCGTTCATCAGCCACCCTCCCCGCCCCCGCCCGACGCGGCGCGGCGCTGGCGGACCTTGTTATAGGCCGCCGCGAAGACATCCAGCGTCTCGGGCGTGTTGACGACAGAGCGCATCCGCATCTGGTGCAGGCGATAGCGTTCCGGGTTCCAGATGCGGAAACTGTCCATCTGTCCGGAGAATTTGATCTTTCCGCCCAGTTCGGCCGCCTCGCAGAGGTCTTCCGGCAGCTTGACCCGGCCGGTCTCGTCGATCTTGAGATCGGCCGAGCCCGCAATGATGCAGGTGACGATGGCTTCACGGATCGGGGATTGCAGGGGCAGTTCGGCCAGCGTCTCGCGATAGAGCTCCATCAGCACCTCGCCGCCACCTTCCAGAGCGCCCGATCCGTCCGGCGCCTCCCAGATGAAGACGCGCGAACTTCCCCCCAATGCGGCGCGGAAAGGCGCGGGGATGGACACCCGGCCTTTTGCGTCAATAGCGCCCTCATAGGTGGAAACGAACACCCGCCTGCCCCAGTCTTGTTTGCCTAAACCCCGCCATGGGTAAACCATGTGTAAATTTGGAGTATCATGGGTCAGCATGGGCCTCAATGGGCAGCTCTGATGATTCGGGATTTCCACATTGGACCGTTTCAGGAACAAAAAATGTCCAGGCGCGGAACACGACTGGCCCGCCCTCTGGGACAGGATGGGCGGGGGGTCAAATTCCAAGCAGAAACCGGGCCTTACAGCTTGTGTTGCGATGCCGCATCGATCTGCCACCAAGCGAAACCGGCGGGCCGCAAAATCCGGCTTTCTTACCAAGTTTACATGCTTGCGGCGCGTGTCCTGCCCACCGGCAGGCTCACCCTGCCCGAGGGGCAATCCGACAGACAGGCCGTATACGGAACGCAGCGTTCCGGCTGGAATCGGAGGGGTGCGGAGGAATAGCCAGCCAGCCCGCACGCGCTGACATTGGGTGGGTGGGGGGATGCGCAGCACGCATTGCCCGGACCAGCTGGCGGCGCAGAGTTGCGACAATCTGGCGGATAAACCAAATTGATAATTTCTGGAGTTCCCATAGATTGCATCTATGATCCTCCCGACACTCCGCCAGCTCCAATTCCTCGTCGCCCTCGGTGAAACCGGGTCTTTCTCGCGCGCTGCCGAGGCCTGCCATGTCACCCAGCCGACCCTGTCGGCAGGCATCAAGGAACTGGAAGACCTGTTCGGCGTGCCGCTGGCCGAGCGCGAATCGCGCGGCGCCAGCCTGACCCATGCCGGCGAGATCGCGGTTGCCCGCGCCTCTGCCCTGCTGGCGGATGCCCATGCGCTTGTCCAGTCGGTGACCTGCGCCGGGGCATTGTTCTCCGGCCCGTTCAAACTTGGCGCCATCCCGACCATCGCGCCCTTCGTGCTGCCACAAATCGTCGGCCTGCTGACAAGGCGCTATCCGGACCTGAAACTCTACCTCACCGAAGACCGCACCCAGCGCCTGATGGACCAGCTGCGCGCGCGCACGCTGGACGCCGCTTTCATCGCCCTTCCCTGGGAAGCGCCGGGCATTGAGGTGATGACGCTGTTCGATGACGAATTCCTGCTGGCTGCCCCGGCGAACCATCCGTTGGCGCGCAAGAATGGTCTTTCCCCGGAAGATCTCGACAATGAGGATGTGCTGCTTCTGGAGGATGGCCATTGCCTGCGCGACCATGCCGTCTCGATCTGCAAGCTGAAGCCCGGCGCGGGGCGTGAACAGGTCGCCGCCACCTCGCTCGGCACGCTCGTTAACATGGTCGCCGGCGGACTAGGCGTCTCTCTGATCCCGCGCCTTGCGGCGGACAATGGGCTCGCCCTCGGCCCGGATGTTGCCATACGCCCCTTCGTGACGCCGATTGTCGGACGCCAGGTCGGCATCGCCTGGAAGGCCGGCAGCCCGCGCGAGGCCGAGGCCCGGCGTATTGGCGAAATTGTCAGATCGGCTCTGGACGGAAACCTCCTGCCGGGCGCATACGCAGACGATGCAACGGGCAGGACATAACCAATGAGCCGGCTGATTGAAGAACTCGATTATCAGATCACCCCGATCGGGGCGCTTTCCCTGCGGCGGCGCTATGATTTCGGGCTGAAAATGGACGTCTTCGAGATCAAGCTCGGAGACGACTTCCTGATGTCGAGCGCCTTCACGGCTTCTGAAGTGGCACTGGCGCGTCTGGCTCTGGCCCTGCTGCCGGACGGAGATCTCGATATCGTGGTCGGCGGGCTCGGGCTTGGCTATACGGCCCACACCGTGCTTGAGCACAAATCTGTCCGCTCCCTGATCGTCGTTGACATGCTGTCTGCCGTCATCGACTGGCACAGATCCGGCCTGCTTCCGCTGGGCCGCGCACTCCCGGAAGACCCGCGCTGCACACTGATCGAAGGGGATTTCTTTGCGATGGCAGCAGCGCAGGGGTTTGATCCCGCCGCGCCGGGGCGCACATTCGATGCGATCCTTGCAGACATCGACCATTCTCCCGAAGCGCTGCTGGATGAGCGCAGCGCCGCCTTCTACCGGCCCGAAGGCCTGCGCCGGCTGAGCGCCCATCTGAAACCCGGCGGCGTCTTCGGCCTCTGGTCCAATGACGCACCAGACCCGGACTTTACCGAACGTCTTGCTGCGGTGTTCGGGGCGGCGCAGGCAGAGCCGGTCAGGTTCGACAATCCTGCAGACGGGCGCGCCTTCACGCAGACCGTATATCTGGCCCGGACAGCCGGCGGGGCCTGAAATGCACGCCCCGCCCGTCGCCTGCCCGGTCTGCAACGCGCCGGAACCACAGGCCTTCCTGTCCTGCCCCAACAAGGATTACTGGCGCTGCGAAACCTGCCGGGCGACATTTCTCGATCCGCGCCAGCACCCCTCACCCGGCGAGGAACTGGCCCACTACCAGCTTCATGAGAATGATCCCTCCGACCCCGGATACCGGCGGTTCCTGTCAAAGCTCGCGGTCCCGCTGCTCGCGCGCCTGCCGGCATCCGCCTGCGGGCTCGACTATGGCTGCGGCCCCGGCCCCGCACTGGCGGCGATGTTACGCGAAGCGGGGCATTCCGTGGCGTTGTACGATCCGTTCTTTTTTCCGGACCGCGCAGCACTGGATCAGACATATGATTTCGTGACATGCACCGAGACGGCGGAGCATTTCCATCGGCCTGCAGAGGAATTTTCCCGTCTGATGGCGCAGGTGCGTCCCGGTGGCATCCTGGCGATCATGACCTGCTTCCAGACCGATGATGACCGGTTCGCGACCTGGCACTACCGGATGGATCCGACGCATGTTGTCTTCTACCGCGCCGAAACCCTGGCCTTCATCGCCGCGGCGCAGGGCTGGGCCTGTGAAATCCCGGCCAAGGATATCGCCTTTCTTTGCCGTCCGGGCTGAGGCCGTCCAGGCCGGCGTTCACCGGCCTTCGCATCCATCGCAGTGAAGCCGTCCGGGCCCCCTTACCGACTCCCCGGCAAGTGGAGTAAGAGGCGTCTGCTGCGGACGGGCGGAGGGAAGCGGGAACATGCCATGCGGATAAGCGCATCCTGGCGCGCGGCCCTCGCCGCCGGCGCGGTCAACCTCGTCCTTGGGGCAAACCTTCCCTACCTCCCGGTCTGGATGGAACGGGCGGCCGGTATGTCCGGCGCCGAGATCGCCGGCGCGGGCACGCTCGCGATCCTGATCCGCATCTTTGCCGGGCCGCTGACGGCGGGAATCGCGCAGGATTATGGCCTGCGCGGTACGCTGGCCTCGATCATGGCGATTGCACTGGCCGCTTATGCGCTTCTCGTTCCGGACTCGCCGCGTGCGGTGGCCTTCCTGCTCTGCGTCCTTGTCTACAGCCTGATGAATCTTGTCGGCCCGCTGTTCGAGGCGGTGCTGGTCTATGGCACCCGCAATGGCCGGCCGGATTATGGCGAGGGCCGCGCGATCGCCTCGGCTGCCTTCGTGCTGGCGAACCTCGCCGGCGGCGCGATCCTGGGCGCCTACGGGCCGGACTGGGTGTTGTATTACCTGATCGGCGCCTCGGCGATTGCCGCCGTTGCACCGCTACTGACCAAACAGGGCGCGCGCGCGGCCGTCGCCCGCCGCCCGCTGACCTCGACCTTCACCGACGCCTTCACGATCTACCGGATGAAGGGTGTGTTCGTGTATCTCCTCGCCGCCTCGCTGATCCAGGCGAGCCATGGGGCCTATTATGCCTTTGCCTCGAACATCTGGATCGCGCAGGGCATCGACGGGCGCCATATCGGCGCGCTCTGGGCGACGGGGGTGGCGGCGGAGATCCTGCTGCTGCTGGTCTCGATGCGCCTGTTGAAGACGACCAGCTATTACACCCTGCTCTGGCTCGGCGGCGCCGGCGCGCTGGTGCGATGGACGGCGGCCGGTTTCGTCCTGCCGGTGGAGGCGGTCTATGTCTTCCAGACCCTGCATGCGGCGAGCTTTGCGATGACACATATCGGCACGATGCGGTTCCTTGCCGCCGCGCTGCCGGACGAGAAACTGCCGCTGGCCTATTCGGCAAACGGCGCGCTGATCTTCGGCCCGGCGATCGCTGTCACCGGCTTTGCCGCCGGCCTGGCCTATGACCTCCTCGCCCCCGGCGGCATCGAGGCGCAGACCAAGCTCTACTGGCTGATGGCCCTCGTCACGCTCGGCGGACTGGCGCTCGCCTGGCGCGCGGGGCTGCGGCCGATTGCGACAACCGCCTGAGGATCAATCCGCTGCAAGCGTCACAAGCAGGCGCGAGAGCAAGGCCGCCAGCTGGCGCCGCTCATCCGGTGCAAGGTCGGCAAGCAGCGCTTCCTCGACCGCCATATCCTCACGCATGACCTTTTCCGCCAGCGCCCTGCCCTTCACGGTGAGGACGGCCATAAGGCTGCGCGCATCATCCGGCGCTGCCTCGCGGCGGATGAGGCCTTTCGCCTCCAGGCGCGACAACCGGTCTGTCAGCCCGCCGGACGAGACCATCAGTGACTGGAAAATTTCAGTCGGCCGCAGTGAATAGGGCGGACCCGAGCGACGCAGCGCTGCCAGGACATCGAACTCCCCGGCATCGAGCCCGTGGTCCCGGAATACTGCCTCAATCGCCGGCCGCGAGGTAAGCACAATACGCCGGGCGCGCCCGAGGATTTCCATTCCGGTTACAGGCAGGTCCGGCAGCTCGGCCTTCCATTGCGCAACAATCCGCGCGACGGGATCGTCCGCTGCAGCGGTCTGGTTCCTTTTCCGGCCTGTGCCTTTTGCGCCGTTCATATGCACCCCACTTATCTTGACATCGAGATATATAGATTTATCTTGATATCAAGATATCAGGAGATAGGCCCATGGACCAGACCTCAAAGCCGCTCGACACAAATGCGCTGCCCTGGATGCCGCTTACGCCCGGTGTCGCGGTTCGGCCTCTCTGGCTGTCGGGCGAGGAGCGGACCATTCAGCTGAAAGTTGACCCGGGTTGCCGCATCGGCCCGCATCGCCACAGTGGCCCGGTGCACGCGCTCACCCTGTCCGGTTGCCGCCGGCTCGCCAGCGGCGACCTCGCCGGGCCTGGCGCCTATGTTTATGAGCCCGAAGGCAATGAAGACCATTGGGCGTGCGAGGGCGATGAGCCGGTCATTGTGCAGATCACCATGCGCGGACGTGTCGAGTATGTCGGCCCTGACGGCGCCGTCATCTCCGCAACAGACACGGGCAGTCTGCAGCGCCAGTTCCTTGACTGGTGCCGCCAGCAAGGCGTCACACCTTACGCGCTCTGACACATATTGAGCCGGCCGCGGATCTGATCCGGGAAGGCTCCGGCAGGATCACCCCGCTTCGCGGTCGCGCACTTCGAGATCGTATTCGCGGACCTTGCGGTAGAGCGTCGAGCGGCCGATGCCGAGGCGGCGGGACACTTCGCTCATATGCCCCTCATAGAAATCAATCGCATACTGAAGAAGATCGCGCTCGATGTCCTGCAGGCTGCGGATCTCTCCGTCCTGGTCCCTGATGGCGACCGGTGAGGCGGCGGGCGCGGCGGTGTCGTTGGCCGGAACCGGCGGCGGCTCGGGCGTGCGCTGCAATTGCGGCAGGGCCGAGAGCACCGGCGCATCAGCCATCTGTCCGGAGATCTGCGGGAAATCCTGTGGGCGCAGTTCGTCGCCATCACACAGCACGACAGCGCGGAAGACGGCGTTCTCCAGCTGGCGGACATTGCCCGGCCAGTCATAGGCATAGAGCATCTTCAGCGTGTCTTCGGCCGCGCCGGTGACTTTCGTGCCTTCGCTGGCATTGAAGCGGGCGATGAAATGTTCGACGAGGGCCGGAATGTCCTCGCGGCGCTCGCGCAGCGACGGCATGTCGATCGGGAACACGTTGAGGCGGTAGAACAGGTCTTCACGGAAAGTGCCGGCTTTCACCTGGGCGGCGAGGTCGCGGTTGGTCGCGGAGATGATGCGGACGTTGACCTTGGTCGGCCGGCGCGAGCCGACAGGATCGACCTCACCTTCCTGCAGGGCACGGAGCAGCTTGACCTGTGCATCGAGCGGCAGTTCGCCGACCTCATCGAGGAACAGGGTGCCGCCATCGGCCTCGACAAACTTGCCGGGCGATTTGCAGACAGCGCCGGTAAATGCGCCCTTCTCATGGCCGAACAGGATCGACTCGACGAGGTTTTCAGGGATGGCGCCGCAGTTCACCGTCACGAACGGTTTGCCCGAACGCGCGGACGCGCCCTGGATGCAGCGCGCGACAACCTCCTTGCCGACGCCGCTCTCACCGAGGATGAGTACCGGAATATCTGAAGCCGCGCCGCGCTCGGCCATGCGGATCACGCCGCGCATGGCGGGCGCCGCCGCGATCATGTCCTCGAATTTCATGCCGCCTTCAGCCTTGCGCGAGAGGCGTTTCACTTCGCCGGTCAGGCTCTGCATCTTCAGCGCATTGCGGATCGAGACGACGACCCGTTCCGGGTTCGCCGGCTTGACGATGAAATCGACCGCGCCGCGGCGCATCGACTGGACGATCGTATCGATGCCGCTGGTCGCCGTCAGCATGATGACCGGCAGGTCCGGGCGCTTGGCGGCGAGGCGTTCCAGCGTCTCCATGCCAGACAGGCCCGGCATTGTCAGGTCGAGAAGGACGACATCCACCCCGCCCTGCGGATCGGACGCGACCTGCAGGCCCGCTTCCCCGTCCGGCGCGGTGCGGCAGGCGAAGCCCGCCTTCTCGACCGCCGCCTGCAGGAGGCGGCGCTGCGTCGGATCGTCATCGACCACGAGGATCGTCTTGGCCATCGGTCTACCCTTCATCTACCCATTGCGGCCGCAACGCTCAGATCGCGCCGCGTACCGTTTCGCTACGCCCCGTTCTGACACACAGGCATGGAGTTACGGTTTCGCGGTTGTGTGAAATTTGATGGAATATGGCGCCGCTGTGGCCGTTCAAGCTCAGCTTGCAGCAGCAAGAGGCGGGGCCTCAATCGGCAATGGTTTCAAGCGGTAGCGCTCCATTTCCGAGCGTATCTTTGACTTAACGGACGCTGCGCGCTCGGAATGCAGGGCCCGTGACAGGACCTGATGGTTTTCGGGGTTCAGAGAGGCATTTCTCGCCAGACTCTGGACTACAAGAATCCGGATGTTCGATAGGCTGTCCGCGTCGGGGCCGAGTAGGATTTCACGCAACTCTGCCTCTCGCTCCTGTGATGGCGGAACGTTGGATACAATCATTTGGACAAGGCGGTTGCGTCCTCCCTCGATACCCCCTTTGCGATTCAGTTGGCGCCGGGCGATTGACAGGAAAGCGAGGTCAAAATCACCAGCTTCGCGAATCTCCTCAAGCAAGAAGTCCAGTTCGCGGTTGTCTATCTTCCGGGCAGCCGTGACAGCGACCAACTGCTCAGCAGGCGGCATAACCTCACGCCCGGAAAGCCTCAATATTTCGTCTATTGCGATATTCAGGCGTGAGCCCTTCGGCGCTTTCAGGCGCAGCCTGCTCAGCCTCCTGATATTATAGTGTGTGAAGGCTGATACTTCGTCCCTGTACCGCCACTCGCCGCTCGATCGATAGGCGAGTGAGGCAATCTCGCGCGCCTCTATTCTTGCGTCCAATGAATCCACACCTTGCCGGCGGGTCACAAAATCATGCCGGTTCTTGGACAGCGAAAGCGATATCGCAATCGACTGGAAGATCGCACTTATGAGCAGCAAATCTATCAAGGCCCGCGAAAACAGCACCACATGCATCGACAAGGGGCTTACAGGCACAATCCGCGTGTTCGCTTCAGCATTGTAGATATCCGCCCAATCAAGGAACGGCAATGCTTTGAGCAACTCGGCGCCAAAGAACGCGACCCACGCGAAGAGATCATTGACCGACTGCCCGTCTGCTGAAAACACAGTGTGAGCCGGCGCCATCATATGAATTTGCCGCATGGCTACCGGCAGGACCACGACCAGCAGAAGCAGCCCGAGGATCGCCTCGTCCCTGAGGTCCTCATCGATGCTGATCCGCAATTTTGTTCTATCGAAGCCTGGATCCTGGAGGACCCGGTTTCGTTCGGTCTCGATCCAAGACCAGCGCCGTGAGACGGACACAATGCCGAGGAGCGCCCAGAGCGTCCCCACAATGCCCATTGGTGCCGGGGCAAACCAGGCGAAGGCTATCGCAATGAGCAGATGTCCGAACAGAACCACATATCTTTTGATCACGCCTGCGACCGAGACGCCGAAGGCAGGAGCAACGACAAAGACCAAAGATGCATCAGCCCAGCTGAACCACCGCCCGATCGGAACCAGCGGCGCAAAAGCCCGCTCCATCATGCGCTGCGCCAGTCGCAAGGTCGAAGTGTCAAACAATCGGGAAAACAGGAAAATCCATGCAAACAGGGCGGAAAAGGCAAGCACGACAGACAGCCCGACCCATTCGGGAATCGTTATGTGGCCGTTGGAGGAATGGCCAAAATAGGCTGCGCAAAGCAGGAAGCCGATGACGCCAAGAATTACCGCGGTGCCAAAGCCTGAAACATGAGTTGGCGCCGCGACCTGATTTGACTGAGACGGCAGCCGACCGGCCTCCTGGGCTTTGAAAAGAAAACCGACACAGGTGGCACCGATGGCAATCGTCGCGGCGATCACTAACATGAACCAGCCAAACGCCTTTGCCCCCTCATCGGTCAGGTAGCGGTCCAGCCAGAAAGCCACCCCAAAGCAGGCGACCAGAGAAACCAGGCACGGCACAGAGAATTCGAAATCCCGACTCCTGAACTCCAGCTCAAGCATGGGTTCAGGAAGCGATTCGCCCTTACACCGTTCCATGAATACTGATCGGCCATCCCTGTCCCCCAGGATATGAATAACCAGTTGTTAACCAATCTGGCAAGCCTGTCGGCGACCTAAGGTAGCGCCTCACCAGCCCCCCTCGACATCACCTCCCATATCCCCCATTTGTTCTCGCATGGCCCGCTCCTCCCGTCCTCCCGCTCGCGGCGTCGCTGACGCCTCTGCTGCCTTCGCTCTTGACGGCGCCGCGCTCGACGCGGCCGGTCGCCTGCCCTCCGACCAGTGGACGCCCCACCGGCCGGACCGCGACTGGGTGAAGCTCGAAGGCGGCCGGCGCTTCCGCGTCGCGGCCGACTACGAGCCCGCCGGCGACCAGGTCACCGCCATCCCCGAACTCGTGGAGGGCATCACGGCCGGCGAGCGCGACCAGGTCCTCCTCGGCGCCACCGGCACGGGCAAGACCTTCACCATGGCCAAGGTGATCGAGGCGACCCAGCGCCCCGCCCTGATCCTCGCGCCGAACAAGACCCTCGCCGCCCAGCTCTACGGCGAGTTCAAATCCTTCTTCCCCGACAACGCGGTCGAATACTTCGTCTCCTATTACGATTATTACCAGCCCGAAGCCTATGTTCCGCGCTCGGACCTTTACATCGAGAAGGAAAGCTCGATCAACGAGGCCATCGACCGGATGCGCCATTCGGCCACCCGCGCGATCCTCGAGCGCGATGATGTGATCATCGTCGCCTCGGTCTCCTGCCTCTATGGTATCGGCTCGGTCGAGAGCTATACGAGCATGACCTTCGCCCTGAAGGTCGGCGACCGGATCGATCCGAAACAGGTCACCGCCCGCCTTGTTGCCAATCAGTATACGCGCAATGACGTCGCCTTCGGGCGGGGCGCCTTCCGCGTGAAAGGCGATGTCATTGACATCTTCCCCGCCCACTATGAGGATCGCGCCTGGAAGCTTTCCTTCTTCGGCGACGAGCTGGAATCGATTACCGAATTCGATCCCCTCACGGGGCGGACGATCCAGAAACTGCCGCAGATCAAGATCTACGCCAACAGCCACTATGTCACCCCCCGCCCGACGCTCAACCAGGCCATCGACAAGATCAAGGAGGAGCTCAAAGCCACCATCGCGCATTTCGAGAAGAACGGAAAACTCCTCGAAGCCCAGCGCATCGAGCAGCGCTGCCAGTATGATCTCGAAATGCTCGCCGCCACCGGCTCCTGCAACGGCATCGAGAACTATTCCCGCTATCTCACAGGCCGCAAGCCCGGCGAGCCGCCGCCGACCCTGTTCGAATACCTACCCCAGAACGCCCTGGTGTTCACGGACGAATCCCACCAGACGATCCCCCAGATCGGCGCAATGTTCAAGGGCGACTACAGCCGCAAGTCCACCCTCGCCGAATATGGCTTCCGCCTGCCCTCCTGCATCGACAACCGGCCACTGAAATTCGAGGAATGGGACGCCATGCGCCCGCAGACGGTGCATGTCTCCGCCACGCCCGGCAAATGGGAGATGGAGCGCACCGGCGGCGTCTTCGTCGAGCAGGTCATCCGCCCCACCGGCCTCATCGACCCGCCCGTCGAGGTCCGCCCGGTTTCCAATGACGGCGCCAACCAGGTCGATGATGTGATGGCCGAGGTCAAGGCCGTCGCCGCCGCCGGCTTCCGCTCCCTGATCACCACGCTGACCAAGAAGATGGCGGAAAACCTGACCGACTTCCTGCATGAGAATGGCGTGAAGGTGCGCTACATGCACTCCGATGTCGACACGATCGAGCGGATCGAGATCATCCGCGACCTGCGCCTCGGCGTGTTCGATGTCCTCGTCGGCATCAACCTCCTGCGCGAGGGGCTCGACATCCCGGAATGTGCTTTCGTCGGCATCCTGGACGCCGACAAGGAAGGCTTCCTCCGCTCGGAAACCTCGCTGGTGCAGACCATCGGCCGCGCCGCGCGCAATTCCGAAGCCCGTGTTGTTCTGTATGCGGACCGGGTGACCGGCTCGATGGCGCGCGCGATGGAGGAAACCCGCCGGCGCCGCGAGAAGCAGCACGCCTGGAATATCGAACACGGCATCACGCCGACCACCATCATCCGCGACGTCTCCGACATCCTCGGCGAACTCGGCGACAAACCCTCCGCCAGCCGCTCCCGCCGCAACCGCGAACGCGGCGTTGCCGAATCAAAAGCCTTGCCACTTGCGGAGGGTGCGCAGCACTGTCACAATCTCAAAGCGGTCATCGCCAGCGTCGAAAAACAGATGCGCGAAGCGGCCGCGAATTTGGAATTTGAGGATGCGGCGCGGCTGAGGGATGAGCTGAAGCGGCTGCGGGAGCAGGATTTGGGGATCTAATATTGCGGACTGTGGGCGAGGCCCACTTCTGCTATTAGTTTGCTGAGTGCGGTGCCATTAACGTTGGCAAAGCTCTGGGGCGGTCCGGCAATGATTTTTCGCTTCACAAGATCAGAAAGCGGCGCGGGCTTGGACAGGTATCCAACAAAAAGGAACTTGAGGACTTTCAAATACCCCTTTCTTCGCAAAAGAAGTTCGAGATCTTCTTCGGTGAACACGGTTCTGAGGCGTGCAACTTTGAGTATCTCCTGCATGCTTGTTGCCTCAATAAACTGCTCTGCAACGCCATAAGCAGTCGCACACTGACTAAAGGCCATTTCAGGAGATTTCGTGAGGTAAAAAAGAAGAGGAGTTCCTCTTCGCACCGAAGACATCTGTGTTGTACCCAGATAAGCTTTCCGTATCGCAGCTGCCGGCGCGACCTCCGTTGCTTCCGGAGCGTTCACTGTGGGAGAAAACAGCGGTAGCGTTTGTCCACGTCGAGTTTCAGATGCCTCGGGAAAGAGTTTCTCATGAAACTCAGGTTTGATAGGTATAATTAATCCGCCTAAAGACGTAATTGGGACATTGGGATAGTTGGCAGCAACGTCGTTAAGAAAGTTTCCTCGAGCTGAGACTTTCAGTATCATTTGGCGAGCCATCGTTTTCTCGCCGTTCGCTCTGGCGCTGACCTCTTGAAATCCTAGTCCAGCACTTAGTGCAATCAGGGCAGTCTGCTTTGGAAATGCTGTATAATATACCGCATCAAATGCGTTGTTTTTGGCAAACCAAAGTGCTTTTCTCAAGAACAATTCCCCTAACCGCTTCCCTCTCGCAAACTCGGCTATCTTGAATGTACAGAGCTTTAGGATTTTGGATCCTACGACACCTGGGTCAGCGTCGATCAAGCGCTCTTCGTTGAAGATAACGATTCCAGCATATCTGCCATCTGACTCCGCAATCCAGGCGCGTCGCTCCTCCTTAATACACTTGTCGCGAAACCATTTATCGAAGTCATAGTCCGCCCGGAGACTGTCAAATATGGGATCATTGAGATTGATCTCCGCACACGAGACGTTGCGGATGAATGTCTGGGACGTTTCGGCCAACCAGTTTTTTTCGGATAGCAGGAGCAATGCATCTCGCACTGCCAAACATCCATCAGCTAAGCCCGCTCTAGCTCCGCGTTTTAAAAGACCCACGTCTTCTGAGATTACCAAGTCTACGACCCCATTTAGAAGTGCAGACAATATTCGACAGTCTACGAGATCGTTCTCGGACTTGATCGGGCCAAAGAGGCTGGACAGCTCCGCTTCAGTTCTGGAGCAGTTGGGAATCTTTGAATATTTATTGAACCTCGAAATCGAGGCTGCTTTTCGAGCCGTGTTCGCATCTCTGTTCAGATCAAGCAGCGTGGCTTCATGAACTCGAATAGAGTGTCCGCCAGAGTGGGCCTTCTTGAAAAGGTCTTCAACATTACGCGGCAGACCTCCGTCGTCCTCCGCCGGAATGAAGATATTGGTGTCGATCAAGATCTTCATGGTCGAGGTGCTTACAGATCACATTTGTTGAAACGTACGAGTATGACTGCGGAGGACGTTTCACACCGAGCGCAGGCAATTCATCCATACAGATATTTTCTTTCAACTTCTGTACTGACGACAGCCAAATAGCAAAGCCGGTTTCAAGACCATCAAAGTAGTTAGTAGCTCTCTCTCTATCGATTCCCGTGTATTGGTCCCGTTCGTCCACGATTTTTTCGATAGTCAACTCTTCGACTCGTTCAATGATTGCGCTTCCAACAATCGCGCTTATTGGCGCGGTGCAGTAGATAAATAGATAGTCGATGTCGCTTGCGTCTCGAATAAATCGTCGGCGCAATTCTATTCGCTTCTGTCCAGAAAATATTTTTTCGACAAATTCAGGCTGAACGCTGAGGAGTATGGACTTCATTGGCACCACCAGAACAATTCATGAATCTACGCATTGAATCGCTTCGGGGTTGAGCTCAAGTTAAATCGTTGACGAAGAGTTGGTTTCGAGCGCAGTCCGACTAGAACGCCCCTTTAACCCCTCCCCTCTATATCTGGCGCGCCAGTCAGGGAGGCGCATACGAGATGTGGATTCGCCGTAAGGAGCATTATCGCAATGCCTCGGCCGGGCCGGAGCGGTCGAAGGTGTCGGCCTCCGTGTATTTCCGGCCCGATACGCGCGGGACTGTGCCGCCCCAGGGCTGGGCCGAGACCTGCCCCGTCTGCGGCGCACATATCCGCGTCTCGCGCCCCGCCCATGGCGGCACCTTCGTCTCCGAAGTCCTCCCCTCGGGCCGCCACATCCCCCACCCCTGTTTCGACCGGATGAAAGGCAAACGCCCGAGCGAGGAAACGCTCGACCTGTTCGAGTGGCTTCCGCGCTAGCGGCAGCGCACGCTCTGCTCCTCCCCCGCCCCCGCGCCCCGCTGGAGTTTCCGTTGGAGTTTTTCCGCGCGCCCGCCGGCACGGCCGCCGCCGGTGTTGCTCCGGGAACACATTGACAGGCGGCGCCTCCCCTGTCATTTCAACACTTGTTGAAAATCAACACTTGTTGAAACAAGCCCCCGAAGGGGCGAACGGGAGGACAAAATGGCTGGAAATTTCAACAGATTCATGGCGATGGCGCTCTGCGCGACGGCGCTCACGCCGGTCGCCGCGCTTGCCCAGGAACAGGCTGACGAGGCCGGGGCCAGCGAAGAACGCCGCTTCGGCGCCATCGTCGTCACCGCCCAGCGCCGCGAGGAGAACCTCCTCGACGTGCCGCTTTCGGTCTCCGCTTTCGATGGCGAACTGCTCGCCAATCTGGGCGTGCAGACGCTGGATGAGGTCGCCAAGATTTCGCCGAACGTGACGCTGGAAGTCTCGCGCGGCACCAATAACACGATCTCCGCCTTCATCCGCGGCGTCGGCCAGCAGGACCCGGTCGCGGGTTTCGAGGCGGGCGTCGGCATCTATGTCGATGATGTCTATCTCAACCGGCCGCAGGGCGCGGTGCTCGAGGTGTATGACGTTGAAAGGATTGAGGTTCTTCGCGGCCCTCAAGGTACGCTTTATGGACGCAACACGATCGGCGGCGCGGTGAAATATGTCACCAAGGGCCTGTCGCACGATCCCTCGCTGAAACTGCGCGGCGCGCTTGGCTCGTATGGGCAGAAGGATGTGGTCGCCTCCGGCTCGCTGCCGCTGAGCGATACGTTCCGTATCGGCGGCGGCGTCGCCCAGTTCACCCGTGACGGCTTCGGCAAGAACCTGATCACCGGCGAACAGAACTACAACAAAGACGTCTTCTCCGCCCGCCTCTCCGCGGAATGGGATGTGACGGACGCGTTCCAGCTGCGCCTTGCCGGCGACTATATGAACGACGAGTCGAATGCCCGCCAGGGCCATCGTCTGATCCCGGATCTTTTCCCGCCGTTTGAGTATCCGGTGCTGAGCAATGTTTATGACAACCGGGCCGGCCTTGATGTCGTCAAGCAGAATGTCGAGGTCAAGGGCCTCTCGCTGGTTGGCGAGTATGAGGTCAATGACCGGATCACGCTGAAGAACATCCTGGCTTACCGCGAGGATGAGGGCACGACCCCGATCGACTTCGATGCACTGCCGGCGGCCGATGTCGATGTTCCGGCAATCTACACGAATGACCAGCTCTCGAACGAGCTGCAGTTGCTCTATTCCGGCGACCGCCTGAACGGCATCATCGGCGCATACTATCTCGAGGCCAATTCCGGAACGGTATTCGATGTGCTGCTCGGAACCACTGGTGCGCTGATCAACCTGCCTGGCCTGAACGCCCAGACCTTCGGCGAAGTGAACACCAAGACCTGGTCGATCTTCGCAGACTTCACCTATGACCTGACGGACCAGTTCGCGGTCTCGCTCGGCGGGCGTTATACGGAAGACAAGCGGACCTCGACAGTCCTCCGCCGGACCTATATCGGCGGCTTCTCCGACTTCTTCGGCGGCTCGGGTATCCCGATCGCGACGACGTCGAACTTCAACGGCTCAGCCAATTTCGACGATTTCAGCCCGCGCCTCTCGCTGACCTACAAGCCGGTTCCCGACCATACTCTGTATGCGACCTATGCGCAGGGCTTCAAGGGCGGCTCGTTCGACCCGCGCGGCCAGACGTCGGCTGCGCCCGACCTCAACCAGGACGGCGTTGTCTCGCCGGAAGAAATCTTCGCCTTCATGCAGTTCGACCCCGAAGAAGTCGACAGCTACGAAATCGGCTGGAAGGCCAGCTCCTTCGGCGGACGCCTGACGACCAGCCTCGCGGCCTTCTACATGGAGTATAAGGACGTCCAGATTCCCGGCTCGGTCGGCATCGACACCAATGGTGATGGAATCAACGACACCTTCACCGGCGTGACCACGAACGCGGCATCGGCTGACCTCTGGGGCATCGAGTTCGAAGGCTCTGCGCTTCTCAGCGAGCAGATGTTCAATGAGTCGGATCTGTTCTCAGCGTCCTGGTCGGTGGGCTATATCGATCCCAAGTTCAACGAGTTCATCGACGCCTTCGGCAATGATGTCGCCAATGAGCGCGTGTTCCAGAACACGCCGGACTGGACCGCCAGCCTGCGCCTGACCTATGACACCCCCTTCAACATCCTGCAGAAGCCGGGCCGTCTGACCGTCAATACGCTGGCTTCCTATCGGAGCGATTCGAGCCAGTTCGAAATCCGCAGCCCGCTCGACCAGGAAGCCTACACTCTCGTGGATCTCGGCCTGCGCTGGAAACCGGATGACAGCCGCTTCGGCTTCACCCTCACCGGCAAGAACCTGACCGATGAGCGCTACAAGGTGGCGGGCTACAACTTCATCAACCCGGTGACAGGCGCTCCGACGCTTGGCCTTGAAGGGGTGCTGAATGCCTATTACGGCGATCCGCGCACCTTCACTTTCGCCGTGGATTACAAGTACTAGAGGCCGGAGATATTCTTCCCGGGCCGCGCTTCAGGGGACATGAAACGCGGCCCCTTCCAGGCCTCACTTCAGGGCGGCGCTTCCGGGCGCCGCCCTTTTTCTGTATACGGAATTTTCGGGCGGAGCCTTCAGGCGGACGCGCGGCGCATCGCGCGCTTTTTAGCTGCCTGGGGGGTGAGAGCGGCCGGCGCCGCCCGGCGCGCGGCCTCGAAGCCGCCGGTGATGAAGTGCACCATATGCTCGCAGGCATCGGCGAGATCTTCCGAGCGGCAGAGCCCGCCGGAGAGATAGTCGATACGTCCGGTCTGGGCGAGCGCCAGGGTGAGGGCGCCGGAGAAACAGTGATAGCCCCAATAGAGGTCTTTCTCATCCATGCCCGGCATGGCGAGGCGCAGCGCATCGAGGAATTTCCGGATCAGAGGGTCGAAATGATGCGCCATCAGCCGCCCGCCCCAGCCGGGCGAGTTGTTCACATAAGCGACGAGGGCGTAGTAGTTCTTCCAGCCCGGCTCCTCGAGATGCGGCCCCTTCAGCAAGGGTTCGAGATAGGCGCGGATGATCGCCTCGACCGTCGGCGGCTCAGGCTTCGCCGCGGCGATGGCTTCGTTCAGCGCGTCTTCACGCCACTGATTGACGAGTTCGGCCCGGCGCAGGAACACAGCGTCGAACAATGCCTGTTTCGGACCGAAATAATAATTCGGCAGCGCCAGATCGACCCCTGCCCGCTTGGCGATTGTTCGCAGGGTGACGCCGTCAAAGCCGTGAGCGCTGAACTCTGCCTCGGCCGCATCCAGGATGGCGGTCCGGCGATCGGCCTTCGGCGGCGGGATCTGTTTGCGCGCGCTCAGTGTGTTTCCTCCGCAGGCTTATTTTGTCAAAGGTACGGTCCAGACCGCCTGATTGTCAAAGCCGCCCAATTCGCTTGCAATCCTGCTCCCTTTCCGGCT
>JBKBLD010000001.1:0-230785 GCA_046296675.1 Hyphomonas sp. | reverse complement strand
GTTGAAACGGGGCATAACCCCCCGTGCGGGGAGGTGCCAGATATGATGCCAGAGGGCGAAGACATCCGCTGGACGTCAGAAGACGGGCTTGAGCTTTACGCAAAATCCTATGGCCCGACCGATGCCCGCCTGACGGTGCTTTGTCTTCATGGCCTGACCCGGAATCACAAGGATTTCGAGCCGATGATCGCTGGCCTGCCCGGCCGGTTCCGGTTCATTTCCGTGGATGTGCGCGGCCGGGGACAGTCGGCCTATGATCCGGAGCCGAAGCGCTACCAGCCGCCGGTCTATGCCCGCGACATGCTCGGCCTGCTCGACCGGATCGGCGCGCGCAGGGTGGCCCTGATCGGCACCTCCATGGGCGGGCTGATCTCGATCCTGATGATCCGCAAAGCGCCCGGGCGTATCGCCGGCATTGTCCTGAACGATGTTGGCCCGGTTGTCGAAAAGGCGGGCCTTGCGCGCATTGCCGGCTATGCCGGAAAGGTTCCGCCCGTGACGGACTGGCCAAGCGCAGCAGCGGCGGTCAGGGCGATCAATGGTCCCATATTTCCGCAGTATGCGGATGATGACTGGATGGCCGTGGCCCGGCGCACCTATCGCGAGACGGCGGACGGGCAGGTCCAGCCTGACTATGACCCCAACATCGCCGCTAATCTCGGCAAGGTGAAACCGGGGCCCGTCACCACCTTCGTCATGTGGCGCATGTTCGGCGCAGCGAAAAAGGCGCCCCTCCTCATCGTGCGGGGCGAGACCTCCGACATCCTCTCGCAGGAGACGGCGGCCAGGATGGTCCGGCGGCACGGCAATGCTGAACTCGTGACCGTGCCCGGCATCGGCCATGCTCCCTTCCTGGATGAGCCACCGGCCAGCGCCGCCATTTCCAGCTTCCTCTCACGCCTCGAGGCCCAGGTATGACATCCCCCGCCCTCGCGCCTGTCGCGCCGAAGATTTCCGGCCGCGCCTGGATTCTCGCCGTTCTCACGCTGACCTACACCTTCAACCATATCGACCGTCAGATCCTCGTGATCCTGCTGGAGCCGATCAAGACCGAGCTTGGCCTGAAGGATAGCCAGCTTGGCCTCCTCTCAGGCCTCGCCTTTGCGGCTGTCTATGCAACCCTCGGCATCCCGGTCGCGATGTGGGCGGACCGGGGCAACCGGCGCAACATCATCGCGCTCGCGGTCGGTGTCTGGTCGGCGATGACGGCGCTGTCGGGCTTTGCGCAGAATTTCTGGCACCTGCTGCTGGCGCGGATCGGGGTCGGGGTCGGCGAGGCAGGCGGGACGCCGCCGGCGACCTCGATGATCGCCGATCTCTATCCGCCACAGGAACGCGCCACCGCGCTTGGTATCTACACCAGCGGCATCGGTCTCGGCATCATGGCGGGCTTTGCCCTCGGCGGGTATGTGTATGAACTCTATGGCTGGCGGACGGCCTTTTTCGTGGCCGGCGTGCCGGGCCTGATCCTCGCCCTCATCGTGCGGTTCGGCATTCGCGAACCTGTGCGCGGCCTTGCCGATCAGCGCGTCGATGACAGCCCGGCGCCGTCGCTTGGCGAGACGATGAAGTTCATTCTCAGCCAGCAATCCCTGATCTGGCTGCTGGCGGGCTGCCTTCTGATCTGCGTCTCGGCGAACGCCTTCCTGGTCTTCACCTCCAGCCATCTGCAACGCACCTATCAGCTCACACCCGGACAGGTGTCGCTGCCGCTGGGCGTGCTGATCGGCGGGGTGGGCAGCCTCGGCGCGGTCGTGCTGGGGCGCGTCTGCGATACGCTGTCGAAGCGCGACCTGCGCTGGCGCCCGCTGATCATCGCGATCGGCGCTGCCGTCGCCCTGCCCTTCGCCTGGATGTTCCTGCGAGCGCCGAGCGTCGAGCTTGCCTATGCCTGGAACATCGTGCCGAGCTTCATCGGGCTCATCTATGCCAGCGTCGCCTATACAGCGACGCAGGAGCTGGTACGCCTGCGGATGCGATCCTTCGCGTCGGCCTTCATGCTGTTCTGCCTGACCCTGATCGGGATCGGCTGCGGGCCGTGGATCGCCGGCGAACTCTCCGACCATTTCGCCCGGTCGGGCGCGGGCCAGCCGCGGGCCCCCGGCCGTGAGGTCCTCCTCAACCTCAATGCCGCCCCCAACCACAGCCAGCAGCTGGCCACCCGCCCCGACCGGAAACATGCCGCGCGCCCCGCGGCCCTGCCGCTGGCCCGCGCACTTGAGCTCATCCTCATCCTCAATGCCGCCAGCATCCTCTGCCTGCTGATGGCAACCCGCAACTACCGGAAAGATGCCGCGCGCGCGGCGGCATGATAAGCTCAGCTGCGGCCAGTTTTTACTTGCCCTTGCGGGGAGGCGGGCTCAGAAACAGGCAATCGTGGAGCCGCCTGCTGGCGGGCGGCCGTTAGAAATGACTGAACGGAGCGAACGCCCATGTCTCTGCGTATCAACGATATTGCCCCGGACTTCACTGCCGAAACGACCGAAGGCACGATCAAGTTTCACGACTGGATCGGTGACGGCTATGCCGTCCTGTTCAGCCATCCAAAGGACTTCACCCCCGTCTGCACGACCGAGCTTGGCTATATGGCCGGCATTGCCGGTGAGTTCACGAAGCGCGGCGCCAAGATCATTGGCATCTCGGTGGACCCTGTCGAGAGCCATCACAAATGGAAGGCCGATATCCAGACCGCCACCGGCCAGTCAGTGGCCTACCCGATGATCGGCGACAAGGACCTGACAGTCGCCAAGCTCTACGACATGCTGCCGGCGGATATTTCCGGCACGTCCGAGGGCCGCACACCGGCGGACAATGCGACTGTGCGCTCCGTCTTCGTCATCGGGCCGGACAAGCGCATCAAGCTCAGCCTGACCTATCCGATGACCACGGGGCGCAACTTCGACGAAATCCTGCGCGCGCTGGACTCGATCCAGCTGACCGCCAAACACCAGGTCGCCACGCCAGCCCAGTGGAAACAGGGCGAAGACGTGATCGTGACGACCGCGGTCTCGGACGAGGACGCCGAGAAACGTTTCGGCGGCTTCAAGCGTGTGCTGCCCTATCTGCGAGTTACGCAGCAGCCGAAAGACTAAGGCGCGTCGCCGGCCCAGCCCAGGACCGCGCCGGCGAATCGTCTCAGAAGCGCAGCGGGCTTTCTTCCGCCGGCGGGTCTTCCGGCGGAGGCGGCGCTGGCTCGGGCATCTTGGCATCGATCAAGAGATCTTCCGGCTGGGGCGAGGCACTCGCCATGCCGCAGCACCGCACCTGCATCTCCAGCACGCGGTCATTGAACCGGCATTGCTGGTCGTTGATCTCGCGCAGGATCGACGGCCCGCCCGCGCGGTAGGTGAAGCGCGTCTGGGTGCAGCTGGTCAGTGTGTAGCCTTCCCGGCAGGTGCCGACATCGGATCGCTGGATGGTGCGGGTTTCGCACACCAGCTGCTCTTCCTTTGCCAGCGCTTGTTCAGCCTTGGCGAGAGCGGCAGCGGCATCGGCGCGGGCCTGGTCAGCCGTGGCCTGCGCGGTCGCCGTCAGGCGCAGCGCGTCCGACAGGCGCATGTCGGTATCCGCCAGCGCCGTCGACTGGCCGTCGATCTCGACTTTCAGGCGGCAGACATTCTCATTCGACTTGTTCGGATTGGCGCAATACTCCGCCACGGTCGTGCTTCGCGGAATGCTGCTGCACCCGGCAAGGCTTGCGGCGGCAAGCAGAACACCGCCCATCAGGATATTCGAAAGGGTCACCCCACACCTCCATCACCGTTTGGCCGGGGGTGTATTCACCCTCCGCTGCGGCATGGGGCACCCCTATCGCGGCGCCGTCAACCGCCGTCACCCGTCAGGGGAGTCAGGTCTTGAGCTTATAGCCGCGCCGGAACAGCCACCAGACGAAGACGACCGATGCGACCGACAGCCCCCCGGTATAGAGAACGCCGGTCAGGATCGAACCATTGGCGACGCCGAGATGTCCGTAGCGATAGCCATCGATCATGTAGAAGATCGGATTCAGATGGGCGAGCGTCTGGAACGGCTCCACCATCACCTTGATGTCGTAGAAGGTGCCCGACAGGAAGGTCAGCGGCACGATGACGAAATTCGTCACGGCCGCGAGATGGTCGAATTTCTCTGCCCAGATGCCGCCGAAGGTGCCAAGCGCGCCGAGGATGATGGCCGAGGTCAGGGTAAACCAGAGGATCGGCCAGACATGCGCCACCGACAGGCTCGCCAGGCCTGAAAGCTGGATCGCCACCGCCGAAATGGCCGCCACCAGAAGCCCGCGGGTCACTGCGCCGCCCAGAAAGGCAATTGTCAGCTCCAGCGGCGAAAGCGGCGGCATCAGGAAATCGACATGCGTGGCGTTGAATTTGGCCTGCAGGAGGCTCGAACTCGTATTCTGGAAGGCGTTCTGCAGGATCGCCATCATGATCAGGCCGGGGGCGAGGAAATCGTTATAATTCATCCCTTCGAAATCGCCGGTCAGGCGGCCGCGATCGCCGAAGGCCAGCTTGAACACGGTCATGAACAGCAGCGTCGTGACCACAGGTGCAAACACGGTCTGCATCCAGACCTTCAGGAAACGTGCGACCTCCCTTTTGTAGAGGGTCCACAGACCGAGACCGTTGAAGGCGCCATACTGGCGGAGGCGGGATTGTGCAGTCTCGGGAATCGTATCCATCAAGGGCAGATAGGAGAAAGCTGGCCGCTGCGCGAGAGGCTCCCGCGAATTTTCCTGTCCGGCTCCCCTGTGGATTGCTTACCACAACATATAGAAACTCTGTGGAATGCGCATGGCGCATGTTGTGTTTCGTTTCGCCCCTGATACGATATGTAGGTGTCGAGCAAGGCGGAGCGTAATGGCCGCCACAACATCTAGAGGCCGGGGATTCAGTCGAGGATTCCGGCCCGGAGGCGGGAGCAGCAAGCCATGTCATGGACTGATGAACGGGTAACAGTGCTCAAGAAGCTGTGGGCCGAAGGCCATTCAGCTTCCCAGATTGCGAAACAGCTGGGCGGGGTGACCCGCAATGCGGTGATCGGCAAGGTCCACCGTCTCGGCCTGTCAGGCCGGGCAACCCCGTCCCGCCCGGTAAAACGTCCGCCGCGTCTGGCCCGTCCGAAGCCGCGTTTCGTGACCGAGCCCGTCGCGGCCGCCGCGCCGGCCGCCTCACCCCCGCTGCCGGGCGTGACCGCAGCGCCGGCCCCGCCTGAGCGCGGCCACGCACTGACGGCGCTGCCACCACTGCCAATGGCAGACGGCGCCCCGGCAACCATCCTGACACTGCGGGATTCCATGTGCAAATGGCCGATCGGAGACCCTGCGGACCCGAAATTCGCCTTCTGCGGCCGCAAGGCAGATTGCGGCCCCTATTGCGCTGAGCACGCAGCCGTTGCATTCCAGCCTGCAAGAAAGCGCGAAGGCCGCAAAACCGAATACGACTACGTCCGGCGCATCGCTGGCTGAAAAGCCAGCATCCATCTCGCCAGGACGGAAGGAAGCCCCCCGGTGCCCCCCGCCCCGGGGGGCTTTACCATTCCGGACCCTCAATTCACGCGGGCAGCCGGCAGCCAGACGCCGAAGGCCGTGCCCCGGCCCAGCCGGGTTTCGACGGCCAGACCGCCCCGGTGATGCGCCATGATATGTTTGACGATGGCGAGGCCGAGGCCGGTGCCGGTGATCTTGCCGCCCCGGCTCTGATCGGCGCGGTAGAAGCGTTCGCCGAGCCGCGTCAGGTGTTCACGCTCGATCCCGGCGCCTTCATCCTCGACCCGAAGCCAGACAGACGGCTCGCTGACCGAAACACGTCCCGGCGCCTGCAGCAGCGTCATCCGCTCGCTGTCTTCCCAGACCTGGGCGGCGGCAACCCGGCTGGCAACCCCATCGGCCCCGGCGCCGCACAGGATGCGCACCGGACTGCCCTTGGGCGAATACTTGATTGCGTTCGAAACAAGGTTTTCCACCACCTGGATCAGTTCATCATGATTGGCGGTCACAGGCGGCAGGTTACGGGGTTCTTCGAAGACAAGTTGGACGCCCTTCTCCCGGGCGATCGGCTGGAGCGCATCAAGCGCATTGCCAATGATTTCAGCGAGGTCCTGGCGTTCCGTCGGCTGGACCTGTTCGGAGGACTCAATCCGCGACAGGGACAGCAGGTCCGCAATCAGCCGGCTCATCCGTTCGGTCTCTCCCGCCATGATGTCGAGAAAACGCTCCCAGGAGGCTTTGTCATCCCGGGCCGGGCCGCGCATGGTTTCGATGAATCCGGAAATCGCCGTCAGCGGCGTACGCAGCTCGTGGCTGGCATTGGCAAGGAAATCCGCCCGCGCCCGCGCTGCGCGTTTCACCGGTGTCAGATCCTCGAGCAGCACCAGAAGCCGGCCTGTACCGGGAACGGGCTGTACATGTGCGCGCCATTGCTCATCGGCCGACACTTCGACCTCGGCCGTCTGCCCGCCAGCTGCCGGGTTCGCGGCGCACGCCTCGATCGCCGCAAGCAGCGCAGGCGACCGGATGATGACACTGGCGCGCGGCGGTGAAGGGCGGGCGAGGTTGATCTGCAGGAAGGTTGCGGCCGGCGGATTGAAGGTCGTGATGCGCTCATCGGCGCCGATCTCGAAGGCCGGCAGGGGCAGCGCCGCCAGGAGGTCTGCAACCAGCGCATTGTCGCGCGCGGTCGTGTCGGTGGCAGGCGCCGGGCCGGCTGCGGGGCGCGAGGCGGCCGAGCCGACATAATAGGCCGCCGCCACCGAGCCGATCACGAACACGGCCGCCAATCCCTCGATCAGACCGAGCGCGCCGGTGAGGACCAGGATCAGCAGCACAGTCCCGGTGGTCGATACGAGCACGGCGAAATCGCGCCCGCGGCGGGTCATGGCCCGGCGATGCGCCTGTAAACCCTCTGTTTCGGAACCCTCGCCCATACTGCGCTCCACCTGCCTCAGACCCTTCTGTGGCCTTTCCAGTAGCGGCTATCGCGCCACCGGGGCGATGCCAAGACCGGGGGCCAGTTCTTCGGGGGAGAAGGTGCTGGGCGCAGGCATGAAAAGTTATTGAAAATCGATAATTTATCATTGACGTTCGACAAGGACGGGCGTATCGGAACCCCGAAGGCAGCCTGGAGCGCCGGCAAACTGATGAAAAACTCCTTCCTTCTCATGGGCACAGCAATGCTGGCCGCATGTGCCACCTCTCCGAGCGCCGTCGAAAGACTGGCGGTTGATCGCGACGCCCTGTTCGCGACCACGCCGCAGGCGCCGGCGGAATGGGCGGCACGCGGCGTGGCGGGTGTTGCCCCCACGGGTGACTGGCTGAGCCAGTTCAATGACCCGGTGATGGCGGACCTTGTCGGCGAAGCACTCGCTGCCAATCCGACACTGGAATCCCGCGCGGCGAGCCTGCGCGCCTCGGCAGCGCTGACGCGTGCCGCACGTGGCCAGCGCTGGCCAAGCCTGTCGGGAAGCATGACCTTTGGCG
Organism: Hyphomonas sp.; assembly: GCA_046296675.1. Taxonomy (GTDB): domain Bacteria; phylum Pseudomonadota; class Alphaproteobacteria; order Caulobacterales; family Hyphomonadaceae; genus Hyphomonas. The sequence goes on along the minus strand of JBKBLD010000001.1, from coordinate 223,314 downwards.
GCACATCCAACTCCCTGCAAGTCGGGGGCGGCGCCACCGAGCGGTTCAATGATCCGCTCATCGGCTTCGGCCTCGACGCCAGCTGGGAGCCTGACCTCTGGGGCCGTGTCAGCAACAGCATCGCCCAGTCAGATGCCGATTTTGCTGCCAGCGCCGCCGATCTCGCCGCGACCGAATTGTCGATCGGCGCGCAGACGGCGATCGCCTGGATCCGGCTCAATGAAGCGCTCGCGCAGGAGCGGATCGCGGTCCTCACCTATGAGGCGCGCGACCGGGCGCTGGAGCTGACCGAGCGGCGCGTGCGCATCGGCACATCCGGCGCACTGGAACTGCGCACGGCCCGCAGCGCGCTGGCGCAGGCAGAAGCCACAATCGCCACACGTCGCCAGTTCTCGACCGAAGCCGCCCGCCGGCTGGAAGTCCTGCTCGGCCGGTATCCTTCAGCCGAACTCACTGCCCCGGCGGTGATCCCGGCACTGGAGCCGATGCAGGTGGAGGGCAATCCCTTGCTCCTGCTGTCGCGCCGGCCGGACATTGCCGTGCTCGAAGCGCGCCTCATCGGCGCTGGCCTGCGCGCCGAGGAAGCCCGTCTCGCCCTGCTGCCGAGCCTGCGGTTTACAGGGTCTGCGGGCACCAGCGAGACCGATCTCGCCGACGCGCTCGACCCGCAGCAGATCGCGGCCCGCCTGATCGGCAGCCTGACCCAGCCCCTGTTCAATGCCGGCGCGCTGGACGCCCGCCGAATGGCAGCGATTGCCCAGGCAGAGGCCGCTGTGGCAAACTATGCCGGCGCCGCCCTCGATGCCTGGCGCGAGGTCGAGAATGCGCTGACGGCGGACATACTGATCGCCCAGCAGGAAAATGCCCAGGCCCGCGCACTTGAGGAGGCGCGCTTTGCCGAAGAGATCGCCGAACGCCAGTATTCCGGCGGTACGGTCAACATCTTCAACCTGATTGATGCGCAGACGCGCCGGCTGACTGCTGAAAGCCAGTTCGTCTCAGCCCGCGCCGACCGCGCGGTCAATCGCATCAATTACCATCTCGCCCTCGGCGGCGGCGTGCCGGTCCGGCCGCTCGCCGCCGAGGAAGACCTGTTTGACACTGACGCCGCCGGATAGCGGCAGGAGCTAGACGCCATGGGACGCCTCATCGCCATCATCGCCCCGATTGCCATCATCATCATTCTTGGTGTGGGCGGCGTCATCGCGGTCAACGCCATGAAGCCTGAACCGCAGAAGAGCGAGGAGCCGCGCGCCGGTCTCAACGTCTTCGCCGAGCCGGTGCGGGAGGGATCGCTGACGCTGACGGTCGAGGCCCAGGGCGAAGTCCGGCCCCGGCGTGAGATCGTCGTCTCGCCGCAGATCACCGGCCGTGTCGCTTATGTCTCGCCGGACTTCATCGATGGCGGCTTCATCAAGCGTGGCCAGGTTCTGGTACGTGTCGAGTCGGCGGATTACGAACTCGGCGTGGTGCGCGCCCGCTCCACGGTCGCCAGCGCAGAACAGCGCCTGGCGCGTGAGATCGCCGAAGCCGAACTTGCCCAGCGCGACCTTCAGGATCTCGGCCTGACGGACGTGTCACCCCTTGCCCGGCGCGAACCCCAGATGGCGGAAGCCCAGGCATCGCTGGAAGCGGCCAAGGCACAGCTGCGCGAAGCCGAACTCGGCTTGGCCCGTACCGCCGTCGTTGCCCCGTTTGACGGAAGGGTGCGCGAGCGCTCTGTCGATATCGGCCAGTTCGTCTCGCCCGGTCAGACGCTGGGCCGTATCTTCGCGACCGATGTTGTCGAAGTTGCCCTGCCGCTGAAAGACGCCGATCTCGGCCTTCTGGGCCTGCCGCTTGCCTTTGCCGCCAGCGACACCGAGCCAGGCCCGCGCGTCACGTTCACAGCGGTCGTTGCCGGCCAGCCGCGCACATGGATCGGTGAGATCGTGCGGACCGGTGCGGCCATCAACTCCCAGACGCGGCAGATCAATGCGATCGCCGAACTGAAGGATCCCTTCGGCGCAGGTGCGGATGATGGCGCTCCGATGGCGCCCGGCTTGTTCGTGCAGGCACGGATCGAGGGAGAGACGCTCGACAGTGTACTGATCGCCCCGCGCGCGGCGCTTCGCGGCGACAACCGGCTTTTCATCGGCGACGTCAAGGAGGGCAAGCTCTCCATCCGCACTGCCAATGTCGTCTTCACCGACCGCGACGGCGCGTATTTGCGAAGTGGTGCGGATCCCGGCGAACTTGCCATCGTCAGTCCGATCCAGGCCGCCTTCGACGGGATGAGCATCACGGTACTGGAACGCCTCGAGGACGGCACCGTCAAGGTCCACGGCGAGCAGAAGAAACCAGCGGAAGCAGAAGTTGCCGAGGCCGACCTGACCGCCGGCGCTGAAGGGAGCGCTCAATGAACGGGATCGTCTCCTGGTTCGCCCGCAACGCGGTCGCAGCCAACCTCCTGATGCTGGTCGCCTTCGCTGGCGGCGTGTTCGGCTACAGCGCAATGGAACGGGAGATGTTCCCGGTCGTGAAGGTCTCCGGTGCCTCGGTCTCGGTGGCCTGGAACGGCGCCTCACCGCGCGACATCGAGGAACAGATCGTCACCCGGATCGAAGAAGCGGTCGCTTCAATCAACGGTCTGGATCGCGTCACCTCGATCGCCAGTGAAGGCTTCGGTGTCGTCAATATCCGCGGCCGTGATGACGTCGACATGGATGTCTTTCTCGACGAGATCAAAATCCGCGTAGACCAGATCAACAATCTTCCGCAGGCCGCCTATCGCCCGCAGGTGACGCGCTGGGAACAGCGCAACTGGTTCTTCGGTATGACCGTGCACGGAGAGGTCGACCAGCAGACCCTGCGCCGGATCGGGCGCAAGGTGCGCGATGATATCGCCCGCCTGCCGGGTGGTGAACTCGCCGTGCTTCAGGGCACGATGGACGAGCAGGTCTCGATCGAGGTGTCCGAGGAGGCGCTGCGCCGCTTCGGCCTGACGCTTGCCGATGTCGCCGGCGCCGTGCGCCAGACCTCGCTGAATGCTTCGGGTGGACGTATCGAGTCTCCGGTCGGCGACGTCGCCCTGATGTCGCGCAACCTCGCGGACACGGCCGAGGAGTTCGGCCGCATCATTATCCGCCAGACCAGCGATCAGGGCACGGTGCGTGTCGATGATGTCGCGACCGTCATTGACGGCCTCGTCAGCGACAAGCTGAGCGCCACATACAACAACCGTCCCACCGTCTTCGTCATGACGCCTGAACCGGACCGGATGGACATCAGCCGCTTCGCCGAGGGTTTCCGCGCCTATATCGAGCGCGCCAACAATCCGGCCAACGGCATCCTGCCCGAAGGCATCAGAATCGATATCCTCTGGGACGATTCCGAAGCCTTCAATGCCCGCATGGACCTGATTACCACCGCGGCCCTTCAGGGCTCGCTGCTGGTGATGCTGGTGCTGATCCTGTTCCTGCGCCCGATGGTCGCCTTCTGGGTGACGATCGGCATCATTACGGCCTTTGCCGGCGCTGTGCTGCTGATGCCTTTCTTCGGCGTATCCTGGAACATCCTGTCCACCTTCGCCGTGCTGCTGGTGATCGGCGTGATCGTCGATGATGCCATCGTCGTCGGCGAGAACATACACAGGGAGGTCGAGAGCGGCCGGCGTGAAGGTATCGACGCGGCGATCATCGGCACCCAGCTCGTTCTGAAACCGGTGATCTTCGGCGTTCTGACCACCATCATCGCCTTCCTGCCCTGGGCCTTCATCACGGGGCCGACGCGGATGTTCACGCAGCAGATCACCTTTGTGGTCGTCGCGGCGCTGACCTTCTCGATCATCGAGTCGATGTTCATCCTGCCGAACCACCTCTCGCATATGAAAAAGCAGGCATTCAGCGGGCGCGGGGGCGGTTTCCTCGCCCTGCAGCGGCGGATTGCCGACAGCCTGCTCTGGTTTGCCAACAATATCTACAAGCCCGCGCTCGAACTCGCGATCCGCTTCCGCTACGCCACGGTTGCCTTCTTCTTCTCGCTGTTTGCCGTGGCTGCGACGATGCAGTCCACCGGCGTCGTGCCGTTCCAGTTCATGCCGGAGATCGAGGCCGACCTGATCCGTGTGAACATCGAGATGCCGGATGGCACGCCGTTCGAACGCCTGTTGCAGGTGCGCGACCAGGTGCAGGGCGGTTTCGAGATCGCGAGAGCCGAAACAGCCGAGCTGTATCCCGATGTCGAAGGCGGCGTGGTACGCGATGCCTCGGTGATTGCTGCCGGCCGCCAGGTGCAGGCCTTCATCGGACTTGCTCCGCCCGAGGAGCGCCCGGAGACGATCCGGTCCCGCGAGATCGCCGAGAAGCTGCGTGCGGCCACCGGCGAAATCCAGGACGCGGAGAATATCGACTTTGCCTTCACCTTCAACGAGGCCGACACAGGCATACAGTTCGCGCTGAGCCATCAGGACCTGGACCGGCTGCGCCAGGCCGCCGACCATCTGAAGGGTCACCTTGCGACCTATTCGGAAGTCTATGACGTGTCCGACAATCTTTCCTCGTCCGCAGAAGAAATCCGTATAACGATGAAGCCCGGCGCTGAGACCCTCGGCATCACACTGGGGGATGTCTCGAGCCAGGTGATGCAGGCCTATTACGGCATAGAGGCCCAGCGCCTGCCGCGCGACGGTCAGGATGTGCGCGTGATGGTCCGCTTCCCGCAATCGGCGCGGCGCGATCTCGACAGCCTGGAGACGCTCCGGGTCCGCACAATCGATGGACGCGAAATCCCGATCACACAAGTTGCGGAGTTCGAGTTCGCTCCCGGCATCAACCGCATCGTCCGGCGCAACCGGATGCGTTCTGTGACGGTCAGCGCACAGGTGCTCGGAGATGGCGGCCGCGGCCGGATCATGGGCGCGCTGGAGACCGACTTCTGGCCGGATTTCCGCCAGCAGTTCCCGGATGTGGTGCGCGGGGAGGCCGGTGGGTTTGAGCAGGAGCAACGTTTCTTTGCCGAGATCAACCGCCTGCTTCTGATCGCGCTCGGGGCCATGTACATGCTGCTGGCGATCGCCTTCCGCTCCTACGCCCAGCCTGTCCTGCTGCTGATGGCCCTGCCCTTTGCCTATTGCGGCGCGATCTTCGGCCTGGCGATCAGCGGCGTGCCGATGGCGATGTTCGCCTTCTTCGGCATCGCTGCCGCGGCCGGCGTGGTCATCAACGACAACCTCGTCCTGATCGACTATGTGAACCGAAGACGCGACGAGGGCGCCGGCGCGGTACAGGCGCTGGTGGATGCGGGCGTCGCGCGCTTCCGGCCGATCCTGCTGACCTCGGTGACGACCTTCGTCGGCATCCTGCCGCTGATGGCCGAACGATCCGTACAGGCACAATTCCTGCAGCCCATGATCGTCTCGCTGGGTTATGCGGTGGCCTTTGCAATCTTCGTCTCGCTGCTTATGGTGCCCGCACTTTACGCAGTCGGCGTCGAGATCGGCCGCATCTTCCGCTGGACCTGGGGCGGCAAGCCCTACCGGCAGATCGGCGAAGGGTACACCGGCCACGTCACGCTGGACGAGGAAGCGCTGATGGGGACCAGCCGGGATGGCCCCGGTCCCGCCGCGCAGCCGGCCGAGTAGGCTGCCGCGGCAGCCACAATCAGAACACAGGACGGCCGGGCGCCCTGCCCGGCCCTCCGCTATTCAAGAGAAGCTAACGGAGGACCAATCATGAAACATCTTCTCCTGGGCGCCGCCGCGATCGCGCTCACGGCCGCCTGCGCCGCAGCGCCGGACGCGCCGCCCGCGTCAAGTCTCACCGCGGAACGCCCCGCCGAAGCCAGCCCCGGAAAATATCTCACCGCCGAAGGCCTCGAGCTTTCCGCGCCGGATGAATGGGGCGACTGGGGCGTGAACCTCGCCGCCTTCAACACCGATGTGCATCCGGGCGATGATTTCAACGCCTTCGCCAATGGCACCTGGATCGACAATTTCGAGATTCCCGCTGACCGGACCCGCTATGGCTCCTTCGACCTTCTGGGCGAGAAGTCCGAACAACGCGTCCAGCGCATCATCGAGGAACTCGCCGCAGCCGAGCCGCCGGTCGATACGATCGAGGGCAAGATTGCCGCCTTCTACAACGCCTACATGGATACCGACACGATCGAGGCAGCGGGCCTTGCCCCCGCCGAGGCGATGCTCGCCAGGATCCGCGCCGCCGAAACGCGGGAAGATCTCGCGCTGCTGTTCGCCGAGCGCAGGATCCCCGGACCGACTGGCAGTTTCATCGACATCGATTCCAAACAGCCCGACCGCTACGCGGTCTATGTCAATCAGGCCGGCCTCGGCATGGGCGACCGTGACTATTATCTCGTCGACAGCGAGAAGAATCTCGAACTGCGCGGCCAGTATGTCGATATGCTCGAATTCCTGCTCGCCGAAGCCGGCTATGACGACGCCCGCACGGCCGCCGAAGGCGTGCTCGCTCTCGAGACCGAAATTGCAAAGTCTCACTGGGACCGCGCCATCGGCCGCAACCGCAACCTCACCTACAACAAGCTGACCCGCGACGAACTGATTGCGCTGGCCGGTGACTTCCCGGTCGCCACCATGATCTCGGCGCTGGGCTTCGATGGCGAAGACAGCTTCATCGTCCGCCAGGTCACCCCCTCGCCGGAGCGCATCGCGGCCGAAGGCCTGTCGGAAGAAGACGCGGCCAAGATTTCCGGCGGCGGCATCGCCGGCATCTATGCCACGATGCAGACCGCACCCATGGAGCAATGGCAGGCCTATATGACGGCGGCCTATCTGCGCGGGAATGCGGATGTCCTGCCCAAACGGATCGATGACGCGGTCTTCGCCTTCTACGGCACCGCGCTGACCGGCGCGCAGGAACAGCGCCTGCGCTGGCGCCGGGCCGTCTCCGCCGTCCAGAACGCTGTCGGCGAAGGCGTTGGCAAGGTCTATGCCGAGCGCTACTTCCCGGAAGAGAACAAGGCGGCGATGGACGAACTCGTCGCCAATCTGCGCGTCGCCATGGCGTCCAATCTCGATGAGATCGACTGGATGAGTGACACCACCAAGGTTGAGGCACGCGACAAGCTCGACAAGTTCACCCCGAAGATCGGCTATCCGGAAAAGTTCAAGACCTATGACACGCTGGTTGTCGGCGATGACGCTTTCGCCAATGCGGCGGCGTCAACTGAATGGGCCTGGCAGGACCAAGTCTCCAAACTCGGCCAGCCGATCGACAAGACCGAATGGTTCATGCTGCCCCAGACGGTGAACGCCTATTATTCGCCGAACCGGAACGAGATCGTCTTCCCGGCAGGCATCCTGCAGCCGCCTTTCTTCAACCTGTCGGCCGACCCCGCAGTCAATTATGGCGGCATCGGCGGCGTGATCGGCCACGAGATCGGCCATGGCTTCGATGACCAGGGCGCCAAGTCCGATGGTGACGGCGTACTGCGCAACTGGTGGTCGCCGGAAGACGAGGCGAATTTCCGCGATCTGACCGATGCGCTCGTCGGACAGTACAATGCGTTCTGCCCGCTCGACGATGGCCGCACCTGTATCAATGGCCGCCTCGCCCTCGGCGAGAATGTCGGCGATCTCGGCGGCCTGTCGATGGCCTACAAGGCCTACAAGCTGAGCCTGGGTGGCCGGGAGGCCCCGGTGATCGATGGCCTGAGCGGCGATCAGCGCTTCTTCCTCGGCTGGGCCCAGATCTGGCGGTCGAAATACCGCGAGGAGGCTCTGCGCCGCCAGCTGCAGCAAGGCCCCCACTCGCCGCCGGAGTTCCGGATCAACGGCATCGTGCGCAATTTCGATGAGTGGTACGAGGCGTTTGATGTTGGTCCCGACCACGCCCTCTATCTGCCGCCGGAGGAGCGTATCCGCATCTGGTAGCGCCCGCGCCTGCGGGTCTGCGGCTCAAGGCGCGGTTGATCCGGTCAATTCGACCGATCGGGGGAACCGCGCCTTAACCGGCTCTGGCTGACCTTTTGGTTGACCGCGTGGATGTGCCGGGCGTTCCGGCACAAAACTTGCTGGTGCATGCGCATGACATTTCTGACGCGCATATTTGCCCCCAAACGGGCCGCTCCGGTGGAGCATACCCGTGTGGAACAGGTGACGACCCCGGCTGACTCCAGGCCGCGTCCGGCCCGTGCCCTGGTGTACAGGGAGGCCAGCGTCGTCTTCGAATCGGGCTATAGCCGCAAAGGCATCGTGCTGGACTATTCCGATCGCGGCGTGCGTCTGCGCTTTCAGACGAATGAAGGTTTGCCGAAATACGTCACGCTGAATGCCAAGGCCGTCGGGCTGGAAGGCATCGCCGAAGTAATCTGGCAGAAGGGCTCCGAAGCGGGCCTGAAGCTGATCGGCTGACACCGGACCGGTCGCCGGCCACCGTCATTTCAAGCGCCGGTAATCCCGAAACGACAAACCAGACACCGGAGTTCGACCCGCCTGTGCAAAAACAGGCTTGATCACCACATCCATTTATGAGATAAATGTCTCATAACACTCTAACTGTCTAACAAATGGATGGAACACATGACACGGGAAGAAATGGACCGGAAGATCGACGAACACTTCGATTTCGAACTGAGGGACGATGTCGAAGGTGTGCTGACAACGCTGGCCGCAGATGTGGAGCATGACATCGTCGGCCTGCCCACAGGCCCCGCCCATGGGCGCGAAGCCGCCAGGGCATTCTACGAATCGCTCTTCGCCGATCTTGCCGATGGCAAGGTCCGCTCCACCCGCCGCTATTATGGTGAGGGGTTCATGGTTGATGAATCGATCTGGAGCGGCCGGGCGGTCGGGCGGCCCTTCGGGCTGGAGGGCCGGGATCGGCCCATCGAGTTCCGGCTCCTGCATGTCATCGAGTTTACGTCCGGCGGCGATATCCGGCGCGAGAATGTGTGGATCGATTTCCCGTCGCTGATCGCCCAGCTGCCGCAGAACTGATCCGATGACGGAGAATGATGCTGGCCGCACCAACCAGAAGAAGCGCACCCGCAAGGATCTGCTGGAGGCGGCCTCGCGGTTGCTGAAGCAGGGCATCAAGCCGACGCTGGAGGAGGTCGCCGAAGAAGCGATGGTCTCGCGGGCAACGGCGTATCGCTACTTTCCGAGTGTCGAGACGCTGCTTCTGGAAGCGCCGCTGGACCTTGGCGTTCCGGGCGCAGCCGAACTGTTCGCCGATGCTGATCCGGGCAATGTCGTCGAACGGCTGGAGCGGGTGGACGACCTGTTTCAGGATCTGCTGCTGGACAACGAGACGCATATGCGCCTGTTCCTGGCCTCCTCTCTCACAGCGATTGCCGGCAGTGACGCAGACGCCCTGCCGGTCCGGCAAAACCGCCGCTCGGCGCTGATCGAGGCCGCACTCGCGCCCGTCCGGGACGAACTCGGCCCGCAGACTTTCGACCTTCTGTCCAAGACGCTGGCCGTGATCATCGCCACCGAAGGCATGGTCGTGTTCCGCGATGTGCTTCAGGCGGACGGTGACGAGGCGCGCCGGGTGAAGCGCTGGGCCATCCGCGCGCTCGTCGAAGCCGCCCGCCGCGACGCCGGTTTAACCGGCTGATATCTTGTGCAGGGGCTTGAGTAGTTGCCGGAGAAAGCGTTCAGTTGGCTGGGGGGTCTGCTCAAACAGGAGTGAACCCATGGCCATCATGAAATCCGAAGAACTGATGTCGGAGTCCTCGAAATCCTTCGAGGACGCGATCCAGACCGCTGTCAGCCGTTTCTCGAAGACTGTCCGGGGGCTTGCCTCCTGCCATGTCAATTCGATGTCGACGACGGTTAAGGACGGCAAGATCGACATGTACCGCGTCAACATGCAGATGACGTTCGAAATCGACGCCCCTTCAGCGCGCCCGGCCGCCAGGAAGAAATAAGCGCCCTTCAGCGCCGCACTGCCAGATTCCCGGCCCGGCCGGGATGACGGCGGTGCGCGTTGATCTATATTGCCGCTTGCCCGCACCGCGCGCACCTCACCCAGGAGACCCGACCCATGCGCCTCGCCCTCTTCGCCCTTGCTGCCGCTGCCGTCACGGCGGCCTGCAGCCAGCCCACCGCCTATGCAGAGGATGCCCGCCCGATGCCCGCTAACGCGCTCGAATTCACCTCCATCGACGGCAAGCCGATGGATCTCGGCGAGCTTGGCGCCAAGGCCATCCTCGTGGTCAACACCGCCTCCAAATGCGGCTTCACACCCCAGTATGAAGGCCTGCAGGCGCTCTACGACGCCAAGAAGGATCAGGGCCTCGTCATCGTCGGCGTCCCGTCGAACGACTTCATGGGGCAGGAACCGGGCACCGAGGAAGACATCAAGAGCTTCTGCGAGATTAATTACGGCGTGACGTTCCCGCTGACCAAGAAATACAGCGTGAAGGGCTCCGAAGCCCACCCCTTCTACACTTCGGCACAGGATGCCCTCGGCAGCGGCGCCGAGCCGCAATGGAACTTCCACAAGGTGCTGATCCGCGGGGATGGCACGCCTGTGCGCGCCTACCCGTCCAAGGTCCAGCCGCTCGACCGGGAACTCACCGCCGATATTGATGCCATCCTGAAGGGCTGAACCCTTCTGGCGGGCCATCCCTGACCTTGACGAAACGGTGCGGGCGGCGCCTATGTTCTCGCACCCGCACAAAAACGTAAGGTCAGGAAGGAACGCGCCCCATGTCTGAGAAAGATCCCGTTGTCATCGTCGGTATGGCCCGCACGCCCATGGGTGGCTTGCTCGGTGAACTCGCCGGTTTCTCGGCAAACGAGCTTGGCGCTCATGCCGTGAAAGCCGCAACCGCCGAAGCAAAGCTTGGCGCTGCCGAAATCGACGAGATCATCATGGGCAACTGCCTGCCCGCCGGCCAGGGCCAGGCCCCGGCCCGGCAGGCCGCCATCAAGGCTGGCCTCGACAAGAAAACCGAAGCCACCACCATCAACAAGATGTGCGGCTCCGGCATGGAAGCCGTGGTCATGGGCCGCAACGCCCTGCTCGCCGGGGAAGCCACGGTCATCGTGGCCGGAGGCATGGAATCCATGACCAACGCGCCCCACCTTCTCACCCTCCGCCAGGGCCATAAATACGGCGCCGCTTCTGCGCGCGATCACATGGCCACCGACGGCCTCGAAGACGCCTATGAAGGCGGCCCGATGGGCAACTTCGCCGACATGATCGCCCGCGAATACCAGTTCACCCGCGAGCAGCAGGATGCCTACGCCCTCGAAACGCTGAAGCGCGCCCAGGACGCGACAAAGAATGGCAAGTTCAAGCGCGAGATCGCGCCGGTAACGGTCAAGACCCGCAAGGGTGAGACCGTGGTCGATACCGACCAGCTGCCGCGCGAAGCCATGCCGGACAAGATCCCGACGCTTCGCCCTGCCTTCAACAAGGATGGTACCGTGACCGCGGCCAACGCCTCGGCGATTTCCGATGGCGCCGCTGCCCTCGTCCTGATGCGTGCCTCCGAAGCGAAGAAGCGTGGCCTCTCGCCCATCGCGCGGATCGTCTCGGCCTCCAGCCATGCGCATGAGCCGGCCTATTTCACCACCGCGCCGGTTCCCGCGATCAAGAAGACGCTCGAAAAGGCCGGCTGGAAGGCGGAAGATGTGGACCTCTGGGAGGTCAACGAGGCCTTTGCGGTCGTCCCGATGATCGCGATGAAGGAACTCGGCATCAGCCATGACAAGCTCAACGTGAATGGCGGTGCCTGCGCCATGGGCCATCCGATCGGCGCTTCCGGCGCCCGCGTACTCGTCACGCTTCTGGCCGCCATGGAAGATCGCGGCGCGAAGAAGGGCGTTGCCTCCCTGTGCATCGGCGGCGGCGAAGGCATCGCCATGGCAGTCGAGCGCGTTTGACGAAGCTGCGAAGCCGGACCTTGTCGGGCCGTCCTCTCTGCGCAGGGCGGCCCGCTTGTTTGACGCCGGCATCCTGCAGAATCGGCATTAACGATGCCGTCAAATTTAATGTGCGCCCGGCGCAGGAGCGCCTATCAAGACCGGCAGGGTCGCTCTATCGAAAGAGCGCGAGTTGAGGGGCAATTGAGTGGCGCTGCCGTCAAGGGATGAGATCGTCGGCCATTTCCGCGAGCAGGCCGGCTTTTGCCGTGCGCTCGGTTCACCCTTCATGGACGCTCTTTGCCGGGCGATGGCCGCTGACATCGAAGCCGGCGGCCCGGTGGCGCGCCTTGTCAGGGGCTGGCCCGGCCATCCGCGCCGCGATGCGCTGTCGCTGCGCATCGCCGGCTATCTGCACTACTCCGCTCTCGGCCGCCACGCGCCGGAACTGACTGCGGTCTATCCGGCCACCAATCCCGGCTGGACGATGGACGAGGTCTGGCCGGTCGCGCGCGATTGGCTGAGCCGCCATGAACGCGCCGCGCGAATCTTCATGAAGTCGCCGCCGCAGACCAATGAAACCCGTCGCGCGATCGCCCTGCTGCCGGGATTCCTGAAGGCAGTCGGGCAATTCCCGGGCCCGGTGCACCTTCTGGAACTCGGCGCCAGCGCCGGCCTCAACCAGAACTGGGACCGGTTTAATTACCACACCCCGCGCTGGGAACTCACCGGGCGCAGCGATGTCACCATCGAGACCAACTGGGATGGTCCGCCTCCGGATCATCTCGACATGACGATCAATGTCGTCTCGCGGGCCGCCTGCGACCAGAGCCCGATTGACCTGTCGAAAGCCTCCTCGGCCCGGCGGCTGAAAAGCTATGTCTGGCCGGATCAGCCCGAACGCCTCACCCGGCTGGATGCGGCTATCGCGCTTGCCCGGCGCACGCGGACGCGTGTCGACCAGGCGGATGCGGCCGAATGGCTGAAGGCGAAACTGGAGTCCCGGCCGGAAGAAGGCCTCAGCCTCATCTTTCACTCCGTTTTCCTGCAGTATCCGCCGGCCGAAACCCGCAAAGCGCTCAGGGAGATGATCGCCGAAGCCGGCGCCGCTGCCAGCTGGGACCGGCCGCTCGCCTGGGTCTGTTTCGAGCCTGGCGCATTCTTTCAGGGGCCTGACACGGCCGGCGGCGATCCCAACAGCTTCATCACCTATGTGAAACTCTGGCCGGGCGAAGAGGAATACCGCCTCCTGCGCTCTGACGGCCATGTCTTGAAGGTCGAACCGGCCTAACGGCCAACGCTAGCGCTTTCCCAGTCGATCAGCGTGCCCGTCAGTTCACGGATGGCTTTGTTGGCGCCTGCATCTGCCTGATTGGTATTGATGATGATGATCGCGGCAGGGTCCTTCACAAGCACGACCTGCGAAAGCCACATGGTGTTTGATCCGGCATGCAGCCAGACAGTGCGCCCATCGGGCCGTTTCTGCACCGCCCAGCCAAGGGCATAGTCGGATGTCCCGGCTGGATGAGGCGTCATCAGCTTGTCGCGCATCGCCTCCGGCAGCGCATCCGGGCCATCAAGGAATGGCAGCAGCAGCCGGGCATGGCCCGCAAGGCTTACATGCGCTGTGCCTGCCGGGCCCATGGCGCCCGGATTATCGGCGCCGGCGCCGAATCCGGCCCGCACCGGCCGGCCAAGCAGGCTGCGCTTGTGCCCCTGGATGGCAGGCGGCGGGCCAAAGCCGAACCCGGCCCCTGCCCCCTCGGGCGCCTTGTCGAGAACGAAGCGCTGCATCAGCGTTTCATAAGTTTCGCCCGGCATCCCGGCCCGTTCGGCCACCTGCTCCATCGCCCGGCCGGCAATCATGTAGCCGAGATTGGAATAGACGAAGCTGCCCCGCTCACCGGCCGGCTTCTTCTTCAGCGTGTCCGCGACCAGATCCGCGCGCTGCCGCTCGGCAGGCTGCCGGCTCAGAACGGCGCCGATCATCCAGCCCCGGCCCGGATTGGGCGCGGCGCCGGAGCGATGCGCGAACAGGTCTTCGATGGTCACCTCGCGCCAGCCGGGATGCAGCGCCTCTCCCTCGAAAATCTCCGCCAGCGTCATACCCCAGCGCGCATGTCCGGCCTCGACAAGCCGGGCCCAGCCGAGGGCTGTCAGCATCTTGGTGTTGGAGCCGATATGCCAGGCATCGCCTTCAAGCACCGGACCGGCCTGGCCGGCAGCGCGGTTGCCGGTCACAGCCTGGGCAATGATGCCCTCGCCCGGCACGGCGATGACCGCGCCGAGGGCAACGAGGCCATGGTCTGACCGCGCCTGTTCCAGAAGTGACCTCAGTTGTCCCGATCTGTCCGGATCTGTCTCCGAATTGGCAGGGCCGGCGGTGAGGATGGCCAGCAAAAGCGCCGAAACAGCCACCTTTGCCTTAGTCGCTTGCCTTTGTGGACTGGCGCACGAGGCCGAGCGGCAGGGCCGTGGTCCGCTTCGCAACACGGATGACAATCCGTGACTGCACGTCAGAAACCAGTTTGGAACCAAGGAGTTTGTCGCGAAGGAAATTGTCATAGGCATGCATGTCCGTTGTTACGATATGCATGGAATAGTCTACTGCACCGGTCACGGTCATACATTCGACCACTTCCGGCCAGTTCTGGACCAGCGCCTCGAACGCCTCGAGATTCTCCCGGCTCGGCAGGGCCAGCTTTACGGCGGCAATAACCTCAAAGTTCAGGCCAAGGGCATGATTGTCTATCAGCGTGACCCGGCCCTTGATGAAACCGGCCTCTTCCATACGCTTTATGCGCCGCCAGCAGGGCGAGGAGGAAAGCCCCACCTTTTCGGCAATCTCTGCCACGGACAGGCTCGCATCATGCTGAATCAGATCCAGAATGCGCGCGTCGATCGAGTCTAACTCTTGGGACAATTTACCGGCAACCCCACCTCAGTTGGAATAATATGCCCGCAAATAACAAAACTCTCGCAAGAAAGGCAAGCATTTTCGTCCAAATATTTGAATAATGTGCCGCAGACACCCGGAGGGCCAGTCTGTCATGAAACATCGTGAAGTCACGCTGGACGACAAATACGATCTTGTCGAGGGCAAGGCTTATATGACCGGCATCCAGGCGCTGGTGCGCCTGCCGCTCGACCGCAAACGGCTCGACCGCGCTGCGGGCCACAATACAGGCGGTTTCATCTCCGGCTATCGCGGCTCACCGCTTGGCGGATATGATCAGCAGCTGCGCGCCGCCCAGAAATGGCTGGACACTCATGATATCCGCTTCTGGGAAGGCCTGAACGAGGATCTCGGCGCCACCGCCGTCTGGGGCTCGCAGCAGCTCGGCCTGTTTCCCGGCGCGAAATTCGATGGCCTGTTCGGCATCTGGTATGGCAAGGCCCCCGGCGTCGACCGGACGGGCGATGTGTTCAAACACGCCAATGCGGCCGGCACATCGGCCCTCGGAGGGGTGCTGGCGCTCGTCGGCGACGACCATAACTGCAAGTCCTCGACCCTGCCCTCCCAGTCCGATTATGCGATGATGGACGCCGAGATTCCGGTGCTGAACCCGGCGTCGATCCAGGATGTACTCGATTACGGCATCCATGGCTGGGAAATGAGCCGGTTCTCCGGCGCCTGGGTCGGCCTGACCGCGCTCGCCGATACGATGGATTCAGGTTCCGTGGTCGATGTGACCCTGAGCCGCCTCGCCATCCAGACACCGTCCTTCCGCCTGCCGGAGGAAGGTGTGCATATGCGCCGCGGCGACATACCGCTGAACAAGGAAGCCCGGCTGCGCCAGGTCAAACTCCCCGCAGCGCAGGCCTATGTCCGCGCCAACCGGCTCGACCATGTGATCCTGCCTTCGGCGAAGCCGCGTATCGGTGTGATCGTGACCGGTCAGGCGGCCCGCGATGTGTTCGAAGCCCTCGCCGCCATTGGCCTGAGCCCGCAGGAGGCCGGCGCGCTCGGCCTCAGCATCTACAAGGTCGCCATGCCCTGGCCGCTGGAGCCGCAGGGTGTCCGGGAATTCTGTTCGGGCCTTGAGCGTGTTGTCGTCGTCGAACACAAGCGCCCTCTGATCGAAGGCCAGTTGAAAGCGACCCTCTACGATCTGCCTGAAAGCCGCCGCCCGGTCATCGAGGGCAAGCTGGACGCCGACGGGCGCCCGCTCCTGTCGGACATCGCCTCGCTCTCGATTCCGGAGATCGCGCATGCGCTGATGCGGTCATTGCCAACGGGCTGGGATACCAGCCGCGCCGAGACCTATTTCGACCGGTTGGGGGCATCCCGCGAGGGCGCACGGACAAATGCGTCGCCGACGATCCGCGCGCCGCACTTCTGCTCCGGTTGTCCGCACAATACCTCTACCGTCGTGCCCGATGGCAGCCGCGCGCTCGCGGGCATCGGCTGTCACTATATGGCGAACTTCATGCCGGACCGTAAGACCGACATGACGAGCCAGATGGGCGGCGAAGGCATCGCCTGGGTAGGGCAGTACTGGGCGACCGAGGAGCCGCATGTCTTCGTCAATCTGGGCGACGGCACCTATTCCCATTCGGGCAGCCTCGCCATCCGCGCCGCCGTCACTTCCGGCGCGAATATGACCTACAAGATCCTCTACAACGACGCGGTTGCCATGACCGGCGGGCAGCATGTCGAATCCGGCCAGACGCCGGCTCAGATCGCCCAGCAGGTCGAGGCAGAAGGTGTCAAGACCATCCGTATCGTGACGGAAGACCCGACACGCTATGCCAATGTCACCGGCCTGCCACGCAATGTGAAGATCTTCCACCGTGACCATCTTGAAGACGTGCAGAAAGAACTGCGCGCCACCCCCGGCGTTTCGGTGATTATCTATGACCAGATGTGCGCGACCGAGAAACGCCGCCGCTCCAAGCGGGGCATGATCCAGCCTGACCGGGTGCGCACGATCATCAACACCGAAGTCTGCGAGGGCTGCGGGGATTGTTCGGTCAAATCGAACTGCCTGTCGGTGGAGCCGGTGGAGACCGAACTTGGCCGCAAGCGCCGCATCAACCAGTCGACCTGCAACACCGACCTGTCCTGCCTCAAGGGCTTCTGCCCAAGCTTCGTGACCATCAAGGACGCCGAACCTGCCTGGGAAGACCAGCCTCGCCAGGATTTCAACGCCGATGGCCTGCCGCTCCCTGAAACGCCGAGCCTTGCCCGGCCGTGGAACGTGCTGTTCACAGGCGTCGGCGGCACCGGCGTCACCACGGTCGCGGCTGTGCTTGCCATGGCCGCGCATGTCGACGGCAATGCCGCCTGCACGCTCGACATGACAGGCCTTGCCCAGAAAGGCGGGCCGGTGCTCAGCCATGTGCGCTTCGCACGTGAGCCGGAATTGATCTCTACCGGCCGCGTGCCGCCAGCGAGCGCCGACCTTATCATCGGCTGCGATCTCGTTGTGGCAGCCGGCGGCGAAGCGCTGACACTGATGGACACCGGCCGGACCGCAGCCTACGCCAATTCGGATGTCACGCCGACTTCTGAATTCATCCGCAACCGGTCGAAGCGGTTCGAGAGCGATCTCCTCGCGGCGCGGGTGAAGCGTCAGGTCGCCGAGTTTGGCGCATTTGATGCCGAGGCCCTGGCGGTCGGCTATCTGCATGATGCGATCTACACCAACATGATCATGGTCGGATACAGCTGGCAAAAGGGCAAGGTGCCGGTGAGTCTGCGCGGGCTGTACCGCGCCATCCGGCTCAACGGCACGAAGGTTGAGGACAATATGGCGGCCTTCAATATCGGCCGGCTTGCGGCGGCCGCGCCCGAGCGGCTTGCCCCGCAGCATGACCCGCGCGGCGAAGCACCGCAGAAGACACTGGATGAGCTGATCGAGGACCGCGCTGCCCGGTTGACCGCCTATCAGAATGAGGCTTATGCCGCACGCTATCTCCAGATTGTCAGCGAAGTGCGCGCCGCTGAGGACAAGGCCGGACTCGGAGAGGCCCTGACCCGGGCGACCGCGACCTACGCCTACAAACTGATGGCCTACAAGGATGAATATGAGGTTGCCCGTCTCTATACGGATGGCAAATTTGCTGCTCAGCTTGCCAGCCAGTTCAAGGGCGGGCAGATCCGTTTCTGGCTTGCTCCGCCGGTCCTGTCGAAGAAGGATGCGAACGGCCATCTCCAGAAAAAGCATTTCGGCGCGTGGATGTGGACCGGCTTCCGCATTCTGGCGAAATTCAAGGGCCTGCGTGGCACGAAGCTGGATCTCTTCGGCTATACCGAAGAGCGCAGGATGGAGCGCCGGCTGCGGGACGACTATCTTGCAAACATGCAGCGCATCGCGGGCGAGCTTACGGCGGCGAACCACGCCCTGGCGGTCGATATTGCGCGCGTGCCGGACGACATCCGCGGCTATGGCCATATCAAGGAGGCCGCCGTCGAGAAGGCGATGGCCCATGAAGCCGAACTCTGGGCTGGCTGGCCGGAGGGCAGGCTGCCCAAGGCCAGGACTTCACTGATCGCGGCTGCCGGGTAAGCGGGCCGCTTACCGCGCCCAGGCGCACGATCAGTGACGCATCACTCCCGATACACAGCCATGTATCGGGAGTGATGCATTTTTATCCGCGCGCGAGCGCATCCTCGATCAGCTGCGCCGTCTCCGGCACGCCGTAGAGCGCCGCAAAGCTGCCAAAGCGCGGCCCCTGCTCCTGGCCCAGCAACACCTCATAGAGCGCCTTGAACCAGTCGCGCAGATTCTCGAAGCCGTGATCCTTGCCGACGCTGAAAGTCAGCGTCTGCAGGTTCTCGCCCGTCGGCTCATCCGCGAAGGATTTGAACCGTGCGGATAGATCAGCCATCGCCGCACGTTCCTGATCCGTTGGCGCACGGAACGTCTTCGCCGGCAGCACGAAGTCGCGGTAATAGCGCATGGCATATTCAGCGAGTTCGTTCAGCAGCGGATGGGTCGCGGCTGAGGCACCCGGCGCATAGCGCGCGATATAGGCCCAGAGCTGGGACACATCGGTCGGGTTTGCGACCGCCACGAGGTTCATCAGCAGCGCAAAGCTGACCGGCACATCCGCCCTCGGAGGCTTGCCCGAATGGATATGCCAGACCGGATTCTCGAGCTGGGCGGCGGGCTCCTCGGATGGGAACTTCTCGAGGAAGGTGACGTATTCGTCCACCGCCTTCGGGATAACGTCGAAATAGAGCTTCTTCGCCACCCGCGGCTTCTGGAACTGGAACAGCGCCAGGCTCTCATCGGGGGCATATTTCAGCCACTGCTCGACCGAGATACCATTGCCCTTGGTCTTGGAAATCTTCTCGCCCTTCTCGTCCAGGAACAGTTCGTAGACATACTGTTCCGGCGGGCGGGCGCCGAGGATCCGGCAGATTTTCGAATAGATCGGCGCGTTGGCCTGATGGTCCTTGCCGAACATTTCGAAGTCGACGCCGAGGGCTGCCCAGCGCATGCCGAAATCGGGCTTCCACTGCATCTTCACTACGCCGCCAGTGACCGGCAGCGTGACATCCGTGCCATCCTCATCAGCGAAGGTGATCTCGCCGCGCGCGGCATCGACATGCTTCATCGGCACGTAGAGCACACGCCCCGTCGAGGGGCTGATCGGCAGGAAAGGCGAATAGGTCGCCTGGCGCTCCGCGCCCAGTGTCGGCAGCATCACATCCATGATCGCCTGATACTTCTCCGCCGCGCGCAGCAGCATCGCATCAAACCGGCCAGACTTGTAGCAATCCGTCGCCGAGAGAAACTCATACTGAAACCCGAACTGGTCGAGGAAGGCGCAGAGGCGCGCATTCATGTTGCGCCCATAGGAGTCATGCGTGCCGAACGGATCGGGCACCACCGTCAGCGGCATCTGGAGATAGGCCTCCAGCGATTTCGGGTTCGGCACGGTGTCGGGGATCTTCCGCATCCCGTCCATATCGTCGGAGACGCAGATGAGGCGCGTCGCATACTTACCCGCAGTCAGCACCTCAAAGGCATGGCGCACCATCGTCGTGCGCACGACCTCGCCGAAAGTGCCGATATGCGGCAGGCCCGAGGGGCCATAGCCCGTCTCGAAGATGACCGGCGCATCCGCCTTGCGCTCGCCGGCCTTCACCTGCTCTTCCACGCGCTTTTCCAGCGCACGCGCAAGTTCGAACGGCCAGGCCTTGGCAGATCGGGCAAGGGTTGAAAGGTCGGTCATGGGTCTCGGTGTCTTTCTTCTGGTCCGGAACAGAGGAAGCCGGCGACCGCGCCCTGCGAACGCCGGCTAGCCCGTCTGAACTGGATGGTCTGGCCTATCTGAACGTCTCGGGATTGGTCAGGCGTTCATGAATGGGCCATTTCGCAAAGGCCAGATAGAGAAATGCGATCAGATTGACCAGTGGCACCAGCATCAGGAGCGACCAGGCGCCATTGAACCCCGCCTTGCTCCAGATTTTCCAGTACGCGACGACCATCAGCACGATCATCGCAATGTAGAATATCCCCACAATCAGGAATGCGCCGCCAAACGCAGCTTCATCCGACATCTTAGCCTCCCTCAGTTGCCAGACCCGAATCCTAGGCGGGATCACCCGGCACCTCAACTGCGCGGGAAGCGGCGAGCGCTGTCATGTCGAAAATACTTTACATGTCAAAAATCTTCGACTAGTCGTGGGTGTAAGATATTTTTGACACGATCGGAGCCCGCCCATGTCCCTCATCTCGACGCTTAGAAACATGTCCTTCAGGGAAAAGTCCGCCTGGGCCATGACAATTGTCCTGACGGGCGGCGCCTGGTTCTATTTCAGCAAGGTGGTGCGCATTTCAGCCGACCTCGGCGAAACAGCCCCGCCGATGATCGGCCTCGTCATCGCCTATGTCGTGCTGATCGTGATCGCCTCGATCATCGTGATGATCGTTCTGGCCGCTTCGGCCGGCCAGGAAGCCGATGCGCCGGCCGACGAGCGCGAACAGCGGATACAGGACAAGGCCGGAAACTGGTCCGGCTATGTCCTCGCCTTGCCGCTGCTTGGTGCGCTCTGGCATTATTCGGTCAATATGGATGGCAACATGCTGTTCCATCTCGCCTTCCTTGGCCTGATGGCCTCGCAGATCGCCGAATATGTGTTCCAGATTGTCCTCTACCGCCGGGGGGGCTGAGCCATGGCGAAGATTCCGCCGATCACCAACCGTATCCGGGCGCTGCGCGAATCGCAGGGTGGCATGAGCCAGGCCGCGCTGGCCGAGGCGATCGGAGTTACCCGCCAGACCGTGATCGCCATTGAACTGGGAAAATACTCCCCTTCGCTGGAGAGCGCCTTCCGGATTGCCCGGGTCTTCGGCACTGATATTGAAGCAGTTTTTGGTTGGGAGGGCCCGCCGCGCGCTGACAGCCTCAGCCTGGACGAATTAATCTGAAAGTCTTGATTGACACTCATTCGCAAGTGTTGCAAATGGGTCTCATGATCATTTGCGTCTGCAACCGTATCAATTGCCGCTCGGTCCGCGAGGCTGTGGATGCGGGCGCGCGCAGCCCGAGAGCGGTACAGGCGCATCATGGGTGCCGGTTCAGCTGCGGCAAATGCTCGACCACGATCGGCGAGATGATTGCCGAACGGGCCGACTGTGACGCCCCCGCCCTGCCGATGGTCGCGGCCGAGTAAGCCGGCCGTTTCTTCCTGAAATCTCAACGGCTTGACGTGCCTTGGCCTGCCGCGCGCAGAACGGGCGGCATTGCAATTGTGTCTCACTATCATAATCAATTGTTTTTATTGGGTTTTTTGTTGAAATCGGCCGCGCTGCGCCCTATACATCTAAGGAGATATACTTAACGGCACTGCCAAGGAGCGTCCCCATGAAAGGCGACAAGAAAGTCATCGATTTCCTGAACCAGGCCCTCAAGAACGAGCTGACCGCCATCAACCAGTATTTCCTGCATTCGCGAATGCTGAACGACTGGGGCGTCACCAGGCTCGGCAAGAAGGAACATGAGGAATCGATCGAGGAAATGCACCATGCCGACTGGCTGATTGAGCGTATCCTCTTCCTCGGCGGCCTGCCGAACCTCCAGGATCTCGGCAAGCTGCATATCGGCGAGAGTGTGCAGGAAATCCTCGAATGCGACCTGAAGCTCGAGAACATCGCCATCCCGGTCCTGCGCGATGCGATGGAATACTGCGAGAAGGTGCGCGACTATGGCAGCCGCGACCTGTTCGGCAAGATCCTGCACAATGAGGAAGAGCATGTCGACTATCTCGAGACGCAATTCTCCCTGATCGAGCGGATCGGTATCGAGCGTTACACCTTGCTCCAGTCCGAAGCGAACGAATAGGCGCCGGGCAAAGCTCAAACCTGAAAGGCCCGCTCCGGCGGGCTTTTTTATGGTCGTGACGCTTGCGGATTTTAGTCCTTTGGCGGACTTTTCGAGTGTCGCTCATCCGAACCTTATTATTCCCTATACTGATCTTTTATCTCGTCACCGGAAGCTTAGGGTTTATACTTGATCCAAAAGGCAAATTGTTGTCAGCATGCGCGTGAGGCATTCTGCCTCCTTTCCAATCGATGGCATATCGCCCGCATCGCCTTTTGAGCCGAAGTGGGCCAGACAAGGAAAACGAACATGGCAAAAGCAGCAAAGGCGCCCAGCGCCAAGGAAATTCTCGTTGAGAAATACATCTCGGACCTGAAGGAGAAAGTAGGCGAAGCGCGCCCCGATCTTGCCCTCCTTGATGTCTGCGTAAAGGCGAGCGGCCCGACCATCTACAAGCCGGACGCCGCGACAGTCGCCGCCTCCGACAAGGAAGAACTTGCGCGTGTGCGGAATAATTTCATCGCAAAACGTCTCGGCGTGAGTGATGAAGCCAAGGCCGACGCGGCGATCAAGGCCGCAATTGAGAAATATGGCCGCTCGGTCCGCCAGAAGCATCGTCCGGTGGTCTATTACCTTATCGCCAAGGAATTGAAGAAGTCCGCCGCGCTGAAGAAAGCCTGATCGCCGCCTGCACCTGGACGCAAAGCCGCCGCCCCGTCTCCGGAGCGGCGGCTTTCTTTTTCGCTGATCTTCAAGCTCAGCGCTTGGAATCGCGCTTTGCCTGTCCGCGCGCATGGGCCGCGCGGGTGGCGCCCTTCATTGTGCGCAGGTTCGGGAAGGCTTCGGCCTTTTTCGAGGGGGCCGATTTCATCCCCTTGCCCGCCTTGCGCGAAGCGGGCTTTTTCGCACCGGCGCCCTGTTTGCGCGCCAGAGCCGCCTGCAGCGCGGCCTGCGCCTTTTCCTTGTCCGCAGCGGCCTTCTCGCGCTCATTGCGGCGTTCGACGATGCCGAGCTTGGCTTCGAACCGCTCCAGCGTCTCGGCGAAGAAATCCCGCTTGATTACAGTCGAGGCATTGCCCGTCGGTCCGCGCTGGCGCGTTGGCGCCTTTTTGCCGCGGATTTCCCGCGCCTGCTTGCTTGCGAGGTCGGTGAACTTGTCGCGCAGCTTGCGGGCTCTAGTAATCCGTTGACGGAGTTCTTTTTCAGTGAGCCTGCCGACATCCGGCGGGAAGCTCTCATTGGCGAGCGCAAACTCGGCCGCCGTGCAGAGCGGCTTTGCCTCGCGGCGGGAAATGACCATGGGAATGTCTCCTTCTTTTCGTTTTGCAGAACCCATGGTTCCACATAACGCCCGAAAAGGAAAATCAAACCGAAATCGGCAGAGGCGCCAGACTCAGTAGCCGCCAATCCGCGCATACCGGTCGCGGTGCCAGCTTGCCGAGCCATACAGCGCCTCCTGCACACGCGCGCGCTTCATGTAGAAGCCGGGCTCGGCCGCATCGGTCATGCCGATCCCGCCATGCATCTGCACACATTCGTTCGAGACAAGATGCACAAGCTCGCCGGCCTTCGCCTTCGCAAGGCTCGCCAGTTCGGCCACATTCGTCTTGCCTTCGTCCACAGCGGAGAGGGCGGCCGCAACGCAGGAGCGCGTCATTTCCAGATCGACAAACATTTTTGCTGCCCGGTGCTGCAGCGACTGGAACGAACCGATCAGCTGGCCGAACTGCTTGCGGTTGTTGAGGTATTCCAGCGTCATGTCGAACGCCGCCTGGGCCGAGCCCAGCATTTCGGCAGCCAGGCCGATGGCCGCGCGGTCGAGCACCGGATCGAGGATGTCGGCGCCTTCATCAGCCGGGCCAATCAGCGCGGCATCCTTCACATGCACATTCTCGAATGTCACATGCGCCGCGCCGTGGCTGTCCACTGTCTTCAGCTCCTGGATGGTGACGCCCTTCGCATCCTTGGGCACGAGGAACAGGCTGAGGCCATGGCGGTCACCCGCTTCGCCAAAGGTGCGCGCCACCACGATCAGCATGTCGGCATGATGCGCATCCGGCACGAATTTCTTCAGGCCATTGAGCGTATAGCCCTGTCCGTCACGTTCCGCTTCGGTGGCCACATTATAGGGCGCGAAATGCGCGCCTTCATCCAGCGCCAGCGCGAAGGTCACCTCACCGGCGGCAATCTTCGGCAGCCATTCAGCCTGCTGCGCTGCCGAGCCGCCAAGCTGCAGCGCGGAGGCTGCGATCAGCGCCGTCTGCAGGAGCGGCGTTGCCGCCAGCGTCCGGCCCTGCGCCTCGAGGATCTGGCCAAGCCCTGTCAGGCCAAAGGTCTCCCCGCCTGGCTCATCGGCGATGATCACACCGAAGAAGCCGAGCTCGGCGAGTTTCTTCCGCGTCCCGGCATCCTTGCCATTTGCGCCGGCATCGCGCAGGGCGCGCAGATGCGTCACGGGCAACTCACCGGCGGCAAACGACATCGCCGTCTCGCGCAGCATTTCCTGGTCTTCAGTCAGTACAAAGCTCATGACGCTTCCACCTTCGGTTCTTCAGATTGGTTGGATTTCTTGCGGGCCCATGCAACGGCCTGGTCGAGCCGGTCATTGCCCCAGAACATTTCGCCGCCCGGCGCAAAGAAAGTCGGCGACCCGAACACGCCGCGCGCGGCGGCCTCTTCCGTATTGTTTTTCAGCTGTGCCTTCACCGCTTCAGACCCCGCCGCCGCGCGCAGCGCGGCAGGATCATGGCCAAGGCGTTCGAGGATGCCGCCCAGAACGCGCTCATCGGAGATCAGCGCGCCCTCGGCAAAGTTCGCCGCATAGACCGCGCGGACAAAATCCGGGCGGGCGCATTCCGGCAGGGCCAGCGTGATCCGCGCGGCCTTCAGCCCGTTCTGCGGAAAAACCGCCGGCTGCGTCAGAGGCAGACCGTCCGCTTCGCAGATACGTGCAAGATCGCGCCACATATATTGGCCCTTCACCGGTACGGCATTGAACGGGCTGTCGGTCAGGCCCTGCTGGGCGTTGAGCAGCGGCCCCAGCAAGAAAGGCTTCCACGCCACGGCCAGCCCCGCCTCCCCGGCCACACGCTCCACACGCATCGCCGCCGGGTAGGAATAGGTTGAGGCAAACTCGAACCAGAACTCGATCATTGGATCACTGATGATCCTTCAGGCCGAGCACGCGCTTGGCGATGACGTTGAGGTTGATCTCGGACGTGCCGCCCTCGATGGAGTTGCCCTTCGAGCGCAGCCACTGGCGTGTCACGCGCAGGCCGCCCTTGTCGAAGCCGTCCCCTTCCCAGCCGAGCCCTTCGGAGCCGAGCGCCTCGATCAGCAGCTCGTGGCGGTCCTGATTCATCTTGGCGGCGCCGTATTTCAGGATCGAGGCGGTATGGCCGACCGCCTGCCCCGCTTTCGCCTGCGCGGTCTGGCGTTCCACCGTCAGCGCAAAAGCCTTGGCATACATCTTGTGATCGGTGATGCGCCCGCGCAGATCGCCGTCCGCGATCCGGCCTTCGCTATCCGTGCCGACGTGCTGCTTGGCATAGTCTTCCGGCCCGAGAATGCCGGAGCCGCCGGTGCCACCAAAGCCGCCGGCCGAGATCGAGGAGCGCTCATACTGCAAGAGGCGTTTGGCAATCTCCCAGCCGCCATTCACGCGGCCAACGAGCTGGTCCTTCGGCACCTTCACGTCCGTGAAGAAAGTTTCGCAGAACGGGCTCTCGCCGGAGATCAGCTGGATCGGGCGCGCTTCGACGCCTGGCGATTTCATGTCGAACAGGATGAAGCTGATGCCTTCATGCTTGGTCGACGTGTCGGTCCTAACGAGGCAGAAGATCCAGTCGGCCTTGTCGGCATAGGAGGTCCACACCTTCTGGCCGTTGATCAGGTAATGATCGCCCTTGTCCTCGCAGCGGGTCTGAAGGCCCGCAAGGTCAGAGCCTGCGCCGGGCTCCGAATAGCCCTGGCACCAGCGGATCTTGCCTTTCACGATGTCGGGAATGAAGCGAGCTTTCTGTTCGTGATTGCCGAACTCGAGGAGCGCCGGGCCGAACATCCAGAGGCCGAACGAGAAAAGCGGCGGGCGCGCCTTGATCCGGCGCAACTCCTGCTCCAGCACACGCGCCTCGCCGCGCGAAAGGCCGCCGCCGCCATATTCCTTCGGCCATTCCGGCGCGGTCCAGCCCTTCTCGCCCATCCGGTCGAGCCAGACTTTAGAGTCCGGGTTCTTGAAGGTCGCATTGCGCCCGCCCCAGACGACTTCATCATCGCGCATCGGCGTGCGCATAGAGGCCGGGCAGTTCGCCTCGAGCCATTTGCGCGTCTCGGTGCGAAAGGCGTCAAGCTGTTCGGTTTCATCATAGGCCATGGCGGCACTCCCTCGGGCTGTCTGTCTCTACGGCACCCTATGCTTCAGCCTGCGTCTCGCCAAGCGGTCACGCGGCGTCAGAGGGTACTGCGATGTTCCCGCTTTCACCCGCGAACACAGATCGAACGTTACGGTATCGAAACAACTCGGGCGGCGGGTGAATATATTCGCCCATGAGGCGTCTTCGCCCAATAGTGCGGCTGGCGGATGAGCCCGTAGACTGCGCGAAGCATCGCAAGGCTCTGCAATGGCCAGTAAAGCGGCTGGGTCAGCGCCAGGACCAGTCGGCGCCAACCCCGCGCGCCCGGCGCAAACAGTGCCATCAGGATGCCCGCAGCATAAGCGCCGCCCGCCAGCCAGATGAAGACGGGCAGAAGGGTGGCATCCGGCAGCAGAAGACAGGCCAGCAGCCAGAGCGCCCAGGGCCCGTGCACCAGCGCCGACAGAATGGCGGCGCCGAGCGTCAGCTGGATGGACAGGAAGCGGAAAATTCCGAGCTCCCGCAGCGCCCGCCCAGGCCGGCGCATCGCCACCAGCCAGGTCTGAAGGAACCCTTTCAGCCAGCGCGACCGCTGCGCCAGCCAGACGCCGATCGTCTCTGGCGGTGCCTCCAGCGTCGGCGGCGCGATCATGCCGACGCGGTAACCGAGCCGGGCGAGGCGAAGCCCGAGGTCGGCGTCCTCCGTGACATTCCATGCATCCCATCCCCCGGACGCGTCGAGCGCGCTGCGCCGGAAATGATTGCTGGTGCCTCCGAGCGCGACCGGCAGCCCGGCCACCGCCAGCCCCGGCAGCAGGCGGCCGAACTGGACCGCATATTCGAGCGCCCACTGCCCCGCGATCCAGCCGCGCGCACCCTCCCCGATAAGCGGGGCCTGCACACAGGCGAGATCATCTTCCGCGGCTCTGAAAGTCCTCACGGCTGACTTCAGCTGATCCGGATGCGGACGGTCTTCCGCATCATAGACGACAACGAATTCTCCCCGCGCACGGGCGAGCCCATAATTCAGCGCGCGCGGCTTGGTTCGCGGCAGCCCCGGCGGGACGACCAGCAGCTCGGTGCCTGCCGGCCAGCGCTGTGAGTGTAGCGCGCACTCTGTTTCATGGTCGCCAGTCTCGATCAGGAGTTTCACGTCAAGGCAGCCAGCAGGATAGTCGAGCGCGCCAATCGCGGCCGAAAGCTGCGCCGCGCTGGCGGCCTCATCCTTGAGGGCGATCAGCAAGGTATAGACCGGCCAGTTCCCCTGCGCCCGCACGGCCGCCCTCTGCGTGACGGCGCCGCATCCGCCAATGTAAAGCCAGATGCGAAAGCAAAGCGCGCAGACAAAGAAGGCCAGCCCGGCGATCGACAGCAAGCCCAGCAGAAGCTCCGGCGCACCGAGCCCCGCGAGGCCGGCCAGCACCGAGACGTGCCGGAGGATTCCGGGCCTGGACGGCGCAAACAGGCTCGCTGCGGTATGGTCCGGATTCTTCAATGCTAGCGAGAATGCAGCCCGGTGCGCAGAGGCGGGATCCGGCGACGGCATGGCCAGCTCGCAATCAACCTGAAAAACACCTGATCTGTCAGACCAGACCCCATCCGCGCCCACAGCGTGCCCCACAGCTTTTCCACAGGTCAGCCCACAAACCTGTGATTGTTTTCGTTTCATTAACGCAACAATCGGGAACCGCACAAGCCTGCCGGCCCGAATATCAGCCGGGCTTGCCAGACCGGCCCGTATGTTCTATTTTTGTTCCATGTCTGGTATGCATGTGATCTGGTTCAAACGGGATCTGCGGATTCATGACCATGCGGCCCTCGCCGCAGCGGCCGCCTCCGGCGCGCCGGTGATCCCGCTCTACATTTTCGAACCGGGCTACTGGGCGCTGCCGGAACATTCCCGCCGGCAGTTCGATTTTGCCAGCGAGGCTCTCGCCGAACTTGACGCCGCATTGACGGCGCGCGGCGCAGGGTTGGTCATCCGTTCGGGGGATGCGATCAGCGTGCTCTCAGCGCTGCACCGGAAATTCGGCCTCGCCGCAATCCATGCGCATGAGGAGACCGGCCTGCAATGGACGTTTGACCGCGACCGGGCCGTGCGCCGCTGGGCTCGCAATGCCGGCATTTCCTTCCGGGAGCAGCCCCAGAACGGTGTCGTCCGCGGCCTGCGCTCCCGCGATGGCTGGGCGGAGCGCTGGGAGGGTTTCATGAGCCGCCCCCGCATCGCGTCGCCGGAGGCGCTGCTTTCGGCCGGCGCGGCCAGCGAAGAGATGCCGCTCGCCTCGGATTTCGGCCTCGGCCCCGATGATTGCCCGGACCGCCAGAAAGGCGGGCGTTCGCATGGCGCGCTTTGCCTGAAGAGCTTTCTCGAGTCGCGCGGGCGGCGCTATCAGCGCGAGATGTCGAGCCCGCTGACGGCTGCAGACGCCTGCTCCCGCCTTTCCCCGCACCTCGCCTTCGGCACGGTCTCAATGCGTGAGGCCTGGCAGGCCGCGCGGCGGGCTGAAGCGGGCCATCGCCGCTCCGGCGATGTGGAGTTTGCCAGATCGGTCGGCAGCTTTATTTCCCGGCTGCACTGGCATTGCCATTTCATCCAGAAACTCGAGGATCAGACCTCCATCGAAAGCCGCAACCTGCATCCGGCCTATGACGGTCTCCGGCCAGAACCGGCCGGAGACGATCCCAGGCTTGCGGCCTGGATCGAGGGCCGTACCGGCTTTCCCTTCCTCGATGCCTGTATGCGGTCCCTGAAGGCGACCGGCTGGCTGCCCTTCCGGATGCGGGCCATGGTGATGGCGTTTGCCGCCTATCATCTCTGGATGGACTGGAAGCTGCCGGCGGCCCGGCTGGCCACCCTGTTCACCGATTTCGAACCGGGCATCCATTATCCGCAGGCGCAGATGCAATCGGCAACCACCGGCATCAACATGCCGCGCATCTATAACCCCGTCAAACAATCGCGCGACCAGGATCCGGACGGCGTCTTCATCCGTCGCTGGCTGCCGGAACTTGCCGCCCTGCCGGATGCCTGGCTGCACGCCCCGTGGGAAGCGCCGGCCGCGGTTCTGGCAAAGGCCGGGATCGTGCTTGGCCAGACCTATCCGATGCGGATGGTTGACCATGTTGCCGCCGCCGAAGAGGCGCGCGGACGGGTCTTCGCCGTGCGCAGATCGCCCGACCATGATGCACCTGCCGATGCGATCCAGGCCCGCCATGGCAGCCGGCGCGCCGGCATCCCGTTTCGCGGTGACCGCCCCGCCCGCGCCCGCCGCCCGGCCAGGACCGCCGAGCCGGCGCAGCTGAGCTTCGACCTGATCTCTTCTCCGCCGAT
The DNA here is from genome assembly GCA_046296675.1 of Hyphomonas sp. Lineage (GTDB taxonomy): Bacteria > Pseudomonadota > Alphaproteobacteria > Caulobacterales > Hyphomonadaceae > Hyphomonas. The sequence goes on along the minus strand of JBKBLD010000001.1, from coordinate 193,520 downwards.
CCGCAGCCATGCGTAAGGCGGGGCGTGGTAAAGCCGTCAGCAAGGCAGACCTTCCATCGAAGGCCTGCGCTGCCTGCGGCCGGCCTTTCGTCTGGCGCCGGAAATGGGCGCGCGTCTGGGAGGAGGTCAGATATTGCTCCGACCGCTGCCGGCGGGCCGGTTGACCGGCCTTCTTTCCTTTATTGAATAACGATAAGATCCTGTCTGTCCCTTTCCGGGACATTATTATCGTTTTTCGATGAAAATATGTCCTTGATTTTATTGATTATTATTTTATTTCGATAATTTCATATTGAAAAACAATAATTCCTGATCTATATCGTCTGTGTCGGCGGCAGGAACGGCCTGCCAAGGACAAAACGGACAAGCAGATCAGCAAGAAGGAGTATCAAGTCATGTCCCCCCGCGCCCGTCTCATCGACAACGGCCCCATGGTGTTCGAAGGTGCCCTGGCCTGTGGCCTCACCAACGCCGACGCCATTCACCGGGACCGTCCGGCGAACGATCATGGCTCGGAGGGCCGCATGAACCTCCTCGTCATTCGCCGCCGCCGTCAAAATCGCCGCGAAGCACGCAACTAGCGGCGCTCCCTGCGCAGCCGGATCCCGCCCCTTGATCCGGCTGCGCACCTTTCTTCCTCCCAGAAACAGAACAATCCCCTCAGGAAACGCCCATGAAACGCTTCATCCTTGCAGCCGCCCTCGCCGCAACCCTGTCCCTGCCGGCTTTCGCCGCCAGCGACACATTCTCGATGGATGTCGATTACGCGCCCTCGAAGCTGGAAACCCGCGCCGGCGCCGAAGCTGAATATGACTCCATTCGCAGGCAGATTGCGCATCGCTGCGAAGCCGAGAATGCCAGCCATCGCTTCCTGCCAGTCTATATCGAGCGCCGCTGTACGGCGCGCACCGTGGATCAGGCCGTCCGCCGCATCGACCATCCGGTTCTCAGCCAGGTGCACGCCGACCGCCGCTGACCGGCAGCCTTTCCCGCGGGCTCCCACCCAAGCCTCTCAACCGGACCCTCCGGGAACCCGTGGCTCCTGCCGCTTCCAGGCCCTTTCAGGGATTGGGAGCGGCTTTTTTTAAAGTGATCTGGCGCCGCGCCGCCAGCGTCCGGTCAGCGGAAATCCTTGGCCCGCAGCACATGCGCAAGTCGCAGGTTGACGGGCGCGAACGGGCCGTCCTCTTCCGCCTCGAACATCGCCGTACAACTGGTCGGGAATTTCTCATGCAGGCGCAGCGCCGCCGCATGGTCAAGCGAGCCGCCCTCCCGCAGGATGCTGAGAGCGAAATCATGCAGGCCCGGATTGTGCCCGATCAGCATCAGGGTGTGCGCGCCGTCATTCTGGGCGACTGCCTCGCTGAGCCCTCGCAGGCCCGTCAGATAAAGCGACTCCATCGGGCGCACCTTTTCGCCGGTGACGACCTTTGCCACTTCCGAACAGGTCTCACGGGCGCGGCGGGCGCTCGAGACGAGAATCCGCTCCGGGCTCCAGCCGAGGGAGACAATCTCCTCGGCCATGCGCCTCGCATCGGCATGTCCCTGCTGAGTCAGCGCCCGGCTGAAATCGTCGATCCCCTCGCTCCAAGGCTCGGTTTTCGAATGGCGCATCAGGACAAGTCGTTTCATGCGGGGGCACTTATCCTGAACTGGAGAGGAATTCTCATGGACTGAATCAGGCGATCTCAATTGGTCGGTCAGGTCTTAGGCACTATTCTTACAGTGGAAATCAATACTCGGGAGACCAAAAGATGAGCCTTCTCCTAGGCGATGTCGCACCAGACTTTGAAGCAGACACAACCGAGGGGCGTATCCGCTTCCATGAATGGTCTGGCGGGGACTGGGTCATTTTCTTTTCCCATCCCGCGGATTTCACCCCGGTCTGCACGACCGAACTCGGCTATACGGCAAAGCTGAAGGATGAACTCTCCCGGCGCGGCGCAAAGGCGCTCGTCATCTCCGTTGACAGCCTTGAGGCGCACCGGAAATGGATCGGGGATATCGAGGAAACCCAGGGCGCTGCTGTCAATTTCCCGATCATCGCCGACACGGAGCGCAAGGTCGCGACCCTCTACAACATGATCCATCCCAACGCCGACCCCAAGGTGACGGTGCGCGCGGTCTATGTCATCGACCCCAACAGGAAGATCCGGGCCTCGATCATCTATCCTCCGAGCAGCGGGCGTAACTTTGACGAAATCCTGCGCCTGCTCGACTCGCTCCAGCTGACCGATGGCTACAAGGTTGCAACGCCAGTCAACTGGACCGACGGCGAGGATGTCATCATCGTGCCGTCCCTGCAGGATGCGGATGAAATCCGGCGGCTGTTCCCGAAAGGCTACCGGGCTGTGAAACCCTACCTGCGCATCACGCCGCAACCCGATAAGGTCTGACCTGAAAGGCTTTGGCCTTGCCCTGATCCGGCTGCGGATGGCGACAGTCAGCAGACCCGCTTGACGCGGAGCGCGGCTGGCGCCATGCCTCCGCCGCCATGCGCGTGCCTCATCCTATCCTGCTTGTCTGTATCGGCGTGGTCTTCGGCTGCGGCATCGACGCCATCATGAAATTCATCATGCTGAACGGCACCAGCGTGCTGACAGCCACAACCTGGCGCTACCTGCTCGGCGCCGCCATCATGATCGTGCTGTTCATCTATACCGGCCGGCGGATGCCCGCCTTGCCCGCGATCCGCTTCCATGCGCTGCGTTCGGTGGCGCAGGTTCTCTCCGCCTTCCTCTTCTTCTTTGCCCTGACCCAGATGGCCCTCGCCGAAGTTGTCGTTCTTGGCTTCACTGCCGCGCTGATGATTGCGCCGATCGCCCGCGTCATCCTCGGTGAGCGGATGAGCCCCGTCACGATCACCGCCTCGCTTGTTGGTTTTGGCGGCGCCGCGCTCGCCGCAACCGCACAGACGAGCGGCGCGCCGCCGGACGGCGACCGGCTGATCGGCGCGGCGGCAACGCTCGGCGCGGCCGTCCTTTATGCCCTCAATATCGTGCTGCTGCGCCTGCGCACCCGGCAGGAAGACAGCCTGACCCTTGTCACCTTCATGAACGTCTTCCCGGCCCTGTTCCTCCTGCCGTTCATGCTGCTCTTCTCCGCGCCGCTGCCCGAGATAATCGCCTGGCCCGCAATGGGCAGCGCCGCTGTCTTCGGCATCTGCATCTGGTGGCTGATGACGATCGCCTATGGCCGCGCCAAGGCACAGACGCTGGCGCCGTTCGAATATACCGGCCTCCTCTGGTCGGCGCTGCTCGGCTATGTCTTCTTCCAGGAGATCCCGGGCTGGCGCGTCTGGGCGGGCGCCGCGATCATCATTACGGCCTGCCTCGTCGTCGCCTTCGAGACCCATTTCGTCACCCGCCGCGAAGCCCGCGCGCCGGCCAGCGATATCCTGACCTGACCGAACTCAGGAAGGCAGCGGGCGTTCCTCGTCACCGATCTCGGGAATGAGCGTGCGGTCCTGGACTTCTCCATCCAGAAGCAGGTCGACCGCCCGGTCGGCCGCGTCCTGGAACGGCTCGAAAACGATGTCCGGGGCCATGTCAAACCGGCTGTCCAGCAGGGTCTCGGTATCGGCCGGCGAATGAGAGGTGACCGCGACACGCCCCTTGAACCCGGCCGAGCGCGTTGCCTGCACCAGTGTGCGGCGCACATCTTCCTCGTTGATGCCGGACGGATGGACCGGGACCGTGCCGACCACCCAATCGGCATCCGCCAGCGGCAGTTCGGCCACGAATTCCGGATCGGTCGCATCGCCGTAAACGGCCGACATGCCGAGCTTTTGCCAGCGCTCGACGGCGCTCGGATTGAAGTCGATCCCGAGGACCGGGACGCCTCGATTGTGCAGGCGCAGGCCAATGGCGGTCCCGTAACGGCCAAGCCCGAAGATCAGCACCCGGCAGCCCGGCCCCGACTGTGTCTCGGCCGACCCAGTCTCGCGCGGTGTGCTGCGGCGCTCGAATATGCCAAGCACTGGCTCGCACAGCGCGTAAAGCTGATGCGAATAGGTGATCATATAGGTCGAGGCCGCAATCGTGACGAGGCCGACCAGTGTCACCAGCCCGAGCGCGTCCTGCGTGACATGGCCGAGCGTCACGCCCATGGCGATGAAGATCAAAGAGAACTCACTGATCTGGGCCACCGTCAGTCCGGCGAGGAACCCGGTGCGCTTGCGGTAGCCCATCGCCCCCATGATCACGAGCACGATCAGCGGATTGCCGACCAGCACGAAGACCGACAGCACGATAGCGGCATTGATCTGGGCGCCAAGCAACGACAGGTCGAGCGTTGCGCCAAGAGCGATGAAGAAAAACAGGAGCAGGAAATCCCGCAGCGGCGCGAGCCTTGCGGCAATGGTTTCCCGGTAAGGCGTCGAGGCAAGCGCGATCCCCGCCAGCAGGCCGCCCACCTCTTTGCCAAGGCCGATGATGTCGCCCACAGCAGCAAAAACTGCCGCCAGCGCAATTGCAAAGGTGACCAGCAGTTCCGGCGTCTTCGCCAGCAGGTTCGTCAGCGGGGTCGCGGCATAGCGCACGAACAGGCCGACAAACACGACCAGCCCCAGCGCCGCCACCAGCACGCGCGCGATGTCGCCCGCTGCGCCATTCTCGCTTCCCGCCCCTATTCCGATGGCGGACAAGACAATCATCGCCAGCACCACGACCAGGTCCTGAACGATCAGGAAGCCCAGCGCGATCTGGCCATGCAGCGCGCTGATCTCCTTCTTGTCGGACAGGAGCTTCACGATGATGATCGTGCTGGAGAAGGTCAGCGCAACGGCGACATAGATCGAAGTCACGGCATCAAGGCCGAGCGCAAGCCCGATCAGGAAACCGAATATCGAAGTGAACGCCACCTGTCCGAGTCCGGTCAGCACCGACACGACGCCAAGGGAGCGGATCAGCTGCACATCCAGCTTCATGCCGACGAGAAACAACAGGATCGCGATGCCAAGCTCGGACAGAAGTTCGATCTGCTCGCCCGACTGCACGATGTTGAGCGCCGATGGCCCGGCGACCAGCCCCACCGCAATGAAGGCCACGATCAGCGGCTGATGCAGCACCCGGCCGATGAGCCCGACCGCTGCGGCCAGAAGCAGGAGCACAGCGATTTCGCCGAATGGCGAATGGGCAATCAGCTCTGCCATCCGGTCCTCGCCCCCAGGGGGTTGCGCCCAGCGCCGATCAGAGCGCCATCTCCAGCTTGCCGTTCACGAGGTTCGAATAGTCATTCACCAGCGCCTCTGAAATCTGGCCGGGCTTGTAGCGGTGCGCACCGATTTCGGCGACCGGTGTGATCTCGGCTGCCGAGCCCGTGATGAAGCATTCGGAGAAGGTCGACAACTCGTCCGGGAAGATCGCACGCTCCACCACTTCGATCTGGCGGGCCTTCGCCAGCGCGATCGTGGTCTGCCGGGTCAGGCCGTTGAGGAAACAGTCCGGCGTCGGCGTATGCAGCACGCCGTCGCGGACGAAGAAAATGTTCGCCCCGGTCGCCTCGGCCACCTGGCCGCGATAGTCGAGCATCAGCGCGTCCTGATAACCGGCCTTCTCGGCGGCATGTTTTGAAAGCGTGCAGATCATGTAGAGGCCGGCCGCCTTGGCATGGCAGGGCGCAGTGTCCGGCGCGGGGCGGCGCCAGTCGGCATGGGTCAGGCGTATGCCCTTCATCTTGTCGGCGAAATAGTCGCCCCAGTGCCAGACGGCGACGGCGAGATGGATCGTGTTGTTCTGGGCCGAGACGCCCATCATTTCCGAGCCGCGCCAGGCCACCGCGCGGACATAGGCGCTGTCGAGACCGGATTTCGCCAGCGCCTCTTCCTTGGCGCGCTCGACCTCCTCGACGCTGAACGGGATGTCAAACCCCATGATCCGGGCCGAATTGTGCAGCCGTTTCGAATGGTCGAGCGAGCGGAAGATCCTGCCATTATAGGCCCGCTCCCCCTCAAACACGGAGGACGCATAGTGCAGGGCATGGGTCAGGACATGCACTTTCGTGTCGCGCCAGGGTACGAAAGACCCGTCCATCCAGATGTATCCGTCACGATCATCATAAGGGATGGCAGCCATTGGGTACGCTCCTCGCTTGCACTTTTGTGTGGGTTCGCGTTCATTTCCGCCTTATGGCCCCATCCGTCAACCTGAACCGCCCATTTGACCCCCGCCTTTTCCTGATCGATCAGGAGATCGACCGGGGCGCCGGCCTGCTGATTTCAGGGGCTGATGAGCTCATGCGGGCGGCCGAATCGGCCCGGAAAAAGGCCGGCCTCAGCAAGTCTGAGATGCAGATTCTCATGGCCATCCGCTACCGCCCCGGCCAGACGGTGAGCCAGCTGCGCAGCCATCTCGGCATGACGGTGCCAACCTTTGCCCGCATCATCGGCCAGCTCGACAGCCGCGGCCTGATCGGCAAGGAGCGCGAAGGCACTGATGGGCGGCGCCGCAAACTCGTCCTCTCGGACGCCGGGACGACGCTGACGACCCCAATCGCCATCGAGATCCGCGAACGCCTGCGCCTCGCCTTCCGGGCCGGTGGACCGGAAGCGGTCGCCGGCGCGCGCATCCTCCTCGAAGCACTGGTCAAGTGAGGCATCGCGCATGAGCCGGAGAGAGCCCGCCCATATCCTGATCGTCGATGACGATGACCGCATCCGTGATCTGACAAAACGCTTCCTCACCCTGAAGGGCTACCGCGTCACCGGCGCGCCGGATGCGGCCGGTGCCCGCCGCCTGATGGACAACATGACCTTCGATCTCGCCGTGCTCGACATCATGATGCCGGGAGAGACGGGGCTCGAGCTTCTGGGCCGCATCCGCGCGGGCCCGTCGAAGGAAACCCCGGTGATGTTGCTGACAGCCCGGGGCGAAGCGCGCGACCGGATCGAGGGGCTGCGTCTCGGCGCCGATGACTATCTTGCCAAACCCTTCGAACCCGAGGAACTAGCCCTGCGCTGCGAGGCAATCCTGCGCCGGTCGCAAAAACCGTTGCCGCCGCCCGAAGAGATCGAAATGTCGGGCCTTGTCTTCAATGTCGCGCGCGGCGAGTTGAAGGCAGGCGACGAGCGTATCCGCCTCACCGATGCCGAACTCCAGCTCCTGACCATCCTCGCGCGCATGCCGGGCGAAGCGATCAGCCGGGAAGATCTCGCCGAAATGACCTCTGCCGGCCTCGAACGCTCCGTAGACGTGCAGGTAACGCGCCTGCGCCGCAAGATCGAGCCCAATCCGAAGGAGCCGATCCACATCCAGACCGTGCGGGGCGTCGGCTACCGCCTGATGCCGGATTGAGATGGCGATGTTCCGCCTGAGAGACATCACCCCGCGCGGCCTCTACGCCCGCAGCCTGCTGCTGATCCTGGCGCCCGTCCTGGTGATCCTGGGGCTGATGACCTGGTATTATTATTCCAGCCATATCGCCGAGATGAACCGCAAGCTCGGTCAGTCCATTGCGCGTGAGGCCGCGCTGATCCGAGACGCCTGCCGCAACCCCGGCTATGGCCCGGCAGATCATGCCCGTATCCAGCTGCTGCTTGAGACGGAGTTCACCTGCTCGCTGCCGGAAGACGCGCTTCCGAACAGCCGGCTGCAGAAGGATTTCGCCTATAGCGACACGCTGCGCAGCGAACTGGCTGCACGCCTCGGCGAGCGCGTCATCGTCGGTCAGGTTCCTGGCGAGCCCAAACTGCATTTCCGCTTTTCGGTGAATGGCGGGACCGGCGAAATCACCATCGACCGCAAGCGGGCGATCGTGATCAATGCCCACTTCTTCATTGTCTGGGTCATCTTCTTCTCCCTGCTGATGGTGGCTCTTGCGATCGGCTTCCTGAACCAGCAGGTCCGGTCCATCCTGCGCCTGTCTCAGGCGGCGCGGGCTTTTGGCCGGGGGCGAGACATCCCGGACTTCCGTCCGTCCGGTGCCACCGAAGTGCGCGACGCCGCCCGCGCCGTGATCGACATGAAAAACCGGCTCACCGCCTTTGCCGAACAGCGCACCGCCATGCTGGCCGGCGTCAGCCATGACCTGCGCACGCCGCTTACCCGCCTCAAGCTGACCCTTGCGCTTATGCCGGAGACGGACGATCTGAAGGCTGCCCAGACCGATCTCGACGACATGGCCATGATGCTTGACGAATACCTCGCTTTCGCACGCGGTGAGGAGGGCGATGAGCCCGGCGAGTTCGATCTCGGCGAACTGGTCCGCGATATCATATCGGGCTTCGGCCCGCATGTGCCGGTTACCGGGCCAGAGAGCATCCGTGTGCGCGGCCGGCTGCTGGCACTCAAGCGCGCCATCACGAATCTCATCTCCAACGCGCAGAAATTCGCTTCCACGGTGCGCGTCACCCTGGTCAACGGGCCACACTGGGCGGAGATCATCGTCGATGATGACGGACCCGGCATCCCTGCCGACCGGTATGAGGAAGCCTTCCGCCCCTTCTCACGCCTTGATGAAGCGCGTAGCCAGAATGCCCCCGGCTCGGGTCTCGGCCTGACACTTGCGCGCGACACGGCGCGGGCGCATGGAGGCGATGTGCGTCTTGCCGAAAGCCCGCTCGGCGGATTGCGCGCTGTCCTGAGAATACCGCACTGAGTTGAAGCGCGCCGGAAGACCGTCGGAGTAACCATGACTGCCACACGTACCAAACTCGTCATCCGTAATGCGAAGCCGAAGGATATTCCGGCGATCCTGCCGCTATATGACAGGGTCTACGGGGTTGCCGGGGGTTATACCGCCGACCAGATCGCCGGCCAGATCAACCGGTTTCCGGACGGCCAGTTTGTCGCCGAATTCGAGGGCCAGATCGTCGGCCACTGCGTGACCTTCATCATCGACGCGGCGACCGCTCTGTCCCCGCACACATGGAACGAGATTACCGGCGGCGGCTTTGCGGCCCGGCATGACCCGGAGGGCGACATGCTCTATGGGATGGACGTCATCGTCAGCGCTGAATACCGGCGCCTGCGCATCGGCCAGCGATTCTACAAAATCCGTCAGGATCTGTGCCAGTGGCTGGAGTTGAAAGGAATTGTCTTCGGCGGCCGCATTCCGGGCTATCTGCGTCACAAGAAGGAATACCCCGACCCGGCCGATTATGTCGAGGCGGTGAAGGCCTCGAAACTACGCGACCCCGTCCTCAGCTTCCAGCTGCGCCAGGGATTCGAGATTGTTGGTGTCCTGAAGAGTTACATGCCGGAGGATCTCGAATCCGGCGGTCATGCAACCCAGATGTTCTGGCGCAACCCGCTGGAACAGGAATCCATCAAGGCAAAGCCTACGCTGGGCGATACATCGCTCCCCGAGCGCGTCCGCGTGGCGACTGTCCAGTTCCAGATGCGCCGGATCAACGCCATTGACGAGTTCGAACAGCAAGTCGAATATTTTGTCGACATCGCCTCGGACTACCGCGCCGACTTTGTCGTCTTCCCGGAACTCTTCACGCTACAGCTCCTCTCACTTGAGGGAAAGCCGCTTGGACCGGTTGAGGCGATCGAGAAAATCTCCGACTACACCTCGCGCTTCATCGCCTTCATGGAACGCCTCGCCGTCTCCTACAATATCAACATCATCGGCGGATCGCATCCCTCCCGGATGGATGACGGCGACATCCACAATGTCGCTTATGTGTTCCTTCGGGATGGATCCGTCCATACCCAGCAGAAACTCCACCCGACGCCCTCGGAGCGCAGCTGGTGGAATATCAAGGGCGGTGAAGGCAATTCCGTCATCCAGACCGATTGCGGACCGATCGGTGTGATGATCTGTTATGATTCCGAGTTCCCGGAGATTGCACGCCATCTGGTGGATCAGGGCGCCCTCATGTTGTTCGTGCCGTTCTGCACCGATGAGCGCCGCGGATACATCCGTGTACGGTATTGCTGCGCTGCCCGCGCCATCGAGAACCAGTGCTATGTCGTCATGTCCGGTGTTGTCGGCAACCTGCCGAATGTCGAGAACATGGACATCCACTATGCCGAAAGCTGTATCCTGACGCCGTCGGATTTCCCCTTCGCGCGTGATGGCATTGCGGCTGAAACGGCGCCGAATACGGAAACCGTCGCGATCGCCGATCTTTCCCTCTCGGACCTGCTCACATCCCGCCAGTCCGGCGCTGTCCAGAACCTCAAAGACCGCCGTTTCGATCTTTACCGTGTCGTCTGGAAATAAGCCGCCTGCGGATCAGCTGAGCTTTGCGGCAAGCTGGTCCATGAAACCGGCGAGTTCCAGATCCTTCTGCGTGACGCCATCGGCGTCATGCGTGGTCAGGGTCACCTCGACACGGTTGTAGACATTGAACCATTCGGGGTGATGATCCATCTGCTCGGCTTTCAGCGCGGCTGCCGACATGAAGGCGAAGGCCGTCTTGAAATCGGCAAAACGATAGGCGCGGAAGATTGCGTCGCGCTCCCCTTCTGCCCTAGCCCAGCCTTTCAGCGCCTTCAGCGCGGCGCCTGCTCCGATCTTCGACATCGCTATTCCTCTCCGTCCTGGCCGAGCACGAAATATACCCAGCGCCCTTCTGCCGTGATGGCGGTGCGCATCCCCGGATAGCCCTCGCCGGCGCGGATGCGGGCGATGCCGTCCTCGCCGATCAACTCGCGCAGGCGGCGGCGTTCGACGAAGGTGAGCTTTTCCGGGATCAGCGCGCGTGTGTCCTTGGCGGCCAGGTCCGGCCAGACGAACCAGACTTCGCCATCAACTTCGCGGCGTCCGGGCGGTTCTTCGAACAGTTCGCGCAGCTTGCGATTGGGATCAACGCCTGTGCGACGCAGGAGATCCCAGAACTCGAAATGACTTTGCCCGCCGAGATTGGAGATGAAACCTTCGTTCTGATCGGCCAGGCGGGCAAGGCTTCGCAGAGCGCCGCGTTCGGCATGGCGCAGGATTTCGGCCTTCAGGGCGGTGGCCGCTTCGGTCAACTCCGCCGGCTCGGGCGCCTGGGGCATCCGGGTCAGCGTCTCCGACGGGACCGGCGCGCCGGCCGGAGCCGGTTCGGCCGCTGGTTCGGGCGCGCAGCCTGCCAGCAGACAGGCCGCCAGGGCCGTGAGCAGGATGCTAGCGGACCGCATAGCCGGTGATGGCTTCCAGATCGGCGAGCAGCTGTTCCTCGCCGGTGACCTTGATCGTCGCCATGCCCATCTCGCGCGCCGGCTTCAGATTGATGCCGAGATCGTCGAGATAGACGCAGGCTTTCGGATCGACATCGAGAGCTTCGCACATCAGCGCATAGATGCGCGGGTCAGGCTTGCGGATGCCGAGCTTGGAGCTTTCGATCAGGTGATCGAACTGAGCGAAGACGTCGGCGAGTTGGGCCGCCTTGGCATCGTCCTCGGTCATCGAGGCGCCTTTGCCGATGGGCGCATTATTGGTGATGCAACCAACCTTGCCGTGGCGTTTGCAGACTTTCAGCGCGTTCACGACGCGCGGGCGCAGGCTGCCGGAGAGCAGCGCCAGCACATCCCTGCCGGGCACATCATGGCCCATGGCGCGGGCTTCAGCGCGGAACAGGCTGTCGAATTCCTCTGCCCCGACAAGGCTGCGTTCCAGCTTGGCCCAGGCATTCTCCAGCGGGTTCACCGCATTGACCGAGCGGATGAAGTCCGCCGGCAGGCCCTTTTCGGCCTCATACCGGTTGAATGCCTCGAAGGGTGAGGAGGTGAAAACCCCGCCAAAATCCCAGATTACGGCCTGAAAGCTGCGTGTCATGCCGGCTGACTAGCCGCTCGGGCGCGGCATTTCAAACCTTGATTTTCTCCCCGCACCCCTTGCGGCCCTGCCTGCGGGCAGTAGTGTCCCGCCGCGAGACAATATGGAGGATGAAATGGGCGTTCTGGACGGAAAGGTCGTGCTGGTTACCGGCGGGGGCAATGGCATCGGCAAGGAGTGCGCACTTCTTGCCGCTAGGGAAGGCGCAAAGGTCGTCGTCAACGATCTCGGCGGCGGGCTGAAAGGCGGCGATGAAGGCGATGCCGGCCCGGCCGAGACGGTCGCGGCGGAAATCCGCGCTGCCGGCGGCGAGGCAGTCTCCAATTCCGAGAGCGTCACCGATTACAACGCCGTCACCGGCATGGTGCAGCAGGCGCTCGACAGTTTCGGCCGTCTCGACTCGATCATCAATCCGGCCGGCATCCTGCGCGACGGCATGTTCCACAAGATGAGCGAAGCAGACTGGAAGGCCGTGATCGATGTCCACCTGCATGGCTCCTACAATGTCTCGCGCGCGGCGATCGAATATTTCCGCGAGCATGAGCGCGGCAATTTTGTGCTCTTCACCTCGACCTCCGGCCTGATCGGCAATATCGGCCAGGCAAATTATGCCGCTGCCAAGCTCGGCATTGTCGGCCTCTCGCGCATCCTCGCCATGGAAGGCGCGGCCAAGAAAGTGCGGTCGAATGTCATCGCGCCGTTTGCCTGGACCCGGATGATCGCCTCGATCCCGGTGAAGGATGAGGCCAGCGCCCAGCGTGTCGAGCGGATGAAACAGGGTATGCGGGCCGATCAGGTGGCACAGGTTGCCATCGCGCTCTGCGCCGATGGGGCGTCCAATGTCAGCGGCCAGATCTTCGGCGTGCGCGGCAATGAAGTTGTCCTGTTCGACCAGCCGCGCCCGGTAAAATCGGTCGCCCGCATCGAAGGCTGGAATCCGGAGAGCCTGCTGGCACAATGTTTCCCGGCTATGGGCCCGGACTTTACCGACCTCGGTGCAACGTCGAGCGTGTTTCCCTACGATCCGATCTGAGGGCAACGTTTTTTCCAACACGAGCGGCCGGCGCGGCGTATCGCCGTCCGGCAGCTTGCCCGCCCCGCGCGATGCGGGGCAATAGGAGATTTCAGGATGTGTCGGGGCAGGCGGCAGCGCGGCTTGCACATTCTTTCTGTGTACGGATGATATGAACCAGTGGAGGTGCCGCTGCGGCCGCCACCGATATGCCAACAAGGCGGAAGGCCGCACGCGCGTGCCCGCTCGAATAGTCGAAGCGGGGCGCCTCATAGGCGCCGGGCGCCGCCCAGCTGGCCGTGAAATCCGATGGCATATGGCGCAGCGACACGCGGCCGAGGCGCGAAATCCTGATCCAGTAGGGCACGCCCGGCCCGTATTGCGCGCGCACCCAGGCCTTCAGCGCAATCAGTTGCGCGAAGATCAGCGGCCAGAGAAGGCGCTGAAGCGGGCTGAGGCCCTCAAGAGGTGTGCAGAGCGCATAGGTCATGCTGCCAGAATAGGCCGCGGGCGGACCCGGTCGGATTGGGCCGGTGCATTTTCAGCGAAGCGGCGCGCGTGCTGTTGCGGTTGCTGCCATCCGAACCGGCAGATGTGTTGGACAGGGAGGACTGAACCCCGCATTTTCAGTTGTTTGGAGTTTTCCACGAAAACTCCAAAAAAACTCCAACGAGACTCCAACGGAGCGGCGTTACTCCGGCGGGCGCAGGTCTGCGGGGCCGGCGGGCTCGGGGTCTCCCGCCGGCGGCTCTGTGGCGGGCTCCGGCTCTGACGGCGCGAGGTCGGCGACGGGCTCCTCGGTCACCTCCCCGGCCGCTTCCGGCGTTTCGCCCGGCTCCGGCAGCGGCTGGGCGCGGAATGTGTCATCAGCGGCGTTGAGCAGGTCGTTCAGCTCGTCATTGGCATTCTGGCGCGCCTCCGGCGTGTCATCATATTCCGGCCAGTCGCCGAGCGACTCCTCGCCCGACTCCGGCGCATCCGGGATCTCCGGCAAGACTGCCGGGGGCGGCGGCGTCTCGCCCTTCGGCGTCTCACGCGGCGGCAGTTTCGGCGCACCCTCACCAAAGATGCAGGCCGCATAGCCTTCATTCGCGACGACGCGCATGCGGCCCTGAATCGAGCTGGCCCGCTGTTGTACATAGGGGCCGGGGTTGACCGCGCGCCATCTGTTCGGGGACGGAAGGACCGAGGCGAGCAGTGCGGCTTCGCGCTCGGTGAGGTCAGCGGCCGACTTGCCGAAACGCGCCTGCGCTGCGGCTTCGGCGCCGAAAAGGCCGTCGCCCCATTCGGCAACATTGAGATAGACTTCCATGATCCGGCGCTTGCCCCAGACCGCCTCGATCACATAGGTCATCCAGGCTTCACCGGTCTTGCGGGCCATGCCGCCGCCATTCCAGAAGAAGACATTCTTCGCCGTCTGCTGGCTGATGGTCGAGCCGCCGCGGCGGTTGCGGTTCGGGTTTTTCTCGTTCCAGGCGCGCGCCGCCTCGACCGCGTCCCAGTCGATGCCGCCATGGGTGCAGAATTTCGCGTCTTCGGCGGCGATCACGGCATAGACGAGGCGGGGCGAGATGCGCTCAAGCGGCACCCAGTCGGCGCGGACTTCCTGCCCCTGCCCGGCGCGCTGGCTCATCAGGATCGTGCCGGGAACCGGCGCAAAGCGCAGGACAATCGCGTAGAGATGAAACAGCAGGAAAATGGCCGCCGGCACGAGCACGGCCACGATGAGGATGCGCGCCCAGAGCGGCACCGTGCGCTTCCTGGCGGCTGGGGCAGCCTCACTCATCCGGTCTCATCCCATTCTGCGATCACGGCGCCGTCATCCTCACCGGCGCGGCGGCGCGCCTTTTCCTCTGCAAAACGGGCAGGATCAAGGCGGGCGAGCGCCCAGATAGCCGCCCCGCGCACCAGCGGCGAGGCATCCTCGAGCAGCGGCAGCAGGCCGGCAACGAGGCGGGTTTCGCCCGAATTGCCGATGGCGATGCAGACATTGCGCACGAACCGGTCGCGGCCTGTGCGTTTCACCGGCGAGCCGGAAAACACGGTCCGGAAAGCGCCGTCGTCGAGCGCGGCCAGTTCATCAAGGCCGGGGCCTTTCAGTTCCGCACGGGCAAACAGGGCCGATTCAGAGGCGCGGGCCGCGAACTTGTTCCAGGGGCAGACGGCAAGGCAGTCATCGCAGCCATAGATGCGGTTGCCCATCGCGGCGCGGAATTCGCGGGGGATCGGCCCGCTGTGTTCGATGGTGAGATAGGAAATGCAGCGGCGCGCATCGAGCTGGTAGGGCGCGGGGAAGGCGTCGGTCGGGCAGATGTCGAGACAGGCGCGGCAGGAGCCGCAATGGTCAGCCCCGGGCGGATCGGGGGTCAGGTCTGCGCTGGTCAGCACCGTGCCGAGGAAGAACCAGGAGCCAAGCTCGCGGCTGACAAGATTGGTATGCCGGCCCTGCCAGCCGAGGCCGGCTTTCTCGGCGAGCGGCTTTTCCATGAGCGGGGCGGTATCGACGAAGACTTTCACCTCCGCGCCGGTGATCTTTGCGACTTCGCCGGCGAGCTGTTTCAGCCGCGACTTGATGAGGTCGTGATAGTCCCTGCCTCGCGCATAGACGGATATGTTGCCGATCGTGCGCTCGGCGAGGGTGTCGAGGGGGTTGTGGTCCGGCCCGTAATTCATCGCGACGACGAGGGCGGAGCGCGCTTCGGGCCACATCGCCATGGGGGCAGCGCGGCGCGCCAGTGTCGCCTCCATCCAGCCCATCTCGCCATGCCGGCCAAGTTCGACGAAGGTCTTCAGCCGCGCGCCGGCGGCCCAGGCCTCGTCGGCGCGGGCGATCCCGGCGGCGCCGAAGCCGAGGGCGAGGGCCTGTTCCTTCAGCCGGCTTTCGGGATCAGAAATCGAGCTCGGTATAGTGGGATACAGGACGGGCGGCCTCCAGACGGTCTGCAAGGATCGGCCGGAAGCTCGGCCGGGACTTCAGCCGCATATACCATGCCTTGAGGTCCGGCACCGCGTCCCACTGCACATCGCCGAAATAGTCATAGGCGGAGAGATGCGCTGCGGCGGCGAGGTCGGCGAGGGAGAGATGGCGTCCGGCGAGATAGCCGCGCTGTTCGGCCAGGGCATTGAGGAAGGTCAGCCGGCCGCGCAGGGCATGGGCGCCGCGGCGCAACTTTTCCGAATCCGGCTGGCGGTCGCGCCGCACCCATTGCATCACCCGTTCGGTGAGCAGCTGATCGGTCACCTCCTCCATGCCCGCTTCAACCCAGGCCCAGAGCCGGCGGGCCTCGGCGCGCTCGGACGGATCATCGGGGAGCAGCGCCGGGACAGGGCGGGTTTCCTCGAAATGTTCGCAGATGGCCCGGGTGCCGCTGGCGGCAAAGCGGGCGGTGCTGTTGTGGCCGATGATGGCCGGGGCGACCGCGCCCGGGGCGATCACCGAGAGTTCCGGATTGGGCGCCCAGGCCGGCGAAGACACGGTCTCGAAGCGCTCCCCCTTCTCGGTGAGCGCGAGCCGGACCATGCGTCCGGCCGGGTCAAGCGGCCAATGATACAATCGGAACATGACAGGCATTGTGGATAACATGCGTAAACGTTGTATGGAGCGCGCGTCGAATCCGCACTTTTCTGGCCGCGATCGCGCGGCTAGACCTTACAGCGTCCCCGCCGCCCAGCAGTTCCGGAAAGAATCCATGTCCAATCTCCGACTTGCCCGCGCCATTCTCGGCGCCGCTTCGATCCTTTCGCTTGCCGCCTGCGGCGCAGATCCGCTGCTCGGCCGCAGCGAGCCGCAGATCGTGCGGCTGGAAGAGCCGCCGGCCGGCCAGTTGCCGACAGGCGTTACGCCGACGGTCTACCGGCTGAACCTGGTGACCGATCCCTCCGCGCCGGGGTTCACCGGGGATGTCGAGATAGATATCACGCTGGATGCGCCGCATGCCCGGATCTGGCTGCACGCGCAGGCGATGAATGTCATCAACGCCTTCGCCCGCCTGCCCGATGGCAGCGAAGTGCCGGCCACCTTCACCGGAGATCAGGCAACCGGCGGTGTGGCGCGGCTGGATTTCGAGACGCCTCTGCCCGCCGGCACCGCGACCCTCGTGGTCGACTATGAGGCGCCCTATAACCTCGCCCTTGCCGGGCTCTACAAGGTAAGCCAGGGCGGGCAGGACTATCTCGCCAGCCAGATGCAGGCGATTGATGCCCGCCGCATGGTGCCGAGCTTTGACGAACCGCGCTTCAAGACGCCATGGGCCGTGACGGTGATGGCGCCGGAGGGGCTGAAAGTCATCACGAATGGCATCGAAATCGAAGCCGTCCCGGCAGACGACGGCATGGTGCTCCACCGGTTCGCCCCGACACGGCCGATCCCGTCCTACCTGCTCGCCCTCGCGGTGGGGCCGTATGACGAAAGCGAGCTTGTCTGGATTGAGACTGTCTCCGGCATCCGGCCGGCGCCTATCCCGCTGCGCGGCTTCGCCGCCGCCGGCAAGGGCGCCCGCCTGGCTGAAGTGCTGGAGAACACCCAGCCGATGATGCACTGGATGGAGAACTATTTCCGCGAGGCCTATCCTTACGGGAAGCTCGATCTCATCGCGGCGCCGGACTATGCCTGGGGCGCGATGGAGAATCCCGGCGCCATCATCTACCGGGAATCCGCCCTGCTGCTGGACGAGCGCTCCACCCTCGCCCAGCGCCGCGGCGTGTTCACCACCCATGCCCATGAACTCGCCCATCAATGGTTTGGCAATCTGGTGACGCCGAAATGGTGGAACGATATCTGGCTGAATGAATCCTTTGCGACCTGGATGAGCTACAAGACCATGCAGGCCGTCGATCCGGGCGGCGAATGGGAGCTGAGCCCGATCGCCGCCGGTCTCGGCGCGATGCGCACCGACAGCCTGCTCAGCGCCCGGCAGATTCGCAATCCGGTGATCCTGAATACAGAGATCGAGGACGCCTTCGACTCGATCACCTATTCCAAGGGTGGCAGTGTGCTGAACATGTTCGAGACATGGCTCGGCGAAGAGGCATTCCGTGAAGGCGTGCGCCTGCATATCCTCCGCTTCGCCGACGGCGTTGCCGATGTTGACGACTTCATGCAGAGCCTTGCGCAGGGCGCCGGCGATGAGGCGATCACGGCGAGCTTCCGCAGTTTCATCCTGCAGCCGGGCATTCCGATGCTCGACATCAAGGTCGCCTGTCCGGACGGGGGCAGCGGCCTGATCTCCGTCTATCAGAGCCGGTATGCGCCTCTCGGCTCTCAGATCGACCGGCAGTCGGCAAGCTGGCAGGTGCCGTTCTCGGCGCGGCTGGTGACCGGTGAGACTTCCGAAACCGGCCAGTGGATGATCTCCGGCGCAGGTCATGACATCAAAACGGACACCTGCCCGGATTATGTGATGCCGAACGCCGGCGGCACCGGATACTGGCGCTCTGCGCTGGATGATACCTATGCGGCGAGGCTGGCTGACAACTTCAGTGCACTGACGGATGGCGAGCAGATGGTCTATGTCGATTCGCTTATTGCCGGCTTTGAGGCCGGGCGCGTCAGCGGCGAAGCCCTGCTGGCCGGGCTGGAAGCCTCAACCAGTGGCTCGCCGGCGGCAATCTCGCTGCCTTTCGCCCAGATCCGGGCCTGGCACGGGCGCCTTGATGCGGACGGCCAGTCCGCGTTCTCGGCCTGGATCGAGCGCACCTACGGGCCGGTCGATGCCCGCCTCAGGGCGAGGCCGGCCGCAAGCCTCTCGACCCGGGAATCACTGCTGAAGGAAGCTGTCGGCGGCCTGCTGCTGACGGTTGGCGACCGGGAAACGGAGCGCGCCGCGCTCGCCCGCAGCGCCGCGGCCTATCTCGGCTTTGGCCGCGCCCCGAACCAGCAAGCGCTGCGCGCCGAACAGATCGGCCCGGCGGTCGGCGCCCTGATCCGCGCAGAAGGCAGGCCCGCCATCGATACCGCGCTTGCCTATGTCGACGCCTCGTCCAACCAGCCCGAACGCACCGCAATCCTGACGGCAATTGCCGGCAATGCCGAGGCAGAGACACTTGCCGCACTGATCGCAGACCTTACGGAAAGCCAGATCAGCTCGTCGGAATATTTTACCTTCCTCAGCAGCGCGATGCGCGCAGGCTTGCGCGGCGAAGCCGGGGTCTGGGACGCCTTCGAAACGCATTTCGACAGAGTTCTGGCAAGGGTTCCGGAAATCCGCCGCCCGCAACTTGCGAGCTTTGCCGGAATGTTCTGTTCGGCCGAAGCTGCAGGCCGGGCGAAGGCCTTTTTCGAGGCAAAAGCCGAGCAACTGCCCGGCTTAGAGCGCAACCTGGCCCAGGGCGTTGAGCGGGCAGAACTTTGCGCGGCGCTGGCGCGCGACGCGCTGCCTTCTCTGGCAGCCGCGCTGTCGGAGTAACCTTGCGGCGCCGGGCAGGGCGCCGGTTTCAGCGCCCCATGAACTGGCGGACAGCGTCGGCTGAAAGGGCAAACTTTGCAAACGACCAGTCACGGTCCTTGCTCAGTGTGCCGAGCGTTGCAAGCAGGTGGCGGCGCCCGTCAGCGCGCGGCTCCAGCCAGGCCTCTGCGCCGCCCCCGGCAAGGGCTTCTTCGGAGACAGCCGCCTGCAGGCGCACCAGTTCGGAGATCAGCCGGCGGCCCGCGACCCGGTCCCAATACGGCGCGCCGGCGAGGCCTTCGCGCGCCGATGCGCGCAGCCGGTCAAGCCGGAGCGCATCGCCGATCTGGTAGAAGCAGGCGCCAGCCACCGGCACGGCGGCCCCGCTGCGGGCGGCCAGCTCTGTAACGACCAGGCCTTGCGCGAAATAGCTCATCGCGGCGGCCCAGCGTGCCAGCGCCTCGGGTGCTCCTCGCTTCATGAAGGCCCGCGCTGCCCGCTCGATCCGCGACGCCGGGAACGAGGTCTGGATATCGCTGAGCGCAGCTTTCAACTCGTTGAGCGGACTGTGGGTCATCGCGACCGCCTCGCCGGCCGTCTTGTCCGGCAGGGTACGGATGAACCAGGCCGCCGCCTCGCTGACGGCCTGCACCGTTTCGATCTGAAGCTCTGTCTGGAGGCCGGCCGGCACCTTGTTGTCGAGCATGAAGACTTCGCGGCGGAAATTCGCGATGTCGAGCACGGCGCGCGCTGCCTCCAGCCCGCGCACGACAGAGGCCGGCCCGGCGCCGGTCAGCTCGCGCAGGCGCAGCACTGCGACCGGCCCACCGAGATCCAGGCTGCGGTTGGCGATCACGGTTGCGATGATCTCCCGGCGCAGGCGGTGATTGCCGAGGGCTTCGTCGAAGCCGTCGATCGGGCTCGGGAAATAGGATTTAAGCACCCCGGCGAAGAACGGATCGTCTGGAATGTCGGAAGCGACAATGTCATCGAAGAGGACGATCTTCGACCAGGCCAGGAGGACAGCCATCTCCGGCCGCGTGAGCGCGCGGCCTTCGGCGCCGCGCGCCTGCATTTCCTGCGATGAGGGCAGGCCTTCGAGCGCCCGGTTCAGCACGCCGCGCTCTTCCAGATAGACCATCAAACGCTCCAGCGCTTCATGGTCCTCGCCGGCCGACGCCTCGGCAAGGCTCAGCGCATTCGTCTGGTCGTAATTGTGGGTCAGTACGAGGCCTGCGACATCATCTGTCATCTGCGCCAGCATCGCATTGCGGTCTTTCTCCTTCAGCGCGCCGAGGCGGATGGCTTCGGCAGCCAGGATCTTGATATTCACTTCGTGGTCTGAGGAATCGACACCGGCAGAATTGTCGATGGCGTCGGTGTTGAGCCGGCCACCGGCGAGCGCGAATTCGATCCGGGCGGCCTGCGTCATGCCGAGGTTTGCCCCCTCCCCGATCACCTTCGCGCGCAGTTCTTTCCCGTTGACGCGAATGGCATCATTCGCCCGGTCGCCGACTTCGGCATGGGTTTCGTGCACGGCTTTCACATAGGTGCCGATGCCGCCGAACCAGAGCAGGTCGGTCTCGGTTTTCAGCAGCGCGTGGATGAGTTCGTCCGGCGTCACGGCGTCCTGACCAAGACCGGTCAGAGACTTGATCTCGGGCGTCAGGGGAATCGACTTGGCCGAGCGCTCGAAGATGCCACCGCCTTTCGAGATCAGTTTCGCGTCATAGTCCGCCCAACTGGAGCGTGGCAGGTTGAACATGCGCTCGCGCTCGGCGAGGTTTATCTTCGGATCCTTCGGGTCCGGATCAATGAAGATGTGCATGTGATTGAACGCCGCGACCAGACGGATCTCGGGCGAGAGCAGCATGCCGTTGCCGAAGACGTCGCCCGACATGTCGCCGACGCCGATGACGGAAAAGGGCTGGGTCTGGATGTCGCGTCCCATTTCGCGGAAGTGGCGCTTCACCGCCTCCCAGGCCCCGCGCGCCGTGATGCCCATTTTCTTGTGGTCATAGCCGGCCGAGCCGCCCGAGGCGAAGGCGTCGCCGAGCCAGTGGCCTTTTTCCAGGCTGATGGCGTTCGCGGTATCCGAGAAGGTCGCCGTGCCCTTGTCGGCGGCGACGACGAGGTAGGGGTCTTCCCCATCCCAGATCACGGTGCCTGCCGGATGGGTGACCTTGCCCTCGATGATATTGTCGGTGATGCCGAGGAGCGCGGTGATGAACTCCTTGTACGCATCACGCCCGCTCTCGAACCAGGCGTCGCGGTCGCTGCGGTCGGCCAGCTGTTTCGGATAGAAACCGCCTTTCGAGCCGACCGGCACGATGACGGCATTCTTGACCTGCTGGGCTTTGACGAGACCCAGGACTTCGGTGCGATAGTCCGAGGGGCGGTCCGACCAGCGAAGACCGCCGCGCGCGACGGGTCCGAAGCGCAGATGGACGCCTTCAACCTTAGGACTGTGCATGAAGAT
Organism: Hyphomonas sp.; assembly: GCA_046296675.1. Taxonomy (GTDB): domain Bacteria; phylum Pseudomonadota; class Alphaproteobacteria; order Caulobacterales; family Hyphomonadaceae; genus Hyphomonas. The sequence goes on along the minus strand of JBKBLD010000001.1, from coordinate 171,937 downwards.
TTCGCGGAAAGGTTTCGGTTCGGGCAGATCGGCGAGGTCCCGGCTCGCCACCTTGAAGCTGATGAAGGGCCGCTCAGCGCCGCTCTCCTCGCGTTGATAGAAGTTGGTGCGCTGGATGGCCTGAACAAGCCGGAACAACCGGCGCAGCACGATGTCGTCGGCGAGGCTGACAACATCCTTCATCACGCCCTCAAAGCGTTCGGCAAGGGCCGCTGCCGCCTTTTTCCTTGCCTCGAGGGATTTATACGCTGCCGGATCAAACCGGGCCGCAAAAAGGTCGAGCAGCAGGCGCGTCACGCCGGGATAGCGGGCGAGCGCGGCTTCCTGCACTTCCTGGGGCTGTTCCATGCCGGACTGGCGGCGATAGGCCGCGAGGGCACGGATCAGCGCCGCCTCGCGCCAGCTTGCCCCGGCGGCGAGCACCAGCTTGTTGAAGCCGTCATTCTCCGCCCGACCGCCCCAGACTGCCAGGAAGGCCTGCTCGAAATCATGGGCAACCCTGTCAAGCGGCAACTCGGCCCCGCCTGCAGACTCCATCGACAGGGAGTGAGCCCAATAGACATCCGGCGCATCATCCGCCGGTTTTGTCAGTGGACGGACGGGATACCCTGTCTCGAAATCGACGAACAGGCCGAGATTCTCGAATACCGGAACACAGTGCGACAGAGCGATGGAGCCGGTCCGGGCATAGATCTTCACACGCACCTTCGACAGCGCGTCATGCCCCAGACGGTACGCGCGCGCGACAATCGGCATGCCGGCGCTGAGGCGCGCCATACACCTGACATCGGTCAGCGCTTCTTCGGGGCTGAAGGATTCACGGTAGGCCGCATTGAAGGCGCCAATGAAACCGCGCGCGCCTTCGCGGTCCCTGCCTGAGAGGTCCGACTCCATGAGCAGGTCACGGAAGCCCTGATCCCAGGTTCGGGCGAGCTCGATGATGCGCGCCTCGATCTCCTCTGGGTCGGGCTCCGGATGATCCGGATGCAGAGCAATCTCGAAATGAACGCGCGCCAGGGGCCCCGAATCGAAATAAGGCTGGAAATTCTTCAGTTCGCCCTGGTAGGCGTCTGTCAGCAGTGCGGCGATCCTCTGGCGCAGCGCGGTGTCATAAGATTCCCGCGGCACGAAGACGAGTGCGGTGACAAACCGGTCAAACTCGTCGCGGCGCAGGAAGACGCGCGTGCGCGGCCGGCCGACAAGGTGCAGGGCGCCCATCACCATCGGCCCCAGAAGTGTGGAACGCGTCTGGAACAGTTCATCGCGCGGCCAGGTCTCGATCAGATTGGCGAGCGCTTTTTCGGTATGGCCGCCGGGGGCAGCGCCTGCGGCCGACATCACCTTCTGCACCCGCCGGCGCAGGAACGGGATCGAGCGCGCCGTCTCGTCATAGGCCTCCGCCGTGAACAGGCCGAGGAAACGCACCTCCCCGTTCACGCGGCCCTCGGCATCATATTTCTTGATGCCGATATAGTCGCAGGGCACCCGCCGGTGGACACGGCTTGGCAGGGTCGATTTTGCGATGATCAGCGGCACCGGCGACTGGATGAACTCGCCGATCTCACGGGAGAGGACCAGCGGTTCGCTGTCGCGGCTGAGAACGTTGAGATTCTCGTCGCGCAGGATGCCGAGGTTCGAACCGTCGACCATCAGCGGCTCTGTGGCCTTCACCCTGCCCTGATCGTCCGTCTCGAAATCATATTCGCGACTTCCGAGGAACACATAATGGTCGCGCGAGAGCCATTCGAGGAAGGCGACCGCCTCGTCGCGTTCGGCCGGCTCGACATGGCGCAGGCCGGCGACACGCTTCATCTCCGCGCGCATGCGGGCGCGCATGGCCGCGTGGTCGGAGACGGCCCGCTCGACATGCGCCAGCGTCGTGCGGGCGCCCTCCTCCAGCAGCTTAGCTTCACCGGGCGTGAGCAGGGGAACATGGATCTGGATCACGGAGACCATCCGCCCGTCGGCCATCGTGACGACGGGATGGAAGAGGGTCTTCACCTCCTGGCCCTGCGCAGCACATTCGCCGAGCAGCGAATCGACCAGGAAGGGCATGTCCGGTCCCGCCGCTTCCAGGACGGAACGGGCGAGCGGGCCGCCGGCGCCTTCCGGACGGGTAACAACGCGCACGCCCTGCTGGCCGGCTGGCACCTGCTCGGCCCAGTCCCACAACTGCTTTGCGAGCGCGCGGATATCGCCCTCGGCCAGCCCGGAAACGTCCTCGCGCTCCGCTTCACTCAAAAACTGGTCAAGTACCTGGCTGGCAGGTCCATGGGCTGTGGCGGAACGGGACATGGGGGCGACTCTCGAGAGATACCGGTCAAGAATCGGGCATACCCGCCCCAAGGGAAGGCATCAAGAAACATGTTTCAAACGAAACGGTCGCCGACGGTAACCCTCGGCCTGAGGTTACGAAGATCAGGGCGGAAGATATCAGGACCCGGAAATAAGCGGACCCGCCAGACGGGGACATGTCTGGCGGGCCCTACAGGCAATTTCCGCAGGCTGGGTGGGGGGACGCACGCGGAAGCCTGATCTTGTGTATTATGTGGTCCGCTTAGGTGGCGGATCAACCACCAGATGGACGTTCGAACTGTTAATTTTTGGTGAGTTGACGCGCGAACAACAGCCCGCGCGGCACCCCTGAGCCGAGCAGGATGTAACACTTCGGTGACGATGACGCCACCCCCTCATGCATCTGCAACTGCAGCAGGTAAGGCCGCCTTGCCCTGTGGATTGCCATCCGCCGAGAGGAGGACAGCGATCCAGCGCGTGCTGGCCGACTGGGCAAACAGGATCATCATGAGAACTGTCAGGGGTGCTGACAGAAACATCCCCGGAATGCCCCAGAGCACGCCCCAGACCGCCAGGGCCAGCAGCACGACAAGTGCCGATAAATTCAGGGATTCCCCCATCATCCGGGGCTGGACGAAATTGCCGATCGAGAATTGCCAGAAACTGGTCAGGGCGAACACGATAACAGCGTAAACATAGGAGTTTTCAGGCGCCGCCCCCGGCACCCAGGCAGGGATGTCGGGCTGCACCAGGGCAAACAGCGGCGGGATCACGGCTGCGACAATCGATCCCACCGTGGGGATATAATTCAGCACGAAGATCAGCGCCGACAGGAAGAGCGCATTCTGAACGCCCATGACCAGAAGCGTGACATAGCTCAGCGCCGTAATCAGCACGGAGATCACAGTCTGCGTCCACAGATATTTCTCAATCCCGTGGCGGGCGTCATTGCCCACCCGGCGGGCCTGCTCGCGCCGGTCCGGATCGGGAAAGATGTAGTCGAGCTTTTTCGACCACATGTGCTGGGCAGAGAAGAGGAACGCCACATAGATGAGAATCAGGACGATATCGCTGGAAAGGCCCCGCACACCCCCTGCAATGGTGGAGAACAAGCGCTGGCCTCCATCATTGAACAGGAAATGCGTGAGCGTCGGCGCATCGGTAAGCCCGGCGAGGCGGTAAGCTTCCGCGATCAGCCCGTTGATCTTCTCTTCATAGTCCCCGGCATCGCGGCCGAACTCTGCCACACCGTTCGCAAGCAGGGCGATGAAGGCGACAAAGCCGACGACCACAAGCAGGATCGCCAATCCACGCGCAACGCTGGGACGCATGGCGGTGACCGTATTGTTGATGGCGGTCGCGAACCCTTCGATGATGAGGAAGAGAAAGACCGCGAGCGCAAAGGTCGCCAGGATGTGCCGGCCGGAATAGAGCAGCGCGATAATCACGCCTGCCGCGATGATCCAGATGGCGGTCCGTGTGGCATTGCCCATGTCTGGCTCCGGTCTTCGGCTTCCGCGCAGGGTGAAAGCCGCCAGCCCGTCCGTCAAGCGTCAGAAAGCTCAGCCATAATGCTTGCCGAATTTGCGGGAATGACTAGCCTCTGGCGTCAACTGGACCAATAAGCAGTAAAAGGCCGGCAGCATGAGCGAGACGATTTTCCTGGGCGGCGCCGATGCGGAGGGTTCGGGCCGGCCGGATGCGGCCCAGAAGCTGATCCTCAAGGTTGCAAACCGTCATGGCATCGTCGCGGGCGCAACCGGCACCGGCAAGACGGTTACCCTGCAGGTCATGGCGCAGGCCTTTGCCGACGCCGGCGTTCCGGTCTTCGCCGCCGATGTGAAGGGCGACCTGTCCGGCATCGCCTTTCCCGGCACCGAGACACACAAGGCGCACGGTGCCTTTGCCAGCCGCGCCGAGGCGATTGGCATGGGCGCGCTCGAATACCACCCTGCCCCGGTCATCTTCTGGGATGTGTTCGGCGAGAAGGGCCATCCGATCCGCGCGACGATTGCCGAGATGGGGCCTGTTCTGCTTTCCCGCCTCATGGGGCTCACCGCCGTACAGGAAGGCATCCTCAACATTGCCTTTCAGTATGCGGACGACCGCTGCCTTGACGATCCCGATTTCCGCATCCTTGACCTGAAGGATCTGCGCAAGCTGCTGGCGCATCTCGGCGCGCCGGGGGTGCGCGAGGATGTCAGCCGCAGATATGGCAACGTCGCAGCCGCCTCGCTCGCTGCGGTCCAGCGTGAGCTTCTGGTGCTTGAGCGCGCGGGCGCCGAGGCTTTCTTCGGCGAGCCCGCCCTGGAGCTTGAGGATTTCATGCGCACGACCCGCGACGGGCGCGGCTATGTCAACATTCTCGACGCGACGAAGCTGATCAACAGCCCGAAACTCTATTCCACCTTCCTGCTCTGGCTGCTGTCGGAACTGTTCGAGCGCCTGCCGGAAATCGGCGATCCGGAAAAGCCGCGGCTCGTCTTCTTTTTCGACGAAGCCCATCTTCTGTTCACGGACACTCCGCCAGCCCTGTTGCAGAAAATCGAACAGGTCGTGCGCCTCATCCGTTCCAAGGGTGTTGGCGTCTATTTCGTCACGCAGAATCCGCGCGATGTGCCGGAATCCGTCCTCGCCCAGCTTGGCAACCGCATCCAGCACGCCCTGCGCGCCTATACACCGATGGAGCAGAAGGCGGTGAAATCCGCAGCAGCCTCCTTCCGCGCCAATCCCGGCTTCAAGACCGAGACGGTCATCACCGAACTCGGCGTCGGAGAGGCGCTCGTCTCAACCCTCGACGCCAAGGGTACGCCCTCGGTTGTCCAACGCACACTGATCCGCCCGCCAGCCTCGCGCCTCGGCCCGGTCACCGATTCCGAACGCGCCGAGATTCAGGCGGCCAGCCCGCTGGCCGGCCGGTATGACCGGATGGTCGACCGCGAATCCGCATATGAAATCCTGACGAAGAAAGAACAGGCTGCGGCGAGGGAGGCGGAAAAGGCCCGCATGGCGGCAGAGAAGGAAAAGGAAGCGGCCGCCAAGGCCAAGGCCAGAGCGCCGGCGAAAGCCCCGGCCAAGGGCCGCGCCACCACTACCTCACGCTCGCGCCGCATGACACCCGCCGAACGTGCCACCAACACCGCCGCCACAACCGTCAGCCGGGAAGTCACCCGTTACATCCTGCGCGGCATCTTCGGGAACATGAAGAAATGAAACGCATCGCCCTTCCCTTCGCCGCCGCCATCCTGCTGGCCGCCTGCACCACCACCCGCTCTGACGCCGGCTGGACCGGCGGGCCGGGCGCGCAGTCGTTCCCGACGGCCTATTCGGTGTGCGAGCAAAGCAGCTATGGCATCGAAATCAATTTCACGAACTGCATGGCCGGGCGGGGCTGGGTCAGGGACAAGGCCAGCCGGCCCGCGCCGCAATAGCGTTCTGCCCTGCGCCGGCACACGGCGCACTTCCCCCGGCGTCAGGAGTGGCGCAAAGGCGCCGCGTTTCCTATAGTAACGGCTGATGTCCGCTCAAGACACAGCCCCAGGGAGGCATGACCGATGCAACAATACCTCAAATTCTATATCGACGGCGAATGGGTCGATCCGGTCACGCCGCGTACGCTCGAGGTGGAGAACCCGGCGACGGAAGAGAACTTCGCCGTGATTTCCATCGGCTCTGCCGCCGATGTTGACAAAGCCGTCGCCGCCGCGAAGCGCGCCTTCCCGTCCTTCTCGCAGACATCGGTCGAATACCGCGCCGACCTGCTCGACAAGATCACGGCCGGCCTGCAGAAGCGCATGCCAGACCTCGCCAAGGCGATTTCAGACGAGATGGGCGCCCCAATGTGGCTGGCGAATGCAGCTCAGGTGCCGGCCGGTCTCGGCCACTTCGCCACCACCGCTGCCATCCTTCGCAACTATCAGTTCGAGGAAGTGAAGGGCACAACCCTGCTGCGCAAGGAGCCGATCGGCGTCTGCGCCTTCATCACGCCCTGGAACTGGCCGCTGAACCAGATCGCCTGCAAGGTCGCCCCGGCACTCGCCGCCGGCTGCACGATGGTGCTCAAGCCGTCCGAGATTGCGCCGCTTGACGCGATGATCTTCGCTGAAGTTCTGCATGAAGCCGGCGTGCCGAAAGGCGTGTTCAACCTTGTCAACGGGGATGGGCCCGGCGTTGGCTCAGCCCTGTCCTCGCACCCGGATGTCGATATGGTGAGCTTCACCGGCTCCACCCGCGCCGGCGTGCTGGTGGCCCAGGCCGCCGCCCCGACGGTCAAGCGCGTTGCCCAGGAACTGGGCGGCAAGAGCCCGAACATTGTTCTGCCTACGGCCGATCTCGAAAAGGCGGTTGCCGGCGGCGTCATGCAGATGATGACCAATTCCGGCCAGAGCTGCAATGCGCCGTCGCGGATGTTCGTGCAGAAGGACCAGCACGACAAGGCCGTGGCCATCGCCAAGGCGGCCGCCGAATCCGTCAAGGTGGCGATGCCGGCCGAAGCGCCTCCGGGCGCCATTGGCCCGATCTCCAATGGCAACCAGTACCAGAAGGTTCAGGACCTGATCCAGAAGGGTATCCAGGAGGGCGCGACCCTCGTTGCCGGCGGCCCGGGCCGCCCTGAAGGCTTCAACAAGGGCTATTTCGCCCGGCCAACCGTTTTCGCGAATGTCACCAATGACATGACCATCGCCCGCGAGGAAATCTTTGGGCCGGTGCTGGTCATGATCCCCTACAACACCGTGGACGAAGCCGTCGAAATGGCCAATGACACGGTCTACGGCCTCGCAGGCTATGTGCAGGGTCCGGAAAAGGAAGCCCAGGCGATCGCCAATCGCATTCGCGCCGGTCAGATCCAGGTCAACGGTGCACGGCCAGACTTCACAGCCCCCTTCGGCGGTTTCAAACAGTCCGGCAATGGCCGCGAATGGGGCGAGCACGGCTTCGAGGAGTTCCTCGAAGTGAAAGCCGTGATCGGCTACGCGGCGGCCTGATCGCGGCGGCAGCGCGTTTACTCAAGCGCAACGGCAGCCTTCGGGCTGCCGTTTTGCCATGAGGTATCTGCATTAACCCAGCCCCTGCCGCCCCGGTTCTCCCGCGGTCGGGCAGGCTTCCGAAGCCCTCACGCGAACGTGACGCAGCCGTTGGCTGGCGTTCATCTTCAATCCGCCACATGTTATGCTCGCAAAAGTTTACTGGAGGCCGTTGCCATGAAACGCCTTAGCCTAGCCGCCGCCTTTGCCGCGCTCGCCCTGACTGCGGCCTGTGCCACCGCCACACCCTATCAGGCCGCCACCAGCGCCGACCGGGGCTATTCGGAGATGAAGATCGAGGACAACCGCTATCAGGTCGAGTTCACCGGCAACTCGCTGACCGACCGGAAAACAGTGGAGACCTACCTCCTCTTCCGCGCCGCCGAACTGACCAAGCAGAACGGGTTCGATCATTTCCGCGTCGTGCGCCGAGACACCGATGCCGACATCCGCGTCGTGCCCGTCGGCGGGGCCGCCTATACACCCTATTATGATCACTTCTGGCTGAACTACCGCTATTTCGGCCCGCGCGCGGCCTATTTCCGCGATCCCTACCGGCGCTACTCGCCCGGCCCCGGCTATTACAGCCGCTATGGCTATTATGATCCCTTCTGGGGCGGCCCGGTCGAATACCGCGAGCAGACCCGCTATGCGGCCACCGCCGAGATCGTCATGGGCAAAGGTCCGAAGCCGGACGATGTCGCCTTCTTCGATGCTGACCAGGTGATCTTCAACCTCGCCGGCCAGATCAAGCGCCCGGAGTCCTGAACCTCAAGGGTTCAGGGCGCCCGCTCGACCCGGAAGACCGAACCTCCCAGCGAGACGATGTAGAGCCGGCCCTGATTGTCGAGGCCGAAGCTCGAAATCTGGCCAAGTGTTCCCTGATCCGGCACGAGGTCATTGTTCAGGCGGGTGAACTGGCTGGCTGGCAATGTCTGACCGTTCACCAGAGATGTCTCGGGCACCGCCCAGACATTCGCGCTGATGAAATCCCCGAACACATAATGGTTTCGGATCGGGGTGACCGTTCCGCGGTAAACATATCCCCCGGTGATGGATCGCCCTTGAAGCGGGCCAGTGCCGTGGCCGTATTCGGCGACCGGCGGGGTAAAGTCCGGTGAGTTGGCTCCGCCACTATAGGCCTGCGTGCCCTCGCGCCGGTTCCATCCGTAATTCGCCCCGCTATCGCCGGGCCGCATCCGGTTGATCTCCTCGATGGCGTTCTGTCCGACATCGGCAATGAACAGGTCGCCCGTCTGCGGGTCGAAGCTCGAACGGAACGGATTGCGCAGGCCAAGCGCGAATATCTCCGGCGCGCCGCCCACGCCGCCGGGGAAGGCATTTCCGGCCGGGATGCGGTAGTCGCGTTCCGCATCGGACGGAAAATCGTCGCCGGAAACATCGATGCGCAACACCTTTCCCAGCAGAGAGTCCGGGTTCAGCGCATTGCCACCCGGATCACCCGCTCCGCCGCCGTCACCAGTCGGGATATAGAGGAGACCGTCCCCGCCAAATCCAAGCCAACCGGCATTGTGATTGCCCTGCGGCTGCGGGATCGTCAGGATCACATCCACCGTAGACGGATCAAGCTGTGTCAGCGAACCTGCAAAGGTCTGGTAGCGGCGAATTTCAGTGCGCAGGCCCGTGCCACCGCCAGGCAGCGCGCCATTGGCTGTGACGTTCAGATAGACGGTGCGATCTGTTGCAAAGTCCGGTGAGAAAGCGAGACCGAGCAGGCCGCCCTCACTGGCGGTGACAAGCTGGCCGGACAGATTGAGGAAATCTGTACCCCCTATTGTCGCCGTATCCGGATTGAACAGGCGCGCACGCCCGCCTTTCTCCAGCACAACAACCTGGCTGGTGCCCGGAATACCGGCGAGATAGAGCGGCTGGCTGAATCCGGTCGCCACCCGGCGCAGAGCCATCCCCTGAAGCGCGCTTTCGACACGGACTTCCAGAGTGATCCGGGCGATGCCGCCGCGATTGTCGCGCGCTTCCAGCACCACCTCATAGACATTGTTGCCGCCAGCATCCTGCGGATTGTCGACATCGAGCGCCGCAGGCAGCGACAACACGCCTGTTGAGGCATTGAAGCTGAATACGGCCTCATCGGCGCCGGCAATCAGGTGGAAGGTGACCGGATCGCCGTCCGGATCGGTCGCGGTCAGCGTATAGACCGGCCCGGTCGCCGTCTCGTCGATTGTCACGGAGGACGGTGAGGTGATGACCGGCGCGCGGTTTGCCGCCGGTGGCGGGGGCGGCGGAGACGGACTGCTGCCGCCGCCGCAGGCAGCCACCGCAAGAGCCCCTGCCATGGCCAATGCCCGCCAGCGCTGGGCGGGGTCGCGAAACCTGGTCCCGGTGTTCATGAACATAGTGATAGCATCAGGCGGGCTGACAGCCAGTGTAAGTTTGGAAATGTAGGTGCCCTTCCCCCACCGCACGTTCATCGCTAGTCTGGCGACCGGGACAGTTGATGACGGGGTAGCAAGATGAAAATCCGCTTTGGCCTGATGGCGGGCCTATTTGCACTGGGACTGGCCGCCTGCGGCGGCGACAAGACCGCCGACGTCGAGGCGCGCGACCTTCGCCCGGCCGACCGGTCCGGCGGCGCATCCGTTGCCGCCGCCAGCATTCCCGGCATGCCGGTCGGCGATATCCGCCGGGCAGATCCCGCGCTGGTCGAGATATACAAACACCTCCACGCCAACCCCGAAATCTCTTTCCTCGAGATCGAAAGCTCAAAAATGATGGCGAACGAGCTGCGCTCGCTCGGCTTTACGGTGACCGAGAATGTCGGCGACGCCTGGGTGAAGGCCAAAGCGTTGCGCGATGTCGGCGAGGTCAAGCCCGGTGTTGGCGGTTACGGCGTCGTCGGCGTGTTCGAAAATGGCGAGGGGCCGACGGTTCTCATCCGCGCCGATATGGACGGCCTGCCGGTGCCGGAGCAGACGGGGCTGGACTTTGCGTCCAGGGCGGTCGCGGCCGGCTGGACGGGAGTGGAGAGCCCGGTGATGCATGCCTGCGGCCATGACATCCACATGACCGTCTGGATCGGCACCGCGCGCAAGCTGATCGCGGACAAGGACAATTGGAGCGGTACGCTCGTGATGATCGCTCAGCCGGCGGAGGAAATCGGCCTCGGCGCACAGGCGATGATCGCCGACGGACTTTATACGCGCTTCCCGACGCCGGACTATAATCTGGCGCTCCATGTCTCAGCGAGTTCACCTGTCGGTACGGTCAGCTATTCCTCGGGTTTTGCACTCGCCAATGTCGACAGTGTCGACATCACGGTGAAGGGCGCAGGCGGGCACGGCGCCTATCCCCACACGACGCGCGACCCGATCCTGATCGCGAGCCATATTGTCGTGGCGTTGCAGAGCCTTGTCTCACGCAACACCAACCCGCTCGACTCCGCTGTCGTGACAGTCGGCGCGATCCGGGCCGGAGCGAAGCACAATATCATTTCCGACGAAGCCGAACTCCTGCTGACCGTGCGCTCCTATGATGACGAGACGCGCCAGATGCTGCTGGACGGCATCAGGCGGATCGCCGAAGGCCAGGCCGCTGCCTTCGGCGCGCCGGCGCCGGAGATCAGAGTCGAGAGCGATTATACACCGGCGACCTATAACGACCCGGCCCTCACCGAGCGGGCAATGAAGGCGGTGGCGGGCGCCATCGGCGAGGCGAATGTAAACTCGGTGCCGCCCGTGATGGGCGGCGAGGATTTCAGCCAGTTTGCGCGCACGGACGAGAATATTCCGGGCGTGATCTTCTGGCTGGGCGCCGTTAGTCCGGAGCGCTACGCCGCCTCCAAGACCGACGGCATGCCCCTGCCCTCGCTTCACTCGCCACTGTTCGCCCCGGATTATGACCCCGCCATCGGGACCGGCGTCGCGGCAATGACCGCCGCTGCGCTTGATCTGTTTACGGAGTGATAAGGAAGCGGCCGCCGAAGAAACTCTCCGGCGGCCAAAACCTCACTGATCAGGCCCCTGCCCATGACAGGCTGATCTCCGGCATGTCAGATGGCATCAGGATGTTCCACACGCCTGTATCACCGGAAAGCCTGGGCGAGCGCGCTATCCAGAACGCCAGAAGCTCCTGCATAACCCCGCGCACGATTCCATGGCCAAGACAGGCATGCTGCCCCATACCGAAAGTCAGAGGCCTGGCGCCGCTTCGCGCCGGATTGAACCTGCGCGGGTCAGGAAAAGCCGCCGGGTCATGATTGCCCGCGGCCCAGATCATCGAAAGCGCCGTGCCCGGTTCAATCTCCACGCCGCCAACACTCATGGCATCCGTCGACAGGCGCATCGTCATCGGTGCGGGACTCGCAAGGCGCAGGCATTCATTGGCGCACTGCGCGGTGGGCACGAGTCGGTCTGCGTTGAGGGCCGCGATCCGTAACGCCCCCGTAAGGCCAGTGATCGATGTCTCGATCGCATCGAAGGCCATGCCGGCGATCAGATCTGCAGCTCTCCGGTGCCCGACGGTCTCGGCCAACACCCGGCTGAACACGCTGCCGCGTTGTACCGCCGCGTATGACAGCTCTGCCGTCTCAGCGGCAGCCGCCTCCGCAATGGATGCTTTTGAGAGATCAGGGGCCGGCGAGAGGATATACCCCATTTCCTGCACAGCCCGCTCGAGGCGCTCTGCGCCGCAAGCATCATAACCGGCAATGCTGGCCCAGACTGCCCGGACAATCGGCGCGACAAGGCCGTCCCTGATCGGCAACGCATTGGCAGATACTGGCAGCGCCTCAGCCACACACCGCCTGATGACGCCCGGCACGTCGGCCATGCCTAGCGCCGCAACCAGCGCTGCCCGGTCGGTGCGGTGTGCGGCGCCGGACTTGGTGAACACCGAGCGCATGAGCAGTTCATAGATGCGCGGCGTGTCCGCCATTGCTTCAGCAGAGGGCGCCATTCCGTCCGCTGACGGATCGCGCGACAGCGCCATCAGTTCGCTATGGCCGAGAATCGCCAGTCCGCCCCAGGGGGCGAGCTGGATGCGGTGGCCCGCCGCGAGATCATCGCAAAAGGCATCGCCAATAGCTGACCATCCGCCGGGACGGTCAAAAGTCGTGAAGGTTTTCATTGAATTCAGTCCGTTGATCGCATGAGAGATTGCCCCGCAAGCCTGCAGGGCGTGACAAACAGGGTTTGCGTCTCAGCGTTTCCGAACGGACTGGTGCATGGGACTTCCTTTGGGTGGCCAAGCTAGGGGCAGGCGCGCCGGAAAGCAAGCGCGCCCGCACCTGAAACACTAGACGAGCGTTGCCTCGGTCTTGGCTTTCACTTCGTCCATCGTCACGCCGGGGGCGAGTTCGATGACTTTCAGCCCGCCTTCCACCACATCCATGACGCAGAGATCGGTGATGATCCGGTTGACCACAGCCTTGCCGGTCAATGGCAGGGTGCATTCCTTCAGCACCTTGCTCTCGCCCGCCTTGTTGGCATGGTCCATGACGACCACCACACGGCCGACGCCGGCGACGAGGTCCATCGCCCCGCCCATGCCTTTGACGAGCTTGCCGGGGATCATCCAGTTGGCGAGGTCGCCGTTTTCGGCCACTTCCATCGCGCCGAGGATCGCCATGGCGATCTTGCCGCCGCGGATCATCGCGAAGGAGGTTGCGCTGTCGAAATAGGCCGTGTGCGGAAGCTCGGTGATTGTCTGCTTGCCGGCATTGATCAGGTCGGGGTCTTCCTCGCCCTCATAAGGGAACGGGCCCATGCCGAGCATGCCGTTTTCCGACTGGAGGGTGACGGTCATTCCAGCGGGGATGTGATTGGCCACCAGCGTCGGGATGCCGATGCCGAGGTTCACATACATGCCGTCCTTCAGTTCCTGTGCGGCGCGGGCCGCCATCTGGTTACGATCCCAGGGCATCAGGCGGTCTCCCTCTTGCGCAAAGTGCGTTGTTCGATGCGTTTTTCGTGCTGGCCCTGAATGAGCCGGTGGACATAGATGCCCGGCAGGTGGATGGCGTCGGGGTCGAGTTCGCCCGGCTGGACGATCTCCTCGACCTCGAGCACGCAGACCTTGCCGCAGGTGGCAGCCGGCTGGTTGAAGTTGCGGGCCGTCTTGCGGAAGATGGCATTGCCCGTCGTGTCCGCCTTCCAGGCTTTGACGATGGCGAGGTCGGCAAAGATGCCGCGCTCGAGAATATAGGTCTCGCCGCCAAACTCCTTGTGTTCCTTGCCCTCGGCGATGACGGTGCCGACGCCGGTTTTCGTGTAGAAGCCGGGGATGCCGGCGCCGCCGGCGCGCATGCGCTCTGCGAGCGTGCCCTGCGGGTTGAATTCAAGCTCGAGCTCGCCGGAGAGATACTGGCGCATGAATTCGGCATTCTCGCCGACATAGGAGGAGAGCATCTTCTTCACCTGCCGGGTCTCCAGCAGCATGCCGAGGCCGAAACCATCGACGCCAGCATTGTTGGAGGCGATGGTGAGGTCCTTGACGCCTGCCTCGCGGATCGCCGCAATCGACAGTTCCGGAATGCCGCAGAGGCCGAAACCGCCTGCGGCGATGAACATGCCGTCGAAGAGGAGGCCGTCGAGGGCCTCTTTCGCGGATCCATAGACCTTGCTTGCCATCCGGCCGTTCGCTCCCTCTGCTTTGTCCGGGCAGGGCTGGGCATTATCGCCTGCCCCGGCCTGCCTAGCATATTCTGACGCAGGGTGAATGCCCCAGTCCGGCGTCGATTTCAACAGCCGTTGAAAAATTACGCGTCAGACCGCCTCGACCGTCTGCTCGATGGCGCCAAAGATGGAATGGCCGGATACATCCTGCATCTCGAGGCGGACCGTGTCGCCCGCTTTCAGGAAGGGCGTTTTCGGCGCGCCGCCCGTGATCGTCTCGATCATCCTGATTTCCGCGATACAGGCATAGCCGAGGCCGCCTTCCGAGACGGGCTTGCCGGCCCCGCCATCGGCATCCTTGTTGGAGACGGTGCCCGAGCCGATGATCGTGCCGGCGCAGAGGCTCCGCGTCTTTGCCGCATGGGCGACGAGGCGCGGGAGGCTGAAGGTGGCGTCCACCCCGGCATTGGCGCGCCCGAAGGGCTGGCCGTTGAGATCGACGCGCAGCGGCAGGTGGATGAGGCCGTCTTTCCAGGCCGGGCCCAGCTCATCCGGCGTCACCGCGACCGGGGAGAAGGCGCTCGCGGGCTTGGACTGGAAGAAGCCGAAGCCCTTGGCGAGTTCGCCGGGGATCAGCCCGCGCAGCGAGACATCATTGCAGAGGAGGACCAGCTTGATATGGCCGGCGGCCTCTGCCTCCGAGACGCCCATCGGCACGTCATCAGTGATGACCGCGATCTCCCCTTCCATGTCGCAGCCCCAGGCCACGTCTTTCAGCGGGATCGCGTCGCGGGGGCCGAGGAAGCCATCCGAGCCGCCCTGATACATCAGCGGATCGGAATAGAAGCTCTCGGGCACCGTGTCTCCGCGCGCGGCGCGGACAAGTTCAACGTGGTTGATATAGGCAGACCCGTCCGCCCACTGATAGGCGCGCGGCAGGGGGCTCATCGCATCATGCTCATGGAAGCGGAAGGTGGGCACGGAGCCAAGCTCGACCTGCTGGGAGAGGCTTTCCAGCTCCGGCGCAAGGCGGGCCCAGTTATCCAGCGCCGCCTGCAAGGTCGGCGCGATCCGGGCGGCGTCCGTGGCGCGCGTGAGGTCGCGGCTGACGACAACGAGGCGGCCATCACGGGTACCGTTCTTCAGGGTGGCGAGTTTCATGTTACTCTTTCTCGTAAATCAGTTGGCCATAACTATCGATTGCGGGTCCAACAACCGTCGTAGAAAGCTCTGAATTGCCCAACTGAAGATCAAGCTTCACGTCTAGCAATTTTTGAAGTTCGTCTTCCCACTTTTCATGCTGGAAAGTCCAGGTCGTGTAAGTGTCGTTCTCTGTTTCACCGCGCACAACGACAACGGCGACATCAAGATCACTATCGGTGCGCGATTCACCCTTCACTCGGCTACCGAAAAGATAGACCGATAAAATATCTTGCTTGGACGACGCCCAGTCTTGGATGGTCACAATCCATCCGGGCTTGATCACGACTCCTCCTTGATCTTCTCATGCAGCCACGCGGCATGCCTCGGCGCCTTCTTCGTGGCGCTCCATTCCTCGATCATCGGCTGGGCGACGGATTTCAGCTGGGCCATCTGCTCGGGCGTGCCGATGTCGGCGGCAAGCTCGAGACGGTGGCCGTTGGGGTCGAAGAAGTAGATGGATTTGAAGATTCCGTGATGGGTCGGGCCGAGGACGTCGATGCCGAGGGATTCAAGGTGCGCCTTGGCGGCGTGGAGTTCGTCGAGGCTGCCGAGGCGCAGGGCGATGTGCTGGACCCATTCGGGCGTGTTCGGGTCGCGGCCCATTTCGGGCTGCTCGGGCAGTTCGAAGAAGGCGAGGACATTGCCATTCCCGGCATCCAGGAAAATGTGCATGTACGGATCATAGGCGCCCGTTGAAGGCACATGGTCCTCGGCGATCGCCAGCTGGAAATCCATGCCCAGCGTCTTCTTGTAAAACGCCACCGTCTCCTTCGCATCCCTGCAGCGATAGGCGACATGGTGAACGCCGCGAAGTTTGGGGGTGGTCATTGTTCAACTCCGGTCGCTCTGTGTGCTTCATAGATCTCCGAACCAGAGATCAGAAAAACATCCCGAAATGAGTGCTCAATCATCTCTAAAGGCAGTCTGCGCAGAACTTCAGACATATGGACGACCATTCCGGGGTTTGAATTTATATAGACTAGCAACGAACACCTGTTTGAAGCGTACGCCTTTCGCTTCTTCCTATCTATCGCGGCGTTTATGTCGGCGATCACCTCAGTCTCCGGCTGAGCACCAAAATACCCATCCGCTCCGCGCCCGCCGCTATGGCCTATCAGTTGAGGAGCATCAGGAGCCAATGTCATCTCGCGCTGATCAGCTTCCGAAGTCGCTTCGGTGATCTCCAGAAACCATGTGCCGTCAGATGCATCTACAACAAAATCGGGACTGTCCGATTGAGTTATTGATAGAGGAAATGACAATCTTTGTTCTTTTGCGAGATTGAGGAAAAGTCGCCGCGCTAGGTAAGCCTCCTTCTCCTCTTTAGTGCGGTTTGGGCGAGGAGGTACAGTTAGGCCAACGCCTCCGAACTGACGTACTAGATCGTCCAAAGACGATGCGTTGACGGCATTTAGGCTCAAACCTTCTCCTCAGTCTTCAGAACACCGCGCTGTATCTGATCCCGCTCCATGCTCTCGAACAGCGCCTTGAAGTTCCCCTCGCCGAAGCCGTCCTTGTAGTCGCCCTTGCGCTGGATGAATTCGAAGAAGACCGGGCCGACCTGCGCCTGGGCGAAGATCTGCAGCAGGAGGCGCGGGTTGCCGCCCTCGGTCGTCCCGTCGAGAAGAAGCCCGCGCGATTGCAAGCCCTTCACATCCTCGCCATGCCCCGGCAGGCGCTCGTCCAGCATGTCGTAATACGTCGCCGGCGGCGCCGTCATGAAGGGCACGCCGCGCGCTTTCAGCTTGTCATAACAGCCATAGAGATCGTCACAGATCAGCGCGATGTGCTGGATGCCCTCGCCATTGAACTCGCGCAGGAATTCCTCGATCTGGCCGCCGCCGCCCTTGCCTTCTTCATTGAGGGGGATGCGGATCTTGCCATCCGGGGCGGTGAGGGCCTTGGAGGTGAGGCCGGTGTATTCGCCCTTGATGTCGAAATAGCGGATTTCCTGGAAGTTGAAGAGCTTCTCATAAAAGTCCGCCCAGTATTTCATGCGCCCGCCATAGACGTTGTGCGTCAAATGGTCGATCAGCTTGAAGCCGCAGCCCACGGGGTTGCGATCCACGCCCGGCAGATACTCAAAATCGATGTCATAGATGCTGAGTTCGCCCGCGCCGCTGTCATAGCGGTCCACGAGATAGATGATCGAATTGCCGATGCCGCGAATGCCGGGAATGTGCAGCTCCATCGGCCCGGTCTCCACCTGCACCGGCTCTGCCCCCTGCTCCAGCAGGTGGGCATACGCCTTGCGCGCGTCCTTCACGCGGAACCCCATGCCACAGGCCGAGGGGCCATGTTCGCGCGCGAAGTACCAGGCGGCGGATTTCGGCTCGTAATTGGTGACGAGGTTGATCCCGCCCTCGCGCCACAGCTCGACATCCTTGGAGCGGTGCCGGGCGATCTTTGTGAAGCCCATCGTCTCGAATACGGGCTCCAGAATGCCTTTCTCCGGCGCGGAAAACTCGATGAACTCGAACCCGTCGAGACCTGCGGGGTTGTCGAAAAGGTCAGCCATGACAAAAGGCTCCGTCTTGCATTGGTTCCGGATATAGTTTCATATGTAACTAATTCCGCCGCCGCCTGCAAGCCTTGCTTCAATTCAGGGACGACCGATGTCTGACACGTCGCAACTGCGCCTTTCGACCTTCCTGCCCTTCCGGCTGTCGGTCCTGTCGAACGCCATCTCGCAGCGGATCGCAGCGCTGTATGACCGCGAATTCGGTCTCTCCATCTGGCAATGGCGCGTCATGGCAGTCACTGCCGACACGCCCGGCATCTCCGCCACCGAAATCGGCCAGCGCACGCAGATGGACAAGGTCGCCGTCAGCCGCGCCGTCGCCGGCCTGATCGAAATGGGCTATCTGGAGCGGCGCCCGTCATCGGATGATGCCCGCCGCTCGAATCTCTATCTCACCAGGGCTGGCGCCGACATTTATGACCTCATCGTGCCGCTGGCGAAGGCCGAAGAAGCCGGCCTTGTGAGCACGCTGGACGGCGAGGAACAGATGGAACTCGCCCGGCTGATGGGCAAGCTCGCCCGCGCCGCCTCCCCGGACCGGGATCTCTGGTAGGGGTCAGTCCTCCAGGACGATCCCGACCCCTGCAATCTTCACTTCCCGGTCAACGACATCCAGACCCAGCCGGATCGCGCGCGCAGCGGCGGCGCCGGGTTCTCCGACACGGATACGGAACTGCGTCAGGCGGTCTTCCGTCCCCGGGCGGAAATCCAGACCCGCATCGGCAAGTTTCAGGAAGCCGTCCCGCGCCTCAGCGCCAAGCGCTTCAGCCCAGCGCGCGGCCATGCCGGCAGGGTCCTTCGCCGTGAAAGCAGCGCCCGTCAGCGCGCCCGGCACGGTGCGCCGGTCCCAGCCGGGCCCGCCCCAGAGCCAGCTCTGCGGCGGATGGGGCGTGTCCACCGAGACAATCGCCGCGCCGATATCGGCCGGATGGAGATGGGTGGCGGAAATCTCCTTCTGATCGCTGGTCCAGACATGGCGGATGCCCATCGCGGCGGTGCGCGCCCGCACGCCGTGAATATCGTCGGTCTGGATGAGGACCATATAGCCCCGCTCCCCGCCCCGTCCGATGAAACGGGCGGCCGGCGCGGTGTCTTTCAGCGGCACGACGACTTCCAGGAACTGGTCGCCGATGGCGTAGACGCGGTTTACAAGGTCGAACACGCCAACCCCCGGATCGATATAGGGCTCACCAAGGCCGAGGACCTCGGCGAGCTGGTCTGCGGTCTCGAGCGAGCGTGCAGCGATCACGAGCTGTCTCAGGCGCGGCAGCGTCATGGGCGGGTTCCTCCGGCTTTTTTCTGTTTCTGCGCGTGATCCTCGCCCGTCGGGCGGCCTGCGGCAAGGCCGGGATGGGCCCGGCGCCGGGTTATGCTATCACGCACCCCTTGCCTTCACGGATAGAAGGCGCCAACCCGGCGGGCAAGATGACCCATTCGCAGTCCGGCAAACCTCCCCCCGGCGTCCATGACCATGATCATGAGCGCGATCACGAGCATGCCCACAGCGCGGGCGCGGCCTGCACCGCGCCGCCGGGCGGGCATGCGCACCCGCATGAGCATCGCGACGATCACGACCATGCCGGCCATACCCATCACGCCCATTCTGCCGACATGACCACCGCCGATTCCCGCCGCAGGGTCGCGATCGCCGCCGTGCTGACAGGCACCTTCATGATCGTCGAGGTGGTCGGCGGGCTGATTTCCGGCTCCCTCGCCCTCTTGGCGGACGCCGCCCACATGCTGACCGATACCGGCTCGCTCCTCCTTGCCTGGCTCGGCTACAAGTTTGCCGAACGCCCGGCCGATCCGGCCCGCTCCTATGGCTTTGCGCGGATGAAGATCCTCGCCGCCTTCACCAACGGCGTTCTGCTGATCCTCCTGGCGATCTGGATCATCTGGGAGGCCATCCACCGCCTGCTGGCGCCGGTGGAAGTGCTCGGCGGGGTGATGATGGCCGTCGCGGCCGGCGGCCTCCTCGTCAACATCATCGCCTTCCGCATCCTGCATGGCGGCGACCAGCACGACCTGAACCTCAGGGGCGCGCTCTGGCATGTCATCGGCGACCTGCTCGGCTCGGTCGCGGCGATTGCGGCAGCGGCGATCATCCTGACAATCGGCTGGACCCCCGCCGATCCGATTCTCTCGGCGCTGGTCGCCGGCCTTGTGGCCTTCGCCGGCGTGCGGATCATGCGCCAGTCGGCCCATATCCTGCTGGAAGGGACGCCGGAGGGGCTCGAAGCGTCCCGAATTGTCCAGGATCTGTCCGAAAATGTCCCCGGCGTGGCGCATGTCGGCCATGTCCATGCCTGGGCACTGACCGAATCGCGCCCGCTCGTGACCCTCGAAGTCACCGCCGCGCCGGGCGCCAATCCCGAAACCCTGCGCCGCGACATCAAGGCCCGGCTCGCTGAGGCCTTCAATGTCTCCCATGCGACGGTCGAGATCGTCTCCGAGCCTGAATAGCTGCCTTGCAGCCGGGCCCGCAGCGCTTTAACCCTCCCCCTTCAGCCCCCATATGGCGCTGGTTGCCGGACGTTAGAGACGATTCAAGGAGGCCCCGATGGCCGAGACACGACATGCCGAAATCCTGATCATCGGGTCTGGCCCGGCCGGCTGGACGGCCGCCGTCTATGCCGCGCGCGCCCTGCGCGACACGCTCGTCGTCACCGGCATGCAGCCCGGCGGACAGCTGACCATCACCACCGATGTCGAGAATTATCCGGGCTTTGCCGAGATCCAGGGCCCGGAGCTGATGGTCAAGATGCAGGAACATGCCGAGAAGATGGGCGCCAAGGTCGCCAATGATCATATCGCCAGCGTCGACTTCGAAACCCGGCCCTTCAAGGCCATCGGCGAGAGCGGCACGGTCTACACCGCAGACAGCGTGATCATCTCCACCGGCGCCCAGGCGAAATGGCTGGAGCTGCCAAGCGAGGAGAAGTTCAAGGGCTTCGGCGTTTCCGCCTGCGCCACCTGCGATGGCTTCTTCTATCGCGGCAAGGAAGTCATGGTCATCGGCGGCGGCAATACGGCGGTTGAAGAGGCCCTGTTCCTGACGAACTTTGCCTCCAAAGTCATCGTGGTCCACCGCCGCGACAGCTTCCGCGCGGAGAAAATCCTGCAGGACCGCCTGTTCAAGAACCCCAAGGTCGAGGTGATCTGGAACCATGCGCTTGAGGAAGTCGTCGGCGATGACCAGCCGCTCGGCGTCACTGCCGCGCGCATCCGCGATGTGAACACCGGCGCGGTGCGGGAAATTCCCGTCCACGGCATCTTCATCGCCATCGGCCATGCACCGTCAACCGAACTCTTCGTTGGCAAGCTGCCGATGCGGGACAATGGGTATCTCATCACCGAGCCCGGCTCACCGCGCACCTCGATCCCCGGTGTGTTCGCCGCTGGCGATGTGACAGATGAGACCTACCGCCAGGCCGTCACCGCCGCGGGCATGGGCTGCATGGCCGCCCTCGACGCCGAGCGTTTCCTGTCTGAGCAGGAAGCGCATTCCGAGGCGACTGTAGCGGCGGAGTAGACAAAGGAATGAGGCAGCCGGTGTCCCGGCTGCCTCGGCCTTCCTGCATCATTCTATTGTTTCAGCTTGCCAGCGCGAGGCGGCTTGTTGCCGCGATGCCGCTTGCCGTCTGTGCCAGCTGGCCGGCCCAGGGGCTGAGGGGCTTATGCTGGACCCGCTCATGGGCCAGCGCTTCAGCGGTGGATTTCATCCCGGCAAGGATGGCCGCGTGCAGAGCCGTGAGCGTGAGGACGTCGCGCTGGGCGTGGCTGCCCCCGAACCGCTGGGCAATACCGCGCACGGAGAGAATCTTCTCCGCCGCCTCGGCATACCGCCCGGCGCCGAAGGCGATAAAGCCTTCGGCAAGCGGCAGGCCGACCGCGCGCGACATATAGGCATTGTCTCCATCACCTGAAGCGGCACGGCGCACCGATTTCAGCGTCCGGGCGGCGAGGTCTTCCCGGCCGGCGCCGATGAAGGCCATCAGGGCGTGCAGGTCGTTGAAGGCATAGAATCCGTCTTCCGCTGCGCGCTCCCAGGCCGATGCCACCGAGCTGAACCGTCCGCCCACATCAACGCCTTCGAGGCTGAGGCGCCAGAGCAGGGCCGACGCATCAATGGCTTCAAGGATGACCTGCGAATTCGGATCCGGACGGATATTGCGATCGTACAACCGGAGCACTTCCGGAATATTTCCGGCGTCGAGATAGAGCAGCGCGAGATGCCACCAATTGTGATAGGCAAACCCGCTTTCGGGCGACCACTGGTCAGCGCTGTCGGCCAGCCAGGGAATGCCAGCATCGAGGTCACCGCGCATTTCGTGGACATGCGCCACCGCGTGAACGGCCCAGCCGTCGCGCGGGTCCAGGCTCACCGCCTCTCGCCCGAAGGCTTCTGCGCGGAAATAGTCCCCGCACTCTTCCAGCCCGAACGCCGCCATGCCGGACAGGACGCCATAGCCGTCCTCACCGCGGGAGAAGGCCCGCAGGGCCTGGAGCGGCCAGTCGCGCAGCTCAGCAGGCATGCCGACAAAAAAGCAGCCGGTATGAGCGAACTGAACGGCCAGAACATCGCGCGGATTCTCGTGCGCGATCCGTGCATGACGGAAGATGCCGCCATGAATACGTCCTGTTGCCCAATCCCTGGCCGCGGCGAGATGCGCCTGGTCCCGGTCATTCAGGCACGCGGCCGCGCCAGCCCGCAGGCTGCGCTCGATTTCGTCTGCATACGATTTGTCCGTTTGCTGGACGAGCAGGGCCGCCCGCGCAGCCCACGCGCTGCCGAAGTCGGGATCCTCGGCAAGCGCTGCATCCAGCGCCGCGACCGGATCTCCGCGATAGAGATGGATGAGGCCCAGGGCCTCGTTATAGTGCGCAAGCGCCACTTCCGAACGGGTTGAAACGGCGTTGCCATACCTGTCTTTTAACATCTGCAAGTTTCCTTTTTGGGTCCCGGTGGGAGGTGGCCGGGGTGTCTTATGCCTACGAAAGCAGGCGCGTGCCTGATAGAAGACGCGTGGTGCGGAAACTGGAGAAATTTTTTTCCTTGTTTTTCAGCCTTCTCCGAAAGTTATTCGAGAGATCGGTTGAAAATCACGCCATGCAGGGTCAAAGAACTGGACTTGCGGTACAGTACCTCCCCCAAGGGTAAAGCGATGGCTGTCCAGACACTGACCAAAGGCGAACAGACGCGCCTCAGACTGCTCGACATTGCGCAGGACGCCGTCCTCAGCAAAGGCTTTGCAGCAACCTCAATCGAGGAAATCATCGCCGAGGCGGGGATCACCAAATCCGGTTTTTTCTACCATTTCCGCGACAAGAACGACCTCGCGAGGGCGCTGCTCCAACGTTACATCGACGATGAGACGATTCTTCTGGATGAACTCATCGGCCTGGCGGACGGTCTCGACGAAGACCCGCTGCACGGCTTCCTGATCTTCCTGAAACTTCTTGCTGACCGTCTGAGCGATCTGCCGAACGGACATCCTGGTTGCATGGTGGCTGCCTATTGTTATCAGGAGCATCTGTTCAGCCATGATATCCGTGAGCTGTACGCTGGCGGCCAACTGGCTTGGCGGCAGTTCTTCGGGAACCGGCTGCGGCTGATTGCAGAAAAGTATCCGCCCAGGATCGAGACCGACTTCGATGCTCTGGCCGACATGTTCTCGGCGGTCGTCGATGGCGGCATCATCCTGTCGAAGGCGATCCGCGATCCTAGCCTCCTGCCCCAGCAGGTGATGCTCTATCGCAGCTTCATCAAGGCCGTGTTCGCCGGGACCAACTGACCGGCGCTAGAGCATCTGGCGCGCCTGCCGCTCGACATCACGCACAGCGTGCCGGCCGAGGGCGGTCAGCAGTTTCTCCGCCCGCCCCCGCATCACCCGGTCCAGTTCCGTCTGCGGATCGACAGCCTTCGCGGCAGCCAGAGCGGTTTCGATCTCGCGGCGGTACTTTCTCGCATCCAGCGCGGCCAGCGCGCGCGCCCATTGCCAGTGCAGGCCCGCATCGTCCGGCGCAAGGCGGATGGCTTCCTCATAATGCCCGCGTCCCGTGCGCACACTCGCCCCCATGATCGCCGAGCCCGCAAGACCGCCCCGGCGGACGACCTCGACATGCCAGACCGCCAGAAAGCCGTGCGCGTAGTAGTTTTCCGGATCGCCCTTCAGCACCTCTTCGGCCAGTGAGCGGGATTGGCCGCCATAGCCCGTGCGGTTCGCCTCGCCGAGGCTCATCGGGCGCAGGATGAGGGACAGGGCGATCGCTTTCTGCAGACGGCCTTCGATGTGAAGCGGCTCAAGCGCGAGGGCCGTCTCCGCCTCGCTCAGCGCCGCATCCAGCAGGCTGCGCGGCGGATCGGCCTCTCCGCTCATCGCCATGGCCAGCAGGCTCCGCGCGCGGAAGGCATGTGCATCTGCCGTATGCTCGGCGCCGGCCTTGTCGAAGGCAGCCTCATAATGTCCGGCCCGGAAGGCGTCTTCCGCCCCGCGAAACTCCCCATGTGCCGGCCCGGCGGCCAGCAGGACAAATCCAAGGAGAATCAAGCTGCGTCTCTTCATTCCGCCTGATAATAGTCCGGATCAGTGATTCCGGCGAGTGGCGGGCGAATGTCAGAGAGTTTTGACGCAGATGTGGTGGTCATCGGCGCAGGCGTGATCGGCCTTGCGGCAGCGCGGGCGCTGGCGCAGGCGGGGCGCGAGGTGATCGTGCTGGAATCCGAGGCGCAGATCGCAATGCACACGTCCTCCCGCAATTCCGAGGTGATCCATGCCGGCCTTTACTATGCGGCCGGCAGCCTGAAGGCGCGTCACTGCGTTCATGGGCGCCGCCAGCTCTATGCCTATCTGGCGCAGCGCGGGATCGCCGCCAACCGGTGCGGCAAGCTGGTCGTCGCGATTGGCGAAGCCGAGGCTTCGGACCTCGGGGCCATACTTGCGCGCGCCGAGGCGAACGGGGTCGAGGAATTGCGCCTTGTGAGCGGTGATGAGGCTCGCCGGATGGAACCTGCCCTCAGCGCGGGTATCAGCGCGGCGCTGCACTCTCCCGTCTCCGGCATTTTCGACAGCCATGCCTATTTCCTGGCCCTTCAGGGCGACCTTGAAGACGCCGGCGGCTCCATTGCCTTCGGCGCGCCGCTTCTGCGCGGGGCGGTCGAGACCGGCCATGTCCGGCTGGAGACCGGCGGGGACAGTCCGGCGGTTATCCGGGCGCGAACGGTGGTCAATGCGGCAGGCCATTCGGCGGCCTCCATCGCCGCCGCCATCGAAGGCCCGCACCAGCCGGGCCTACCACGCACCTATTTCGCCAAGGGCAATTATTTCACTGTTCAGGGCCGCACCCCTTTCAGCCGCCTGATCTACCCCATGCCAAATTCCGCCACGCTCGGCCTGCACCTGACGATCGATCTCGGCGGCAATGGCAGGCTCGGGCCGGACGCCGAATGGCTGCCGGAGGGGGCCGCGCCGCCTTTCGACTACCGTGTGGATCCGTCCCGCGCGGCGGTGTTCCACGCCGAGGCGGCCCGCTACTGGCCCGAACTGACGCCGGACCGGCTGGTTGTCGGCTATTCGGGCGTACGCCCCAAACTGGTGCCCGAGGGTGCCCCCTCCGGCGATTTCCGCATCGAGGGGCCGGAAACCCATGGCAGCGCCGGCCTTATCAACCTTCTTGGCATCGAAAGCCCGGGGCTGACCTCCTCCCTTGCCATTGCCGACCATGTGGCAGAGCTGGCGGGATAGGGCGCTTGCATCGCCCGTTTTCCCTGTGTATCAGGCGCCTTCGCTGATGCGGCGAATGGTTCGGTAGCTCAGCTGGTTAGAGCGTACGACTCATAATCGTAAGGTCGAGAGTTCAAGTCTCTCCCGAACCACCAACGCCCTGCCGGCGCGCCTTCCGCCCTGCCGCCATCGGTGGACTGGCCGGAGGATTCGCCGTTGACTGTGCCCGCCCTGAAACGGCCCCGTGCCGGTTTCCTCCGCCCGATGCTCGCGCTGGCGCTCGCCTTGTTGCTTCTGGCAGGTCACACCTTCGCCGAGGAGGCCGAGGCACCCTCCGCGCCGCCAAAAATCGCCCTTGTCCTCTCCGGCGGCGGCGCGCTCGGCCTGTCGCATGTCGGCGCGATCCAGGAACTGGAACGCCTCGGCATCCGCCCGGACATGGTGGTCGGCACCTCAATGGGCGCGGTCATCGGCGGGCTCTACGCCTCCGGCATGAGCAGCGCGGAAATCGAGCAGGTCGTCCATGACGCCGACTGGGCCGGTATCTTCAATCCCTCGCCGGGGCGCGACAAGCTCACCTATCGGCAGAAACAGCAACAGGCCGATTTTCCCGGCACGGCCAGCCTTGGCGTCTCCGGCGCAGGCCTGCTGTTGCCGGGCGGGGCGATCTCCGATCAGGCATTGATGAAGGAGCTGCGGCGCATCACACCGGCGCGCATGGCGGTCGAGAATTTCGATGACCTGCCCATCCCCTACCGCGCCGTGGCAACCGACATCACGACCGGCGAAGCGGTTGTCATCAGTTCCGGCGAATTGCCGATGGCGATGCGTGCGTCCATGTCCGTGCCCGGCGTATTTGCAGCTTTCAGCATGGACGGCAAACTGCTCGTCGATGGCGGGCTCGCCGCCAACATCCCGGTCAGTATCGCGCGCGAGATGGGCGCCGACATCGTCATCGCCGTCTGGACGCCGAACGAACTCCTGACACAGGATCAGATCGGCTCGGTGGTCAGCGTCCTGTCGCAGACTGTCAGCCTGTTGATCCTTGCCAATGAACGCGCCGAGATCGCTGCGATGCAGCCTCAGGATGTGCTGATACGCACCAATACCGGAAACATCAGTCCGGCGGCCTTTACCCGGGGCGCGGAATTGATCGAGGCCGGGCGCGCATCCCTGCGGGCGCAGGCAGAGCGGATCGCGCCGCTCGCCGAAGGCCGCCCGCCGGTCACCCAGACCCGCATCGGCGAGGCAGAGCCCCCCTTCCTGTCCTTCGTCCGCATCGAGAACACCTCCCGCCTCAATCAGTCTCTTCTGGAGGCGCGTCTTTCCAGCGTGATCGGCAAGCCGGCTGATGCCGAGGAAATCAATGAAGCGATTGATCGCATCTATGCCCTCGGTCCCTTCGAGCGTGTGGACTACACGATGACGGAAGAGAACGGCATGACCGGCCTTGTCGTGCGCGCCGATGATTCGCGGCGGAACGCCGGCAGGGTGCGCCTGGGCCTGATCGTCGAGAATGATTTCAACACAGAATCCGATGTCGCCGTCTCGATCGACTATCGCAGCGCGGCGCTCGACGCCTATGGCTCCGAAATTCGCGCCGTCGCCACCGCCGGAGATATCAACACATTCGGCATCGAATATTTCCGGCTGCTGGAGCCCGAACAGAGTTGGTTCGCGGTCGGTCGCGCCGAAATTCAGAACCGGCCAGTGAATGTCTATTCCACACGGGGATTCAAGACCGCGGGCTTTGACCTGACCTACGGCCTTATAGGCCTGGACGCCGGACGCCAGTTCGGAAACTTTGCCGAAATCCGCACAGGGATCGAATTCGGCACAGGGCGGTCGAAGCTGAACCAGGGCGCCGCGCTTATCTCCGAAGTGGACATTGATATCGGCCGGGTCTTTGCATCGGCGGGTCTCGACACTCTGGACGATCCCTTCTTTCCCCGCGCCGGCTTCCTGGCGAATACGCGCTGGACACACGGGCTTGAAGCGCTCGGTGACAATGCGGACTATCACACGCTGACGGCATCGGGGCTCCACGCCTACAGTTTCGGGCGCAACACGATCCTGACATCGGTCTCCGGCGGGCTGCGCCTCGACGGCGCCCCGCCGCTCGACACGCTGTACCGGATCGGGGGCCTGTTCAGCTTGTCGGGCTACCGGCTCGACGAGCTTGCGGGCGAGAATTATGCCGTTGCCCGTCTGATCTATCGCCGCTCGCTGTTCGGAAGCGAACCTGCCCTGTTCGGCGTGCCGCTGTTCGCCGGCGGATCAATCGAAGCCGGAGAAGTCTGGTCCGAGCCGGAGAGTTTCGCGCTCGAAGATGTCCGTTTCGGCGGCAGCATCTATGTCGGCGCGAATACGGCGCTGGGTCCGGTCTATCTTGCTTTCGGCCGATCCGAGGGCGGGCGCCAGTCAGCTTATCTTGTGATCGGCCGGTCTTTCTGAGGTAGCCAGGCTCAGACAGCCTTCGCCTGCGTCTCGTGCGTCGAGGCAATCAGCGCATCGGCGAGCGCGGCGACCAGCGCGCGCGGGCGCACCGGCTTTTCGATAAGGCCGGAAAAGCCCGCCTCCTCGCAGGCCGCGCGCCGTTCCGGGCTGGCATCCGCCGTCAGCGCCATCACAGGGATCATCCGGTTCGGACCTGGGCCGAAACGCGCGGCATGCAGCACTGCGTCCCCGCCCCCGCCCGGCATGTGCACATCCGTCACCACGGCCTGATAGCGGCGCACCGCAATGCGCTGGGCAGCAACCGAGGCATCCGGCACGCATTCCACGCGCCAGCCGGCCGCAACCAGCGCCTCACGGATGACGAAGGCGGTCGTGTCATGGTCCTCCGCCACCAGGATTTCGCCAAGGTCGAACCGTCCGGGACGAAGCTGCGCCGGGTTCTCGATCGCAAGGCGCGGACCCGCTTTGCGGACCGGCACGGCGACCGTGAACACGCAGCCGCCGCCATCATTGTCGGTGAGCGAAATGTCCCCGCCGAGGCGGCGCGCCAGGGCGCGTGCGATACTGAGGCCAAGACCCGAACCGCCATGCGTGGCGTGGATGGAACTGTCGGCCTGTTCGAATTCCTCGAACAGGCGCTGCTTGTCAGCGTCCGAGATTCCCCGGCCGGTATCGGCGACCGTCATTACCAGCGTCAGACCGTCTGCGCCGTCCCGCGTCGACATCTGAACGGTGACATGACCGCGATCGGTGAACTTCACCGCATTGCTGACAAGGTTGAACAGGATCTGGCGCAGGCGCCCGGCATCGCTCTCGATCCGGCCTTCCGCCGAGCGGGCCACCGCCAGGCGCAGGGCGACCCGTTTCGCATCCAGCTTCGGCTGCCAGAGATCGCGTGTCTCGGCGGCAAACTGGCGAAGATCGAAGGGTGCAAGCGAGACCGGCAATCGGCCGGCCTCAAGGCGCGAGAGGTCGATCAGGTCCGTCAGCAGGCGTTCCAGATGCTGGCCGCTATTGGAAATCGTCTCCGCAAGCCGTCTGGTTTCGGCGGTGGCCGACTGATCCTTGATCAGATCTGCGACCCCGAGAATGCCGGTCAGCGGCGTGCGGATCTCATGGCCGACAAAGGCGAGGAAGCGCCCGCGCCCCTCAGCCAGCATCTGCAACTCGCCTTTCAGTTCATCGATCCGGCGCAGGCTCGCCTGCTGGCCGCGGGCGCGCTGGGTGTTCTCCTGCGCGATCGCCTTCAGCAGCGCCGGCGGGGAGACAATGCCCTTATAGGCGCCGTTCTCAGTCACGATGACACCGTCGGTCAGCGCGCTGGTGGACTGTTCCGCCGCCTGTTTGGCGATCAACGCCGCCGGCAGCGAGGCTTCAGCGATCACGGGCTGCGGAGTGATAAGATGGACGACCGGGCGGATGGTAAACACATCGCGCCCATTCGGGCCGGCAAGCGCCTCGGTCAGGCGCGCCCGCGTGACCAGGCCGATCCGCAGCCCCTCCTCTGTGTCCGCCCCGGCCTCCATCTCGACAGGGAGGGCGAAAAGCGCAGGATCAGACAGGAAAAGCGAGAATGCGGCGGCGGCCGTTGTCGCCGCCGGGATCGGCGGGACCGGGAGGGAAATATCCTGAAGGCGAAGAGGCATCGGAACCGGAGCGTTAGGGTTAACGCCCGATCTTCACGCCCAATCCTTACCTTCCGGCAAACATTGCCGCCCGTCAGCCAATTTCGCGCCGGTTCCGGACGATCTTGTTGACCAGGCCGTAATCGACAGCTTCCTCAGCGCTCATCCAGAAGTCGCGGTCGGTATCCTTCTTGATCTGCTCCAGCGATTTGCCGGTCGCTTCCGCAAAGATACGGTTCAGCCGCTCGCGCATCTTGATGATTTCGCGGGCCTGGATCTCGACATCCGTGGCCTGGCCGCCAATGCCGCCGCGGGGTTCGTGCAGCAGATAGCGGGTATTCGGCAGCGAATAGCGGTTTTCCTTCTGGGCGGCGGCGTAGATCAGCGCGCCCGCCGAGGCGACCCAGCCCGAGCCGAGCACCTTCACCGGTGCGTTCACGAATTTGATCATGTCATGGATCATGTCGCCGCTTTCGACATGGCCGCCGGGCGAAGACAGGATCATCAGGATCGGATCTTCGCTGTCGGCCGACAGGGCCAGCAGGCGTTCGCAGACGCCGCGGGCCTGTTTGAAGTCGATTCCCCCGGTCAGCAGGATCGTTCGCGATTTGAACAGGGCATTCTCGACGACGTTCGGCTGATTCGCCGGGACGGGTTCGTTTTCGTCATCGTCCAGGCGGAAGTCTTGGTCTAGGCGGAAGCGGGTCATGCAGGCTCCGGTGGGGAATCTCTTTGAAATACTGGCCGTATAGGTGCGGCGCCGCAGGCGCCGGGTCAAGGCGCCCGCCTCACTTATCCCCAGCGCGCTCGGGTCAAACCGGGACAGATCCGGACAGATCGGGACAATCCGGGCCTTATCCGGCCTCGGTCAGGACACGCGCAACCTCTCCGGCGTAGGCCTGCGCCTTCTTTTCGCCCACGCCGGTAATCTCCCGCAGCGCTTCGGCGCCCGACGGCCGCTGGCGGGCGATTTCAGCCAGGGTCCTGTCATGGAAGATGACATAGGGCGGCACACCCCGCTCGCGGGCAAGGTTCGTGCGCCAGAGGCGCAGCGCCTCGAAGGCGGCCATGTCCCGCTCGGAGAGGTCCGCCATGACGGCGGTACGCGCAGCGCCCTTCACACGGCTCCGGCGCCGGGTTGCGGCCGGGTCGGCGCGAAGCGAAACGGTGCGTTCCCCCCGGAACAGGGCCTTGGCGGCCTCGGCGTCCGGCACGACCAGCACCGGGCGTAGGGCTTCGCCGCCGTCGGCGACAAGGCCTTCGTACAGAAGGGCGTCGAAGACCCGGTTCCAGCCCTGCCGGGGCAGATCCTTACCGATCCCGAAGGTGGACAGGGTCGACAGGTCGGTATCGAAATCATCCTTCGCCTCGCCGAGGAGGTGCTGGACGAGCCGGCCCCGCCCGATCCGCTGGCCGCAGCGCAGGACCGCCGATACGGCCATCTGGGCATATCGGGTCGCGTCATGACGCTCGCCGAGTTCCCCCTTGCAGGCATCGCACACCCCGCAGGGATCGACCTTCTCTTCGCCGAAATAGCGCCGAACCGCCCCCCGGCGGCATTCATCGCCATTGAAGAAGGCAAAGAGCTGGCGGGTCTTGGTGATCTGGACGCGCTTGACCTCTTCCGGCGCATCGCTCGAATAGGTCCATTGGAGCGAGCGGTTCATGTCTGCAGGGCCGAACAGGGCGACGCCCTCGGCCGGTTCGCCGTCGCGCCCTGCCCTTCCGACTTCCTGCCAGTAGGCTTCCAGGGTCTTCGGCGGATCGGCATGGATCACGAAACGCACATCCGGCTTGTCGACACCCATGCCGAAGGCGACCGTGGCACACATGACGAGGCCTTCCTCCAGCAGGAAGCGGCGCTGGCGCGCGGCGCGCAGATCGGCCTCAAGGCCCGCATGATAGGCGAGCGCGGGGACGCCTGCCTTCTCCAGCGCTTCGGCGATATCCTCGGTTGCATTACGGGTGGCGGCGTAAACGATACCGCTGGCGCCGGCGCGGGCTTTTACGAGTTGCACGACGCGGGCAGTCCGGTTGCTCTCCTTCGGCTCGGCCGAGAGGATAAGGTTTGGCCGGTCGAAGCTCGCGACATGGACGGCCGGGTCGGTGAGGTCCAGCTGCTGCAGAATATCCGCCCGCGTGCGCGCATCTGCTGTCGCGGTCACCGCCAGTCGCGGCACGCCCGGGAACAGGCCCTTGAGGCGGCCGAGTGCGCGATAATCGGGCCGGAAATCATGGCCCCACTGGCTGACACAGTGGGCCTCATCCACCGCGATCAGCGAAATCTGCATCCGCGACAACCGGTCGGCGAGCCCATTGCCAAGGCCTTCGGGGGAAACGTAGAGCAGGTCCATCTCGCCGCGCGAGGCCGCCTCGATCGCCGCCGAGCGTGCATTAAAGTCCATCGAACTGTCGAGCCGCTCGGCCCGTACCCCGGCGAGTTTCAGCGCATCGACCTGATCGGCCATCAACGCGATCAGCGGCGAGACGACAATGCCGACACCTTCGCGCAGGAGCGCCGGGATCTGGTAGCAAAGCGACTTGCCGCCCCCGGTCGGCAGCACGGCGAGCCCGTCGCGCCCTACCAGCACATCCGCGATCACCTGCTCCTGCAGGCCGCGAAACGCATCATAGCCATAGACGCGCTTCAGGAGCGCGCGGGCGTCGGCAAGGGTCGGCGGCGAAGATGGCATGCCCCAGCCTTCTGGGGAGATGCGCGGTGGAGGGCAAGGGGCGGGCGGCTAATCCACAAAGTCTATGCGGTCGTCATGGATCACATAGTTCCAGCGTGATGCCTGGCGCCGGCGGGTTTCTTCGGCCACGAAGGCGACGATATCGCTGCGTTCGGCGAGCGGCCGGCCGGTGAGTGCTTCCCAGTCTTTCGGGGCCGGGATGTCGATGCTGAAATAGACCCTGCCGCCGCACATCTCATGGTCAAAGCGCAGGCGGATGTCGCCCTCGACGTAGATGATGGTGCCGGCGCGGTAGGTGCCCTCGAATTCAAGGCGCCGGCTGAAGCGTGCGGCGATGCGTTCGGCGGCCGCGGCGCGCATCTCAAGATCGGTATCGGGCAATATATTGCCGAAGCCGTCGCGGTAGACGATGGGGCCACTGGACGGTTCCGGGGCGGACGCAGGTTCGGGCGCAGGCTCGGGTGGGCGGGCGGCGCGTGCTTCCTGCTTTTCGAGGGACAGCGCGTGAGACCAGCCGGCCTGATGGGTGATCTCGATCCTGTAGGAACCGGGCGGCCATGGGTATGTGTCGATGAGTATCTGCACCCGGCCATTGAGGCGATCAGTGACGGCAGCACGCTCGGCCACCCCCTCCCCCGGACCCAGAATCTCCAGCGTCTCGTATCCGGAAAAGCCGTCCTGAGGCAGCCAGAGGATCAGCTGCTGGCTTCCGGGATAGCGGACGAATTTTGCGGTGAGCGGGCCCACGCCCTCCGGCGCACCGGGATTGAGCGGCGCGGCCAGAACCATGTCACCTTCAAAGCCCGGGCTTTCCGTCATCCTGTTCCCTCTTGCACCGTTCTGAGCCGTATTGCGTCATGCGTGCAGGCGAGCCCGGCAATCGGGTGAACAGGGCCGCTACACTTTTGGTTGCAGCCTTTCCTGCCGTACCCATATCCAAATGGATAGGGTGGAAACGATGCCTGACATTCACAATCAACACTCGTCCAAAGGCAGCGGCCTGACCCGCCTGCTCCGCCGCCGCCGCCGGATCGTGCGCAACCAGCGCCGGTATGGTGGCAAGAACATCAAGAGCTGGGCAGAGTATTCATCCGTGCCGCTTCAAACGACGGGAGATCATTCTTCCCCCAATCGCTGGGTATATGTTTTCTTCGGTATTGCCGCACCTCTGCTTCCATTCTTCATGATGCTCATGGCCGCCATTGGGGCGCGCGAAGAGGCCTCCCTGACATCCTGGGCTTCCTCGGCGAACATCGCCGGCCTTTTCCTCCTCTTCGCCGTTCCCTTCATACTGTTTGCGGCGCTGCTTCTGGCCGGCACGAAGGTTCGCATCCATCTGGAAAAAGCTGAAGCTAAGCGTCGCGAAGCGAATAGGCCGCCAGCGCCCTGACTGCGCACCATTCATGCGTTGCCTGCATGAATACTATCTTCCGCTGCGGTCTGCCCCTGCCCGGGGATTGGTCCATATTGAGGGCAACACCAACCCCGCCGCATGAGGAGACATCCCATGATTGAACTGCGCCCTTTCGAGTCACTTGGCCGGTTCCGCAATGACTGGCTGAACGCACATTATCACTTTTCCTTCTCGGGCTATCACGACCCGGCCCGCGTACATCACGGCGCGCTGCGCGTGTGGAATGACGACCAGATCCAGCCCAATACCGGCTTTCCGCCGCATGGCCATGAGTCGATGGAGATCATCACCTATGTGCGCAAGGGCGCCATCACCCACCGCGATTCGATGGGCAATCAGGGCCGCACCGAGGCCGGCGACGTTCAGGTGATGAGCGCCGGGTCCGGTGTTCAGCACTCGGAATGGAATGCCGAAGACATCGTGACGGAAATCTTCCAGCTCTGGATCATCCCGCGCACCCGCGGCGGCAAGGCCAGCTGGGGCGCCCGGAAATTCCCGAAGGGCGACCGTTCCGGGCAATGGGCCGTTTTGGCCTCCGGCAGCGGAGAGAATGACAGCCTGCAGATCAATCAGGACGCAAAGGTGCTGGGCGCGACGGTCAAGGCGGGCGAGACGCTGAGCTATGACCTGCCCGCCGGACGCTATGGCTATCTCGTGGTCGCAGACGGCGAAGTCATTCTGAACGGACAGCGGCTGAAAACGCGCGACGGCGCGACGGTCACCGGCGCAGAGACGCTAACGCTCGAAGGTGTGGACTCGGCCGAACTCGTCTTCGTCGATACGGTCTGAAGACGCGGGGGTGCTAGCCCTTTACGAGCCAGGCCTTTTCGACAAGGCGGGTGACATCGCCCATGATCCCGGTGATGCGGAAATCCTTCGGCGTGTAGACGGCGGCGACGCCCATCTGGCGCAGGGCGCGGGAATCCTCCGGCGGGATGATGCCGCCGACGACGACCGGCACATTGTCGAGGCCGAGCTTGCGCAGCTCGGCCACCGTCTCCCGGACGAGATCGAGATGGCTGCCCGAGAGGATGGAGAGGCCGACAACATGCGCCTTCGCCTCCTTCGCCTGGGCAGCGATCTCGGCGGGCGTGAAACGGATGCCTTCATAGACCACGTCCATGCCGACCTCCCTGCCCCGCGCGGCGATCTGCTCGGCGCCGTTGGAGTGGCCATCGAGGCCCGGCTTGCCCAGCACATAAGTCAGTGTACGGCCCAATGCCTCTGAAACGCGCGCCACCTCTGCTTTCACCTGCTCAACGTCTTCCTCGCCGCTGGAGGCCACCACAAGGGCGACGCCCGTGGGCGCGCGGAACTCGCCGAACACCTCGCGCAGCACCGTGCCCCACTCCCCGGTCGTGACGCCCGCCTTGGCGCAGGCGATGGAGGGCTCCATGATGTTGCGGTTTTCGGCAGCCGCTGCGCGCAGCTCCGCCAGGGCCGCTTCGGCGGCGGCAGTGTCGCGGGCGGCGCGCCAGGCTTTCAGGTCGCGCACCTGCATCGCCTCTTCGGCGGGGTCCACGGTCTGGATGGCGCCGTCGCCGCCGCCCAGCGGGCTCGGCTCTGTCTCGGTGAACCGGTTGACGCCGACGACGGTAAGCGCGCCGGATTCGATCGCGCGGATGCGCTCGATATGAGCCCCGACAAGGCTTTCCTTCATGAAGCCGATGGCCGCCGTTGCCCCGCCGATCTCGTCGATCTTTGCCAGCGTGGCGCGCGCCTTTTCCTTAAGCTCCTCGGTCTTTGCGGTGATGACATGGCTGCCATCGAAGATGTCTTCAAATTCCAGAAGGTCGGTCTCATAGGCGAGGATCTGCTGCAGGCGCAGCGACCATTGCTGGTCCCAGGGGCGCGGCAGGCCCATCGCCTCGTTCCAGGCCGGCAGCTGCAGCGCGCGGCAGCGGGCACGTTTCGACAGGGTGACGGCGAGGGCTTCCATCAGGATACGGTAGACATTGTTTTCCGGCTGCGGTTCGGTCAGGCCCAGCGAGTTCACCTGCACGCCATAGCGGAACAGGAGCGCCTTGGGATCGGTAACGCCATAGCGCTCCCGCCCGATCTCTTCCCAGAGATCGACGAAGGCGCGCATCTTACAGAGTTCCGTTACGAAACGCACGCCCGCATTCACAAAGAAAGATATGCGGCCAAAAACGGTCTCAAAGTCTGATTCTGGAACCTGTCCGCCGGCTTTCACGGTATCGAGCACCGCAATGGCGGTGGCCAGGGCGTAGGCCAGCTCCTGTTCCGGCGTCGCGCCCGCTTCCTGAAGGTGATAGGAGCAGACATTCATAGGGTTCCATTTTGGAACTTCCGTATAGCACCAGGTCACCATATCCGAGATCAGCCGCAGCGAGGGCTCGGGCGGGAACACATAGGTGCCGCGCGAGAGGTACTCCTTGACGATGTCATTCTGCGTCGTGCCCTTGAGCTTGCGGCGGTCCTCGCCCCGCTCATCGGCGAGCGCCACATAGAGGGCCAGCATCCAGGCGGCCGGCGCATTGATGGTCATCGACGTGTTCATCGTCTCCAGCGGCAGCGCCTCAAACAGCTCGCGCATATCGCCCAGATGCTTGACCGGCACGCCCACCTTGCCGACTTCGCCGCGGCTCAGGATATGGTCGGCGTCATAGGCCGTCTGGGTCGGCAGGTCGAAGGCGATGGAGAGGCCCGTCTGCCCCTTCGAGAGGTTCAGCCGGTAGAGCTCATTCGACTTTTTCGCCGTGGAATGGCCCGCATAGGTGCGGAAAATCCAGGGCGCGTCGGGCGCGTGCTGATAGTCTGCGGCGGCCTTTGTCATTCTGCTCTGCCTCCCCTTTGTTGCGGCGCAGCATGGCCGAGCGACCCGCCTCTGGCAAGCGGCACCACTGACGCACTTGCGAGCCAGGCCGGCCGGCGCCACCTTGCACCAGTCAGACCGCAGGACCCGCCCGCCGCATGCCCCAGCCGCCTCTCCGCCTCAGAACCATAGTCTGGCTGCGCCTTGCTGCCCTCCTGGCGTTTCCCGGAGGCGCCGTGCTGATGGCCATTTACCAGCGCGGACCGCTTTCGCTCGCGGTTCTGACGGCGGCGATGCTGGCCGTGAGCCTTTATGAGCGCCGCCGGCTTGCGGGCGTTGCAGGTGTTGAAACACCCGTCAGCCCGGCGAGCGTCGCCATGGGCTTTGCCTTCCGGCTGGGCCTTCTGATCGGCCTGTTCGTGCTGAGCGTCGGCTTCCTCGCCCTCTTCCGCGACACATCACTGGCGCGCGGGTTGGGAATGATCGACCTTGGCCTGACCGGCCTCAGCGCCGCCACCGCCCTCGCCGCCAACGAGATCAGTGCCCGGATGGCGCGGTCAGACTTCACCGCCGTCCATACCGAAATCACCGCCGCCTTCCACCCCCCCGGCAGCCCCGGCGCCGGCGGCGACATCATCGACGGCGAAATCATCGACCCGGATGAGCCGCCCCGCGCCCGCTGATCAGTCACCGCCGAGCACCCAGGGCGCCGCCTTCGCGACATCTGCGCCCATCGCTTCGTAATAATGGCGCTGGATGCGGCGGGTGACCGGGCCGGGGCGGCCGGTGCCGACCGGCTGGCCACCAAGGGCGATGACCGGGGCGATCATGGCGCCGGCTGAGGTCGTGAAGACTTCCGCCGCCGCGAGGGCCTCATCCGGCGTGAAAGCGCGCTCGGTGATGGTAAATCCGCCGGCCTCGCGCAGCCGCATCACCCCGGCCCGGGTAATGCCCGGCAGGATGGCGGGGGATAGGTCACGGGTGATGATCTCGCCAGACTTCGTGACAATCCAGGCATTGGCTGAGGCGGCCTCGGTGACGAAACCATCCTCGACCATCAGGGCCGTCTCCGCCCCCTGCTCTTTCGCCGCGCGGTAGGCGAGCGCCTGGGAGAGCAGCTGCGTCGTCTTCATGTCGCGCCGTTTCCAGCGCGTGTCATCGACGAAGACAGCGCGGATGCCGTCGCGCGCCGCCGGGCCGATCAGCGCTTTTGTGTCGGCATAGGCAAAGACGGTCGGCGTGAAGACCTCCGGCCCGGCGAAATCGCGCGCGTCATAGGCCCCGCCAGTTACCTGCAGATAGACCAGCCCTTCGGTAAGCGCGTTGCGGGCGGCCAGATCCCGGTGCAGCGCGGCCCAGCCTTCGGCGCCATGTGGCCCCAGTATGCCGATCCCCTGCAGCGTCCGCGACAGGCGCGCGATATGGCCCTCGAGGTCGACAAACCTGCCGGCATATACCGCCGTCACCTCATAAGCCGCCTGGGCAAACAGGAATCCCCGGTCCAGCGGGGAGATATGCGCCTCTGCGAGGGGCAGGATCGCCCCGTTCAGATGGACCAGAGGGCAGATCGTCATAGCTGATAGCCTTGGGCGAAACCGGAGGGACTGATTGTGCGGTGCAACATTATTCTTGCGAAGCGGGCGAACACTTGCCAGTGTGCCCGCGCCGGAGGAGGCTGTGAAGACGCCGCAAAAGCGCGCGCCTGCCTCGGACACGAGACGGAGGAAGGTCCATGACCACAGAAACGGCAGGACGGGTTAAGAAAGACATCTATGACGTCGGCGAGATTCCGCCGGAGTTTCATGTGCCGAAGCTGATGCATGCCTGGGCGATCCGGCGCGAGCGTCATGGCCGGCCGATGACCGCGATGCAGGTCGAGCAGGTGCCGGTGCCCGAAATCGATTCCGATGAAGTCCTCGTCCTCGTGATGGCCGCAGGGGTCAATTACAACGGCATCTGGGCCGCCCTCGGCGAGCCAATTTCGCCCTTCGATGTGCACAAGCAGGATTTCCATGTCGCCGGCTCTGATGCGGCCGGCATCGTCTGGGCCGTCGGCCGCAAGGTCACGCGGGTCAAGCCCGGCGACGAGGTCGTCATCCATTGCAATCAGGACGATGGCGATGATGAGGAGTGCAATGGCGGCGACCCGATGTTCTCGCCCAGCCAGCGCATCTGGGGCTATGAGACGCCGGACGGCTCCTTCGCCCAGTTCTGCCGCGTGCAGGCCCGCCAGTGCATGCCGCGCCCGAAACACCTGACCTGGGAAGAGAGCGCCTGCTACACCCTCACCCTGGCAACCGCCTACCGGATGCTGTTCGGCCACCGCCCGCACGTGCTGAAACCGTCAGACAATGTGCTCGTCTGGGGCGCCTCCGGCGGGCTTGGCAGCTTCGCTGTGCAACTCTGCGCGATTGCGGGCGCCAACGCGATCGGCGTCGTCTCCTCCGAGGACAAGCGCGATTACGTGCTGAGCCTCGGCGCCAAGGGGGTGATCAACCGCAATGATTTCAACTGCTGGGGCCAGCTGCCGAAGGTCAACGGCCCGGAGTTCAACGACTATATGAAAGAGAGCCGCAAGTTCGGCAAAGCGATCTGGGACATCACCGGCAAGAAGGATGTCGATATCGTCTTCGAACATCCTGGCGAAGCCACCTTCCCGGTCTCGGTCTTCGTGGTCAAGCGCGGCGGCATGGTGGTCATCTGCGCCGGCACGTCCGGCTTCAACCTCACCATGGATGCCCGCTTCCTCTGGATGCGCCAGAAGCGCGTGCAGGGCTCGCACTTTGCCAACCTGAAACAGGCGAGCGACGCCAACCAGCTTGTCATCAACCGGCGGATTGATCCCGGCATGTCGGAAGTGTTTCCGTGGGCGGATATTCCGCTGGCGCACGAAAAGATGCTCGACAACAAGCACCTGCCCGGCAATATGGCCGTCCTCGTCACCGCGCCCAAGCCGGGCCTGCGCACGGTGGAGGATGTGCTCGCGGTTCGCGGGCAGGCTTGATTGCCCCGCCTTTTCAGGCCGCCTGCGCCGGAATGGCGCCTATCCCGCGCAACAGCCGGAGCTCATTGAGGTGGAGCCAGGTTTCAGCAATCAGACCATCCTGCATCCTGTACAAGACCATCCCGTCGAAGGTAACGCGTCTCCCGTCAGGCTCCACGCCAGCAAATAAACCCGTATGCTTCACTTCTATTTCCCAACGGGCTGAAACGTACACCTCGTCGGCGACCAGGGCGTGCAGGGTCCATTTCATGTCACTGAAAGCCAGGCGGAATGTCCGGAAGAAGGCCTTATAGCTTTCATGATCCGTAATCGGATCACCTGGAAAGCCGTGACAGACAATGCTTGCGTGCACGGTCTTGTCGATCACGTCAACATGATCGGGATTGACGGAATGCGTACCGTCCAGGAAGCGCTTCACAGTGTGCCGGTTAATAGCAATGTTGGTCAAGCAGGGCATGAGGTGTTCCTTTCTTCCGATCCTGCATGGGATGCAAATGCAGCGGCGAGCTGCGTCAGGTGAAGCGGATCGGGGGCCGCAGCTGAGACATGGGCGCGGCCCTCAGCCAGAATCCGGGTCAGGCGGCCCGCACCCTTGCGCACAAGCGGCAAGTGCGAGGACAGGACAATCGCGGGATCCAGGCGATCGATCGCAGCGAGTGTCCGCGCAAAGGCTTCCGGGTCTGTATCAGACAGCCACGGGGCATCGATCGACGACCAGATCTGCATGCCATCCCGAAGCAACGCTGCTGGCACCTCGTCCAGGGATGCAACCGGACATTCGAACAGCGCGCCAAAACTGTCGGCCGAAAAGAGGACGCCATCGGTCGCATCATAGAATCCGATCGTCTCCGGCGCGTCATAATAAGCCGGCCGCACCGGGCGCAGGCGGTGTCCATTGATTTCCAGCTCGTCACCGGAGTTGAGCAGATGCACCCGGCCAATGTCGAAACCCGCCAGATTCAACTTTCCCATTCCCAGGAAGTTCGTGATGATCCCGGCGCGCGGCGCTGCATTCAGGACCCGCTCCAGGTTGCCAATGTGATCCGCATCCATGTGGCTGAGCCAGATCCAGCGCAGGTCCGCAGGATCAATCCGGGAAGCGAGTTCCTCTAGAAACTCAGGACCGGTCGCGGACACGCCGGTATCCATCAGCATGGGTTCGTCGCCTTTCAGCAGGAAACTGTTCACGGGCAACGCCCCCATATCCGGCACGGGGATCCAGGACGGCAGGACCGACCAGTTCCCGATCGCTGGGTACGCATTCAGTTGCATCGGGTGTTCCAAGGTATTCACATTCCGCTCCTTTTTTCAATGAACATTCTTGTTTATCGAATTGAGCTCGCAAATGATCCACCAAACAGCCATTGTCAACAATTAATTGAACAGATATGATCATTGAATGTCAGAGAAGCGGCCTTACCAGTTGAAAAAGCGGGCAAAATCGCGTGAGGAAACGCGTCAGAAAATTGTCGATGCGACGATGCAGCTGCACGAAGAGATCGGCCCGAGGGCGACGACAATCAGCGCAATTGCCGAACGGGCCGGCGTTCAGCGGTTGACTGTTTATCACCATTTTCCCGACGAAACGGCCGTGTTCCAGGCCTGCACCTCGCATTGGCTGAGCCTGAATCCTCCGCCTGACCCGGCCTTGTGGGATGGGCTGGACGACCCCTTGACCAGGCTGGGCGCCGCTCTGGGCCACTTCTATGACTATTACAGCGCAACCCATCGGATGTGGACCGCCGCGACACGTGACGTCGCCGATGTGCCCGCCTTGCAGCGTCCGATGGCAGAATTTTCCGGCTATGTCGGGGCGGTGGCGGCTGACCTTGTGGCGGCCTTTCCGGACAGCCGGGACACAGCCTTTGTCAGCGCGACGGTGTTCCACGCCCTTCTGTTTCAGACCTGGGCCAGCTTGCAGGATCAGAACCTGCCGAACGCCGCCAAGGTAGCGCTGGTTATTCGCTGGCTAGAGAAATAATTGTCCATTTATACTGATGCGCTGCAGATTCATTCGAGGATATCTGGATGCTGGACAGAGCCTTTGCCGAGGACTTCGCGCGTGACTGGCTTTCTGCCTGGAACGACCGCGATATCGAACGCATCCTGTCGCATTATGGCGAGGAGATCATTTTCCATTCTCCGCGCATCTCGCGGGTGCTGGGCAATGAGGCCACCAGCGTGTTCGGCAAGAAGGCGCTGAGGGAGTACTGGACAAAGGCGCTCGGCCTTGCCCCGCAACTCTTCTTCGAGCTCGACGACATTCTCGTGGGCTCGGACGCCCTGACCATTCTTTACACGAACCACCGCGAGGAGCTGGTCGCCGAAACATTCGTGTTCGGGCCGGAAGGCAAGGTTGTCCGCTCGATTGCGGCCTATCGCTGAGGCTGAAGCCATGAGACTGATCTTCATCTATGGCGAGGCAGCGGCCGGAAAGCTCACCGTGGCACGGCGCCTTGCCGTTCATACCGGCCTGCCCCTCTTCCACAATCATCTTGTGGTCGATGCGGTCGCCTCGGTCTTTCCGTTTGGCTCGGAAAGCTTCATCCGTCTGCGCGAACAGTTCTGGATGGATGTGTTCAGCGCAGCGGTGACCGAAGACCGGTCCCTGATCTTCACCTTCGCGCCCGAGCCGACCGTCGATGCCGGCTTTCCGGGACGGGTGAAAACCCTGGTCGAAAATTCCGGCGGCGAGATGATCTTCATTGCCCTGACCGTCAGCCCGGAGGAGCAGATGCAGCGGATCGCCAATTCCAGCCGCGCGGAGTTCGGCAAGCTGCGCTCGCCGGAAATTCTCAGCGAGATGAAAGAGGCCTTCGTGGCGTCGATGGCTGCGATGCCCCCCGCCGATATCGTGATCGACACCGATCAGCTGTTGCCGGCCGAGGCGGCGGCAGAAATCCTGGCCCGGCTGTGCCCCCCCCCCGAAACGCCAACGGCGCTGGAGTTTTCCTGGAGTTTTTTCCTGCCCCGTTAGAGGAACGGTTGGAGTTTTCGGGGCCGCTTATCCGCGGGATAAGCTGATGCTTTATCCCTCGAACGGATCGCGCATCAGGATCACGTCTTCACGCTCCGGCGAGGTCGAGACGAGGGCGCAAGGCTTGCCGACGAGTTCTTCGAGGCGGCGCACATAGACCACCGCTTCCGGCGGCAGATCGGTCCAGGAGCGGGCGCCGCGGGTGGAACCGCTCCAGCCTTTGAGGGTCTCGTACACCGGCTCCACGGCGGCCTGATCGGTGAGGCCAGCCGGGAAGTAATCAATCGTCTTGCCGTTCAGCCTGTAAGCTACGCAAACCTTGATTTCCTCAAATCCGTCAAGGACATCCAGCTTGGTCAGCGCAAGGCCGTTGACGCCTGATGTGGCGCAGGCCTGACGCACCATCACCGAGTCAAACCAGCCGCAGCGGCGCGCCCGGCCGGTATTGGTGCCGAACTCATGGCCCACCGTGCCAAGCCGCTCGCCGATCTCATTGTCCTGTTCGGTCGGGAACGGCCCGGCGCCGACACGCGTGGTGTAGGCCTTGGCGAGGCCGAGCACATAGGAGATCGCCCCCGGCCCGACGCCGGACCCTGCCGAGGCATGGCCAGCGACGACATTGGACGAAGTCACGAACGGATAGGTGCCATGGTCAACGTCCAGCATCACGCCCTGCGCGCCTTCAAACAGGATGCGCCGGCCTCTGCGGACCTGCTCGTCGAGCAATTTCCAGACCGGCTGGGCATAGGCGAGCACCTGCGGCGCGATCTTCAGAAGCTCGGCTTTCAGCGCCGCACCGTCAGGCTCCGGCAGGTCGAGGCCGGCGCGCAACGGGCGGTGGTGGGCCAGGAGACGCTCGATTTTGAGATCGAGCGCAGCGGGGTCAGCAAGGTCAGCCACGCGGATGGCGCGGCGGCCGACCCTGTCTTCATAGGCTGGGCCGATGCCGCGCTTGGTGGTGCCGATCTGAGCCGCGCCGAGGGCGCCTTCACGGGCCGCGTCGATGTCCTTGTGCCAGGGCAGGATCAGGGAGGCATTGTCGGCGAGCACGAGGCTTTCCGGCGAGACTTCGACGCCCTGCGCACGGATGCCGTCAATCTCCGCCAGCATGTGCCAGGGGTCGACCACCACGCCATTGCCGATGACGGACAGCTTGCCGCCGCGCACCAGCCCCGAAGGCAGCAGCGCGAGCTTGAACACCTTGCCGTCGATGACGAGCGTATGGCCGGCATTGTGCCCGCCCTGGAAGCGCACAACCACATCGGCGCGGCTGGACAGCCAGTCGACAATCTTGCCCTTGCCTTCGTCGCCCCACTGGGCCCCGACGACGACCACTCCTGCCATGACGCTGCTCCATTCTTCAGCCGCGGCGACATGGGCCGCATTCACGGCGCAATTGCAAGGGGCCTTTTGCCACCCCCGGTCCTGGTCCTACTCGCCGAAACTGTAGCTCAGCCGGATGCCAATATTATCAAGGCCCTGATTGCGACCATTGCCGAGAATCTGGCCATGGCTCAGATGCTCATACATCAGCTGGACGCCCCAGGGGCCGGCAAGGTCGCGGTTCAGCGACAGGCTGGTGCGGAAAAGGTCACGCGAGCCGAAGAAGACTTTCGAGGCGGAGACCGGATCGTTGCGCGGATCGCCCTGCGGGAAGGGGAATGTCAGCTCGCCGTCATGGATGACGTAACCAACGCCCGGCTCGAGCGACCAGCCATCGGCGAAGTCCCAGTTCCAGTGCAGGCCGAAACCGCCGAAACTTGTGTCTCCGGCGGTGTTGTAGCTCGCCATGACATAGGGGCGCGGGCTCCAGACCAAGCGCAGGATATCGGGCGAGCCGAAGACGATCTCGCCATTGATGTTCGGTCCGCCTTCCTTGTCGGCGTTGTCGCAATCGAGCACACAGACATTATGCTGGACGACCCCGAGGCGGACTTCGTCGATGATCTGGGCAGAAGCGCTGGCAGAAACTGCCGCGCAGGCAGCGGTGAGGAGCACGAGACGGCGCATGGAATGCCTTTCATGACAAGTCGGTCATCAGGCATCGCGCCGTCCCTACGGGTTCGTCAAGTGTGGCCGCAGGGCCACGCCCTGCCCTTCCTCAGAAGGACAGGACTTTCGCATAGCGCACCTGCGGCAGGGCATCGAGCTTCTCGATGACCGAGGCAGGCGGTGTCGAATCAATTCCGATCAGCGCAATCGCCTCCCCTCCGGCTTCCTGGCGGCCAAGATGGAAGGTCGCGATATTGACCTTCGCCTCGCCGAGCATCTGGCCAAGGGCGCCGATGAAGCCGGGCTTGTCGAGATTGTTCACATACAGCGTGACCGGCGAGAAATCGCCCTCCAGCGCCATGCCCTTGACCTCCACGATGCGCGGTTTGCCGGCGATCACCGCACCGGCGAGTGTGCGCCAGCCGCCTTCCGGCGCGTTCTTCGTCTTCTTGGTCTTCACCTTCACGCGGATCAGGCTGTCATAGACGGGGCTTGATTCGGTTTTGGTCTCCGTCAGCTTGACGCCCATATCGGCAAGGATGGCCGGGGCCGAGACCATGTTCACATCTCCGCGCGATGCGCGCAGCAGGCCGGCTAACAGGGCGGCGGTCACGGGTTTGCGGTTCAGGTCGGCGACTTCGCCCTCATATTCGATCACAACCTCCTCATAGCCGAAGTCGGAAATCTGGCCGGCAAAGC
The DNA here is from genome assembly GCA_046296675.1 of Hyphomonas sp. Lineage (GTDB taxonomy): Bacteria > Pseudomonadota > Alphaproteobacteria > Caulobacterales > Hyphomonadaceae > Hyphomonas. Next base: position 126,943 of record JBKBLD010000001.1, on the reverse strand, counting down.
TGCCCAGTTTTTCGGCGAGCGCGGCGAAAGGCCGGATGCGCGGCGCTTCCTCGGCGGTGATCGAGGGCATGTTGAGGGCGTTGGTTACCGCCCCGGTCAGCAGATAGTCCGACATCTGCTCGGCGACCTGAAGGGCGACATTCTCCTGCGCCTCATTCGTGGACGCCCCGAGATGCGGCGTTGCCACGAAATTCTTCTTGCCGAAGAGGACGTTCTCCTTGGCCGGCTCGACAGCAAACACGTCAAAGGCGGCGCCTGCGATATGGCCGGACTCCAGGAGATCGGCGACAGCCTCCTCATCCACCAGACCGCCCCGCGCGCAGTTGACGAGAATGAGGCCCTTCTTGGTCTTTTCAAGCGCCTCGCGCGACAGGATGTTACGTGTCTGATCCGTCAGCGGAACATGCAGCGTGATCACATCCGCCCGTTTCAGCAACTCTTCCAGTTCGACCTTCTCGACGCCGAGTTCGACCGCGCGCTCTTCGGTCAGGAAGGGGTCATAGGCGACGACTTTCATCTTCAGGCCGATGGCGCGCTCGGCAACGCGGCTGCCGATATTGCCTGCCCCGATCAGGCCGAGTGTCTTGAACGAGACCTCGACGCCCATATAGCCGGACTTCGGCCATTTGCCGGCCTGCGTGTCGGCGTTTGCCGCAGGGATCTGGCGGGCCGCGGCAAACATCATGGCGATGGCGTGTTCTGCCGTGGTGATGGCATTGCCGAAGGGCGTGTTCATCACGACGACGCCCTTAGCGGTCGCCGCCTTGATGTCGATATTGTCGACACCGATCCCGGCCCGCCCGATAACCTTGAGGTTCGTCGCCGCAGCGATCACATCTGCGTCGGGCTTGCAGGCCGAACGTACGGCAAGGCCGTCATACCGGGGGATGATCGCGGTCAGTTCGTCCTTGGAAAGGCCGACCTTTATATCGGTTTCGATGCCGCGGGCCGTGAAGATGTCGACGGCGGCCTGGCTGAGTTTGTCGGCAATGAGGACTTTAGGCATGGGTAGCTCCGTTGCGCCAGTCGGCGCGGGTGAGTTGATAGACAAGGCATTGGTCGGGGCCGAAGCTGCGCGGCCCGAGAAGTCTGAACCCGAGAGATTCATAGAAGCGGTGGGCAGCGGTGTTGTCCGCCATCGGATCGATGAGGATGTGCTGGCAGAGCGGATCGGCAAAGCACCGCTCAAAGGCGAGGCGCATCATCTGCGTCCCGTATCCCTTGCCGAGACAGTCCGCCTCTCCGATCCAGATATCGATGGCTTTGGAGTGATCGGGGCAATTGGTGCCCCAGTAATGGCTCTCCTCCTCACGGCAGTCGATGATCTGGACAAAGCCGATGGGCCGGCCCGCCAGCTCTGCAATCAGGAATTCGCGCCAGGGCGGATTCCTGCCGAGCTGGTTTTCCCAGTCCCAGTCGTTCCAGTCCTCGTCCCCGCCCTTGCCCTCAAGATGAGGCTGCTCATCCCAGTGAAGGATGAGGGCGAGATCGTCCGGTGTGGCGGTGCGCAGCTGGATCATGGCCCGGGCGCCTTTGGCTCCCCTTTCCGGTCAAAGCTTCGCCGCTTCCTCATGGAAGGCCCAGTCGAGCCAGGGGAGAAGCTTCTTCACATCCGAAGGCTCGACCGAGCCGCCAACCCAGATGCGCAGACCCGGAGGGGCCTTGGCATAGCCGGCGGCATCGAAACAGGCATTCTCCGATTCCAGACGTTTCATCATCCGCTTGATGAAATCACGCTGGCCGGCCTCGTCGAGACCTGCCACGCGCGCGTCCTTGATGCGGAATGTCACGCCGGTATTGGAGCGCACGGACGCATCCTTGCAGAGGAACTCCACCCAGTCGGAACTGGCTTCCCAGTCGGTCAGGATGGCGAGGCTCTCATCCGAGCGCGCCTTGACCTTCTTCCAGCCGCCGATCCGCTCGACCCAGTCGAGCGCCTGCAGATAGTCCTCCACGCACAGCATGGAGGGCGTGTTGATCGTGGCGCCTTGGAAGAGGTCCTCGTCCAGCTTGCCGCCCTTGGTCATGCGGAAGAGTTTTGGCAGCGCGCGGTCGGGCGTGTAGCTCTCCAGCCGGCGCACGGCGTTGGGCGATAGGATCAGCATGCCATGGGCCGCTTCCCCGCCCAGGCATTTCTGCCAGCTGTAAGTGACCACATCGAGCTTTTCCCAGTCGATCTCCTGGCTGAAGGCGGCCGAGGTCGCGTCACAGATCACGACACGGTCCGGGTTCGGCTTGATCCAGTCGGCATCCTTCACCCGCACGCCCGAGGTCGTGCCGTTCCAGGTGAAGATGATGTCAGCGTCATCGCGGGCTTTGGTAAAGTCCGGCAGGGCGCCATAGTCGGCCACATAGGTCTTGCAGTCGGCGAGCTTCAGCTGCTTCGTCGCATCGGTCACCCAGTCGGAGCCGAAGCTTTCCCAGGCGAACACGTCGACCGGCCTGGCGCCCAGCATCGACCACATGCACATCTCGACCGCGCCGGTATCGGAGGCCGGCACGATGGCAACACGGTAATCATCGGGAATGCCGAGGATCAGCTTGGTGCGGTCGATGGCGGCTTTGAGTTTCTTCTTGGCATCGCCCGACCGGTGGGAACGGCCAAGGGCGGCGGTCACCAGGTTCTGGAGCGAAAATCCGGGATATTTTGCGGTGGGGCCCGAGGAAAAATGCGGGCATGCGGGGCGCACTACCGGCTTGGCGGTGGTCACGGTCATCTGTTTTTACTCCTATCCTCACAGATAGGCTGGGCGCCGTTGGGGGCGCCTGGCCCGCCGCGTCCATTGCATACTTTCCGTGCAGGCACAAACGGGTTTTCTGCGGTGGGCTAGAGGATAAAGCCGAGCAGGATCAGCATCTGGCCGAAAAAGTAGAGGTTCCACAAGGCAATGGACGGCGCGAAGCGGGCGGGTTCACCGGCAGGGCGCCGGAAAAGTTCATTCGCAAGGATCGCATCGGACGCGATGAACATCAGCGCCCCGATCAGCACGAGGCCAAACCCCGGCGGCAGGGCAATTGCAGCGGCCCCCATTAACAGAATCACCGCCCCATAGGCAAAGACCGGCCAGCGCATCGGCCCCAGCGAGGGCGAAAGCCAGGCAAGATAGCCCGCTCCGGCAAGTACGAGGATCGCCCGCGCGCCATAATTGAGCGCGTCCCCGCTCACCTGCCCGGACAGCCAGAACAAGACAACATAGAACACATGGGCGGTGAAGAAGGCGGCCATGCCGGGGATCAGCCAGCGCTCCTGCCGGCCGGCAAGGAAGGCGTCGCCAAGGGTCGAGGCGGCAAGCCCCGCCACCATGAGCCAGGGTGCGCCAGCCCATGCCGCCACGCCGGTCAGGATCACCATGCCGGAGATCTTGAGCAGAAGTTTTGCCGGGCTCGGCGGCGCGCGGCTCAGGGTAAAGCCGTAGGCAAGGGCCAGCAGGGCCGCCAGGCTGAGCGGGGCGATCAGGGTCACGAAGCGTCCCGGACCGGCTCGGGCAGGTTCAGCACCTTGCGCGCCATGGCGCGGTGGCGTTCCTTGACATGCATCCCGACGACGCTGAGCGCGGTCGCCAGGACGGTGGCATCATCGGTAAAGCCGAGGCCGACCACGACATCGGGGATCAGGTCCACCGGCATCACGAAATAGGCCGCAGCCGCAAACAGCACCGCCTTCGCCTTCGCCGGCGTGAGCGGGTCACGCGCGCAATAATAGGCGGCGCCGAGATCATCGGCAAAAGGCAGTTTTCCGGCAAGGCGGGCGAGCTTTGGCAGCAACCCCCGGGAGACCCGCTCATTACGCCGGATCGACTTGGGCAGGTAGATATCCCCCTGCCCCTTGACGGTCTCTATGATTTCCGTGGCGTCAGACATTGCGCTCTCCTAGGGGCATTATAATTGAAAGCCGCAGTTCACGGAAAGTAGGGAGGGCAGTGCCCCATGGAACTTAATTCGAATATCTCCGCAGTCATTACAGGCGGCGCCTCGGGTCTCGGCGCGGCAACCGCCCGCAAACTGGCCAGCTATGGGGTAAAAGTCGCCCTGTTCGACCTGAATGCCGAAAAAGGCGAAGCCCTCGCCAAGGAGCTTGGCGGCGTCTTCTGTAACGTCAACGTGACCGACGAAGCCTCCGTCGATGCCGGCTTTGCCAAATCGCGCGCCGCCATCGGCCAGGAGCGGATCCTGATCAACTGCGCCGGCACCGGCAATGCCATCAAGACCGCCAGCCGCGACAAGAACTCCGGCGAAATCAGCCACTTCCCTCTGGATAAGTTCAACCTGATCATCCAGATCAACCTCGTCGGCACTTTCCGCTGCATCGCGAAATCGGCCGCCGGCATGATGAGCCTCGACCCGCTGCCCTGCGGCGATCGCGGCGCCATCGTCAACACGGCCTCTGTGGCGGCAGAAGACGGCCAGATCGGCCAGGCCGCCTATTCCGCCTCCAAGGGCGGCGTTGTCGGCATGACCCTGCCCATCGCCCGCGACCTGTCGCGCGAGAACATCCGCGTCAACACGATCCTGCCGGGCATCTTCAACACGCCGCTTCTGGCCGCCGCGCCAGAACCCGTGAAACAGGCGCTCGGCGCGCAGGTGCCCTTCCCGCCGCGTCTCGGCAATCCGGACGAGTTTGCCTCGCTGGCCACCGAAATGGTCCGGAACAACTATTTCAACGGCGAAGACGTCCGCCTCGACGGCGCGATCCGCATGGCGCCGCGGTGATTTGTGTCCGGTATTGTCCGAAAGGACATGCCACAGGCTCAGAAGCCCGCTCTCCGGAGCGGGCTTTTGTTTGCCCCAACGGCAGGGGCTGCCAGCGGCGCGGGCGGCGCTAGAACAGGCATGACACCGATATGGCAGGAGGGCCGGCCTTGGAATTTGATGACGTAGTCCGCAGCCGGAGGAGCATCCGGGGCTTTCTGAAGAAACCGGTGCCGAAGGCGCTAATCCGGGAGATCCTCGAGATCGCCATGCGCGCGCCGACGTCGCTCAACACCCAGCCCTGGAACTTCTATGTCGTCTCCGGCGAGGTTCTGGACAGTATCCGTGCGGGCAATGTCGAACGAAACCTTGCCGGCGTGCCGGACAGCCGGGAGTTCCGCATGGGGCCAGGCTATGAGGGCGTCCACCGGGAGCGCCAGATCGAGATCGCCAAACAATTGTTCGCCGCGATGGGCATCGAGCGGGAAAACAAGGAAAAGCGCATGGACTGGGTGCTGCGCGGCTTCCGTCAGTTCGATGCGCCGGTCTCGATTGTCGTTACTTATGACAAGTCGATTCAGGGCAGCGACATTGCCCCGTTTGACTGCGGCGGCGTGGTCAACTGTCTCGTCAATGCTGCCTGGAACCGTGGGCTTGGCTGCGTGATCAATTCGCAAGGCATCATGCAGAGCCCGGTCGTGCGCGAACAAGCGCAGATCCCTGACGATCAGGTGATCCAGACCTGCGTTGCGATGGGCTGGCCGGATGACACCTTCCCCGCCAATTCCGTCGTCTCGAAGCGCAAATCGGTGGACGAAGCCGCAGTATTCCTTGGCTTTGATGACCAGGCAGGCGGGTAGCATAGTCGCGGGCAAACCGTTAGAACTTGCCTGATGACCCTTATGCATAAGCCGGATCGCTGGATGGCACGCCTCTGCGGCGTGCTGGCCATGTTGGCGCTTGCAAACTGCGCCGCCAACGCGCCGGTGCTACCATCGCCGGCAGCAGGCACGGTGGCTGTTTCCCCGCTTCCGGAACGCCCGACAGAACCCGCGCTCTGTCCCGATGCGGCATCACCAGCCTGCGCCGAGGCGGCGATGCGCGAGTCGCTCGAAGTTCTGTCGGAGCACGGCCTCGACCCGTCGTCCTATCTTGCCATTGGCGATGCGCGCGCCGCCTGGCTGCTCGCGGCAACCCATTTGTCCCGCGGCGCCGTTGACATGGCGACCCACAGCCCGCGTCGGCAGGCAGACCCCGCCCTTTCAGCCATCCTCGACCGCCTGACACCGGAAGACGGGCCGACTGACTATCGCGCGGCGCTTCAACGGCTCGCGCCCACGACGCCGGTCTATGAAGCAATCAGCGCTGAACTTGTCCGCCAGAACGCCGCGATTGCCGACTCTGAGGATGCGGAAAGCGCCGCCGAGAGAGGCGCCCGCATCCTCAGTCTCAATGCCAGCCTCGAGCGGCTGCGCCATCTTTCGCGCGAGGCATCACCCCGGCAGATCTACGCCAATATTCCCGGCTTCGAGGTGATCGCCTATGAAGGCGCCGAGGAGGCCTCACGCCACCGCGCCATCTTCGGCCAATTAGGCCGTCGGACGCCGGAGTTTTCTGACGCCATCGAGTTTATCGTGCTTAATCCGTGGTGGGAGGTTCCGGCCAGTATCGCGCGGGCTGACAAACTGCCCCAGTTCCGGCGCGATCCCCGCGCCGCCGCGCGCCTCGGTTACCAGATACTGGACCGCGCGGGACAGCGCGTCGATCCTTCGACGATCGACTGGACCTCGGTGCCCGCGTCTCCCTTCCCCTACCGCTTGCGGCAAGCGCCGGGGCCGGCCAATGCGCTGGGACAAGTCAAGTTCATGTTCCCGAACCCGCATGATGTCTATCTGCACGACACGCCCGACCGCGCTCTGTTCGAACGCACCCAGCGGACCTTCTCATCAGGTTGCATCCGCGTGGAGAACCCGATTGACCTTGCCGAATGGACGCTTGAAGAAACCCCGGGCTGGGACCGCGCACGGATCGACGCGGCGCTCGCGACGGGCCTGGAAACGCGGGCCGTCCTCGCTATGTCCGTCCCGATCCATATCGTCTACCTCACAGCGTTTCCGGCGGCTGACCACAGCATCGCGTACAGTCCGGACATCTATGGCCGCAATGCAACCCTGCTTGCGGCCCTTGGCGCTTATGCAATCGCAGACGCCCCGCAACCGGAGCCGTCCGTACGTCTTGCCACAAGCGGTGGGACCGGCGCTGTAACCGCAGAGGAGCCGCAAAGCGAATGCCAGTTTTGACGCCGTCAGGCTGCCAGGAGGTTGCGGCATCAAGCGCCCGACCTACTCCGCTTCTCCCACCGGATCGCGCACGCGGATCAGGCCGTTGCCGATCATCGTCATCACGATCTCGCCGTCCTGATTGTAGACAGTCTGTCTCGATTTCGAGAGGCCCATATCGCGCCGGCTTTTCATGCGGCGTTTGGAAATCAGCTCGACCTCGACGCGCAACTCGTCGCCCGGAAAGACCGGCTTGATCCAGCGCAGTTCATCGATTCCCGGTGAGCCGAGACCGGCGGTCGGCTCCGTATCCTTCCATGTGTCGACCATCAGGCGCATCACCATCGCCCCGGTATGCCAGCCGGAGGCCGAGAGCCGGCCGAAATGGGTTTTCGCCGCCGCAGCGTCATCAAGATGAAAGGGCTGCGGATCGTATTTCGAGGCAAACTCGATCACTTCCTCGCGTGTCACCTTGTAGGTGCGCGATGAGCGCGTGACCGTGCCGACAACCAGATCCTCATAGTATTTCATTGGGTTCGCCTCGTCTTTTTTCCGGTGAAGCGGGAATGAGGCGGCAAGGCAAGTATCACGCAGCGACAAGATCCACACAGAAATCACCCGCTCCGTTGCCGGAGCGGGTGTCCCCTCACTCATCTGACACTGCGTCCCGTGGGAAGCCGGTCGGGGCAGATGAGCACCCGGCCTGCGGCCAAGTCCGTTACTGGTTCCCGGTGCGCTGCTTGACGCCTTCTTCATCCGCGACGGCGCGCTCTTCCGGCGTGAATTCCATCGAAGGGGCCGCACCCTTTCCATAGGAGCGCGCTTTCTGGCCGAGCATATCCATCGATTCCTGCATCCGCCCCTGGCCGATGGCCATCTGGCGGGACGAACTGACGCCGACGGCGTCGGCGTCGGAGAAGCTCGCAAACTCGGCGCCGAGGAATACGACTTCCCAGCCGCGGGACTGGGCGCGGTCCAGCGCAGCTTTTGCGCCCTGTTTGGTGACCTCGCGTGAGGCGTTCTCAAGCCCGTCAGTCATGATGACGATGACGGCCCGGTCCGGATTGTCTGCTTCGGCGCGCGCTATGATACGACCGATGGCATCGTAAAGCGGGGTCATGCCGCGCGGGCTGGCCTCGTCATTGGTGACATTCGTCCAGTCTTTCGATTCCACCTTGTCGCGCAGCACGTCGAACTGGAAACCGTTATGATGATCGAAGACAGCGAGGGTCACAGAGGTTTTAATATCGACACCGGACGTATCATCGGGCGCGTCCTTGCCGACACTCTCTGCAAAGGCGTTCACTGACGCCAGCGCCTCATCCCAGATATTGTACATTGAGCCGGTCCGGTCGAGGAGGATGTAGGAGCTGATCTCGGCCGGCGCCACCAGCGGGGCCGGTTCTGGCAGCACCTTCGCGCTGGCGCAGGCCGCTATCGCAGCACCGGCGGCGAGGGCGGAAATTGTCTTGATGAGTCTCATATTCTTGCGTCCCTTCCTGTTCGGACAGGCCCCCTCGAGGTCCCGATGCGCCCAAGCTGCGCGCGGATTACGGCACGTTCATGTCAACAAAATGCCGGGGCGATGAAAAATGGGCCGCCTCAGACGAGACGGCCCGGTATTCACTGAACAGATGTTCAGACTTCGCTATTCAGGGGACGGATCAAGAGCCCTTGCGGCGTTTCACGTCGTCTTCGCCTGCCTCACGCCGGTCGGCTTCATTGAACTCCACCGTATCAGACGCGGCGTCAAAGAAAGAACGGCTCTTGGACGCAAGATTACGCATCGACGTGTTGAGACTGCCACTTGACATCGCCATCCGCTTGCCTGCCGCAACGCCGATCGCTTCGGCGTCTGCGAACTTCGAGAACTCCGCGCCAAGGAAGACAACTTCCCAGCCCTTCGCCTTCACCCGGTCGAGCGCTGCCTTCACGCCCTCCTTCGTCACCTCACGGGAGGCATTCTCCTCGCCATCGGTCATGATCACGATGATGGCGCGTCCGGGATTGTCGGCCTCGGCCATGGCGATGATCCGGGCGATGGCATCAAACAGCGGAGTCATCCCGCGGGGTGCAGCTTCATTGCTGGTGACAGGCGTCCAGGACGCTGCCGCGACCGCGCTGCGCAGGACATCGAACTGGAGTCCCGAATGGTGGTCGAAGACCGCCAGGGTGATCCGGTCATCCGCGCCGGACGGCTTGCCTCCTTCAGGATGGGCGAGACCGTCAGCATAGGCGTTCACCGAACTCAGCGCCTCGTCCCAGATCGGGGACATGGAACCGGTCCTGTCGAGGAGGATATAGGCGTGGCTGGTTTGCGCCGGACGGGCAGTGTCTGATGTACTGGGCATAGGGTGTCCTCCTCGGAAAGCGCCCCCACGCCCGGCCACCCTAGATGGGAAAGCGCCCCTCTGGTTAAAGAGGGGCGCCCAAATATTTCTTTATTCCGGAAAAAAGGCTGCGGTTCAGGCGAAGCGCGGCGCGATCTTGAGATCCTTCACCCAGCCGATCTTTTCGAGGAAGAGAAGAACGGTGCCATTATAGTCGACAATCCGGTTCCAGATGCCCCGGCGCGGCCGGTGCAGCGCACTTTGCGGCTCGTCATGGTGATGGTCGTGGAAGGCTTCCCCGCCGGTCAGCAGAGCCATCAGATGATCGGCCCAGACCGGGGTTTTCAGATGACCCAGCACATTGATGCCGTAGACGGTGGCATGGAACTGGATGGCGCGGCCGATGATGACGCTGGCATGCAGCAGCGCCGTCAGTACGAGCGAGCCGCCCGCAGCCCAGACGATGAGATAGATGACGGCCGGGATGACGAAATGGATGACGATGCTGATCTCGTTGTAGAACCGATCCATCCAGACGATGACGGGATGCTGCTTCAGCCACATCGCCATCGGGCGCTCGGTATCCTTGCGGTCACGGAACAGGATCCAGCCAACCCAGGCCCAGCGTTTGGATTCGAACGGATTGTGCGGATCGCCTGGCTGGTCGGCAAAACGGTGATGCTGGGAATGATAGTTTACCCAGTCGCGCACCGTGCCCTGCATGGCGATCATCAGATTGATCATGGTCAGCACCTGGGCAGGCCATTTCATCTCGCCGGCCCGGTGCTGGAGGATCCGGTGCATGGGGCCGATGCCCAGATTGCACCAGAAGACGGAGAAGGCGATCACGGCGAGCGCGATCAGCGGATACCACCAGTGGAAGGTCAGATCGCTGACAAACACGCCCAGCAGGATCATGGTGGTGAACAGGCCTATGCCGAGTGCGGGATAGCCAAAGGCCGAGAAAAAGCTCGGAATATCGAAAGTCTTCCAGTTTTTTGGAATCGCGATGGAACGCGGTATCATTACAGTCCTGTCCTCTTAAGCCGGCCCCTGGATGGGTCCGGCACTCCCCTTAGATGGCAACGGATAGTCACCCCGGCTACCTTAAGACCTGATTAAGGTGTCACGGCCCGGCATTAAAGAACGAATTTGCCTCCCGGCTGCGGATTGCACGCAGGTGTGATCCCTGTACCTCAAGGCGGGGTGACGGGCCGGGGAACAATCCGCTATCAAGGCATCGGATGGGTCAATCGGGGCTGTGATGAGCGAAGAAAGCCGTCTGGAAGAAATGCGGCGGGTGCGCGAACTCCTGGGGCTTGACGGAGATGTCAGCCAGGACGCAACCGAGGCGCGCGCGCCCTGTCCGCTCCACCCGGACTGCGTGGCCGCCGGCGGCAACAATCTCAGCCTGAACTGGCAGGAGCGCACCTACCACTGTCATGGTGCAGGCGAGACCGGTTCATTGCGAAACCTGATCCGGGCCCTGGAATCCCGCCGTGGACGCCTGCTTCCCGCTCCACGCGAGCAGGAGGATATGCCTCCTGCCCCGGTCGATGTAGAGTATTCACTCGTCACCCGCGCGGCCAACCCCGTCCTGAGAACTGAACCCAAGGTCTATCAGCTGCGGCCGGAACAGAAGTTGCCCAGCCCCGAAGAGATCCGGGCGGAGCAGGCTGAAAGGCTGGCCGCCCTGCGCGCCGAGGAAGCCGAAAGGCGGCGGGGGCGAAGCGAGCGTTTGATCATCAGCGCCCTGGCCCTGATTTTCCTTGCCGCCGGCCTAAGCGCCGCCGGGCTCTCGGGCTTTGCCAACTATCAGGCCTTTTCCTCCACCGTGCTTGACCCGCTGCAAGGGCGCATCTGGGGCTGGGCCGGCGTGATTGCGGTGATCGTGTCCTTTGGCGGCTTCACCTTCGTCTACTGGCACGGCGCGAACCGGCGGCGGAAAGAGGCCCTCCGGGCGCTGGTCTTCGCTCTTGTCGGCGCCGGCGCATCAGTCCTTGGCACCGAAATCTATATCCGGGGCAATGCGGAGGCTGCCGCAGCGACTGCCGAGACCGCCAGCAGCAACCGCGCCGTGCTGGAATCCCAGATCACGGACTGGCGCCGCCAGCTGGAGGGTATTCCGCCCGAGACCCGCTCAGTGGAGGGGCTGGAGGCCTATCTGGCCGAAGTGGAACGGGTAGGTCGGACAGACCACAAGCCCTATCGGGACGCCCAGAACGAACTCGGCCTCGCCCGGCGCCGGGACGAGCTTATCGCGCGGATCGAGGCGGCCAATGCCGAACTCCTGAGTCAGGGCAGCGGCAATATCCTCCTGCGGGCCGAACAACGCGCCGCGCTGCCAAGCTGGCTGTTTGCCGCATTGCTCGAATTATTCTCGAGTCAGGCCACGTCCATCGGGCTGGTGGCACTGCTGCTGCTGGCCGGAAGCGGGCGGCGGCGCGAAGCCTGACCGCCCTCTACACCTGTTCCCCGTCCTGACCCGGGAGTGGATATGCCTGCCCGTCCCGGCCACGGAGGCGGAAATCATCACCCCGGCGTTCGATGTCAGGCAGGTTCATCACCGCCTTCGAAACACCGCCGGGTATGTCAGCCACATAATGAGGTGTTGCGAGGCCGGTCAGTTCATCGCGCAGGCGGCGCACAAGCGCCTGTCCCTCCGCCACAGGCACCCGGAAATGCGATGTCCCGGGCGCCGCATCGAGCTGGTGGAGATAATAGGGTTTGACCCCCGCGCTGAGGAAGGCGCGCATCAGGCCGGCGAGCGCCTCGAAGCTGTCATTGACGCCGCGCAGGAGGACAGTCTGGGAAACCAGCGATATGCCGGCATCGGCAAGGCGACGGATGGCGGCGATGGCATCCGGCGTGAACTCGCGAGCGTGATTGGCGTGAATCAAAACAAAAACCGCTTTCGTCCGGCTACGGATGGCTTCGGTGTATTCCTGCGTGATCCATCCCGGTTGGACAACCGGAACGCGGGTGTGCCAGCGGATCAGCTTCACATGGCCGATGGCTTCAAGCCGGCGTGTAACCTCAGCTGCCCGCGCCGCTGAGAGTATCAACGGGTCGCCGCCGGTGAGGATGACTTCGAAGACTTCCGGGCGGGATGCGATGTAGGCGATGGCCGCATCGAGACCGGCCTTTCCAAGCGCATCGCCCTTCTCGGGTCCGATCATTTCGCGCCGGAAGCAGAAGCGGCAATACACCGGGCAGGTGGAGGAGACCTTCAGGAGCAGCCGGTCGGGATACCGATGAACGATGCCGGGCACAGGGCTGTGGGTGGCGTCACCAATCGGGTCAGTCGTTTCGCCGGGAGACGTTATCAGCTCATCCGCTACCGGAACATATTGCGCCCGGATCGGATCATCCGGATCGTACGGGTCGATGAGGCGGGCCAGGCGGTCTGGCAGGGCAATCGCATAAGAAGCGGAAACCTGAGAGACGGCCGGCATCTCTCCGGTAGTGATCAGCCCGGCATTCAAAAGCGCTTCGGCGCTGCGATAGGTGACGGGCTTCATGGCGCCGCCTCCGGATCGATGGGGGAAGGTGTCCACAAAATATCGCGAACGGACCGGGCGCCGGAAACCATCATGGCGAGCCGGTCGAAGCCGAGCGCCACGCCGCTGGCCTCCGGCATGACCGCGACCGCCTCGATAAATTCCGTATCCAGAGGATAGCGCTCACCGTAGACCATCTCCTTGACATCCATCTCTGCCATCTGACGCGCCGCGAGCTGGCCGGCATCCGTCAGTTCCCGATAGCCGTTGGCAAGCTCAACGCCGCAGGCGTAGAGTTCGAAGCGTTCTGCAAAGCGCGGATCCTCCGGCGCCGGCCGCGCAAGCGCCGCTTCACTCATCGGATAGGCATGAAGAAAGGTGAGCCGGCCGTCGCCCAGATATGGCTCGATCCTCGTCACCAGTATCGCCGAGAAGATGTCGGTCCAGCTGGCACCTTCGGCAACACCGACACAGGCGCCGAGCGCTGCGGCACGGAACCCGGCAGCATCTCCAAGCTGCGCGGCAAGATCGATCCCGGCAAAACGCTCAAATGCCTCGGCGACTGTCATCTTTTCAGCTGCGGCAAGGGGATCGCAGCGCCGCTCCTGCCAGACCAGTTGGCCGGTGCCGGCGGTTTCGGCCGCGATCCGGGCGATGGCGAGGCAATCATCCATCACGGTTTCGATCGCCTCCCCGGCACGGTACCATTCGAGCATCGTGAACTCGGGTGCATGCTGGCGCCCTGCCTCCCGGTTGCGATAGGCGCGGGCGAAATCGAAGATCCGCGTCTCGCCGGCCGCAAGCAGCTTCTTCATCGCGAATTCGGGCGAGGTATGCAGGAAAAGCCGGGTCCGGTGGCCATTCTCCTGAATGAAAGCGGTTTCGAAGGCGTGCAGATGCGCTTCATTGCCCGGCGAGACGACAAGGGCGCCAACCTCGGTCTCGATGAAGCCTTCCCCCTCGAACCATGCCCGCAAGGCCGATTTCAATCGTCCGCGCGCCAGCAGATGGCCGCGGCGGCGGGCATGTGCCTCGGGGGTCCACCAGGGAGCTTTATTCATCGGGCGTTCCGGCCTTCAGGGTCAGTGCGGGCTGGCCGCCCCGCGAAAAGCCTCAGCATTCGGCTGGCCAAACGGCGCGGAGGCGGTATATAGCGGCGCTTTCGCTCCCGCAACTCAGGAACACCCCATGGCCGTTGAAATCGCAGCGGATATCCGCAGAGGCAACATTATCGAGCATACGGATGGCCAGCTCTATGTCGTCCTCAAGGCCGAATCCTTCCGCCCCGGCAAGGGCACCCCCACCACCACGATCGAGATGCGCCGCATTTCCGACGGCATCAAGGTCGTCAATACCTTCAAGACAACCGACAAGCTCGAAAAGGCTTTCGTCGAGGAGGTCGACTTCACCTACCTCTATCCGGAAGGCGACAACTACATCTTCATGAACTCGGCGACCTATGATCAGGTCACGGTGCCGGGCGCCATGGTCGGCGACAGCGCCGCCTACCTTCAGGAAAACATGACCGTCATCCTGCAGATGTTCAATGGCGACGCCGTCTCGGTGTCCCTGCCCCAGCGCATCACGGCCGAAATCGTCGAGACAGAACCGGTCGTGAAGGGTCAGACGGCCTCCGGCTCCTATAAGCCTGCCATTCTCGACAATGGTGTGCGCATCATGGTGCCTCCGCATGTCGGTGTCGGCACCCGCGTGGTCGTCAACACTGAGGACGGCAGCTATCTCGAGCGCGCCAAGGACTGAGAGGCGCTGCGCGTTTCGTGAAATCTTTGTCACGGAACCAAGGGGCTGCCGGGCGCGTATCGGGCACATGGCGCATATCGCCATGCCATCTATCCTGTACCAACTGAGCCGGTGCGGTCCTCCCCCGCGCCGGCTTTTTTGTCACCATCACCCCGCCTGTAGCGTGTGCGCCAGGCAGCAATCACAACCCCCCGTTAACCAGCGCCCCCGATAGTCACATCAGGTGGGTGACAAGCGTGATCGGGCAGAGCCCGGTGTAGCGTACCAGGGCGGGCAGTAACGCAATGGCAGAACGCTCTGCATCAATGATGGAGACGCCCTGCGCCCCTCTGAACCAGGAAGCAGACGCGGCGCAGCTACCGTCCGCCCCGGAGGACGAGCGCGCCTTCATCGACCAACTTGAGGCGCTGGTGCCGCAGATGCGCGCTTTTGCCCGCAGGCTATGCCGCGACCGGGATCTGGCCGATGACATGGTGCAGGAAACCTGCCTCAAGGCCTGGGCCGCCCGCAGCCGGTTCAGTCCCGGCGCGCCGATGAAGCCCTGGCTGTTCCGCATCCTGCGCAACAGCCATGTCCAGTATGGGCGCCGTGCCTGGCGCTCGCCGCCACTGGATCCGGCCGATGCCGAACAGGCCCTGATTGCGCCGGATACCGCACAGTGGACCTCAGACTTCAATACCATGCAGGCCGCCATGACCCATCTGCCACCCAAGCAACGCGATGCCCTAATGACCGTACTCGCGGCCGGGTTCAGCTATGAGGAAGCCGGCCAGATCCTGGGCTGCAGCGAAGGCACGGTAAAAAGCCGGGTCAGCCGCGGGCGTGAAGCCTTGATCGCGATCATGGATGGCCGCGACCGTTCGGCCTGAACCATTCCGGCACTGTTGCTCGCAAAACCGGTTGAAAGGTTCCGGGCCGTTTCCGTTCTGGAACAGCCCGGAACCTCCGCGAATGACGACAACTCGTCCTGTTTCGCGCTTGGGGTCCGCGTCTTCTGCGCGGAAGGTGGGTCCGGGCGGCGTGCAGCCTCGCGAGATGCCGCGCCCGGACCCGCGCCTGCGTCGTTCGGGATGGGATCCGGAAGCGCAGGCAAACTCGCACAGGGAATTACGCGGGGCGGGCTTATTCCGTTCCAAAGAAAACGGCCTCCGCCTGCATAAAATGTTGTCCCGCGGGCTATTCGCTGTCCCGGTTGGCACACCTGCCGCCATTCGCAGATCGCGACGCTTTGCCGGAACCCATTTGCAGGCCAGATGGAACGATTTGCGCAGCCCTGACGTATCTCCGGCAAGGGAGGGCCGAAAAACATGGTCGAGAATGGCAAAGTCCCGAGGCGCACTGCACGCCAGCGTGTCATCATGTCCGCCCGCATGTCTTTCAACCACAATCTCAGCAGTTTCGACGTGAAGCTGCGTGACCTGTCCGACACCGGCGCCAGGATTCGTCAGATATTCCCCTTTCCGGCCCCGGAATTCTTCCAGCTGACAGTGACGGATCCCCGGAGCGGACGGCAAACGCTGTATCATTGCCGGACAAGCTGGCAGCGTGGCGATCTGATCGGAGCCGAATTTGTCGATGCAGATACGGTTCGCAATGCAGACGGCAAAACGCATGTCGTGCTTCGCGGCAAACCGCGAGAGCCATAGGCCGCGCAGCGCAGTTCACCATGCGGCACTCCTTGCACGGTCAGCTTGTCGGTTTTTGTCGCGGTCGCCGCGTTAACCATGATGATGCCCGTGATGCGTATGGCGCTGACCGGTCTACGCCCGGTCGCGGCAGCTGCTTTTCACGAGCCGGGCCGGATTTCCTGTTGATCCGCTGGCGGGATGCCCCTTACGGTGAATGCCTGAAGGGCCTTCGGAGTTTGGGGAAGGTTCGGCACTATGGCTGCCAGGGCAGGCGATGCGCATAGTCTTGATTGATGATGACTGGATGGTTCTGGAGACCATTCGTCTTGGCTGGCCGGATGCCGATGACCAGCTGGACCTGTTTGATTCCTTCGAAGCGCTCAAACCCCTGCTCTATTCACCCGGTTTTGGCGAAATTGACTGTGTCATCCTCGACCTGCAGCTGCCGGATGCTTCGGGCTCCCAGATTCTCACGGAGATACGCCGCATCAGCGATGTGCCGATCATCATGCTGTCGGGCTGGGGCGACTCCGACTTTCGCGCGGAGCTGATCAATCGCGGGATTGACGATTATGTTCTGAAGCCCACCAGCGCGCGGGAGCTGCATGCGCGCGCAAACCGGCTTGCCCGCAGAAGCCACACGGCGCCGGCAAATTCTCCGGGAGAATTCCGTATAGGGAACACTCAATATCTGCCGGTCCAACAGGCGCTGCGGCGAGGAGAGAACCAGAGCGCGCTAACCCATGCCGAGGCGCGGCTGCTGGACGCATTGCTGGCAGCGTCCGGAAGGCCGGTCAGCCGCGATGATCTCTACATGCAGGCCTTCGGCCGCCCCCACAGAGGCGGGGAAAAAGTTCTCGAAACATATGTCAGCCGCCTGCGGCATAAGCTCGACTCCCTGGATCCGGGCGCGGGGCAGGCCCTGCAAACCGCCCGCGGCATCGGTTACCGGCTGGCAGGTCAGGCCGGCTGATCCGGCGGCGCCGACAGGACGCGCGACAGGGTGCGCATGAGCTGGTCGCGTTCATAGGGTTTGCCAAGCAGAACGGCGCCGGGCTCCAGCGGGCTTTCTGCACCAAGATCGCCCGGCACATATCCCGACGTATAAAGAACCCGGATGCCGGGACACATGCGGCGCGCCTCCTGCGCGAGGCTCGCGCCATCCATGCCGGCGCCCAGAATGATGTCGGTGAAAAGAAGGCTGATATCCGGATGCACTTTCAGCGCGCTGAGCGCGTCTTCGGCGGATGCCGCCAGGACGACATCAAAGCCGACTTCCTGCATGTTGCGGGCGGCATGCTCCCGCACGAGGGGATCGTCCTCGACAATCAGGACACGGCCGGATTGCAGCGGCGCGGCGGCGGGGTCCTGGCGCGGCGCGGCCGTGCTGGCCCGGGCAACCTGCGTTGATCTCGGAAAATAGAGATGCACAGCCGTCCCCTCCCCCGGAACAGAGCGGATGACGACATGACCCATGGATTGACCGACAAAGCCGTAGACCATGCTGAGGCCAAGACCGCTGCCCTTGCCGGGCGGCTTGGTGGTGAAAAACGGCTCAAAAGCCCGGCGCTGTGTTTCTGGCGACATGCCGCCGCCGGTGTCCTTCACCGTGACGCAGACATAATGCCCCGCCGGAACTCCGGCCGGATCGGCGCGGCCACGCACCGTGACATTCGCTGTCGATATCATCAGCTCACCGCCGTCAGGCATGGCATCGCGTGCATTGAAGGCAAGGTTGAGAAGCGCCACGTCGAACTGGCCCGGATCAAGAAGCACTTTCCACAGATCGCCGGCTGCCTGATGGCGCACCCTTATGCGCGCATCGAGCGCGCCCCTCAGCAGGGCGTGGATCGAAGCGGTGCGGTCGTTGAGGCATATCTCCTGGGGCTTGAGCGGCTGGCGCCTTGCGAAGGCCAGAAGGCGCCGGGTCAGGTCCGACCCCCGACTGGCTGCGAGATGTACCAGCTCGGCCATCCGCCGGAGCGCCGGATCTTCGATCCGCTCCTTCAAGAGATCGCTGTTTCCAAGTATCACCGTCAGGAGATTGTTGAAATCGTGCGCGACACCGCCGGTCAGTTCGCCAACAGCCTCCATCCTGTCGGAGTCCCGGGCCCGCTGCTCTGCGGCACGCCGTTCGGTGATGTCCATCATGGTTCCGACCATGCGCGTCACCGTGCCGGCGTCGTCGCGTATCAGGAATCCCCGGTCAAGAATACTCCGTTCACTGCCGTCCTTGCGCACGAACCGGTACTCCTCGGTCCAGCTGGTTGCGCCCGGCGTTGCCACCGCCGCCCGCAGGGTAGAGACCACGCGCTCGCGATCATCCGGGTGAACACGCCGGCTCCATAAGCTGAAATCTGTCTCCAGCGGCGCGCCCGAATCACCGGTCAGCCGGGCAAAGGCCGCACTCCACCAGAAAGTGTCGGCTATGACGTCCCAGTCCCACACCACATCATCGGTCGCGCGACTGACCAGGCGGAACCGGTCCTCGGCCATCTCTGCGCGCTTTTCGGCAAGGCGGCGTTCGGTGATATCCCGCGCCACCGCAACCCAGTGCGTAATCCTTCCAGCGAGGTCGGCGACCGGCAGGAATTCCGCATCCCAGATTATTGTGCGCCCGCCTTTGACAGGCCCGGTCAACTCCCGGCGCAGAGACCCGCCGGTCCCGAGCACGGACCGCATTTCCTCAGAAGTCAGCGCCGGGGTTACACGCCCCAGCGCGAAGGAGAGCGCCCGTCCAATCACCTGATCCCGGCGAAAACCCGTCAGCCTCTCGAACACCGTGTTCACGTAAACAATTGGAGCGTCCGTACTTGGCAGGTCGGGATCGATCTCAACGATGAGGACGATATCATTGAGCCGCTCGACCGCCGTCTCCAGAAGTCGCAGCTGGCCTTCCTGTTCGCGCTCCTCGGTCACATCCTGAACAACGCCGGTGACAACCTTTCCACTGGCGGTCGTTGTCATTTCGCCCACGCCCTTTATGTGGACCATCCGTCCGTCCGGGCGTGTCAGGCGGCGTTCAAACTGGGTGATATCGCTGGACAGGGATTTCAGCCGGTCGCCCGCTTCGGCGGCCTGTGCCTTGTCATCCTTATGCAGAGCATCGACATAGCTGGAAAATCGGCCGTCAAATTCGTCTGGCGTAATTCCGGCCATTTCGTACACGCTGGGCGACCAGACCAGTCTCTCGCTGTCGATTTCGTACTTCCAGAATCCGATCTTGAGGAGACGCTGGGCAATCCGGAGATTGGCCTCATGCTCCTGCAGGCGGTCATAGGCTGCCGTCAGGCTCTCGCCCACCGGTTCAGCGCCATAGGGCGCGCCCGTTTCGGAATTCATCTGCCGATGCGGTTTTTCGCCCGCAATCTCCGTGACATCGCGCACAGCGAAAAGGGTGGCAGGGCGCCCGGCAAGATTGAACGAGCGGCTGCGGACACTGACCAGGATCTTTTCCCCGCTGCGCAGAAGATGCCACTCGGCCTCCCGGGGTGCTGCCGCCTCCGCCCCTTCCCCGGTTTCCGGAGCGATGTCCGCAAGGCTCATCTGCAGGAACTCTTCGCGGCTGAAGCCATAAAGGCTGGTTGCCGCCGGATTCACGTCGAGAAAATGCCGGGACGCGGGGTCCAGAATCCACATGGGGTCCGGATGGTTCAGGAAGAAGGTTTCATGCTCTGACACGCCATCCCCCCAAAAAAGCGCCGGGCTGTTCGTCAACCAGGCCGGGCGCCGCCGGGGGAGCCCGCCCCGATGCCCGAAATGAACGGCCAGTCGGGCAATGGCCTGTCTCCAAGCTGCGCCTTTGCATTCGCCATCAGCTTCGCGGCATCAAGCTCGTTCAGACCCAGGATTTCGGCCGCTTGCGCAGGCGTCATCCCAGCCCCGTCGATCAGCGCAGCCACTTCGCGCTCTGGCACCGGCAACCGCATCAAGCCAGCATAGTCAGTATCCGGCATCGGGCTGGCGGCGGCAACCGGCGAGATTCCAGCATTGACCCTGCGGAATACATCCACGAGGTCGGCAAAGCAGGTTTCACATTCGTTGAGGATACGGTCCTCGGCCAGGAACAGCATCAGCGTGTCTTCGACAAGGGCGTCGGCCTTCGCGCGGTTTCCGGTTACACACCGGGCAAAGGCGCGCAGCTGGCGGACCGCAAGTTCGAGCACGCCGCGGCTCGCTTCGACCCGGCGGTGGTCGTATTCAAGGTCGACGAACTCGTCGGGCATTTCGGGCCTCGGATGTCTGGCACGGTTATCCATGACACCGGTAGAACACAAAGGATGCTACGAACCCGTTTCGAAATGGTCTAAAAGGTTAAACAGCGCGCACCAAAGCCCCAGCACCCGCATTGAGGCGCCGCCAGTCCCCTCAAAAGGCAGAAGAATCCAGCAAACCTCGGAATGGCGCACCCGAAGAGATTCGAACTCCTGACCCCCAGATTCGTAGTCTGGTGCTCTATCCAGCTGAGCTACGGGTGCTTGGCCACTCGTGAAGGCGGGACACATACAGGCGGGCCCGGTGCCTTGCAAGTCTCAATTGCCGGTCTCCTGCGCAGCATCGTCATCGGCCGGCAACGCCGCTGAAGCGTCCGCCTCATCGGCCTTCGGGCCTGTCTCGGAGCCACCGCCCTCAAGCGCGGCGAGGCCGGTGGCGGCGCCGATCCAATCGGCATAGCCTGCCACGCGCACATAGACACCCGGGCTTTCCGGCCGCGCGCAGCCCATGCCCCAACTGACTATGCCGGCCTGGACCGGTCCATGCGAGGTGGTGCGAAGCACCAGCGGGCCGCCGCTATCACCCTGACAGGCATCGGTATTGCCGATTCCGGCGCAGAGCTGCCTGTCCGGGTCAATCCTGACGGCCCCAAATTCCGCGCCGAGGCCGGCGTCCTCGATCCGCGCGCGCACCTGCCGCTCACACAGTCCAGGCTCGACATGCGGAACGTAGCCTTCCTGCAGGATCAGCGACGGCGCCAGCACATGGCGGGCACCGCGGACGATGCCGCCCTCGCCCTGCGCCGTCTCGCCCTTCCTGCCATAACCGGCCGCCATAATTTCGGCATTGGGCGCGTCCAGGCCGGGCGCCGAAGCGGTCAGCCCGTCCAGCGGCATCACCGGCCCCGTCCAGTTGCCGGTCAGCCGGAGCAGCGCGATGTCATGGCCCCGCTCGGGAGCGCCTTCCTGGTAATCCGGATGGATCAGGACTTCCGAGACCGGGAACACCGAACCGCTGGGAATAACCGTCAGGTCGCCGAGACCGGCAGCGACTGCCAGCGTTCCGAACCGGCGAAGGCTGCCATCGCGTTCCAGCGTGTATTGCGCCGCGCGCCCCGAAGTCTCGATGCGGACATTCTCGACACAGTGCGCCGCCGTCAGCGCCCAATCCGGCGCAATGAGCGTGGCGCCGCAGTCATGATAGACTGTGCTGCCCGAGATGGTTTGAAGCGAGGCCATACCGGGCCAGTCGGCGATGTCAGCGTCGCGCCCGGCCACGATGCAGGACGCCGCCATCGTCAGGAGCGCCAGGCCGGCGGCGAGTCTCAGACGGGACAGCATGTCAGTCCTCCTGCCTTTCGGCCTCGTACACGCCGCGCGCTATGGCGCGGGCAAGGGTTCCGGCGGCCAGTTCGCCGATCCGGGCGATCAGGAGAGGCCGCGGTCCCCCTGCTGTCCGCCGGGCCGTCGAGAGGACAAAGATCACATCGCCGTCTGTCGGCGCAAAGACGGGACGGATGGCGCGTGCCATGCCGGCCAGCGCCATCTGTGCGACACGCTGGGCCTCTTCGTGGCTGAGGATCACATCGGTCGCGAGACAGGTGATGGTAGTGTTCTCGCGGGGATTGGGGCTGGCCTTGGCGGCGCCCCAGTCTTCGGGATCGAAAGCGAAGCCCGGCTCCGGACGGGCGCCGCCGAATTCGCCAGCAATTTCAAACGGCCAGGCCCAGAAAGCGCCAGAACCCGGCATACGGACCGACCCGAAACTGTTGACGGCGGCGATGGCGCCGACGGCGAGACCGTCATCGGTGACGATGCTGGCCGATCCGGTCCCGCCGGGTGCCGCGCCGGCCCGGGCGCCAAAACCCGCCCCGGCGCGGCCGAGCAGAAAATCTTTTCCTGCCGACTCAAAGGCTTGCCGGCCAAGGCCCGCATAGGGCGCCGTCTCGCCCCAGTCTTTGTCTCCACCATTGGCGAGGTCATACAGGATCGCGGCCGGGACAATCGGGGTCGCGGGAACGCCCGGCCTTGATGCAAGCGTGAAGCCCCTGCCCGCCGCGCGCAGCCCCGACATGACGCCGTCAGCTGCCGCCAAGCCGAAGGCGGATCCGCCGGAGAGACAGACCGCGTCGATACTGCCCGCAACGAGCCGTCCTGACGCCATGAGGTCGGTCTCACGCGTACCGGGGCCGCCACCAGCGACGCAGACAGCGCCAACAACCGGACAATCCGGGACAATTACGGTCACGCCGGTGCGCACATGCGCCTCTTCAGCCTGCCCGACGGTGATGCCGTCAATGTCGGTAATGAGGTTGCGCGCCCCCGGTCTTGCCATGCTATGTGCCCTGCAATGTTTCTGCTTCGCCTGATGTCCTTAAGACCAGCGGAGCGCGCCGCCAAGAAAAGGGACGCTGAATGCGCAAATTGATCCTCCTCACCGCCGCCATCCTGCTCGCTGCCTGTGCCCCGCCAGCCTCGCCACCTGCGATCAGCCAGTCGCCCGTGTCCGAGATGAATGGTGAGGCGCTCGGCGATCTGTCCTGGACCAAGGGCGCGATGGTCACGGCGGCCGACCCGCGCGCTGTCGAGGCAGGGCTGCGCATCCTGCGCGAAGGGGGCAATGCCATTGATGCGGCGATCGCGGTCCATGCCGTTCTGGGGCTGGTCGAGCCGCAAAGCTCCGGCATCGGGGGCGGCGCCTTCCTGGTCTATTATGACCGCGCCCGTGACGAGATCACGGTGTTCGACGGCCGCGAGACGGCGCCTGCCGCCGCTACGCCGGACCTGTTCATCAAGGATGGCGAGGCGATGGGCTTCCTCGCCGCCTGGCAGTCCGGCCGCTCGGTCGGCGTGCCAGGCCAGATCGCGCTTTACAAGGCCGCTCACGAGGCCGCTGGCCAGGCAAGCTGGGCCTCCCTCTTCCAGCCGGCGATCGAACTCGCCGAAGCCGGTTTCGAAGTGTCCCCGCGCCTTGCCGAACTGCTGGCCAGCGAACGGCTGCGCGCGGTCATCCGGCTCGACGACAATCCGGTGACAGCCGCCTATTTCTATCCTGATGGCCAGCCCCTGCCGGCCGGTTTCCGCCGCACCAATCCGGCCTATGCCGCAACCCTTGCCGCGATCGCCGAGGACGGGCCGGCCGCCTTCTATCGCGGCCCGATCGCGGCCGAGATCATCAATGCCGTTGCCGAAGGCCCTGATGGCGGCGCAATGACGCTGGAAGACCTCGCCAATTACAAGGTCGTGACGCGCGAGGCAGTCTGCGGCACACTCGCATCGGGCTACCGGATCTGCTCGGCCCCGCCACCAAGCTCGGGCGGGATCGCGCAGAACATGATCCTCTCCCTCTATGAGGCCCTGAAACCGGCGGCCAACATCAATGCCGATGAAAGCCTGCTGCTGAAGGCCTTCGTCGATGCCCAGCGCCTCGCCTATGCCGACCGCGACCATTATGTGGCGGATGCCGACTTCGTGCCGGTGCCGACAGAAGCGCTGATCAACCCCGACTATATCCAGGCGCGCGCCAGGGAGGCCTTCGCGCCCGACGCAAAGGTGTTTCCCGGCGATCCGGGCGTCGTGCTGGGCGGCGAACCGCTGCGCCCGATGTGGGGCGAAGACCCGACAACGCCGGGCGCCGGCACGACCCATCTCTCGATCATTGATCTGGAAGGCAACGCCGTCTCGATGACGGCCACCGTCGAGGCGGCCTTCGGTTCGTCCCGCATGGCCGGCGGATTCCTGCTCAACAATGAGCTGACCGATTTCTCGCTTATCCCCGAAAAGGACGGCAAACCGGTGGCAAATGCGCCGGCCGCCGGCAAGCGGCCGCGCTCGTCGATGTCGCCAACCCTGGTGTTTGACGAGCAGGGCGACCTTTTCATGGTCACCGGATCGCCGGGCGGCAATTCGATCGTGGCCTACGTCGCCAAGACCCTCGTCGGCGTGCTCGAATGGGGCAAGACCGCCCAGGAAGCGGCCGCCCTGCCCAACATCATCGCTCGCGGCGACCGCGTCGCCGTCGAGATCGATGTCGAGGGCGGGATGGAAGCCGCCGAAGCGCTGCGCGGCATGGGCTATGATGTGGAAGAACGCACCGGCGAGAATTCCGGCCTCCACCTGATCGTCGTGCGCGATATCGGCCTGGAAGGCGGCGCCGATCCGAGGCGCGAAGGCGTCGCGCTGTCGCTGCGCTGACGCGGCAGGCCGGGGCGGGCGATGGCGAAGCTCTACTTTTCCTATGCGGCGATGAATGCCGGCAAATCCACCATCCTCCTTCAGGCGGCTTACAATTACCGTGAACGGGGGATGGAGGTGTTGCTGCTGACCTCGGCGCTCTACCGCGATACCGAAGACGGGCATATCACCTCCCGGATCGGCATCTCCGCCGAGGCGGCGCTGTATACGGCGGATACGGATATTTTCGCACTGATCCGCGACCAAAGGGCTGCCCAGCGCCTGGACGCCGTTTTCGTTGATGAGGCCCAGTTCCTGACCCGGGACCAGGTCTGGCAGCTGGCGAGGGTGGCCGACCATCTTGGCATTCCCGTGCTGGCATACGGTCTGCGTACGGATTTTCGGGGCGAACTGTTCGAGGGCTCCGCCGCGCTGCTGGCAATTGCCGATTCGCTGCGCGAGGTGCGCACGATCTGCGAATGCGGGCGCAAGGCCACCATGGTGGTCCGGCTCGGCCCGGACGGAAAGGCGCTGACCGAGGGCGACCAGATCGCCATCGAGAAGACGACCTACCTCTCCCTCTGCCGGCGCCACTGGGAAGAGCGGATGGGCCGCCCGCCGGACGCCTGAGAACCGCCCCGGTTCCGGCACAGTTTTCGCAATACCGCCCTGCTGCGCGCTTATTTTGGCCGTGGTGTTCCGGGATCATCCGGCTTGTGCTGACAAGGAAAGGCGTGTGCCATGCGAACCGTTCCAGCAAAGACCAACGTTCCGGTTGCGGCCGGTATTGCGGCCCTCGGCCTGATTTTCATCCTCGTCGGCGCTCTCGGCGCCCCGCAGGCCGCCGCCCAGACCCGCGAAGCACCGCCGCCAGCCCTGATCGACTTTGAGGGGTTTGACGCGCTGACCACCGAGGCCGGCTTCTACCGCGCCGGACGCCTCGTCGATCTTGCCACGTTCAACGCCATGCGCGCCGATCCGGATACGCTGGTGATCGATGCCCGCAGCGCCGAGGCTTTCGCCCTCGGCCACATTGATGGCGCAGTAAATCTGAACTTCGCCGACTTCACCGATGAAAAGCTCGCTGATGTCATCGGCGATCCGAACCGGCGAATCCTGATCTACTGCAACAACAATTTCACCGACAATGTGGCCCCGGTCATGCTGAAACGGGCGCCGCTGGCCCTGAATATCGCGACCTTCGTGAACCTGTACGGTTATGGCTATGTCAACATCTATGAACTCGACGGCGCTTACAGTTTCACCGATGCGGAGATTGGCTGGAGCGCTGCAGATAGTTGAGCAAAACTAAACAGTTCATCTGACGCATTGCTTTTGCCCGGCGCCCGCGTCAACTGTCGCCCGGAGAGCTACTGGAGATCCGGGGCATGAGCTTCGATGCAACCGCAGGCCAGGCTGCGCCTGTGAAAGCCAATCCGAACGGGCCGACCGAAGAGACGGTGCTGTCGGTCGAGCATTACACCGACCGTCTGTTCCGGTTCCGCATCACCCGTCCGCAGAGCTTCCGATTCCGCTCGGGCGAGTTCGTGATGATCGGCCTGGCGAAGGAAGACGGCAAGCCGCTGCTGCGCGCCTATTCGGTCGCCTCCCCTGCCTGGGACGAGGAGCTGGAATTCTATTCGATCAAGGTGCCGGATGGCCCGCTGACCTCGCGCCTCCAGACAATCCAGCCCGGCGACAAGGTGCTGCTGGGCAGGAAGCCGACGGGCACGCTGGTGCTCGATGCGCTAACCCCCGGCAAGCGGCTCTACATGTTCTCCACCGGCACCGGCTTTGCGCCGTTTGCGAGCCTCGTGCGCGATCCCGACACCTATGAGCGCTATGACGAGGTCATCGTCACCCATACCTGCCGCGACGTGGCGGAGCTGACCTATTCGCGCACGCTGATCGACAGCCTGAAGAACGATCCGCTGGTTGGTGAAATGGTCGAAGGCAAGCTGACGCTCTACACGAGCACGACCCGCGAACACCATGAGCGCATGGGCCGGATCACGACGCTGATCGAAACCGGCAAGCTGTTCTCCGATCTCGGTGTGCCGCCGCTCGACCCGGCGACTGACCGGGCGATGATCTGTGGGTCGATGGAGATGATCCAGGACGTCAAGGCGCTGATGATCAAGGCCGGCCTCACGGAAGGCTCCAACGCCGCTCCGGCTGAATTTGTGATCGAGAAGGCCTTCGCCGGTTAGCGGCTCTCTTTCAGCGTCTTGATCTCGAGACGCAGCGCCGCGATCTGTTCCATCAGCTCACGGTGGCGGATGATCTCGCTTTCACCCTGCGCCTGCAGTTCGTCGCCGATCTTTTCCTCGGTCTCGCGCACCTTGTCCATCGCCCCGTCCTGAAGCGCATCGACGATGACGGCGGTGAACAGGTTGAGGATCGCCCAGACGGTGAACAGGATGAAGGGCACGAAGAAGGCCCAGGCCCAAGGATATTCATCCAGCAGGTCGCGCATGATGTCGTTCCAGCCCTCCATCGTGAGGACTTCGAACATGGCGAGCGCCGAGGCGCCGAGATCGGTAAAATAATCGGAATTCTGCGAGCCGCTGAACAGGTAGGTCGCCATCACGGTGGAGACGTAGAAGACGAGGCCGAGGATCGCGAGGATCGCGCCCATGCCCGGCAGCGCCGAAAGCAGTGCCTCGGTGATCCGCCGCATGGTCGGCACGACATGCAGGAGGCGCAGAACCCGCAGCACGCGCAGCGCCCGCAGGACAGAGAAAGCCGTTCCGCCGGGGATCAGCGAGATGCCGACAACGATGAAGTCAAACCAGTTCCAGCCCAGCTTGAAAAACTGCAGCCGGTAGACGGTCAGTTTCAATCCTATTTCGACCGCGAAGATGATCGTCACGGCGGTATCGAAATATGTCAGGACGCTAACGAGGCCTGCCGGCAGGGTGTCGGCATAGGTCAGGACGCCGAGGACGATCGCATTGGCAATGATCAGGAAAGTGACCGTGTTGCCGAACAGGCGGGTTTCGATGAACCCTTCCAGCGCGGAATTATGCGTCGTCTCGTCCAGTGTCGCTCGCGGCATCGCCTGTCCCTCTCCACCTTGATAAGGGCGGCAACCTATCGGGAGCTGACGCAGGATCAAGTGTCAGGTGCGAAAGCCCGCCAAAGTCCGCGCTATTTGCCTGTTACGGCTCTGTGCGGGTCGGAATGATCCCATTCGGCGAGCAGCATGCGCAGGGTGGAGATGAAGGCGATCGGCTGGTCAAGCATCACATGATGGCGGGCATGCGGGATCGACACGAACGGCACCTGATGGCCGAGCAGGCCGCGCATATAATCGCCGACATCATCCGGCATCAGCGCGCTTTCCTCGCCGCGGATGATTGCGACGCGGCACTGGGCGGCTTTCAGCATTTCCCCCGGCGCAATACCGGGCTCGAACCTGGTCCAGATCAGGGGATCGAACTTCCAGGTCCAGCCATCTTCGGCGCGTTTCAGGCTCCAGCGCGCGATATAGTCCATCGCATAGTGATTCTCGCACAGCTGCGGCGGCGCGAGGCGGAAGCGGGCCAGCGCAGCGCTCAGATCCTTGTAGATCCGGTGCGGCCGGCCGGATCGTGACGGTCCGCCCTGCGGGCGCTCCGGCGGGTTCACCGGACTGTCGACAATCACCATGCCTTCAAATCGGTGGCCATGCTGGGCGCCGGTGACCAGCGTGACGAAGCCGCCAAAGGAATGAGCGACGATCACCGGCTTTCTCGGGCCAGCGAAGAGACCCGCAGCCTCGGCGACGGCAACTTCCTCGAGGGAGAAGGTCTCCATGTCGTAGCTCTCGCGCCATCCGCTGTCGCCCATCCCGGAGAAGGTCAGCGCGGCAACATTGTAGTGCTGGGCGAAATAGGGCGCGATGAAGTCCCACCAGTGCGCATGCGCGCCGTTGCCATGCACGAAGAGCAGCCCCGGCGCGCCGCGCCGGCCCCAGCGCTGATAGGTGACATCCACGCCCTGCACTGCCACGCTGCCAAGCTCATAGGGTGTCGCCACGGCTTCACGAAACCATGCCGGCGCCGGTGGCAGCGCGCCGGCATATTCAGCCAGAGGCCCGCCTTCCGATGGCATCTCCAGCGGCTGGTCCCTGACGATCGGATTCTTGTCGCTGCTCATCCCGGCTCCTTTGCGGGACAAGGTTTGGCGCCATCCTGAGGGGGCGGCAAGCCTATCCCGGCGTCAGTCGCCGCTGACCAGTTCTGCGCCGGCCGGACCATGCAAAAGGCCGGCAGGACATCTCCCGCCGGCCTTCCGTCGAACGTCGCCTGAACGGCGCCGTCAGTATTTCACGGAGCAGCCATAAGGCTTGGTCACCGGGGTCGAGACCGGCTGGCCGGCGGCAAGCTCGGTCAGCGCAGCGGTGACATAGTTCGTGGCCTTCGGAATATCATCGACGCGCGCAGACGGGACCGAGTCGATCGCGCCGTCATAGACGAGTTCGCCTTCCGGAGTGATGATATACATGTGCGGCGTGGTCTTGGCGCCGTAGAGACGGCCGATATCGCCGCTCTCGTCCAGGATCACATGCGCCGGCGCCGCGCCGCGCGAGGTGGTCAGCTTATTGGCGCGCTCGGGCGTGGCATGGCCCTGCTCACCCTTGTTGGAAGAAATCACAGACAGCCAGACGATGTCGTCTGAAGCGGCGGCTTTCTGCAGGGTCTGCATGTTGGACGGCGGATCGGTATAATGCTTGACCACGAAGGGGCAGCCATCATTCGTCCATTCAAGCACGACCGTCTTGCCGGCAAAATCGGCGAGCGAAACGGTTTCGCCGTGCGAGGTCACGCCGGTGAATGCCGGCGCGCCATTTCCGACGGTAACGGCGGGCGCAGCTTCGGCGGTCGAGGCGATCAGGGCACCGGCTGTCAGGGCAACAGCGGCGGTCATGCCAGCGGCAAGGCTGAGGTGGCGGCGCGAGAGTATCATCGTCGTCTCCAGGATATGGGTGGGTGGTGCAAAACAGGGGCGGATTGGTCGTGATGACACTATAGCCCTACCGGCCCTCGACAAGTCCAATGACAAGTTCTTGAGTGAGGAGTTCCGGCAGGATCTGCGGCTCGCGCGCACCGGCAGGATACCAGAGATACATCGGCACCCCTGCCCGGCCGCGCTTCTTCAGCTCATCGGAAATGACCGGATCCTTCTGCGTGAAATCCGCGACCAGGAAGGCGACATTGGCCTCGCTGAACGCCTCGCGCACGCGGCGGGTGTTGAGCGTCGTCAGCTTGTTGACCTGACAGCTGGCGCACCAGCTGGCGGTAAAATCCACGAAAACCGGCCGGCCTTCGGCGAGCATCGCGTCGACCCGCTCCGGACTCCAGGCGGCCTCACCATAGCTGCCGGTGAAGGCGGCCTCGCTTCGGCCATTGGCCGATGGCGCGGGCACATTTGCCTGCACCGCAGGATAGATGAAGGCGCCTGCAAGGGCAGCGGCCGCGACCGCCTTGCGGACAGGGCCGCCCTGCCGGGCGAGCCAGATGGCAAAGACCAGAGCGGTTGCCCCGGCGAGGGTCCAGCCGGCCGCTCCGGGGCCGGCAAGACCCGCAACCACCGACAGGAGCCAGGCCGCTGTCAGGAACATCGGAAAGGCAAAGGCCTGTTTCAGGGTTTCCATCCATTTGCCGGGCTTTGGCAGCAGGCGGTGCAGGCCGGGCACGAAGCTGAGGATCAGGAAAGGCAGCGCCATGCCGAAGCCCATGGCGAAGAAGACGATGACAACCGCCATTGCCGGCTGGCTCATCACCGCGCCGAGCGCGGCGCCGAGAAACGGGCCGACACAAGGGGCACCGACAACGGCGGCGAGGACGCCGGTGAAAAAGGCGCCGGCCGATCCGCCACGGTTCGCCAGGCTTCCACCGACATTCTGCACAGAGCCGCCAAGTTCGAAGAAACCCATGAGCCAGAGGCCGATAGCGAACATGATGAGGGTCAGCACCGCCACGGTCGGGGCATGCTGGAGCTGGAAGCCGAGCGTCGCAAAGCCGCTTGCCTGGCGAACCGCCAGGAGCGCGCCCGCCAGCGCGAGAAAAGAGACGAGCACGCCGGCCGTGTACCAGAGCCCATGGGACTTGAGTTCCGACGCACGGCCGGTCGCCGCTGCCTGCACCATGCCGATCGCCTTCATTGACAGGACGGGCAGCACGCAGGGCATGAGGTTAAGGATCAGGCCGCCGATCAGGGCGAGACCCGCCAGCGCTGCCAGGCCGCCCCAGCCGAGTGTCAGCGTCTCACCACTGCCCGGAACGACAATCACCGCAGCCTCGTCGGCCGTGCCGGCGAACACCTCGCCGCGTTGCGCCGAGATCTCGAACCCGATCGGTGCCTCGCCCGGCGCATCGATGCGAATGATGCCGTCGAGGCGTTCTCCAACCCGGCCGGCCCGGTCAGGTGTCAGGTTCAGGCTGGCGCCCTGCGGCCCGACGCGCTGTGGCTGGTCGGCGGGATGGCTGATCTCATGCGCGAAGGGGAAGAAACGGATGGCGGCGCCGTCCGGGAAGCCGCCCTCAAGGCGAAGGCTGAGCGTCCATGGGGAGAGCGCGTCGTCGATATGCGCCTCGCCGGGAAACATGGCCGGCACCTGGCCGATCCATTCGCCGATCAGCGCGCCCGATGCTGTATTCTCCGCCGTTCCGCTGACCGGAAGGATGAGGGATACATCGGCGGATTCAGGGATGCAGATCGACTCGCAGATGAGATAGTCCGCCTCCGCGATGATCCGGATTTCGCCGGACGCGTCTGCAGGCACCGTTACAGGAAAGGCGAAGACGACCTGATCGTCATAACCATAATCCATGATCTCGCCGGGTGCGACCGGCAGCAGCTTCGGCAGAGGCCAGAGGAAGCCGCCGACAGCGCCTTCCGGCAGGTTTGTTCCGTCCCGGAGGATCAGTTGTGGCGGCAGGCCGGCATCGCCGGCATTGCGCCAGTAGATATGCCAGCCGGGATCCATCGTCATCTTGAGGCCGGCATAGAAGGTATCGCCCGGCGCGACGCCGGTCTGATCGGCGATCAGTTCAGATGTGGCGCGCTGCGCCCCGAACTGGGCATGGGCCGCGCCCGCAAGTCCGGCAAGAGCGAACAGCGCCGCCGCAAGGGCACGCAACAATGGTATCATCCGGAACGGCTCCGCCAGATTTCGTCTTTGCAGCTTCATATGCGCCGCCCCGGCAGCAGGGGAAAGCCCTGCTCTCCCGTTCGTGATCCACCTGCCCGGCCAGAATGCAAACGGCCCTCCCGCATGGGAGGGCCGCTCGGATCGGCAACATTTCCGGAAAATCAGGCGGCAGCCTGGCCCGGCGGCGGCGTGCGCACGGCGCGGTTGACCACAGCCGACCAGTTCAGCAGCGAGACGAGGTGCGCATAGCAGGCGCCGAGCGCACCGTTGTTGCGAAGCTCAAGGAATTTCTCCGGCGGCAGCGCGTTCAGGCGCTCTTCGGAGATGGCCCAGTAGTCAGCGATCTTCTGCTGCGGGCCGGCCTCGTTGCCCTGCGGGTCGCGCGGCTGGAAAGTGACCGTCTTCTGCTCGAACAGGTCTGCTTCGCGGATCAGGGTGACGAAATCCATCGTGGCGCGGCGCTGACGCTCGAATTCCTTGCAGAACTCGATGGCATCATTGGTGAACTGGGTCGGCTGGCCGTTCTCGAAGAAGGCGACATCCGGCTGGTTCGAGACCATCGGCGCGGCGCGGTCGACGCACAGCAACAGGCGGTCGGACGTCTCATCGGTGGCAAACACGAAGGGATAGCGGCGCACAAAGGCCGGAATATAGTGGTCCTCGACGACAAAGCCTTCCGGCGTGACGTAGAGGTTCTGGCCCTGGCGCACGCCCATGACGGCCACCGGGGTGCGGTCATCGCCAACAAAGATGACCGGATAGGAGGCGGCGGCGACACCGAACTCAGTCACCGTGACCGGGATGGCGTGGGCTTCGCGCAGGAAGCCGAAAGGCTGCTGGATCTGTTTCACGCCAAGACCGCCATGCTCTTCCGAAGAGAGCGGCTGCGGATTCTTGTAGAACAGGACTTGGCCGGTCAGTGCGGGCTGTCCGCCGGGCTGGATGGGCGTGGTCACGTTGGGAAGCTCCTCGGAATTTTGCCGGATGAGTAACGGAATTAAACTATGGCCACAACACCCGAAACGGGCTCAATTGCAGTCAAAGCCGAGTAAAAAACCGTCATGTTTCGCGTCTCCGGAAGCCGCCAGTTGTTTCGTGTGCCTGCAATGATTGCGGCAGGCCTGCTTCTGGCAGGAACACTGGCTGCCTGCACGGACCGGGCAGACCCTGAAGGAACACCCCGGCGGGTGGCCCGGGAGGTCGACCGGACGCTGACCACCGTGGCCCGCAATGAGCTGGCCCGCGATCCGGAGCTCGCCACCCGGCTTGGCCTGCCGGAAACCGCCACCGGCTATCGCCATACCGCCTATCTTACCGACCGGTCGCAGGCCGCCTATGAGCGCTCACGGCTTGCCCGGCTCGAGACCCGCGATCTTCTTGTGCGCGTCACGCGGCCTGCCAGGGGCAGCGCCCTGGCCCGCCATCTCGACACGGTGATCGCGGCCCATGAGACCGCTGAAGCCCTGTTCATGGCGGGCCATGGCAGTTCGTCGCTCGGCGTGTCCTATCCTTATGTGGCCGACCATACGCGCGGCGCCTATCTCGACGTGCCGGAATTGCTCGTCTGGCTGCATCCACTCAACACGCCGGACGATGCGCACGCTTTCATCGACCGGATGGCCCAGTTTGCCGACGCGATTGACGATGACCGCCGCCGGCTGGAGGCCGATGCGCTGGCCGGTATCGTGCCGCCGGCGCCGATCCTGCGGCGCATGCTGGTCTCGGTGACGTCTGTTGCCGCTGGCGGGCCTGAAGCGAGCGGCATGCTCAACCGGTTTGAAACATTCCTGCCCAGCATCGCCGGCCTGGGCGCGGATGAGCGCAGCCAGCTGGTCGATGATGCCCGCCGGATCCATGCCACAAGCGTGATGCCCGCCTATGAAGGCTTCGCCGGGAGCCTGGCAAGGCTTGCGAATAATGCACCCGAACTGCCCGGAGTCTGGCAGCTGCCGGAGGGGCCGGCCTATTACGCCGCCGCCCTGCGCGCTTACAGCGGAGATGACGCCTCTGCGGCCGGCTTGCATGAACGCGGGCGCCGCGAGGTTGAGGCGCGCCTCGTCGAGCTGGACCGCGCCCTTGCCGGCATCGGCCTGGCCGAAGGCAGCGCCGGTGAGCGCCTTGCCTTCCTCGCCGCACAAACGGGGCAGGCTTTTCCCGAGACCGAGGAGGGCCGTGCCGAACTTGCCGAACGCCTTGGCCTCCATGCGGCCCGCGCTGGTGCGGCATTGTCCGGCCATTTCGACCTTGCCGCGCCCGGCCCGGTCAATTTCGTGATCCTTCCGGCAGACGCCGGCCAGCATGTACCGCTGGCCGTCTACCGGCCGGCGCCAGCGAATGGCAGCGCGCCCGCACGGATCGAACTCAACCTTTCCCGCCCCGGCGACCTGCCGGATTACCGCCTTGCCGCCGTCGCCTTCCACCAGATCGTGCCCGGCCACCATCTGGAACATACCGCCGCGCTGGATGCTGCGGGCCTGCCCCTGATCCGGCAGCTGATCCGCGATGTGCCCTATAGCGAAGGCTGGGGATCGTATGCGGAAACCCTTGCGGACGAGCTTGGCCTCTATTCGGAAGACCCGCTGAGCCGGATCGGATACCTTCAGTCGATGCTGCTTGGAGCGGCACGCCTCGTCACCGATACCGGCATCCATCACGAACGGTGGAGCCGGGATCAGGCGATTGCGTATCTGGTTGAAACGACAGGCCTCAGCCCGCCCATGGCCGCCGCGGAAGTGGACCGTTTCACGGTCAGGCCCGGCCATGGCGCTGCCTACTGGCTTGGCCGGGAACGGTTCCTCGACCTGCGCGAGCGGGCCATCCGCGTCCTCGGGCCCCGTTTCGATGCGAAAGCCTTTCACCGCGTGATCCTGGCGGGCGGACCGCGCCCCCTCGCCATGGTCGATGAGGACGTGACCCGCTGGTACACAGCCCTCATCGAAGAGTGAGTGAGCGCGCTGCCCGGCCTGCAGCCGGTTTTCAGGCAGCCAGCGGCACGGGCGGTGCACTCGCCTCAAGCGAGCGGCAGACCGGCGTGAACCCGGCCTCCAGATCGGCGACCATCAGCTTGCGCTGCGGTCCGTCGAATTCATGCGCGACAAAGACCGTTGTGGCGCCGTAGCGTTCGGCTTCGGCCAGCGCCCAGATCGGCTGGATATCGTGCGGCCGTCCGGTCAGCTCCATGACGCGGTAGACGCGCCAGCCGCAGGCATCCTGCGCTGCAAAGATGACGAGTCCGGCACTGCGGGCCCATGGGGCATCTGCCGCCATGCGCTGGAATTTCCAAGCCTTGCCTGACTTGCCGCGAAAACTGACCTGACCAAACATGTTCCTGCTCCGTTCCTGGTGTCAGGTTCTTATAATGTTCCAGTTTGGTTCGCAAGAAGTTTTTGGTAAACAAAGGGTTAAAGGGCAAATGCCCCGTTAACGATTCGGTTGCGCCAGCAGGCGCCGGAAGTCAGCGCACGATGGAGAATCGACGGGTATCGAACACACGCAGCACCTGTTTCAGCTCCCGGCCCCGGCGCAACACCTGACCGGCGGAGCCGTAGACGGCATACTGGCCTTGCCGGTTGGCGAGCTGAGGTTCCTTCTCGATCCGCCAGGTCGGGCTCTCGGCATGCCGGCGGAAGATGGCGAAGGTGGCGACATCACGGTCCATGCCGATGGCATAATCGCGCGCCTCACCTGCAATCACCAGGCGACCATAGACATCAAGGATGGGTTGGAGTTCGGCCTTCTGAAAGGCGACAACCGGATCCGGCGAGGGTTTCCTGTGGAAAGATTCCGTCATGTCGGTTATAGTTTTGTCACAGTCGTAGCGTGCGTCCAGCCCCCCGTTGAACTAACGCAGAATTAATCCCCCTTATCCGGTTTTCACCGCATTTCAGCCTTGTCCGCGCCGCAAGGTGTGGCCATCTTGGATTCGTCGGGCGGAGGACGTTGGCAAGCGCCCCGGACCCATCAGCCCCCCCAGCCCCCTGGGGTGATTGCAGAGCCACCGCCCGACACCCTCAATCCCTTGAAAATCAAGACTTTTTCTGGCGCTCTTCAGCGTGCCTAATGCTGCTTTTGCGGCATCCGGTCGAGAAACGGCCGCACGAATCGCCCTGCCGTTCGTCCGAGTCCGGACGCATGCGAGAGTCTGCGTTCAATATAGGAATCAAGGTCTTCCGGAGACGGATGATCTGCCCAGTAAAGCACGATGGCCGGAATGACGGCAGCGAGCAGGCCGCGCTTGGAATAGCGATTGTAGTCCTGCGATATATCCCCTGCCGCCGTCCAGATCATGTCGGCCACCTTCCAGCTGCGCTCCAGCGCGGGCCCGGCGCCCCAGGGCAGGAAGCCGCGGCTCGCCGCCCGGCGCACGGCCTCCCGGTGCGGCTCCAGCGCGCCGAGCCAGGCGAGCACACCGCGCTTCACCTTGTCCGGCACCCGCAGGCCCGAGATGTCTTCCGCCGCCAGCACGTCTTTCGCGCGGACTTCAGCATCATCGAAAAACTCGTCGATCAGGTCCACCACGCCGCGCGGCGCGGCGAGCGCCTGTTCACCCGCGCTCAGCCCGGCTTTTTCCGCTGCGGAAGCGGCGGCGGCCTCGCTCCAGCCTGCAAAAACGACATCCGGCAGGAGTTCCTCCAGCCAGCGGCGGCGCAGCAGGGTGGAAGGCGGTACAGTCATCTGTCGATTCCCGGCATCAAGGGGCTTGGCCAAAGGCATTTGCCCGTGATATAGGCGCCGCTTCTTGGACCGTCAGGTCTGAACTTAACGAATTCCCGGGCATGGATGCGCCCGACCGAACCCGATGGAGAAGTCCCATAGTACAGATCGTCGTCCGCGATAACAATGTCGAGCAGGCTCTGCGCGCGCTGAAGAAGAAGATGCAGCGCGAAGGCCTGTTCCGGGAGATGAAGGCCCGTCAGCACTTCGAGAAGCCTTCCGAGAAGAAAGCCCGCCAGCGCGCCGAAGCCGTGCGCCGGGCCCGCAAACTCGCCCGCAAGCGCGCCCAGCGCGAAGGCATCGTCTAGGACGACACAAGGGCATCCGCCCGCCGGACACAGAAAAACCCCGCCAGAGCCGCTGGCGGGGTTTTTGTTTATGCGGCCCCTGCCAGCGGCGTCGGCGTCTGCGCCCGGCTGTGCCATTACGGGTCGACCGGCCCGGAATACTGGAGGTTTGAGGCCTGATTTGACTCTGATTTTCGGCAGGGAGGGAACCCATCCCCGCCTGATCCGTTCTCATTCCAGAGCTTTGGCAACAAGTCAGGGTGCACCATGTCTCGCAATACTATTTTCGATTATCGCGCCTGGCCCGCAGAGGGGCTGCCGCATGTTGCGGCGCTGCACTGCCTGTTCGGCGTCGGCATGGCCGAGATCAGGACCGACACCTACATCTTCTCCCCTGCCCGGCCCGACTGGCAGATCATCCTGCACGGGGGAACGGAGATCGAGATTCACGAGAAAGCCGAGGCGGATGCTCCGCTGTCGGGCTGGCGAGTTCTGGCGCATTCGGAGTTTCCGCTCCGCCGAAGCGTAGTGCGCACCTTGCAGGAAGCGTTTCCGGCGGCACAGCTTTCCCGGCGCATTGTGCTTCCGGGCGATGTCATATCCTGCCTGGATAGCGACGCCGAGATATTCACGGTCTGCAAACGCACGGTACAGTTCCATCGCGACGGCTGCGTCGCCGAGGTCACACAGTTTGATGCGGACGACCGCCGCGCCGAGACGTTCTCGCTCACGTCAAAGCGGGCAGACACGGTGATGGATGCGCTCGCCATGCTGCCCGCGCCGCGCCTGCCTAACATGGATTACGGCGCGTGGCTGAAAACTTCGCCCTGGACTGCGCCAGCGATACGCCCGGCAAGACCGTATCAGCAGCCGCTCATCATGGGCGCGGCCCGGATTGCCTGTTGAGGGGGCGCCTGGTGCGCCCTCCCTTTACCCCGCCTTCGCCTTGATCCCCACGGCGCGCTTCAGCATGCCGCCAAGCTCGCCGATGCCGGCGCCGTGCACGGCGCCTGCGCGGTAGACCTTGGTCGCACCCCAGACCACCAGCACCGTCACCACCACCATCATCGCCATCTGCGCCAGCACCTCCCACATCGGCGGATCATGCGGCATGCGCAGGATCAGGAGGAAGGGCGTGAAGATCGGGATCCAGGCGGCGATGTCGATGATTGGCGAGCCGGGATCCTGGAAGGCCACGAAGATCGCGAACATCGGCAGCATAAGGAGGATCATCATCGGGCTGAGCAGCGTCTGCGCCTCCTGGATCGTGTCGCAGAGCGAGCCGAGCGCCATGAAGATCACGCCATAAAGAATGTAGCCGAGCACGAAACTGACAAAGGCTGGAATGATCAGGGCCGGATCCGTCGCGGCAGCGATGAAAGGCCGGATCATGTCCATCAGGCCGGGGCTCTGGCTCGCCGCGATCAGCGAGCCGGCGCCCGCGAACAGCGACCAGGACAACATCATGGTCGAGGTGACGGCGAAGACCGCGAGCAGCTTGCCCGCGAGCAGTTGCGGTAGTTGCACAGAGGTCAGCAGCGTATCGAAAATCTTGTTGGAGCGTTCCTCGATCGTGCCCATCAGCAGGTACTGGATGATCGAGAAGATCATCAGCCAGAGGAAATAGGCGAGCGCCGCCGAGACGATGGCAGGTGCGCGGTCGGCCATCGTCACTTCCGCACCGCTCTCCCCGGCCTGGGTGGCGTGAAGGCGGAAAGCGGGCACGGTGACCGCCGCGCCGTCGGCCTGTCTCAGAAAGTCGGGCCCGAGGCCGGCGGCGGCGAGCGCATCGCGCCGGCTGAGGTCGCGCATGGCCACTTCCGCAACACTGCGCAGCGTATCGACGTTCACATCGCCGCTCCAGTATTCGAGCTGGCTGCCATCCTCCGACAGGATGAAGACGGCAAAGAGCGGGCGTTCTCCCGCCGGGCCGGCGACGGTGCGCTCGCCATTCAGCCAGGGGCGAAGGTCTTCCAGCGTCCGGGCCGGTGCAGGCACTTCATAGAACCTGCGCGACCCGGCCGGTTCGGCCAGCTGTTCCTCGGCCTCGGCCAGCGGGATATTCATCTGCTCGGCCAATGCTGCGGCTTCTTCTGCGGCGACCCGCGCGCGGCGCTGGAACTCGCCCTCGATGGCATCGGCATAGACGCGCGTCGGCTCGACCACAGCATAATAACGCACCGGCGATGAGGTGGCCGCGAAATAGCCGAAGCTTGCACCGACGATCAGGAAGATCGGCACGGCGGCGAGGCTGAGCCAGAAGCCCCAGGCCTTCACATAGCCAAGATAATCGCGGCGGAAGATCAGGTAGATGTTGCGCATCAGGCGGGCTCCCCCTGCAGGCCGGCGCTGTCTGCCACATTCAGCTCGGCGGCTTCTGCCTCACTGACAAGGGAGACGAACACGTCGCGCAGTCTTGCTTCTTCCGGCTGGAAGCCGATCACCGGCGCGCCCGATTCCAGCACAGCGCGCAGCGCGTCCTGCGGCCCCCGCCCATTGCCGAGCGCAACGCGCCACGCCTCTCCCGGCCCCTTGTCCAGAGACCGGGCGACCTCGAACCCTTTCGGTTGCAACGCGCCGGCAAGATCAAAGCCCGGCTCCAGCGTTATGCGGGCGCCCCGGCCCAGCGTGGCATAGGCATCTTCCAGCGTGCCATCGAGCACCTTGCGCCCGCGCGCCAGCATCACGATCCGGTCACAGAGGCGTTCGGCATGTTCCATTACATGGGTCGAGAACAGGATTGTTGCGCCGCGCTCATGTTCGGCCCGGATCAGATCTTCCAGCGTCTGCTGGTTCATCGGGTCGAGGCCGGAGAAGGGCTCGTCCAGGATCAGGAAGTCCGGCCGGTGGGCAAGCGTCGAGAGGATCTGCACCTTCTGCGCCATGCCCTTGGAAAGTTTCGAGATGCGCCGTTTCTGAAACTCGCCGAGGCCGCTGGCTTCCAGCAGTTCGACGGCCCGCGCCCGCGCGGCCCCCGCGCTCATGCCCTTGAGCCGGGCAAAATAGCTGATCGTGTCGCGCGCCGTCATCTTCTTGTAGAGGCCGCGCTCTTCGGGAAGGAAGCCGACACGCTTCAGGCTCTTCAGTTCCGGCTTGGCCCCGAACAGGTGCACCTCGCCTTCATCCGGCGCCATGACCCCCAGCGACATGCGCAGGCTGGTCGACTTGCCTGCCCCGTTGGGCCCGAGGAAACCGACAATCTGCCCGGCCGGCACCTCGAAAGACAGGTCGCTGACGGCGGTGAAACCGCCGAACCGTTTCGTGACATGCGAGAGGGTGAGCGGCGCGTCGCGCAAGGGGCGGCCTCCTTCATTCGGCATAGGGCTGAAACTTTAGCGATTTTCGATAAAGTTCAAGGGCTATGCCGGAAAAGGCTTTGAGGCCGCGTTAAATCCCCGCGGAAATCTCTAGAGAATGACGCTGAACAGCCAGATGAAAGCCTGAACGATCAGGGCCAGCACGATCATCACCACGACCGTCGCCATCCAGCGTCCGCCAAGGTTCATCAACAGGCCCGAACCGAATCCGACAATCGCCATCAGGCCGAGCGAAACGGTCCAGTGGAGGCCGATTGCAACCGCCAGCGTCGCATAGCCGACAATCATGATGGTGATCAAGGATCCCCAGATGCTGCCGGTGATGAACCCGTCCCAGGTCGCTTTCTGGCCGCTGATGTCCATTTCACCGCGATGATATTCCTGGCTCGCCATGAGGGCCCCTCCGCGTCTCGCAAACTGGTATGCTGCCGCCTTCTAACCAAGCGGCCCGGCAGGTTCAAGCGCGGCAAAGCGCGCGGGGCGCGGGCCGGCTCAGTTCAGCGCCTGCTTGCGCTTTGCTCCTTTGGGCGGCTTCGGCGCGAACGGCGCCGGCAGCGGCACGGCCGGGATACCTTCCTCGGCGAGCGCAGCGCGCTCCTCCGGCGTCGTCTCACCCCAGATCGGCCGGTCGCCCTGCTCACCATAATACATCGCGCGGGCCTCTTCGGCGAAACCGTCTCCGACATAGTCGAAATTCTGGGAGACATGCTCGCGCGCGCGCCGGGCGACTTCGCGCATCACGGTCTCCGGGTCCATCCGGTCCGGCAATGCCTTGTCGGATGCCCGCACGGCCGGCGCCATGATCTGCTTTTCCACCGATGTGCCGCCGCATTCCGGACAGTCGATCTGCCGGCGCTGCGCCAGACGTTCATAGGCATCGGAGCTGGCAAACCAGCCCTCGAAGCCGTGCTCGCACTCCCGGCAAACCAGCGCGTAGAGGATCAAGCCGCGCCCCTCCTCTCAGGCACCCGCCAGCAGCGGATCAAGCTGTCCGGCACGTTCCAGCGCCATCATGTCGTCGCAGCCGCCGATGTGACGCTCACCGATGAAAATCTGGGGGAAGGTGCGCCCGCCATTCGACCGCTGCATCATCTCCTCGCGCGATTTCGGGCACATGCCGGCATCGATCTCGTTGAGTTCGACGCCCTTCTCCTTCAGGAGCTGGACGGCTCTCGAACAATAGGGGCAGAACGCCCGCGTGTAGATTGTCACTTTCGCCATGGGGCGAAACCCTTTCGTCAAGCTACGCATTTCCGGCCATTCTGCGCCGGATTTGTCACCTGACCGTTATATGGTGACATCCGTTTCACGGACAACGCGGGCCAGCACAAGCACGTCGATCTGCCGCGCCCCTGCCCGTTTCAAGGCACGCACGCAGGCATTCAGCGTCGCCCCGGTCGTCAGCACATCATCCACCAGCAGAACCTGCGCGCCCTGTATCTGTTTCAGCGCCCGGTGGCGGACCGCAAACGCGCCGGAGACATTCCGCCGCCGCCTGCGGGTCGAAAGTCCCGCCTGGCTGGGTGTACGCCGCGTACGCTTTAGCGCATCGACCGAGACGGGCCGGCCGCCGGCCTTGCCGATCGCCTGGGCCAGCCAGGCTGACTGGTTGAAGCCCCGCGAGACGAGCCGCGTGTAATGCAAGGGCACCGGAACGATGAGGTCTGCCTCGGCGACCAGGCCGCCGCCGGCCGCAATCATCCAGCCGGCAAGCGTGTCGATCCCATCCCGGCGGCCAGAGCGTTTGAGGTCGAGTACCGGGCGGCGGGAGAGGTCATCATAGACCAGCGCGGCCCGCGCGCGGCGCCAGCGCGGGGGACGCGCGATACAGGCCGGACATTCGGCTTCGGGGCCGACTTCGTATTCCTGCGGCAGGCCGCAACGATTGCAGACCGGGTCGGTGATGAAATGAATCTGGCGGAATTCGCCGGGGCTCAGCGGCCCCTGTCCCTCGCCCCTTTCCCCGCTGATCAGCGAACGCGGCGGCCACAGGAAATCGCGGCCCTTTCGGAAAAGCTGCTTGGCGGCCCTGCCCGCCGGCGTCATATGCCCCTCCATGACCCCTCCCGCTAAGGCCGCCGCCCCGCCGCTTATCTTCGACCGCGCCCGGCTTGCAGCGCGGCGCCAGAAGATTGCATCCGGTTTTGCGGACTATGACTTCCTGCGCCGCCGCGTGTCGAGTGACCTGGAGAGCCGGCTTGACGATACGCCGCGGATTTTCAATGCCGCGCTGGAACTCGCCGCTGCCGACGGCGGCCTTTCCGCAGCGCTGCTTGCCGGCGGAAAGGTCCGATCAGCGCTCGCGGCGGATACGGCCCCTGCCTTTCTTGAGGCGGCGAGGACGCGGGGGCTGGAAACCCGCCTCGCGGATGAGGAAAGCCTGCCGTTCGATACGGCACAATTCGATCTGGTGCTCGCCCCGCTGACCCTTCACTGGGTCAATGATCTGCCGGGCACGCTCGTCCAGATCCGCCGCATCCTGAAGCCGGACGGGCTGTTCCTGGGCGCGCTGTTCGGCGCCGGCACGCTGGCCGAACTGCGCGAGGTGCTCACCGAGGCCGAAACCGAGCTGACAGGTGGGCTGAGCCCGCGCCTGTCACCGCTGCCGGGCCTGCGCGATATGGCGGGCCTGCTGCAGCGCGCAGGCTTTGCCCTGCCGGTCGCCGACCGGGACAGCGTGATCGTTCGCTATGCCGCGCCGGAAAATCTGCTCAATGACCTGAAAGGCATGGGCGAGCGCGCAGCCTTTGTGCGCGGCGCAGGCCGGCCTTTGCCGAGACGGGTCCTGGCCCGCGCCCTTCAGCTCTACCGGGAGCGTTTCAGCGATCCTGACGGGCGCGTGCGGGCGAGTTTCGAGATTGTCCATCTGTCAGGCTGGGCGCCGGCGCCGGGCCAGCCGCAGCCGCTTAAACCGGGCAGCGGCAAGGTCAGCCTCGCCAGCGCCGTACGCCGGGCCGGAAAACCGCAGACCCCTGAAAACTGAGACCGATCAGACGATCAGATTTTGTTCAATCAGCTGGTAGTTGTCGTCATTGGCATTGGCGAAGGCGGTGACGCCGCCGAGGATGCCGATCACGATCAGGGCGCAGATCAGGCCATATTCGACGGCCGTGGCGCCGCGCGTATCGCGGGCGAAACGGTTCAGAAAACGAACAAGGCGCATTGGATGCTCCGCTAGGCCCGTTCCGCCAACCAGTCGAACAGAGGCAAGTCTGCCGGTGGTGCCGGATAATCTCTCAGCCTTGCAGGTTCCACCCAGGCAATTGCCTGCCCTTCTTTCGGATGGATATCCCCGGTCCAGCTACTGATCCGATACAATGGCATCAAAAGGTGAAACCCGGGGTAAGTGAAGCTCGCAAAAGTCAGGGGTTCGAGTTGGGTTTCGTTAACCGTGATCGACAGTTCTTCGGCCAGTTCGCGCACCAGGGCCGCCTCCGGAGTCTCGCCGGGATCGATCTTGCCGCCCGGAAACTCCCAGAGGCCCGCAAGCTGTTTTCCTTCAGGGCGCTGCGCCAGAAGGATACGGCCCGTATCGTCGGTAAGCGCGGCTGCGACAACCAGCAGGAGCCCGCCGCTCATGTCCGGTAGGCGCCGTTGATGTCGACATAGCCATGGGTGAGATCGCAGGTCCAGACGGTCGCCCGGCCGGTACCGGCGCCGACCGAGACGCGGATCGTGAACTCCGGCCTGACGAAGACCGCGCTGGCAGCTGCTTCATCATAATCGGCGGCGCGGGCCCCATCCCGGGCCACCTGTACATCGTCGAACCAGATCGCCAGGCGGTCAGTGTCGATCGGTTCATATGCCTTGCCAACCGCCATGACGATCCGGCCCCAGTTTGCATCACCGGCGGCCATGGCCGTCTTGATCAGCGGCGAATTGGCGATCTCACAGGCGATCTTCTTCGCCGACGCAGGTGAGGCGGCGTCCTCGACGATGATGGTCGCAACCTTGCTGGCCCCTTCCCCGTCGCGCACGACCTGAAGGGCAAGATCGAGACAGACCTCCTTCAGGGCAGCGGCAAACGCCCTGAAACGCAGATCGTCTTCGGATGTGACCGGCGCCATCCCGCTTGCTCCGGTGGCGAACACCATCAGCGTGTCGGAGGTGGAGGTATCACCGTCCACCGTGATCGAGTTGAACGTCTCGTCAGCGACCTGTTTCAGTGCTTTCTGCAGCAGGTCCGGCGCCACGGCCGCATCGGTGAAGACATAGGCCAGCATCGTCGCCATGTTCGGCGCGATCATGCCGGACCCTTTGGCGATCCCGGCAAACCGCACCTCGGCGCCGCCAATATCGGCCGTCTTGCCGGCGCCCTTGGGATAGGTGTCGGTTGTCATGAAGGCGCAGGCGAGCCTTTCCCAGTCAGGATCGGCCAGCTTGGCATGGAGTTTGGGC
Organism: Hyphomonas sp.; assembly: GCA_046296675.1. Taxonomy (GTDB): domain Bacteria; phylum Pseudomonadota; class Alphaproteobacteria; order Caulobacterales; family Hyphomonadaceae; genus Hyphomonas. The sequence goes on along the minus strand of JBKBLD010000001.1, from coordinate 82,516 downwards.
ACATAGGCGCCGACATAGTTCGGGTCCGCCAGCGGCTCGCCGATCACGCCGGTCGCCGCGAGGAAACACTGCTCCCTCGGGACCCCCAGCGTCTCCGCCAGCGCTTTCAGGGTCGCCTCATTCTTGAGCACGCCCTTCGGCCCGGTGAAGGCGTTGGAATTGCCCGAATTGGCCACAAGCGCGGCCGCCCTGCCACCGCCCGCCTCCAGCGCCTGCCGGCACCAGCGTACATCCGCCGAGGCGGTCAGTGAGCGGGTGTAGACGCCGCCGCAGGTCGTGCCCGGATCGAACACGACAAGAAACACGTCGTCGCGGACGATCCCCCGGCGGGCATAGAAGCCGCGACTGCCGGCCGCCGCCTTCAGGCCGCGCACGGCAGGCAGCGCCGGAAAACTGGCTGGCGCAAAGGGCGAAGGTTTGAGGTTCACAAATCGTCTCCGGGCAATGCTGACTCAGGAATCGCAGGGGCATTTTCGGGCGCATATTCCTGGCCCGAGCCTCTGGAGATCTCCGCCTCTGCGCGCAGGCGCCTGAGAATGCGGCTGACCTCGCTGAGGGTCAGCAGGGTGGCAATGTCGGGCCGCATTTCCTCGCGCGTCTTTGGCGGGCGGGTGCGCCGGTCCTTGACCTTGAGGATGTGCCAGCCCTGCTCGCTCTCGAAGGGCGGCGAGACCTCGCCGACCGGCGTATTGGCGATGATGACCGGAAATGGCTCGGGCATGTCATTCGGCGAGACATAGCCGAGATCGCCATTCTCCATCCGTGTCGCGGTGTCCTTTGAATGATTGAAGACCAGGCTCTCGAACGTCTCGCCCGACTGGATGCGCAGCCAGACGGCCTCCGCCTCCTCCTGACTGCCCGCCAGGATATGCGCAACCGAAACCTGATCGCCGATCTGTTGCAGGCGCACCTGTTCGGAATACATCCGGTCGATCATTTCCTCGGTCACCTGTTCGGCGACGATGCTCTCCACCAGAAGGTTGCCGAGGATCCGCTCGCGCGCCCGCTCCAGCCGCCGCCGGCCGGCCGGATCCCGGTCGAGGCGCAGGCGCAGCGCCTCCTGCGCCATCAGCTTCTCATCGATCAGTTCATCAAGGACCTTGCGATAGGCCTCGTGCTCCGGCGTGAGCGCTGCGCCGGACAGGACCAGCCCCCTTGCGACCGCTTCCACCTCGACATCGCTGGTGAAGACAGGCTCGCCATTGACCATTGCAGCGACCTCGCGGCGCACGGCGCGCGGCTCCTCGGTTTCGCGCACCGATTCGGAACAACCGGCGGCCAGTCCCGCCATCAGCGCGCAACAAATGGCTGAAAAAACAGCGCTCCGCCGCATCATCTGCCGGTCCTTTCCCGCTGAAGGCGCCACATTGACACCCCTTGGCGGCGTTCTTAAGTCTGCCCCGCGTGCTGGTCGAGTGGTTTCCGCCGGTGAACGCACGGTGGGAGAAACTCGCAAAGTCCTGTAGGTTGTCCGGCAGGATTAGAGATTTTTGTCCCGAAACTGCTTGGTGCTGCCTGTTATGCTTTCTATTGCCCGCAAGATTTTCGGAACTGCGAACGAACGTAAACTCAAGCCCCTGCGCGCCCGGGTCAACCGGATCAACGCCCTTGAGCCGATCATGGAGGCGCTGTCCGATCAGGCGCTGAAAGGCAAGACCGCCGAGTTCCGCAAACGCCTTGCCGATGGCGCCACGCTCGACAGCCTGCTGGAAGAAGCCTTCGCCGTCGTCCGCGAGGCCGCCAAGCGCGCCAGCAATATGCGCCATTTCGACGTGCAGCTGATGGGCGGCATGATCCTGCATTCCGGTGCCATCGCGGAGATGCGCACCGGTGAAGGCAAGACGCTGGTCGCAACGCTCGCCGCCTATCTCAACGCCCTTGAGGGCAAGGGCGTCCATGTCATCACCGTCAACGACTATCTCGCCCGCCGCGACGGCGAATGGATGGGCCGGATCTATGGCGCGCTCGGTATGTCCACCGGCATCATTGTGCACGGCATTTCCGACGAAGAACGCAAGGCGGCCTACGCCGCCGACATCACCTATGGCACGAACAACGAGTTCGGCTTCGACTATCTGCGCGACAACATGAAATACTCCCTGGACCAGATGGCCCAGCGCGGACACCACTACGCGATCGTCGACGAGGTCGACTCGATCCTGATCGACGAGGCGCGCACGCCGCTGATCATCTCCGGCCCGACGGATGACCGCTCCGAACTCTACATTGCCGTCGACAACCTGATCCCGCGCCTCGAGCCGGAGGATTTCGAACTCGACGAGAAACAGCGCTCGGTCGTTTTCACCGAGACCGGCACCGAGAAGATGGAGAACTGGCTGGCCGAACTCGGCCTGCTCGAAGGCTCGCTCTGGGAGCCGTCGAACATCTCGTTCGTCCACCATTCGAACCAGGCCCTGCGCGCCCACAAGCTTTATTCCCGCGACAAGGATTATATCGTCAAGGACGATTCGGTGATGCTGATCGACGAATTCACCGGGCGGATGATGGAAGGCCGGCGTCTCTCCGAAGGGCTGCACCAGGCCATCGAAGCCAAGGAACGGGTCGACATCAAGCCGGAGAACGTCACCCTCGCCTCGATCACCTTCCAGAATTATTTCCGGCTCTACAGGAAGCTGGCCGGCATGACCGGCACGGCACTGACCGAAGCTGACGAATTTGCCGACATCTACAAGCTCGAAGTCATTGATCTGCCTACAAACAAACCGGTTCGCCGGCTCGACGAGGACGATGTCGTCTACCGTTCGGCCAAGGCAAAATATGCCGAGATCGTGAAAGAGGTGAAGGAAGCCCACGCCAAGGGCCAGCCGATCCTGCTCGGCACGGCGTCGATCGAGAAATCCGAACTGCTTTCGAGCCTGCTCAGCGCGCAGCGGGTGCCGCACAAGGTGCTGAACGCGCGCCATCACGAACAGGAAGCCTTCATCGTAGCCGATGCCGGCGTGCCGGGCGCGGTGACCGTGGCCACCAACATGGCCGGCCGGGGCACCGACATCCAGCTCGGCGGCAATTTCGACATGCGTGTCGAACAGGAGAAGCTCGCCAAGGAAAAAGCGCTCGGCCGGGACCTGTCGGAAGGCGAACTTTCGCTTCTCACCGCGCAGATCAGGTCTGATATCGAAGTCAAGAAGAAGCAGGCGCTGGATGCTGGCGGGCTTTATGTTCTTGGTACGGAGCGCCATGAAAGCCGGCGGATCGATAACCAGCTGCGCGGCCGGACGGGCCGCCAGGGCGACCCCGGAAAGTCGAAATTCTATATCTCCATCGAAGACGACCTGATGCGGATCTTTGCCGCCGACCGGATGGACGCCGTCATGCGCCGCCTGGGTATCAAGGAAGATGAGGGCATCACCCATCCCTGGATGAACAAGGCGATGGAAACCTCGCAGCGCAAGATCGAGGAACGCAATTTCGAGATCCGCAAGAACGTCCTCAAGTATGATGACGTCATCAACGATCAGCGCAAGGCCATCTTCGAGCAACGGATGGAATTCCTGCGCTCCGATGATGTTTCCGATGTCATCGTCGACATGCGCGAGACCGTGATCGAGGCGCTCGTCGCCCGCACGATGCCGGAAAAGGCGTATGCGGAGCAATGGGACATTGACGGCCTCGCCGAAAGCCTGCTCACCGACCTGGCACTCGAACTGCCGGTGAAAGACTGGGCTGCCGAGGAAGGCGTCGCGAATGAGGAGATCGCCGGACGCATCCGCGACGCGGTCGAGAAACATTATGCCAACCTGACCGCCCAGATCGGCGATGCGCAGATGCGGCGGATCGAGAAACAGTTCCTGCTGCAGGTCCTCGACATGCGCTGGCGCGAACACCTGCAGCAGATCGACCAGCTGCGTTCGGTGATCCACCTGCGCTCCTATGGCCAGCGCGACCCGCTGAACGAGTTCAAGCGCGAAGCCTTCAACCTGTTCGACAGCCTGTTGAACGAACTGCGCGCCACGGTCACCCGCTCGCTGATGCATATCCGCGTGCAGCAGGCGCCGCAGCAGCAGCCGGTGCAGCGCCCGATGCCTGCCGCAATGGCGCCGCGCCCGCTGAAGCCGCCGCAGATGCGCGAGACCAAGCTCGACCCGGATACCGGCATCAATGAGATGGATCCGTCCGACCGGTCCACGCCGCCCGGCCAGCCGCTCTACCAGGCCGAGGATGACTGGTCGAACACGCCGCGCAACTCGCCCTGCCCCTGCGGGTCCGGCAAGAAGTACAAGCACTGCCACGGCGCTATCGAAACCCAGAAGGTCTGACCGGCAGGACCGGCTCACGCCATGGAGTTTTTCAGCGCTTGTTGGAGTTTTGTACTCCAACGGGGCAGGTTTCGTTGGAGTTTTTGAAGGCTCTTTTCCCCGGTGCGCGCCGTCCGGAATTCCCCTGCGAGGCGAGCGCCTGTCCCGTGGATAGATCCTACCCTGCCCGGCCCCGTCCGCCCTGGCGGGCGAGCCAGACGCCCCCGAGGATGAGGGCAAAGGCGAGCACCGCATTCCAGCTCTGCGTCTCGCGGAAGAAGGCCCAGCCGAGCACCGCCGAGACAATCGGGATCGAATAGCCTGTCAGCGACAGGAAGGTCGCCCCGGCCCGCGCCACGATGAACATGAAGAGCGCCTGACCAATGCCGGAAGGGCCAAGACCCAGCGCGGCGATGGCGGCCCAGTGATGCCAGTCTGCCGAGACGCTCGCCGGATCGACGGTCAGCGCCAGCGGCCAGGAGAGGACCGCCGCGACGCTGGCAAAGCCTGCCGCAAAGGCGATCGGGTTCATCACCGGCGCGCCGCGCGCGATCAGCGTGCTGGAGGCATAGGCGAAGGTCGCCAGCAGCAGCAGGAACTGCGCGGTCACGCTGGCCGAACCGAAATGCATCACCGCCTCCGGCCCGAACAGGGCGACGACGCCCGCAAAGCCGAGGCAGATGCCGATGCCGGTATTCCGGGTCATGCGTTCTTCGGCAAACAGCAGCGTCGCCCCCAGGGTCACGAAGATCGGGGCGGCCGCCGTGTAGAGGGCCGCCAGGCTGGAATCCACCATCTCCTGGGCCGTTGTGATAAGGAAGAACGGGATCAGCGAGCCGGCGACGCCCATGGCGCCGATATAGGCCCAGCGGCGCCGGTCGCTCAGCGGCGGCAGGCGCTGGCCGGTCGCCAGCATCAGTCCCCAGAGCACGAGCGCGCCGATGGTCAACCGGCCCGGCAGCACCCATTCCGGCGGCAGGCCTTCGGCCACATCCTTGCCGACGGCGACCCGCGTCAGCCCGTAGGCCCCCGCCCAGATCAGCGTCAGGAGGCCGAACAGGGCCCAGATAAAGGCCGGGCGGCCGGTCTCGGCCGGCTTGAGGCTCGCCTCGGTCATGTCATCCTTCCTCCCTGACCCCTCGGGGCCTAGCACGGCTTTTGCAGGCGGCAAGGCACATTTCCTCACTTCGCCCGCTCATGCCGCGATATGCCGCCGGTTGTGGGGTGGACGGGTGGGGCCCACCCAAGTAAAGGGGCGCAAATGCGAGAATTCGCTCGCCCAAGAGGAGATTTGAAGATGACCGTTCGTGTTGCAATCAATGGGTTCGGCCGCATCGGCCGCCTGGTTCTGCGCTCGATCATCGAACATGGCCGCACTGATATCGAGGTCGTGGCCATTAACGATCTGGGGCCGGTGGAAACCAATGCCCACCTGCTGCGCTTCGACTCCGTGCATGGCCGCTTCCCGGCGGATGTGAAGGTCGATGGCGACAAGATCATCATCAACGGCAAGCCGATCCTCGTGACCGCCATCCGCGATCCGAAGGACTTGCCGCACCGCGAATTGGACGTGGATATCGCGATGGAGTGCACCGGCATCTTCACCTCGAAGGACAAGGCCTCCGCCCACCTCGCCGCCGGCGCCAAGCGCGTTCTGGTCTCGGCTCCGGCCGACGGCGCCGACCTGACGGTCGTCTACGGCGTCAACCATGACAAGCTGAAGAAAGAATTCACTGTCGTCTCCAACGCATCCTGCACCACCAACTGCCTCGCCCCGGTCGCCCAGGTGCTGCACAAGGCCGTCGGCATCGACAAGGGCATGATGACCACCATCCACTCCTACACGAACGACCAGCCCTCGCTCGACCAGATGCACAAGGACCTCTACCGGGCCCGCGCTGCGTCCCTGTCGATGATCCCGACCTCGACCGGCGCGGCCAAGGCCGTCGGCCTCGTGCTGCCGGAGCTGAAAGGCAAGCTGGACGGCATCTCGGTGCGCGTGCCGACGCCGAACGTTTCGGTCGTTGACCTGAAATTCGTCGCCAAGAAAGCCACCACCGCCGAAGAGATCAACGCCGCCATCATCGCCGCCGCAGACGCGGGCCCCTTGAAGGGCATCCTCGGCTATACTGATGTGCCGAACGTATCGTCGGACTTCATCCATGACGACCGCTCCTCGATCTTCCATCTCGACCAGACCAAGGTCATGGACGGCAACTTCGTCTCGATCATGACCTGGTATGACAATGAATGGGGCTTCTCGACCCGCATGGCCGACACCGCCATCGCCATGGCGAAGCTGATCTAGTCCCGCCCCGGGCGCGTCATCCCGGACCGCGAAGCGGATCCGGGACCCGCTCGCGGCAACCATCGAAAAGCAGGGCCCGGCTCACGCGCTGACGCGGTGGCCGGGATGACAGGGATAGAATGACCGCCTTCAAACGCATCGCTGACGCCGGCAATCTCATGGGCAAGGTCGCCCTCGTGCGCGTTGACTTCAATGTGCCGATGGAAAACGGCCTGGTGACCGACGACACTCGCCTGCGCGCCGCGGTCGATACCGTCCAGTCCCTTCGCACAGCGGGCGCGAAGGTCGCCCTGCTCGCCCATTTCGGCCGCCCGAAAGGGGAGCGTGTGGCCGAGTTGAGCCTTGCGCCGATCGCCGGCGCCTTTGCCAAGGTGCTGGGCGCCAATGTCAGCTTCATTGCCGACTGCAAAGGCGATCATGTGAAGACGGCCATCGCTGAATTGCCGCCAGCCGGCGTGATCCTGCTGGAGAACACCCGCTTCTACAAGGGTGAGGAAAAGGGCGACCTGGAACTGGCGAAGGAAATCGCGGGCCTCGGCGATCTCTATGTCAACGACGCCTTCTCCGCCGCGCACCGCCGCCATGTCTCGACCGCCGTGCTGGCCGAGCTCCTGCCCGCCTATGCCGGCATCACGATGGAGGCAGAACTCGACGCGCTCGACAAGGCGCTCGGCTCGCCGGAGCGCCCGGTGATGGCGATTGTCGGCGGGGCGAAGGTTTCCTCCAAGATCGACCTCCTGAAGAACCTCGTCTCCAGGGTTGATATGCTCGCCATCGGCGGCGGCATGGCCAACACTTTCCTCTTCGCCCGCGGCCACAGCGTCGGCAAATCGCTCTGCGAGCACGAGCTTGTCGATACGGTCAAGGAGATCGAGGCCAATGCGAAGGAAGCCGGCTGCGAAATTCTGCTGCCGCGCGATCTGGTCGCTGCGAAGGAGTTCAAGGCCCATGCCGATCACCGCATCTGCGGCCTCGACGATGTTCAGGAGGACGAAATGATCCTCGATGCCGGCCCGGCCTCCCTTGCCCTGCTGATCGAGGCGATGGACAAGGCAAGGACGATCGTCTGGAACGGCCCGCTCGGCGCGTTTGAACTGGCGCCCTTCGACACTGCGACGGTGGCTGCGGCGCGCGCCGCGGGCAGCCGGGCGAAGGATGGCAAGTTGGTTGCCGTTGCCGGCGGCGGCGATACGGTCGCTGCGCTTAACCATGCTGGCGCAGCCGCCGATTTCACCTTCATCTCGACCGCCGGCGGCGCCTTCCTCGAATGGATGGAGGGCAAGGAACTGCCCGGCGTCCAGGCTCTGCTGGGCTGACCGGCGCCTGCGTTATCGCTAACTTTCTGGTCAGCCGGCAGACGATCCGGTCCCGGATTCCGCACAACTGCGTTCGACTTGTCGCATGGCAGCGTTGTCAGGCTTTTCCGGCACAGCGCTTGAATATACGGCAGGTATCAAGGCTGGCCGCCGGGCGCCTGCCGGATTTTGAGACGTGGTGCGGCCTCCGGCCGGTCCGTCTGTCTCAAACTGCGGCAGCAAGTGTTTGCGAACAGGGCGGAACGGCGCGAGGAAACATCAGGCAGGCGCCCGCCGGACGGGCGGCGGAAGGGTTTAGGATGAGCGTGGATTCGGCAGTGAAGACTCAAGGCAACGCAGACATGGCGAAGCAGGCGGCAACCAAGCCTGGCTTTATCGCCGCGCTCGACCAGTCGGGCGGCTCGACGCCAAAGGCGCTGCGCCAGTACGGCATCGAGGAAAGCGCCTACGCCAATGACGAAGAGATGTTCGGCCTGATCCACCAGATGCGTGCACGGATCATCAAGTCACCCGCCTTCACCGGCGAGAAGGTGATGGGCGCCATCCTGTTCGAGCGCACCATGGACGGCGATATCGATGGCATCCCGACCGCTGAGTATCTCTGGAAGAAGCGCGGCGTCGTCCCGTTCCTGAAGGTCGACAAGGGCCTCGAAGCCGAAGCGAGCGGTGTTCAGCTGATGAAGGCGATGCCCGACCTGGATGCGCTGCTCGAGCGGGCCGTCGCCAAAGGCATTTTCGGCACCAAGATGCGCTCGGTCATCAATGCGGCCAATCCGGAAGGCATCGCCGCCGTCGTCGCCCAGCAGTTCGATATTGGCCGGCAGATTCTCGGCCATGGCCTGATGCCGATCATCGAACCGGAAGTTACCATCACCATCGCCGACAAGGCCGAAGCTGAAGCGATCCTGCTCGCAGAGATCCTCAAACAGCTCGACGCCTTGGGGGCTGACAAGCAGGTGATGCTGAAACTTTCGCTGCCGACGAAGGCCAATCACTACAAACCGCTGGTCGACCACCCCCGCGTGATGCGCGTCGTCGCCCTGTCGGGCGGCTATAGCCGCACTGAGGCCAACCGCAAGCTGGCGGAAAACAACGGCATCATCGCCTCCTTCTCGCGCGCGCTGACAGAAGGCCTTTCTGCCCAGCAGAGCGATGCCGATTTCGACGCCGTCCTCGCCGAGACGATCGAGTGCATCTGCGAAGCGTCAAGGGCCGGGTGAGCGTTGACTTCGGCAGCCGGCCGCCGCAGAGCCAGCAGCCATGACCGACAAAGCCCTGCCCCGCCCCCGGACGCGCCTTTATCTCATTACCCCGCCGCAGATCGGCGATGTCCCCGCTTTCGTGAAGTCGCTGGAGAGCGCTCTGGGCGCCGGCGATGTCGCATCGCTGCAATTGCGGCTCAAATCGCCTGATGGAACAGCTGATCTGCAGGCAACCCGGGATGTTGGCCGGGCGGTCACCGCGCTGGCCCAGGAAGCGGGGGTCGCGGTGCTGGTCAATGACGCGGCCGAACTGGCCCGCGAGCTTGGCGCAGACGGCGTGCATCTCGGCTGGGAGGATATGCCGGTGAAAGAGGCGCGCAAACTGCTCGGCCCGGACACCATCATCGGGGCGACGGCGAAGAATTCCTATCACCGTGCCATGCAGGCCGGCGAGGACGGGGCCGATTATGTTGCCTTCGGCGCTTTCTATCCAACCGCAACCAAAGAGGGCACGATCCCGGCGGAGCTCGAATTACTCGAGGTCTGGCAGGCCGCAATGCTCATCCCGTGCGTTGCCATCGGTGGCATCACGGTGGCCAATGCGACGCCACTGGTGACCGCCGGGGCGGATTTCCTGGCGGTCTCCGCCGGTGTCTGGGCACATGAAGAAGGCCCTGCCGCAGCGGTCAGGGCCTTCAACCATCTGTTCGACGACCTCCACGAGGCCGGTTGACGCGGCCCCTCAGAGGGCAGGCGGCGCTTTCGCGTTCTTGATGTCGCGGACATCATCCGCGATGCGGAAGAACAGCATGTAAAGCTCGCAGACGAAGCGCCAGAACAGCAGGCCGATCGCGGCCCCGATCACCGATCCGATCACCAGGCCGATCCCGCCGAAAAAGCTGAAACTGACCATGGTGCCGAGCCCCGAGAGCACGCCGGCGATCAGGCCGAGCGCGATACCGATGAGCCCGAGATAGTACAGGACCTTGATCAGCTTGGTGCCGATCAGCTTGTCGAATGAAAGGATTTGATTAATCACGATGCCAGCCTCCTTTGCACGTGAGCGCCCAGACTGGATTGAGTTGACGCATACGGCAACCCACTTCTACGCAGACGCGAACCATTAACACTCCCACGCCTTGACCCTGAGCGATCAACGGCCTACGCCGCGCTGCTGCCGCCAGAACAGCGCCCGATACGAGACGTTCCCATGTCGAAACCCTCCCCTGTTGGCTCCGTCATGATCGCCGCCGCCCGCGCCGCCGGCCGCAGCCTTGCGCGCGATTTCGGCGAGGTCGAGAACCTGCAGGTGTCCCGCAAGGGTCCGGCTGATTTCGTCTCCAATGCCGACATGCGGGCCGAAGAGATCATCTACGCCCATCTGGCGAAAGCCCGCCCCGGCTACGGCTTTGTCATGGAAGAGCGCGGCATCGTCGAGGGCACCGACAAATCCAACCGCTTCATTGTCGACCCGCTCGATGGCACGCTGAATTTCCTGCATGGCCAGCCGCATTATGCTGTCTCGATCGCGCTGGAACGGGATGGAAAGCTGCTGACCGGCGTCGTCTTCGATGTCGCCAAGAACGAGATCTTCTGGGCCGAAACCGGACGGGGCGCCTGGCTCGAGCAGAGGAAGCTCCGGGTCGCCGTACGCAAGAAGCTTGGCGAGGCGGTGATTGCCACCGGCACCCCATGGATGGGCAAGAGCGAAGAGGCCCACACCACCTTTGCGCGCGAGATGGCCGCGATGACGCCTGCCACCGCCGGCATTCGCCGCTATGGCTCCGCCGCGCTCGACCTTGCCTGGGTCGCCGCGGGCCGTTTCGACGGCTTCTGGGAGCGGGGCCTGAAATCCTGGGATGTGGCAGCCGGAATCGTACTCGTGCGCGAGGCTGGCGGCATTGTCGAAGAGATCAATGGCGGCGATGTGCTGAAGACCGGCGATATCATCGCCGGCAATGAAGACCTCTTGCCTGCCATTCAGCAGCAACTGCGCCATGCTGCCTCATTTGCCCGGGCCGGCACAGAAAAATAACGCCGAACGCCCCGTTCCGGCTGGCCCGGACGCCCGCCGGAGGCTACCTTGGCGCCGCTCAGTCACAGAGGGGGACACCATGCAACCCGCATTCTACGCCGTCGCCATCGTCCTCGGGCTCATCGCACTCAGCAGCTATGGCTATGCAGCCTTCATGTTCTCTCAGGGACAGGGCGAGAATGCCCTGCCACTGATCGTCACCGCCACGACCACGCTCGGCATGATCGCCATTCTCGGTGTCGTGATGCGCAAGAAGCAAGAGTGACGCCTGCGTCACCTATTTCATTATCCGTAAAATCGCGTAGTCTGGGCTCATGACCCAGCCAGACACAGACATCCTCATCATCGGCGCCGGCCTGTCCGGCATTGGCGCCGCCGTGCATCTGACAAAGCGCTGCCCCGGCAAGCGCTACCGCATCTTCGAGGCGCGCGATGCCATCGGCGGGACATGGGACCTCTTCCGCTATCCCGGCATCCGCTCCGACAGCGACATGCACACCCTCGGCTTTAACTTCAAACCCTGGACCGAAGCCAAGGCCATCGCCGATGGCCCCTCGATCCGGAACTATGTGAACGAGACCGCCGATGAATACGGCATTCGACCGCATATCCGCTTCGACACCAAGATCGTCGCCGCCGACTGGTCGAACGCCGATCAGGTCTGGCGCGTGACCAGCGAGAATGTGAAGACCGGCGCGCGCGAGACGACGACCTGCCGCTTCCTGTTCATGTGCGGCGGATACTACCGCTATGATCAGGGCTACCGGCCGGACTTCCCGGACGAGGCCGCTTTCCGCGGCCAGATCATCCATCCGCAGCACTGGCCGGAAGATCTCGACTATTCGGGCAAGCGCGTCGTCGTCATCGGCTCAGGGGCCACCGCCATGACGCTGGTGCCCGCGATGGCAGAGAAAGCAGGGCATGTCACCATGCTCCAGCGCTCGCCGACTTATGTGGTCTCGCGCCCTGCCGTGGACGGGCTGGCCAATTTCCTGCGCAAGATATTGCCGGACAGCTGGGCCTATACGCTGATCCGCTGGCGCAATGTTGCCTTCCAGCAATTCTTCTTCCGCCAGACCCGCAAGAACCCGCAAAAGGCGCGCGAGCGTCTGCTGGGCATGGTGCGTGAGGAACTGGGACCGGACTATGACGTGGAGAAACACTTCACGCCGAGTTACAATCCCTGGGAGCAGCGCCTCTGCCTTGTTCCGGACTCAGACCTTTTCAATGCGCTGAAATCGGGCAAGGCGAGCGTCCAGACCGATCATATCGACCGCTTCACCGAAGGCGGCATCCTCTTGAAATCCGGCAAGGAACTGCCCGCAGACATCATCGTGACGGCGACGGGGCTGAACCTCGTCTTCATGAACGGCGTCGATGTTTCGATCGACGGGGCAAAGGTCGATCCCGGCCGCCTGCTGAATTACAAGGGCGTGATGCTGTCGAACGTGCCAAACCTCGCTGTCACCTTCGGCTATACCAATGCCTCATGGACACTGAAGGCCGACCTGACGAGCGAATATGTCTGCCGTCTGATCAATCTGATGGATGAGAAGGGCGCGACCTCCGCCCTGCCCTATCTCGCTGCCTTCCCGAACGAGACCGAGCCCTTCGTTGACTTCTCGTCGGGCTATTTCCAGCGCGTCATGGACCAGTTCCCGCGTCAGCATACCGAGGCGCCCTGGAAGCTGCACCAGAGCTATTTCACCGACCGGAAGAACCTCCGCGAGTTGCCGATCGAGGACGGCGTCATGCAGTTCCATGTGCCCGCGAAGGCCGGCGCAGCGAAACCGGCGCTGGCGGCGGCGGAGTAACTCTCAGGCTGATGCGCGGCGAACGGATGCGTTAAACTGTTCTCCTTGCTCAGAAGGAGGTTCTCATGTGGCTCTGGCTTCTATGGTGGTGCGTGGATGATCATCTGGCGGCGGCGCTGGAGACGCCCGGCCTCGGGAGCCTGCCAATCTGGGTGCCGCTGATCCTGTCTCTGGCCTTTTCCTTCTCGCTCGACGGCGCGATCAAACGAGGGCGGAAGCATGCCTGATCGCAAGAACCGGGTGGCTCGCCAGCAGTGACGCATGCCACTTCTCCGGAACCACTTTTCGGAGAGTATCATGCGACTTCAGGGCAAGACAGCGATCATCACGGGCGCCAGCTCAGGCATCGGAAAGGCGGCAGCCCTTCTATTTGCCCGCGAAGGTGCGCACGTTATCTTGGCGGCGCGGCGTGAAGCCGAGCTCGCATCGCTGGCCCACCATATTCGGTCAGCAGGCGGAGCAGCGAGCTTTCTCGCCGGAGATGTCTGTGAAGCAGGTTATCTGGCGCGGCTTTCTCAGCTTGCGATCGACGTGACAGGAGGTCTCGACATCGCGTTCAACAATGCCGGAACCATCGGTACCGGCGGGCCACTTGAAACAATTCCGGCGGAGGAATGGCATGTGGTGATGGCGACGAACCTTACAAGCGCCTTCCATGCGGCTCAGAGTCAGATACCGCTCCTGAAAGCACGAGGTGACGGGTCGTTGATCTTCACATCGACTTTTGTCGGACACACGATTGGACTGCCGGGCATGGGCGCCTATGCCGCAAGCAAAGCGGGCCTCGTCGGGCTCGTTCAGGTGCTGGCAGTTGAACTCGGATCACACAATATTCGCGTGAACGCCCTGCTGCCAGGCGGCACCCGGACCGGGATGTTGCCGAAAGACGCCGACGAATCGTATTTCGCGTCCCTGCATGCGCTGAAGCGGATTGCTGAACCAGACGAGATCGCCGCCGCCGCGCTGTTCCTTGCATCAGACGAAGCACGCTTTGTAACAGGCTCTGCAATGATCGTTGATGGCGGCAACTCCATCACGAAGGCCTGAGCCCTCAGCGCTCCGTAAACTGAAGGTCTGCGAGGCGCGCATACAGCCCGCCCTTCGCGACGAGGCTGTCATGCGTGCCTTCTTCCACGATCCGGCCCTTGTCCATGACGACGATCCGGTCAGCCCGGCGCACGGTGGAGAGGCGGTGGGCGATGACGAGCGTGGTGCGCCCGGTGGCGGCATTCTCGATCGCGCGGCGCACGGCGGCTTCGCTTTCGGAATCGAGCGCGGAGGTCGCTTCATCCAGCAGCAGGACCGGCGCGCCCCGGACCAGTGCACGGGCGAGCGCAATGCGCTGGCGCTGGCCGCCGGAAAGGCTGCGACCTTTCTGTCCGAGCGGTGTCGCAAGCCCCTGCTTCTCATTGAGAAAGCCCAGCGCTTCGGCCATGCGCGCCGCTTGTTCGAGGATGGCATTGTCCGCCGCCTCGTTACCGAAGCGGATATTGTCGGCAGCGGTTCCCGTGAACAGCGCGGATTCCTGCGGCGCATAGGCAAAGCGCCGGCGCCAGTCTCCGGGGTCGGCTTCGGTCGAGGCAACGCCGTCGAGCCGGATCGTGCCTGCCTGCGGATCGAACAGGCGCAGGGCGAGGCGAAACACGGTTGTCTTTCCCGCCCCGCTCGGTCCGACGAGCGCGACAAACTCGCCCGGCTTCACATCCAGCGAGAAATTCTCCAGCGCCGAAACATCACCCTCACCATAGCGGAAGGACACATGGTCGAACCGGAGCGCGCCCTCGCCCTTGTCTGCCAGCTTCTGCGGGTTTGCCGGCGCCGCGATCTCCGGAACCGCGCGCAGCACTTCGGCCGCCCGGTCTGCCGCGCCGGCAGCCCGCATGACCTCGCCATAGACTTCCGCCAGCATGCCGAGGCCGGAGCCGGCATAGGCGGCATAGAGCACCATGGCGGCAAGGTCGCCGAAGCTCATCTCCCCGCTCGCCACAGCCCGTGCGCCGAGCCAGAGCACCGTGGTGAAACCGCCAAACAGCAGGACGGAAACGACCACGATCATGATCGCACGCGCGCCGGTACGGCGCATGGCGGCGGCAAAGGTTGCCTCGATGGCGCTCTCGAACGCCGAGAGCTGACCTTTTTCGCGGCCATAGGCCTGTACGAGTTCGATCGAGTCGAGTGTCTCGGCGGCCTCGGCGCCTGCATCGGCGAGGCGCGACTGGGCAACATTCGACATCCGGCGGATGATCCGGCCAATGCCCATTACCGGAAGGATGGCAATCGGCAGCATCGCCAGAAGCGTAAGGCCGAGCTGCCAGTTGACCGCCAGCATCAGCGCCAGCGCGCCGGTGGTCGTGATCAGCGTGCGCGCGGCCAGCGAGGCAGAAGAGCCGAGAAAGGTCTCGATCAGCGTCACATCGGCCGTCAGGCGCGATACAGCCTCGCCAGAGCGCATCTTCGCATGATAGGCGGGCGAGAGTCTCAGGAGATGGGCGTAGATGTCCCGGCGGAGATCGGCCGCGATCCGCTCGCCGAAACGGGAGACGAAATAGAAGCGGACCGCCCCGAGCGCGCCCGCACCGACGGCTGCCGCGAACACCCAGATGAAGGCCTCGTCGATCAGCGCTCTCAGGCGTTCGGGGTCTTCGCCCGCCCGCTGGCCGGCATCCGCCGCCCAGCCCAGCAGCATCGGGATGGCGAGACTGACAGCGGCGGCCGCGACGAGGAAAACCAGCGCGACGGAAACCGTCACCCAGTGTTTGCGCACATAGGGCCAGAGCAGCGCCAGCGGCTTCAGGCTGCGCCCATGCGGGCGGCTCATCGCCTCCCCGCCCTCGGGCAGTGCGGTGCGGCGGTCGTCCACGATATCGGCGCCGGAATCGGCCATCTGCGTGCGTTTTCTCCCTGCGCGGACCGGACTTTTCCAAATCCCTGCCAGCGCCCCTTGCGGGGTTCCGGCCTTTCCCTTATACGGCCCACTTCGAATTCCGGCTGAGACATGCCAGCGCACCCCGGTGCGTCAACCCAATATGACACGGCACATGAGAGAGAGGCCCAGGCCATGAAAAAAGAAGGGCATCCCGACTATCACTTCATCACCGTGGTGATGACCGATGGCACCGAGTACCAGACCCGCTCCACCTGGGGCAAAGAGGGCGACCGCATGGTGCTCGACATCGACCCGAAAGTGCACCCGGCCTGGACCGGCGGCGAAGGCAAGAGCCTCGACCGCGGCGGCCGCGTCTCGCGCTTCAAGGACAAGTTCAAAGGCTTCGTGTAAGGCTTTTTGTCTGACGCGATGTGTAGCGTGGAAAACCCTGGCCCTCTCGGCCGGGGTTTTTCCATTTCAGCCCCGGAACTTCAGCGCAAGCCCGATAAACGGAACGGTTAGTTCCACAATCGCCCGCTCCAGCGGCCCTTTGGCAAACTTTCGGAAATAGCGCGCAAGGCTTCGCGCCTTGTGGCGGCGGACAAAGTCTGACGGCGCATCCGAAGTCGAGCTGTAGTGCAGGGCACCGGCGCCCGGCTGGTAGATGACCGCGCCGCCCGCCTCAAGCGCGCGGCGGCAGAGATCCACATCCTCGACATGCAGGAAATAGCCTTCATCGAAGCCGCCAAGCGCGTGGAAATCAGCCCGCCGCACGAGGAAGAATGCACCGCTGATCGCCCCGACCGGAACCGGGCCATCCGGTTCAGGCTCCGCCTCAAGCGTCCAGCGGGCAAGGCCGAGGGCGCGCGGCAGGGTCAGTGTGTTGCGCCGGGCGCCGCGCTGTTCGCGCCCGTCGAGGCCGAAAATCTTCCCGCCCGCAATCGCAGGGACCGGCGCACCTTCGAGCGCCTCGACAAGCGCCTCAACCGATCCGCGCCGGATGACGCAGTCCGGATTGATGACCAGCAGGAACTGCGCCGATGTCTGTCTGGCCGCATGGTTCACCGCTGCCCCGAATCCCGGATTGAGAAGTTCGATCCGCCGCGCCTTGCCGCCAGCCCCGTCAATGAACCTGCCCAGCCAGTCGCGCACCTCCTGCGGATTGCCATTGTCGGCAATGACGATCTCGGAAACGGCCGGATCGGCTTTCAACGCATACAGGCATTCGGTCAGCCGTGGCCCGGTCTGATAGGTCACCACCAGCGCGGCAATCCGGGGCGGGCTCATTCTGCCCGCCGCTCCTGCCGCGCCAGTAGTATCAACGAGGCGATGATGAGCGCCGTGCCCGCCCAGAACCCTTCCGCCCAGACGCTGTAGGAGAAGCTGAAGATCATCACCCCTGCCCCGACCAGGCCGGCGGCGGCGAGGCGAAACTCGGGCCGCATCTCTCCCGGCGCCGGCAATCGGAAGGCCAGCGCGATCAGAGCCGCAGCCGCCAGAAGCGCGCCGATGGCACCAGTCTCCGCCCAGATCTGCAAGGGCATGTTGTGCGGGTGTCCCGGCACGACCGGATAGCGGGCCCAGAAATCGGGCAGCTGCGCCAACCAGTCGGGATATTGCGAAAACGTCTCACGCCAGCTGCGGGTCGCCATCAGGCCATGGCCCGTCAGCGGCCGTTCCCCGATCTTCGCGATCACCACTTCCCAGGACCAGAGCCGCGAGCGGAAGGACCCCGGCAGGTAGGACGCAAAGAGCGGCGACGCCCTGACGAGGCCTGAGATAAGGAAAGGCGCCGCCACGATATATCCGCCTACACCGCCGACCAGCCAGCGCAGGCCCGTGCGTGGCAGAAAATGTACGAGCGCCCAGGCGCCGAGGAACCCGGCGACCGCCAGAATGGCGGCCTGGTTGTCCGTTACCAGCGCCGCGGCAACATAGCCAAGGATCAGCACAGCGGCGCCGGCGAGTCCGGCCCGGCCTGCCCTGCAGATCAAGAGGCCCGCCAGCAAGGGCAGCACGAGCGCGAAGATATTGATATTGCGCCCGATATTCTGGATGCCATTGACGGCATTCTGGGGATCATCGCCATAGATGGCTTCGAGCAGAGGCTCATAGAACCCTGCAGCGATCAGGATGGTGAGAGCCTGCAGGCCGAACGCGGCATAGAGGAACACAGCCCCGCGCCGGGTCAGCTGCGTGCGCACAGCGCCGGCCAGGGTCAGCATGGCAAACAGGCTTGTCAGCACGATGATGACGCTGCGCGTACCGATGGCGAAATTGCCCTTGATGAGACTGCCCGTCATCAGCGTGCTGGCGGTTGGCGACCATATCTCGCTGATCGCGGCCCAGAGGATGAAGAGCAGGCCGAAGATCACATAGGGCCTGAGCGGCCACAGCGGACGCGCCAGGATCAGCGCCGCAATGCCGGTGATGCCGATGAGCGGCGCAAAGCCCAGCGTGCCCAGCGCCGCAAGCATCGGCCAGAGCAGCATCAATCCGGCAAAGACGGTTGCGTATGCCATGGGCGCCACTCTGGCCGGTCGGCCGCCTCCTGTCATCGCCTGCCTGTCACCGCGCCCGCTTCAGATCCGGGGCGAGCGCCTCTTCGGCGAGGCTGACCAGCGCCTCGTCCAGCGAGACGATCTGCTGGCCGTTCGAGCCGAGCCGGCGGAGCGCCAGCTTGCGCCCCTCGGCCTCGCGCGCGCCGACCACGGCAATCACCGGCACCTTCTGCACCGAATGCTCGCGGACCTTGTAATTGATCGTCTCATTGCGCTTGTCGACCTCGACGCGGAGTCCCGCCTTGCGCAGCGCCGCGGCGGCCTCCTCGGCATAGTCGTTCGCCGCATCCGTGATCGTCGTGACCACGACCTGAACCGGCGCAAGCCAGAGCGGGAAAGCCCCGGCGAATTCTTCGATGAGGATGCCGATGAAGCGCTCCATCGAACCAAGGATCGCGCGGTGCAGCATCACGGGGCGCTGTTTCGACCCGTCCGCGGCCGTGTACTCCGCCCCGAGACGTTCCGGCAGCACATAGTCGAGCTGCAGCGTACCACACTGCCAGACCCGGCCGATGGCATCCGTCAGCTGGAATTCGAGCTTGGGCCCATAGAAGGCGCCCTCCCCCGGCAGCAATTCGCACGGCAGGCCCGCCGCGTCGACGGCGGCCTGCAGGCCAGCCTCGGCCCGGTCCCATGTCGCGTCATCGCCGGCGCGCACATCGGGGCGCGTGGAAAGTTTCACCGCGATCTTCTCGAAGCCGAAATCGCGGTAGACGCTTTCGAGCAGGCGGCAGAACTGGATGGATTCCTCGACGATCTGGTCTTCGCGGCAGAAGATGTGCGCGTCGTCCTGCGTGAACTGGCGCACCCGCATGATGCCGTGAATGGCGCCGTGCGGCTCGTTGCGGTGGCAGCATCCGAACTCGGCGAGGCGCAGCGGCAGGTCGCGGTAGGACTTCTGGCCCGACTTGAAGACTTCCACATGCGCCGGGCAGTTCATAGGTTTCAGCGCCATGAGGCGGGCGTCCTCCGGCACGGAGATTTCCACGCCCTCGTCCCCTTCCGGAATGAAATCCGGCACGATGAACATGTTTTCGCGGTACTTGCCCCAGTGGCCGGATTTCTCCCACTGGCCTGAATCCATCAGCTGCGGCGTCTTGATCTCCTCATAGCCCGCCGCATCGAGGCGGCGGCGCATATAGGCTTCGATCTGGCGCCAGACCTGGAAGCCGTTCGGATGCCAGAAGACAGAACCTGCCGCGGCCATGCCATCAAGGTGGAACAGGTCGAGCTGGGCGCCGAGTTTCCGGTGATCGCGCTTCTCGGCCTCTTCAAGGCGGTGGAGATGGTCTTTCAGGTCTTTCTCATTCGCCCAGGCCGTGCCGTACATGCGCTGGAGCATTTCGTTGCGGTGGTCGCCGCGCCAATAGGCGCCGGCGAGTTTCATCAGCTTGAAGGCCTTGGGCAGCTTGCCCGTCGAGGGCAGGTGCGGGCCCCGGCAGAGGTCATACCAGTCGCCCTGGCGATAGACCGTGATCGGCTCACCTGGCGGGATGATGTCGTCGATGATCTGGGCCTTGTAGTCTTCCCCAATCGACCGGAACGTCTTGATCGCCTCTTCCTTCTGCCAGACCTCGCGCACGATGGGATAATCGGCGTCGACGATCTCGCGCATCTTGGCTTCGATCCGCTCGAAATCATCCGTGGAGAACGGCTCTTTCCGGGCGAAGTCATAGTAAAAGCCGTCATCGATGACCGGGCCGATCGTGACCTGCGCGTCGGGGTAGAGGGCCTGAACCGCCTGAGCCAGCACATGGGCGGCGTCATGGCGGATCAGTTCTAGGCCTTCGGGATCGCGGTCCGTGATGATGGCGACGTTTGCATCACCTTCGAGCGGACGGACAAGGTCCCACATCTCGCCATTGACCTTGGCGGCGAGGGCCTTCTTGGCGAGGGATTTGGAGATCGACTCGGCAACGTCCAGCGGCGAGGCGCCGTCGGCATAGTCGCGTTTCGAGCCATCGGGCAGCGTGACTTGGATCATGGGTCTTCAGTTTCTGTATCGGGCCGCAGGACTTGCCGTCCTGGCGGGAGAATCTTGGGAATCCGGCATGGGTTCTGGCGGGCCGTGATTAACGCGGCTTTACCGGGAATCCTACCCCGATTTCAGGGCGTACCGGTGGCGGGTGATGTGAGGGTGCATGAACGGGCGGCGCGGCGGCGCCTTCAGGGGTGCGTCATGCACCCTGACGAGTTCGCGGGGTGAGCCCGGTGAGGAATATGCCAGCGTTCATGCGGCCCATATGTCACGCCTCGGGCGGGGTTTCAACCAGCCCCTTCGGGCCGGAGGCCCAGTCGCCATACCGCCAGGGCTGCCAGAAGGGCACATCCGGCACAGTTTCCGGCGCCGGATCATAGCCGTGACTGCCCCCCGGCCGGCAGCGGATGAAGCGGGCGAGCGCCATCCAGCCGCCCGGCCACCAGCCATGCCGGGCCACACATTCAGCGCCGAACTCACTGCAGGTGGGATGGTGCTGGCAGCGCGCCCCGAACAGCTGCAGCGCCTGGCTTGGCCCGTGCTTGTAGATGGCCAGCAGCGCATAGGAGATGCGGCGGCGCAGGCCCATCTCACACCGCCGCCCTTGCGGCGAGGGCTTCGTCGATGGCGGCGACGGCGGCTTCGAAGGCGAGCAGGGTCGAGGCGTGGCGGGGCGGATAGTCGGCGACGGGCTCGAGGTGGCGCAGTTCCCAGAACCGGCCTTCCGGGGGCGGCCCGCCCTCTTTCAGCATGGCGCGCAGGGCGGTCAGGGCGGCGCGGATTTCTCCAACCGTTGCTCCAACGGCGTTGGAGGAAAGGATCGAGGTTGAGGCCTGGCCCAAGGCACAAGCCTTTGGATCGAAAGCGATTTTTTCGATCGCTTCCCCTGATTCATCGAGAGTCAGAGAAACATGCACCGTTGAACCACAAACGCGGGAGACTTTCAGGGCTTCCCCTTCAGCATCATCAAGCCGGCCGAGATTGGGAATGCCGGCGGCCAGTTCGAGGATACGGTTGTGGTAAAGCTCGCTCATCGCCGCCTAGATGGCCCGGCCGGCGGTGACGGGCAAGGGGGCCGGAAAAAGCGGGCTGCCCGGCGCGCCGTAACCGGCAGCCGGGCAACCCGGAAACGAGAGGTTTTGAAATGAGGCCGATGGCCACCGCCTATGGGTGCGGTCAGCATGACGCTGCGTCAACTTAACGATCTGTGAGGTTCTCTCAGAAGGGCCAGAGGGCGGCCAGACGCGGGATCAGCTGGATCGTCAGCAGGATCGCGGCGGCAAAGGCGCCGAACGCCATCAGCAGGACCACGCCATCCCGCGCCGTCAGGGCGAGCCCGAAAAGCAGCACGGTGAGGCTCGGCAGCAGAGGGCCGAACGGTACAAGCCCGAGCGGATAGGTGGCGAGGGCGGACAGGATGCAGACCAGCGCGGCCAGCTGGATGAACGGCGCTTCCGTCAGGAAGGGAAGCCGGGGCTTTACCAGCGCGTCCACCATATGAGCGTATTTCTCGGTGGCTGCGACACCCTGAACGAGATGTTCGCGGCGGAAGGTGAAATCCAGAACCCGGCGCGGCAGCCAGGGATGGCGCAGGCCCAGAACCACCTGCAGGGCGAAGATCAGGATGACCGTTGCCATCAGCCAGTTCGTCCCGGGAAGGAGTGTCAACGGGCTGATCGCGATGAAGCCCAGCAGCATGAAAATCGGGCCATGCGCCCGCCGGCCGACCGCATGCAGCAATTCGCCGACAGTGACCTCCTCCCCTTCCGTATTGAGGACGAGGGAGCGCAGCAGCGTGCGCAGATTGGTGACCGGAACCTTGGTGCCGTCGCGGATCATGGCGGGCCGCCGGCCGCAGCGGCGGAGCGTGCGCCATAGCGCTCGATCCGGGCGCGCAGGACCCCGTCCTCGCCGAGTGAGATCACATACAGCCGGTCGAACTCGGCCGCATCGTCGATCGGCGGCCCCGGATCGGCCCCGACAAGGCCGGCGAGCACATCGGTGGTATTGGAATGGCCAACCACGACAATCACGCCGGGCGTCTCCATCAGACCGGCCGCAAAGGTTGGAAGGTCACCGGCATCATAGGTGGCGACCTCCAGCCCGAGGACGGCGGCGAGCGGGGCGGCTGTGTCCTGGGCGCGGCGTGTGGCGGTCGACCATATCGCGGTAACGCCCTCGCCGCGCAGACGTTCCGCAAGCTGAACGGCGCGCGCCATGCCGGAACCGGTCAGGGCCGGGTCGGCGCCGGCCTCCTTTTCCGCATGCCGCAACAGGAATACGCGCGTCACCGCCGCCGGCTCGGGCACGAAGTCCGGCGGCGGCAGGTGTGATGGCGGGTTCGCGCAGCCAGCCACCATGCCGGCCGCCATCAGGGCGACGAAAGCTCGCCGGATCAGATGCGCCGCCATGTGCTGCCCGCCGGTCCGTCCATGATCTCGATACCTTCTTCGGCGAGCGCCTTGCGGATCCGGTCCGCCTCGGCCCAATCCCTGGCGGCGCGGGCATCGACCCTTGCCTGCACGAGACTGTCGATCCGGGCATTCCCGTCCGTATCGCTGCCCTGTTCCCATTCCCTCGGGGTTCGGGTGAACAGGCCAAGCAGTTTGCCCGCCGCCAGCAGGTTCGCCTTCGCATTTGCCATGGCGGCGATATCTTTCTGGTCCGCAGCGGTATTCGCTTCCGTAGCCAGACGGGACAGTTCGGCAATGGCTTCCGGTGTGGCGAGGTCGTCCTCCAGCGCGCGGCGCACAGCCGTGTCGCGCGACTCCCCGCCTTCTGCCTCCCAGACACGGCGCAGCGCGCCGTAGAAGCGGTCGAGCGTTGCCTTGGCCTGTTTCAGCAGGTCCTCGGTCCAGTCGAGCGGGGCGCGGTAATGGGCCGAGAGCAGCGCAAAACGCAGCACTTCGCCTGGCCATGCCTTCAAGAGGTCATGCACCGTGACGACATTGCCGAGCGATTTCGACATCTTCTCCCCGCCCATGTCGAGGAAGCCGTTATGCATCCAGTAGCGGGCAAGCTCCTGGCCATGCGCGCATTCGGACTGGGCGATCTCGTTCTCATGATGGGGGAAGATCAGGTCAATGCCGCCGCCATGAATGTCGATCGTGCGGCCGAGATGCTTTTCCGCCATCGCCGAGCATTCGATATGCCAGCCCGGCCTGCCCCTGCCCCAGGGGCTGTCCCAGATCGCATCTTCCGGCTCGCCCGGCTTGGCGAATTTCCAAAGGGCGAAGTCGGCCGGATCGCGCTTGTCCTCGTCAACACTGACGCGGGCACCGGCTTCATTGTCCTCCGGTTTCCGGCCCGAGAGCCGGCCATAGTCCGGCATCGAAGGGACGGAGAACCAGACGCCGGTCTCGCCCACATAAGCGTATTTCCTGCGCACCAGCTTTTCGATGATCCCGATCATTTCCGGCACATGGCCCGTCGCCCATGGCTCGATGCTGGGCGGGATGACGTTCAAGGCCTGCACGTCGGCATTGTAGATGGCGGCGTATTTCTGCGTGATCGCCGCAATCGGCTCGCCGGTCTCGAGCGCGGCCGCGATGATCTTGTCCTCGATATCGGTGACGTTCCGGGCATAGACGACAGCGTCTTTACCATACCGGGCCATCAGCACCCGGCGCAGCACATCAAACACGACCGGCGGGCGGGCATTGCCGATATGAGCGTAATTATAGACCGTCGGCCCGCAGACATACATCGTGACCCGCTTCGGGTCCTGGGGCTCGAAGACGCGTTTCTTGCGCGCAGCAGTGTCGTAAATGCGGAGGGTCATCGGATCTCTTGGATGGGATATGTCGTTGTTTCAGCTTGCGGGCGGCCGGGTCCGGCACGCCGTATGGCCCGTTGCGGCGTCAGCAGCAACAGTGACAGCAGGCAGGACACGAAAATGCGAACAACGACATGGCGCGCTGCCTAACACCTTCCGCAACGAAAGCCAAGAAGCCCCTGATCCAAAGGTAGATTGCCACCGTAGAAAGCGCTGGAAACCGGGCCTTATCACCCTTATGTTCCGCGTTATCGCCCTGAGGGTATCAACTCCGGGCGGGCGTTAAGTCCGTGCCAGCCGGCCCCGGCTCGACCCCCGTCCCTCAGTGAAGGACATCACATTGGCCATGGACGCCGTCACCCCCAAGAAAGATTTGCCGCGCGCGGAGTCCGTCATCCGCCCCACCCAGGAAGAGGCTGAAGCCGCCGTCCGCACGCTCATCGCCTGGGCCGGTGACGACCCCATGCGCGAAGGCCTGATCGACACGCCGAAGCGCGTCGTCAACGCCTACAAGGAATGGTTTGAGGGCTATGGCGAAGACCCGGTCAAATATCTCAGCCGGACCTTCGAGGATGTGCAGGGCTATGACGACATCGTTGTGCTCCGCAATATCGAGGTCGAGAGCCATTGCGAGCATCATATCGCGCCCTTCCGCGGCAAGGCTTTCGTTGCCTACAAGCCGTCGCAGGCCGTGGTCGGTATCTCCAAACTCGCCCGCGTCGTCGAGATCTTTGCCAAACGCCTGCAGACGCAGGAAACCATGACGGCGCAGATCTGCGATGCGATCACCGAGAGCCTTGCCCCGATGGGCACCGCTGTCCTGATCGAGGCCGAGCACCAGTGCATGTCGACCCGCGGCGTGCATCACCGCCACGTCACGACGGTCACGACGCAGTTCACCGGCGTCTTCAAATCCGACGCCGACCTGCGCAACCGCTTCCTGAGGCTGAGCGAACAATCAAGCTGACCCCCGGCCGGGACTTTGACGACCTCAAGGTACTGGCGCGGCCAGGCCGGATATCGGGGTCAGATCAGGGCTTGAATGATATGACTTTGGCGCCGGTCCTGCCGGCGCCATTTTCGTTTTGACCGGCCCGGATTCTGCATATTACGGTCAGAATCAGGGGAAGCTGGCGCGCATGAACGATCAATCTGTCCAGAAGTGGGAAGACCACCGGACCCGGCACGAATGGGCCGCAATCGATGCCCGGCATCGCCCTGGCAAACCGGCATGCCGATGGCCGGCATGAGACCTGGCAGGCGACTGGCCGGCATCGGCCGCCCCGCTCGACTGCTCCTGCTGGCGGCGGCCTTCGCGCTGGGCGGCATTCTCTCGGCTTTCCTGCTGGAATCCGGGGTCGCCGGTAAGGTGAAGCACAGGCTGACCTCGCTCTTGCCGCCTGAACTGGCCGCCCAGGCAGGCGCTCGCCATCGCAAGATCGAAACCGGCCTTCTGACACTCTCGGTTACGGAAATTCCCATCGGCAATGTCGATGCCAATACCGCCAGCGGAGGGATCGCGACGGGCGGGGGAATCGCAGCCGCCGGCGAGGCGCTGATCTTTGTGACCGCGCTGGGAAAAATAGGCTATCTCGACCTGCGGACCATGCACATCCGGTATCTGCCGGACACGGTGCCCATGAACCTGGCCGGGCTCGCCGCCAGCCCTGCCTGGCAGATGCCGGACTTCAACGGCCACTGGTTCCGCGTCACGGGCATTCTGCTTTCGCCGATCCATGACGGACAGGCGCAGCTCTATGTCGGGCATCATGTCTATGATGAGCGGGGCGACATCTGCCTGAGCGTTTCTGAAACGACGATCCGTTTTGACGACCATGTCCCTGCCGTGACCGCCCCGTTCCGGCAGACCTACAGGACCAATGCGTGCGTAAATCTGGAGGCCGCCGGATACAATTTCGAAGGCCACCTCACCGGCGGCCGCCTCGCCCTGCTGGATGACACGTCGCTGCTGCTGACGGTCGGCTATTTCGGCCTCGCAAAGGACAATCAGACGCCGGGCGAAGCCGAGGCCAACCTGCCGGGCGATTTCGGCCGCCTGCTGAGGATTGACCTTGAAAGCGGCGAGGTTTCCGAATTTGCAAGAGGCTTCCGGAACGCACAGGGCATAACCGTCGACAGCCTTGGCAGGATCTGGACGACGGAGCATGGCCCGCAGGGCGGTGATGAGATCAACCTGATCCGGGAAGGCGCCCATTATGGCTGGCCGCATGTGACCCTCGGCGTTGGCTATGGCGGCGTCAGCAGCAAGCGCCAGCCCTGGGTACCCAACCCGGTTCAGGGCCGCCACGATGGGTACGAGCCGCCTGCCTTTGCCTTTGTTCCGTCCATCGGGATCAACCAGATCATTGAAGCTCCGTCTACCGATGAGTCTCTGGCGCTTTGGCAAGGCGATCTTCTTGTCGCCAGCCTGCGGGAACAGTCGCTTTACCGGCTGCGCCTGATCGGGGATACGCCGGTCTATGTCGAGCCTATCCGGCTGAACTACCGGATGAGGGACATGGCCGCGCTTGACGGCGGACGATTTGCGATCCTGACCGACGAAAGACGGATCCTGATTGTCGGAGAGGCGGCCGGCAGCGGTGCGCTCGCCCCGCCGGTCACCATCGCGGCGCGCCCCGACGCCCTCCTGTCTCTGGAGACGGCGAGCGGGCGCTCCGATGAAAACCGGTTCGGCCGCGACATGTTCCGCTTCAAGTGCGGCGCGTGCCATACATTCGATGCCGGAGGCGCGACCGGCCCGCATCTAGGCGGAATACTGGACCGGCCGATCGGATCACAGCCGAACTATCCCTATTCTCCCGCCCTGACCGGCGCCGCCGGCCGATGGAGCCGGAACCAGCTCATGCGCTATATCCGCGACCCGGCCTCTGCCGGGCTTGAGGGGTCGACAATGCCGGCGATCAACGACATTGACGATTACACGCTCCGCGCAATCATTCAGTATGCGAACCAGCAGCCCGCGCTGCAGCGCGACTGACCTGCGCCCCCGCAGGCAGCTGCCGCACTGGCGTCTGCCGCTTCACACATGGGCTGCGAGCAGGCGCTCATAACCGGCAAGCGCAGCGCCGGCGATTTCAGCGGCTTCACCGGAAAGCGCCGGCACCGGGCCCGGCGGATTGCCAAAGCCGGTCGACCGCCAGACCGCATCATACCAGTGCGGCGCCCAGGCGCCGTCTTCAGGGCGCGGCCCGGCCGACCAGTTCAACATGGCAGGATCCCAGGCAAGACCAATCGCGGCGCAGAGCCGCTGCAGTACCGCTGGCGGGTCTTCGAGAATACGGTCGGCATCGACCACCAAGGGCCGCGCGCCCTTCACGCCCGCGAGGCGTTGCCACAGGGCCTCCTGCTGAGGGAAGCCCATCGCTTCCGCGCTGAGATGCTCCATCTTGCGCGCATAGGAGGCAACCACCCGCGCCGGATGACGGATCAGGACGACATGGCGCTCGACCCTGTCCAGCCAGTCCATCGGGATGGCATCCACCATATGGTGGACCATGTGCTTCTGATAGAAAACGGCTTTGCCCTCTGGCGCCGGGCCGGTGAGGTGCGCGATGACCTTGCCGGGGTCTGCCTCATGCGCCGCGAATATTTCATCCGTCATAGGATGGCGCAGTCCGGTAATCTTCAGATAGGCGGCATAAAAAGGTTCGTCGATCACCGCCGTGTCGGCGCGCGCACCGAAGGCGCGCATCATCGTCGTCGAGAGATTCCTCGGGCCGGACCACACGGCAATACGCATCGGCCGGCTCATGCAATCGGTGTCAGGCTGCGCGCCTGAAGTGCCCTGTAAAGCTCGCGCACGCGGCGGGAAACGGGGCCATCCTTGTGCTCGATCACGCGCCCGTCTACCTCGCGCACAGGTGTCACGCCGGCAAAAGTGCCCGTGATGAAAGCTTCGTCTGCGGAATAGACATCGAACAGGGAGAAGCGCTTTTCGAAAGCCGGAATGCCCGCCTCCCGGCAGACGCGCAGGATATTGCCGCGCGTAATGCCGCCAAGACAGTATTCCGGCGGGCTGGTCCAGACTTCGCCGTCGCGCACGATGAAGAAATGCGTGGAATTGCAGGTCGCAACGAAACCGGCCGGATCAAGCATCAGCGCTTCATCGGCGCCCGCCTTGTCGGCCTGGATACAGGCCATGATACAATTGAGTTTGGAATGGGAGTTGAGCTTCTGGTCCTGTTCGGCCGGCCCGGTGCGGCGCACATGCACGGTGAACAGCGAAACGCCCTTCTCGATCACCGCCGGCACCGGTGTCTTGTATTCGGGAATGATGACAATCGTGGCCTTGCCGATGGTGAAGCGCGGCCCCTGATAGGGCGTCTTCTTGATGCCGCGCGTGACCATCAGGCGGATATGAACGCCGTCCGTCATGCCGTTGGCCTTGAGGCAGTCCATCAGCCGCGCGGTCAGCTCCTCTTTCGTCAGGCCGATGTCCATGTCGATGGTCTTGGCCCCGGCATAGAGGCGGTTGAGATGCTCCGGCAGGAAGGCAACGCCGCCATTCATCACACGCAGCCCTTCCCAGACCCCGTCACCGAGGAGGTAGCCGGAATCGAAGACCGAAACGACGGCCTCTTCCCGTTTCTTCAGCGCTCCGTTGACGCAGATCAGGACATCTGCATTGCGCGGATCGGCGAGATAGTCATGCACGCCGTGCGCGTCTTCCTGCTCGCTCATGTGTCGGCCTTCCCCAGCCAGGCGACAATGTCGGCAGTCACCTTATCCGTACCCGGCTCATCGACGATCCAGTGGGCGTTGCCCGGATATTCGATGAAGTCACCCGGAACCGGGCTGCGCGCATACTTCGCCGCCACCTTGCGCACACCCTTCGCCAGCGTTGCACGGTCTTTCGCGGCGGCAATCGTCAGGGTCGGAACCTTCACCTGGGTCTCGTCAATCTCGATCCCGTCGGTGATATCGCCATACACCCGGCCGGAATCGTAGAGCGCCCCGGCATAGATTTCTTCATGGCGTTCTTTCGGGACACAGTTGAGGACGCCCCAGCGAAAGCCCGTCTTCCAGACCTTGTGGGCCTTCGTCCGGTCCTGCGACAGGATCACGTTCAGAAAGGTCCAGACCACCGGCAGGCCGATGGCGGCGCAGTCTTTCGGCTGGGCCGGGGTGAGGAACACCGCCTTCGCCACTTCCCCTCGCGCCGCCAGCGCCTGCGCGATCAGCCCGCCCATGGAATGTCCGATCACGGCAGGTTTCTCGCCCGTCTCGGCGGCGATCCGGCCGGCTTCGGCGCTCATCGCATCGATATAGTCCGCAAGGCCGAGCTCCGGCAGGTTTGGCGGAGGGTTTTCCTTCACCCGCCGGTCCGGGAACAGGGTCGGCGCATGGCAGGCCCAGCCCGCCGCTTCGAAGTCCGGGCGCATCCGGTCCCAGACGGACCCGTCGCAACCCACTCCGTGGATCATCAGGAGATGTCCCATACCCTTCCCTTCCTTCACCCCTGCGGCACACGGCCCGGCAGGACAGGTTCGGTCCAGGTCCGGAACCGCTCGGCCACTTCCAGATAGACCGGACGCTTGAACGGCACGATCAGGTCCGGTGTTTCTTCCAGCTTCGCCCAGCGCCAGGCGTCGAATTCCGGCGTGTGCCGGTCAAGGCGCACATCGCTGTCCGAACCCTTGAAGCGGAAGGCAAACCATTTCTGGCGCTGGCCGAGATAGGGCCCCGGCATGCGTTTTCTCAGATCGGGCGGAAAGTCGTAATAAAGCCAGTCCGGCGTCTCTTCGAGGATTTCGACGAGTTTCGCCGCCACCCCGATCTCTTCTTCAAGCTCGCGCAGCGCGCCGGTGCGGGCGTCTTCTCCGCGATCGACGCCGCCCTGCGGCATCTGCCACTGGAAGGGTCCGCGGCCATTGACGCGCCTGCCGATGAAGACATGCCCGGCCCGCGAAAACAGGGCGAGGCCGACATTGGCACGATAGAGATTCGGATCGGGTTTGGTCTGGGTCACCCGCCCGTTTTTAGCCCAGTCTTTTCAAGGCTTCCAGTGCGCAACTCGCGGCGGCCGGCAACGGCGGCAGGAGCCGGGGTCAACGCAACCTGCGGGACCAGCGCCGAGACGGGCGCGAGGATCAGCCCCTTCTCGTCCAGCGTCTCGATCCAGACCGAGGCGGCCTCGATCGTCACCGGGAAGGCAAAGCCCGCTCCGAAGGCGGCGCCGTCGCGCAGGGCGAGGGTTTCGAGTTCCATCAGTTCGGCTGCGATATCCTGCGGCGTCTGGCGGGTGTCGATCGGCCCGGCGGCGCGGGCGAAGCGCAGGCCGGTTTCTGCCGCAACCTCTCCGAAAGCGGCGCGCTGAACGCTGCCGTCGTCGATGAAGGCGAGCCCCCGTTCGCTGAGCGATCTCAGGACCGGCTCGAGCGAGGCCGTGTCGGCGCCGAACTTGGCACCCTGATAATTGATGACACCGAAATAGCCGCTGGCCCGGCCGAGCACCTTGTTCAGGCGCGCCAGATTGGCCGGCTTGTCCGCCCCGGCGATCAACGTGTCCGGATGCATCCGCATGCGGCCATACTCGAACGCCTCCATCGGCACTTCGATCAGCACTTCATGGCCATCGGCGCGGGCGGTGCGCACCCAATAGTCGAGCTGGCGGGCGTCGGGCGCGAAGGACAGGGTCACTTCCGCCGGCAGCGCATCGATGGCGAGCCGGGTCTGTGTCGTGTTGATGCCGAGACCGCCGATGACGAGGGCGACCATCGGGCGGCCTTCGGGGTTGGAGAAGGGCCGGGCGTTGACATCGGCCGGCGCCTTGCTGGCGGGTCCGGATTTCCGCGCCGTGGTGAGGGTGAGCTCCGGTATGTCTGCCGAAGCAGCGGTTGCGGCGGCGCCGGCGCTGACTTCGCCGAAAGACTGGCCGGGCTGGACAAGCCGGCCGTTGATACGGATGCCGGCCGCAGGCACGGTTGCCGGGCCGCCCTGCCCGCCCGTGATGTCGATCCGCAGCGCGTCAGCATCCAGCTCGCTATAGACCAGAGCGAAACCGGCATCGGCTTCAGCGTCGTCTGCATCGATGTCCTCGGCATCGAATCCGGCCTGCGCGAATGTCAGTGCGCCCTGACTGGCCGCGATATCTGTGGCGGGCGCGTTGAACAGGGCAATATTCTGGCGCGGGCCGGCGGCGGCCGGATCACCGATGACATGGATACCCAGACCGAAAGCGGCCGCCAGACCGCCAAACATGACAAGGCTCATGGACGCGTGCGCAAGGCCGGTGCGAAGCGGTGAAGGCTCGGTATCACGCCGGTAGCCCATGTATCGACCTCATTCGTCCGGTGGCTGCAGGAAACAGAACACCGAAGATCACCCGGCAGGGTTAACAGGAGGAAAACAGAAGCTTACCGCGCAGCGGCTATTTCGGCCTTTCTGCAGTGGAATTCGTTAACCAGCCCGCCCTGCCTGCATGGCGAGGCGCGACTGGGCGGCCCGGCCATCCTTCAGCAGCTGCAGCGCCCGCTCGAGCTGGAAGTCGGAGCCTTCATAATCTTCCGGCGGCTGCTCGTCCGGCATCCGCGGCTCTTTCCGGCCCTCGCCATTCTCGTTCTGCATCGCATGCGGCAGGTCGGCTTCGGAGAAACGCCTGATGCGGGCCAGCTCCTCTTCCGTGAGGCGAACCTGGGTGATCATGATGTCAGGCTCGATGCCGAGCGCCTGGATGGAGCGGCCGGACGGCGTGTAATAGCGCGCCGTGGTGAGGCGGATGGCGCCGCGATCAGCGCCAAGCGGTACCACCGACTGAACTGACCCCTTGCCGAAACTGGTCGTGCCGACGACGAGCGCCCGCCCGCGGTCTTGCAGCGCGCCCGCCACAATCTCCGAGGCTGAGGCCGAACCGCCATTGATCAGTACGACAACCGGAACGCCCTTGAAGACTTCCGCCTTGTTGGCGTTGCGCCGCTCGACATCGATCGGGCGCCGGCCCTGGGTGGAGACGACTTCGCCGCCGGACAGGAACTGGTCAGAGACCTTCACGGCTTCATCCAGCAGGCCGCCGCCATTATTGCGCAGGTCGATCACCAGGCCGCGCGGTTTCGGGCCGATCTCGCGGGCGATCTTGTCCAGCGCTTCCTCAAGCAGCAGCGAGGTGCGCTCATTGAAGGTCGAGATGCGGATATAGCCGATATCCTCCGATTCCTTGCGCCAGGAGACCGACTTCTGCTGCACCACATCGCGCACCAGATTGACGGGGAACGGGTCCATCCCTTCGCGCAGGATGGTGATCTCGACCGATGTGCCCTTCTCGCCGCGCATTTCCTTGACGGCGTCGTTCAGCGTCTGGCCGATGATCGGCTTGCCATTGATGGCGGTGATGTAGTCGCCCGGCTGGATCCCGGCGCGCGCGGCCGGCGTGTTGTCGATCGGGGAGATGACCTTCACGAAGCCGTCTTCCATCGTCACTTCGAGGCCAAGGCCGCCATATTCGCCGGAGGTCTGCACCTGCAGCGAGCGGAAATCGTCAGGGTTCAGATAACCGGAATGCGGGTCCAGAGAGGTGAGCATGCCGTTGATGGCCGCTTCCATCGCCTCGCGTTCATCGATCGGCACGACATAGTCACGCTGGGCGCGGGCAAAGATCTCGGCGAAGAGTTCGATCTGCTGATAGGTGGCAACTCGCGGATCAGACGGTGCCCGGCTGTCCTGCGGCCAGGCCATCGCCGCAAACCCCACCGCCAACGCCCCCAGAACTCCGCCAACGGCCGTCCCGGTCAGCAATGATCGCATGTTCCACTCCATAATCATCCTCACACGGCTATTCAGCCACCGCGCGCCATCCACTCTGCAGGATTAAGCACCCGGTCGCCAAGCCTTAATTCCAGAGTGAGCTCCGGCGGCGGATCGCTCCGGTCCGGCATCCGGCCAACCGGTTCCCCGGCCGTTACTGTCTGGCCTTCCGATACATAGATACGGCTCATCCCCATCAAAATAACATGATATCCGTCACTTGTGCGCAGAATCAGCATCGCGCCATAGCTGCGGAAGGGCCGGGCATATTCAACCGTCCCCCCGGCCGGGGCGACCACCTGTGCCTCTTCGCGCGTCGTGAAGCTGACCCATTCGGCCTTCCCGCCGCCCGGCAGACGATCGCCGAACTTGTGCAGGACCGCTCCGGACACCGGCTGGATCAGGCTGCCGAGGGCCGCTCTCGGCGCCGGAGCCGCCGCAACGGGCGCGGTTTTCGCCTTGGGCGCGGGCCTGAGCGCAGCCAGCTGCGGGCGCTGCTGCGGCTTGGCGCCCGGCGCTGCCGGGGCGTTGGTTTCGAGCGCGGTCAGCAGGTCGCGCAGCGTATCGGCCTCCCGGCCCAGCTTGTCAGCGCGCGCCCGCAGCGCGGCGACATCGCCGGACAGGCCTTCAAACTGGCTGCGCTTCATCGCGGCAAGGCGTTCGATTTCCTCCTTTTTCAAGGCAATCGTCGCCTCCGCCGCCGCGAGACGCGCCTGTTCACCGCGAATCTGCTGTTCCAGACGGTTCAGCGCGTCGATCTCGCCGGAGATCGCCGCAGCGCGGGCGTTCAACTGTGGCAGCGTCGCCTGCATCAGCACGGCCCGGCGCACCGCCGTGCCTGCCTGTCCGGGCGAGACCACCAATGCCGGCGGCCGGCGCCGGTTGGCGGCGGCAAGGGCGGCGATCAGGTCTTCATAAGCCCCTTCGCTTTCAAGGAGTTCGGCGGCGGCCTGATCCCGGCGGAGCGACAATTCGATCAGGGACCTTTCGGCTGCAACCGCCTGGGCTTCGCGCCTGTGCGCCTCGGCAGCGGCAGCGAGGAGGTCCTGATCCAGCGAATGGATATCGCGCACAGCGGCCGTTCCGGCAGACTCGAGGTCTTCGAGGCGTTTTTCGGCGGCGCGCTTTTCCTTCTCCAGCGCTTCGAGGTCCTGGCGTGTGAATGTGTCCGGCGCGGCGGCCGTCAGCGCGAGCGCAAGGCAGGCAAACAGGATCGAGCGGATGAAACGCATGGCGCAAGATTGCGCACGCAGCCGTCACTTTGACGTTAACCCGGGGTCGTCAGGCTGACAGATCCGGTCAATCGCGGTCAATTCCTGGCCAATCCGGGACAGGTACGACCCGTAACGGTCCGGCTTGAAGGCAGGCGCGTCCAGAAGCAGGTGGCGGATGACCCCTGCCCCGGTCCGGACGAGGTCCAGCGGCGCGGAGGGCGGCCGGAAGCCCAGCCCGTGCACGGCCGCGTTTCGCAGCGCGATCAGCGTGTCGAGCCGGCGCACGGCGGCGGCGGAGAGGGCGAGGCGTTCGGGCGGCTCCAGATGTTCGCTCGACCGGGCCCGGCGCAGCAACAGGGCAACCGGGGCGGCGCGCTCCGGCTGGGACGGATTGGCGATATCCTCGAGCCGCGCCGTGTCATAGCCCGACAGCGCCGCAATCAGCGCAGCCTGCAGCGCGCTGACAAGGCCGAGCGCAACCCAGCGCCAGCGCTCCGGTTCTTCGCCTGCGGCTTCAAGCTCGCGCCGGGTGAGGCACAGGGCGGAATGCGCCGCTGCGAGGGCGTCGCCGATCCGGGTTTCGGCGTCCGGGCTGAACGGGCGGTCTGCTTCGGTCATCTCCACCGCCTCGCCGGGGTGCGCCCCTGCTCTAACCGACGGACGGGCAGCGCGGCTGGTCCGGCGAATGCCGGTTCATGATACGCCCGCCATAACGGCTGTCGGTCATCGAGACACAAAGGGCTGAAAGCTCGGTGCCGGGCTCGATGCGCAGGACAATCCGGTAACCCGCATCCTTCAGGTCATTGTTGCCGACCGCGGAGACGACATCCGGCCGCGGGAAGCGGATCACGCTCTCCACACCAAGGGCGCCCGGCGCATAGACGCGAAGCTCCTGGGCAGGCGCCTTGGGGGTCAACATGTGCCAGCCGCTGATGGTGACGAGGCCGGCCTCGCCGTCGGTCTCGACGAAATCAATGCTGCCGCCGAGTTCGTGGCCGGCGCCGGGCGGCTCGGCCTGAAGCGTGGCGGTGAGGTCTGCCGGGGCGGCAGGAGAACAGGCGGCAAGGCCAAGGCAGGCCGAAGCAAGCAGGAGGACGCGCATGGGTGATTCTCGCCTCAGTCGGAGTGAGCGGGAATCTCTAGCGTGCGCGGCGGGGGTTCGGGAAGCGCGATTCTGCAACGCTCATACGGGGCGGGTCTGGCCCACCTCGTGAGCCCGAAGACGGCGTTCAAGAATGCCCACGGACGCCAGCGCCGCGCGCCAGGGCGTCATGTGCGGGCGGGCGAAATGGTCTTCCAGCGCCTGCCAGCTTTCCCAGCGTTCGAGCACCCGCATCAGGCAGGGGTCGGCCACATCAATGGCATAGGTGTATTCGAGGCAGCCAGGCTCGGCCCGGCTGGCGCTCATCTGGGCGAAAGCCGCGTCGCGGATGCAAGGAAAATCCCCCGCATCCGCAAACCGCACATAGCCTTCGACTATGATCATCGCGGGGCCTAGGCCAGCGACGGATCAATGCCCTTGCAGGCCTCGATCAGGCCGTTCACCGAGGCGACGGACTTCTCGAACATGGCCTTCTCGCCGGCATTGAGGTCGAACTCGACGATCTTCTCCGCGCCGTTTGCGCCGATCAGCGTCGGCACGCCGACATACATGTCTTTCAGGCCATACTGGCCCGAGCAGTAAGCGGCCACGGGAAGCACCCGCTTCTGGTCGGCGAGGTAGGACTTCGCCATCGCGATGGCGGACTCGGCCGGCGCGTAATAGGCCGAGCCGGTTTTCAGGAGGTTGACGATTTCGCCGCCGCCCTTGCGGGTGCGCTCGACGATGGCGTCAAGCTCGGCCTGGCTCATCCAGCCCTGCTTGACGAGTTCGGTCAGCGGCAGGCCGCCGACGGTGGAGTGGCGAACCATTGGCACCATGTCGTCGCCGTGTCCGCCGAGGGTCCAGGCATGGATGTCGGCGACCGACACGCCGGTCTTCTCGGAGAGGAAGTAGGCAAAGCGCGAGCTGTCCAGCACGCCGGCCATGCCGACGACCTTGGCAGTGGGCAGGCCGGAGAATTTCTGCAGCGCCCAGACCATCGCATCGAGCGGGTTGGTGATGCAGATGACGAAGGCGTTGGGAGCGTGGGCCTTGATGCCTTCGCCGACGGCTTTCATGACTTTCAGGTTGATGCCGAGCAGGTCGTCGCGGCTCATACCCGGCTTGCGCGGCACGCCGGCGGTGACGATGCAGACGTCCGCGCCCGCGATGCCGGCATAATCATTGACGCCTTTCAGATCGACCGAGGCGCCATAGACGGGCGTCGACTCGGCAATGTCGAGGCCTTTGCCCTGCGGCAGGCCCTCGGCAATGTCGAACAGGATCACATCGCCCAGTTCTTCGCGGGCGCTGATATGGGCGAGCGTACCGCCGATCATGCCGGAGCCGATCAGGGCTATCTTGTTGCGGGCCATGGAAATCTCCTCGGAATATGGACGCGGAAACGGTTGCGCCGGAGCCCTAGCCGAGGCGGCTGGCGGTTGCAATGCGGCCAGAATGTGAAACGCCCCGCGAGACTGGCTCGCGGGGCGTTCCGGATGAGCGGTTTTCAGGACCCTCAGTCGCGCGAGAGAAGCGACATCAGGATCGTGAACATGTTGTAGAACATGATGAAGAAGTTGAGGGCGCCCCAGTTGGTCATCACGGCCAGCGAGCGCGTGTTGCCCTCATGCACATAATAGCCCTCTTTCAGCTCCTGCGTCTGGAAGGCGACGAGGACGCCGGAGATGCCGAGCACGGCCACCTGGACGATGACTTCGAACATGCCCGAGGGCGGGAACAGGAAGCTGAGCAGCGAGATGCCGACCACGCCCCAGAGCGCGAAGACGGCGATGATGCCGATCGGGCGCAGGTTTGCCTTGGTCGTGTAGCCGAAGAGGCTGAGCGCGCCGAAGGCCGAGGCCGTCAGCAGGAAGGCCTTCGTCATCGTCATGAAGGTCGGCGTCAGGCTGGTGCCACCGCGGGTTGTCACCCCCATGCTGGCCGATGCCATGGCGACCCAGATCGACAGACAGACGCCGAGCATGACGACAATCGTCCAGTACAGGATGCCGGTCGCCAGCGGCGACGGATTGCGCATCAGGAAGGCCGAGCCGAGAATCAGCGCCAGCGGCCCGAACTGGAAGACATAGAATAGCGGTGTGCCCAGCAGCAGCTGGGAGAGGCCTGGGACAACGCCCGAGCCGACTACAAATGCCACGCCGCCAGCGAGCGCGATGCCGAGCGCCAGCTTCTGATATACACCCAGCATGAAGGCGCGCAGGCCCGCATTGACCGATGTGTCCATCGAGCGAACATCGACCGCGCCGAAGCCCCGGTTGAATTCGTTCATGTTTTTCAAGTCCTTTCTGTTGAACCCGGCGGCCCGAAGGTGCCGTTCAGGCGGGAATATGGGGATATTGGCCCTGCATCGCAACAAAAACCGGGATTCCCACGCCCATTCGCATCTGCACTTCGCCGTGAATGCTATGGAAGGCCGGGCTCGCAGCGCCTGCCACAAGTAATGCGATAGTGAATTCTTTAGTAATGCAAATAAAAGTGGCGCCCAACTGACATTCTTTTCGGTTGGCCTAATCCTGTTGGCACTGCTGTAAATGTAGCGGCACAGGCCTCCAAGTATCATTGACTAACGATAGACGCCAGTTAAACCTCTCCGCGTGGCGCAGCTCCTTCAGGAGCGGTCCGCGCAAATGAGAAGGGGAACCTCATGGCTGATGCTTCTGCTTATGCTGAGAACATCAAGAAATACTCAAATGGTTATAACAAGGCCGCCGCCGAGAAGATCGTCGGGCATCTCGGCATTGCGCTGAGAAACCGCGACAGCTCGATTGTCGCCTGTTCGGATGACGGCGAGCTCGACCGGGTGCGGGAGCGGTGGTGCCGCGGGAAGCTCGGTCTTGCCGTGAAGCAGCCTGAGATCGACGCGGCCATTCAGGCCGTCTGCGAAAAGATGAAAGCGGAAGGCGGACAGAAATCCCGCGTGACTTTCTATTATCTGCTGGCCGAACATTTCGGCAAGCTGGACGCTCTGGCGGGTTAGGGGCCGCCGGGCGGGTTTCCAATTCAGGCAGGGTGTGATGAACAGGCGGCATGCTCCGCCTGTTCGCTGCCCTGCCCGTTCCGCCCGATATCTCCGCGCCGCTGGTGCGGCTGCAGAAAGACCTGCCCGGCGCCAGCTGGCGGCCGGAAGAGAATTTCCACATCACCCTCTGCTTCTATGGTGAGATCAGCGCGCCGCGCGCGCGCGACCTTGACGACCTGCTCGGCGGGATCGAGACGGACGCGTTCGAGCTGACGGTCGAAGGCATGGGCTGGTTCGGCCGGCGCGAGCCGACCGCCGTCTGGGCGCGGATCCGCGAGAGCGATGAACTGCGTGCCCTCTCCAGCCAGTGCGAACGGGCTGCGCGCCGACTCGGCATCGCGCTCGAGAAGCGCCCCTTCACGCCGCACATCACCCTTGCCTATTGCCATGGCACACCGCTTGACG
Source organism: Hyphomonas sp. (assembly GCA_046296675.1). Lineage (GTDB taxonomy): Bacteria > Pseudomonadota > Alphaproteobacteria > Caulobacterales > Hyphomonadaceae > Hyphomonas. Next base: position 43,902 of record JBKBLD010000001.1, on the reverse strand, counting down.
CCGCCCGCGCCTGGACCGAGGCCCACCAGACCCATCGCAGCGATCCATTCGCCGCGACCCATTTCCATCTCTATTCCAGCACCTCGCCGCGCGGCGGCGGCCCGTCGCGGTATGAGCCGGTCGCCGACTATCCGCTGCGCGACATCACCGCCGGCGCCTGACGCGCCTGCAGGAAGGTATTGACCGTCAGCCGGCCCGCACGCGGATCAGCCAGGAATGGCAGCGCTTCCGGGATAAGGCCGGAATGCAGCGTCCAGCCGCGATAGATGATCAGCCGGTTGAAGGCCGCGTCGACCCGGAAGGTCTGGGCATAGATCTCGGTGTCACCGCGCACATAATCCGCCGCCGGCATGCCGCGCCGGGCGATGTCTTCCTCCAGCAGGCGCGAATAGTCCTCCATCCGGTCGTCGCTGATCGTCTCGAAGCCGGTGGAATGGTGGCGGTAGAAAGCCGTGCCGCCGCATTCGGGCCCGCAGAGATAGTGCAGGATGGCGATGCGGCCGGGATCGGTGGAATCGAAATGGGGCAGGCGCTGGATCGGGCGCAGCTCGGCTGGCGGGGTCGTCAGAAGCGAATAGTTGCACTCGACCAGATTGGCCCCCGCCGATATGCCGAAAATGTCGGACAACAGCGTCTGCAGCAGGTCCATCCGCCGGGCCAGATAGGCGGCGTCTGCGGGTGCGCGCACACCGGGATAATGCGGCCCGAGCTGGCCGAAGGAAAGCCCGTCGGCTCGGGCCAGCAACTCCTCCGGCGCGTCATGGAACCCGTCGAGAATGGCGATGGGCTCGCCTTCCTGGCCGATGCGCTGGATCGTGACTGACGGACCGCTGGTAATGGCGCACCCCTGCCGATCGCCGCCCGGAATGGAGCGGCCATGCCCCTCGCGCGGCCCCTTCAGGCCACCGGCCACTATTTTGCACACCCTTCCGAAACCCGACACCCCTCAACTGCAACCGGAGCCCAACCCACCCCACCTTTCATAAAGGGAATCCTGCCCGATGGTGCTCTGGCCGGACTCGAAGGCGCATCTTAGTAGTTTGATTTATATTGATTGTTTTTCAAATGCGCGCTGGCATACCAACAAATCTACCAACAATTCCGGCGGGCGATGCGCCCTGCTCGCCTCAGCGGCTGCCGCCGTCGCAGCGGACATTACCACAAATTCCGGCGCCGCCATATTTACCCCGCCCGGCGCCCGCCGCAATGTCGGTGCATGGCATATCCGGACCGCTTCCCCTATGTGCGCACACCGCCCGAGGGCTGGCGGCGCGCCGTGATCAAGGCGGCGAAGGCAGACTTGCCCCGGATCCCCGCCGTGTCCTTGCAGCGCGTTGTTCCCCTTATTCTGGGGAGCATCCTGTGGCTTATCTATGCGGGCCTTGTCACGGGCCTGGTCGTAGCGGTCTTCTGGGTCGGCGTCGCAGGCGTTCGCGTAATCGAAACCGCCTCGGAATTTGTATGGCCCGCCTTTGCCGCGCTTCCCGTGGTCATCATCGCCGCCGGACTGATGCTGCGCGCTCTTCTTTGGCTTCGAGCTCATTTGCTCCCGGGCGCACCATTGGTAGCAGGCGATACACCATGCCCTGAACCGGAACCGATGAGGCGCACCTAAGGGCGGCGGGAGCTGTGCCGAGCTAACCTGTTTGCCTGGCGGGCATGGATCGGGACCGCGCCGATTTCCCATCCGTCCAGCGAACCGTCACCGCGCCCTTCTCGAACAAGACGAGCACTTCCGCAGCATCCCCACCTACATCCTTCCAAAGTTTTACGCACTCGATCAGCATGTCGCTGAACGCCTTCGGCTGAACGGAAACCTCCAACGGGAACCTCCCCTCGATAACGGCGACACCGGTTGTCAGGAAGGGTGTCGCCACCATCAGGTTTTCACCCTCGCGGTATGGCCCGCACCTGCTGCGGCTTGATGGCCAGAGCCTCCGCCATCTGGCGGTAATGGTCCGCCGTCAGTTTGACGGGCGCCTGTGCCGGGCCTTCGTGAAACACCCTCTTGGGCGAGATCGCGCTGCGCTCGCCCCTGCCCCATTTCAACATTGGCTGTCTCCTAGTTGGCCATACGCTGGCGGCCGGGCGGAAGCCTTCGGCCCATCATGCCGCGATCCGGGGCGATGGAGCCGGGAACCTGGGGCAGCCCGCTTACCCCGCCCCCCTGCGGCATCGGCGGAGGCATACCGCCCTCCATTGGCGGGCCGCCCATCATCGCAGGGTCTTGCGGCATCTGCTGTTCCGGGCCGCCCTGCTGCACCATCAGCGTAGCCTCAACGAGCATCCCCAGCACTTCCTCAGGCCCTATGGCGCCGACAAGGGCCTCAAGGGCCATGCCGATCTGGCTGAAGATGTCGTCTTGTTCGGGCATCATTTCGGGTTCCATGACTGGGCCTTTCGGGTTAAGCTGGTTGGATGGCTGATTTCATTTATTGGGGCCTTCAGGTCCATATCCTCTGGCTGGAGTTCGTTTCTCTCGCCCTGAAGATTTTCGCTGTCGGATGCTTTGCTATTGCCCTGGCGCAGCCCGCGCGATTTCTCTGGCTTCGGCTTCTGCGAGTAGTTCGGCCTGAATCCGGTTAAGGGCCTTCATCGTCTGATTATCCAGCACGCCGCTGACCGGCAGGCCTTCCGTCTCCTGAAACTCCCTAACAGCCGCTTCGGTTTGACGGCCCCAGCCGCCATCCACGGAAATCTGCGTAGAGTAGCGTATCCGGCGCAATCTGCCCCCGCGCCCCAGCCGGCGCCCGGCGCATCCGCTGCCCATACTGCGCCGCCGCCTCCCGCAGATCTCCAAGGCGCACCTTTACACCCGCCATCCCAGCCCCTCCTGCCTGGCCTTGGCCCAAACCTCAAAGCCGCCATGGTTGCCAATCCTAACCCCATCGCGCATTGAGGCAATCGGAACGGGAACGGGAGCGCGGTTTCATGATTCAGGAATTTCTGGACAGCGTCACTGCCATTCACAATACGGGCAACGCGACGGAACATTCCTACCGGCCCGCCCTGCAGAAACTGTTCAATGCGCTGGAGCCGGGCATCATAGCCCTGAACGAGCCGAAGCGCGAAAAGGTCGGCGCGCCGGACTTCTCGATCAGCCGGGGCGACATCGTCATCGGCCATTGCGAGGCGAAAGACATCGGCATCGACCTCAAGGCGATGAAGGACACCAACAAGGCGCAGAAGGAGCGCTATGTCGGCGGCCTGTCGAACCTGCTCTACACCAACTGCCTGGAATGGATCTGGTACCGGGACGGGGAGAAGAAGGCGGAAGTCCGCATCGCGGACTTCCTCATGGGCGTCCAGCCTCTCCCCGGCCAGTACGGCGCGCTGGAAAACCTGCTGCGCGAGTTCGTCGCCCAGACGCCGCAGACGATCACATCTTCCCGCGCTCTGGCCGAGCGCATGGCGGGCAAGGCGCGCCTGATCAAGGACATCCTCGCCAACGCCCTTATGCAGGACAAGGATGAAACGAGCGACCTGATGGGCCAGTACCAGGCCTTCCAGACGCATCTGATCCACGACATCAAGATCGAAGAATTTGCCGACATCTACGCCGAGACGATCACCTACGGCATGTTCGCCGCCCGCCTGAATGACCGCACGCTGGAGGATTTCAGCCGGCAGGAAGCGCTCGAACTCCTGCCGAAATCAAACCCTTTCCTGCGCAACCTGTTCAGCTATATCGCTGGCCCAACTCTCGACGAGCGGATCGTCTGGATCATCGACGATCTCGCCAAGGTCTTTCAGGCGGCTGATGTCTACGCCCTGATGGAGCGCTACGGCAAGACGACCCAGCGCAACGACCCCTTCCTGCACTTCTACGAGGACTTCCTGAAGGCCTATAATCCGGCGAAGCGCGACGCGCGCGGCGTCTGGTACACGCCGGAGCCGGTGGTGAACTTCATAGTCCGCGCTGTCGATGATGTCCTGAAAACGGAGTTCGGTCTAGCAGATGGACTGGCGGATACTTCCAAAGTGACGATCGATTGGGATACTGGGCAACGTGGCATCACCAAGAAAGGAAAGCTCGCCAAAAGCGCCTCAACCGTGACGGAAAGACGTGAAGTCCACCGCGTCCAAATCCTTGACCCCGCCACGGGCACGGGCACCTTCCTAGCCGAAACAATCAAACTGATCGCACCCCGCGTGCGGGGCCACGCCTCGGGCATTTGGTCTGGCTATGTCGAGAAAGACCTTATCCCACGCCTGCATGGCTTCGAGCTGCTGATGGCCTCCTATGCCATGTGCCATCTTAAGCTCGACATGGTGTTGAAGGAACACGGCTATGAGCGGAGCGTTTCGCCTCCACGGTTAAGTGTCTATCTCACAAATTCGCTGGAGGAAGGCGAGCGCGCGGACCAATCCCTGCCCTTTGCCCAGTGGTTGTCCAATGAGGTGAAGGAGGCGAATGCTGTCAAGCGCGACATGCCGATCATGTGCATCATCGGCAATCCTCCGTACTCGGGCGAAAGCAGCAACAAGAGCGCATGGATCATGAGCCTGATGGAGGCCTACAAGAAGGAGCCCGGCGGTAAGGAAAAGCTGAACGAGCGCAATCCGAAATGGATCAATGACGATTATGTAAAATTCATTCGGATGTCAGAAAGCCTGATCGAAAAGAATGGCGAAGGCGTTCTCGGCTTCATCACCAATCATGGCTATCTCGACAATCCCACTTTCCGGGGTATGCGCTGGCACCTTCTGAAAACCTTTGACAAGATCTATGTGATCGACCTGCATGGGAACTCGAAGAAGAAGGAAGTCTCCCCGGACGGATCACCCGACAAAAATGTGTTCGACATCCAACAGGGCGTGGCCATCGTGATTGGCGTCAAGCACAGATCGTCCGTGCAAGGCGAAAAGGGGAAAGCAGCACAAACAACTCTGGCCCAAGTCTATCATACGGACCTCTGGGGAGACCGAAAAGGCAAGTATGATGTCCTTTGGGAAGGAGACCTGCGCAGCCTTGATTGGGTACACCTTGAGAATCGCGCGCCGCAATATGCCTTCGCTCAGCGCGACTATGATCTGGAAAGCATTTATCGGGAAGGCTTTGTCGTCAACGAGTTTATGCCCGTCAACTCGGTCGGCATTGTGACTGCCCGCGATGCGCTGACGATTGATATGGATAAGGAGGCGCTCTGGCGCCGAGTGCAGGACTTCACGACGCAGGATGCCGAAACGCTGCGCGCCAAGTATGATCTTGGGCCAGATGTTCGAGATTGGAGCGTGGCTGGGGCAAAAGAAGACGTGATCTCCAATCTGGATCGAAAGAGGCTTATTCCAATATCTTATAGGCCGTTTGATTGGCGTTGGACTTACTACACGGGAAACTCCAGGGGTTTTCATTGCTACCCGCGCAATGAAGTCATGCGCCATCTAGCGTTCGGTGAGAATTTTGCCTTTTCCATCCCTGCACAAAGCAAAGACGGAATTGGAGGGATAGCAGTTAGCAGTGTAGCTGGACACAAATCGTTTGGGGCTTACGATATCAATTCAGTGTTCCCATTTTACCTTTATCCTGCCGAAGACGAACTGGATCAAACCCGCCGCATAAATTTCGAACCCAGACTCTACGCCAAAGTCCGCATGCTAGCCAAGCACGCTAAGCGCGGCGAGCCTGATGAAGTCGCCGTGTTCGACTACATCTACGGCGTGCTGCATTGCCCAACCTACCGTGAGACATATGCCGAGTTCCTGAAGATCGATTTCCCCCGCATCCCTTGGCCCGCTTCGCCAGATGTGTTCTGGGATGTGTCGGACAAGGGCGGCCAGCTCCGCCGCTTGCATCTGATGGAACCCGCCGCCATCGGCGAGACACCCTTCCCATTCACTGGTAACGGCGACAACATTTTAGAGAAGCCCGAATATCGGGGTGGCTCTGTCTGGATCAACGAAACCCAGCGCTTCGAGAACGCGCCTGAAATCTCATGGGGCTTCTGGATCGGCGGCTACCAACCCGCCCAGAAATGGCTGAAAGACCGCAAGGGCCGCGCGCTCGATTATGAGGACGTGCTGCACTATCGGCGCATCCTCAAGATCCTCGCCGAAACTGACCGGATCATGCAGACCATCGACATGCCCCTGGACGCTGCAGAAGGCGATGCAGCCTAGTTTTCGCTTGCGTACGAACTGCCGGACAATTCGCGCAGGCGCGGCCGGAAGACCCTATGAATTGCTTCGAGTTTCTCCTGCAGCCACGCAAAAAACTCAGGCCAGTTCTGCTCATCCAGCGGATCGGAAATTGACTTGTCCACAATGATGCGGCAGCCTTTCCGGCCCGGCAGCTCCCGCCAGTCCAGCGCAAACCCCAGCTTTTGTTCAATGTCCAGCTTCTGGTCCACTAGCTCTGCGAAGTACGCCTTGGCGTCATCATGATTGATGTAAACCTCCGCGCCCAGAATATTGTCAGAGGTATTGAGGATCGCGCTGGCCAGAAAGCCGGAACGGCCAATGCCAAAGTGCGTCCAATGTTGGGGAAAAGGCTTTTGCGAGCGAAGCGGGCTTCCCGACGCTTGCAGATAATCGGCGAACGCCGTCCAGAACCGCAACTGTGCCGCCTTCGTTTCGGTCAGTGCGTCATTCTTTATCGCCCGCGCAGCATCACTGACAGAGCGGCTCCAGTCATTCGGCTGTGAAACGATATTAAATTTGGGCGCAGCTTGGCTGTCACCGATTCGCCAGACCTCTACTTCAAGGGCAAAGAAATGAAATTCGTCTGCCGTGATCTCATTCAGCCAGTCAACGGCTGCGCGATGCTCCTCGCTGAAGCGCGCTGCAATCCAGACAATTGTGACTGCATTCAAACCGGCAGCATAGGTTAATAGCTGGCCCAGATGAGCATGATCGGTTCGCTCCAGTTGGTTTTCGATCAGCACCCAGTTTCCGTCATCGGCATTCCTGCAAAGTATGTCTGCCCGAAAGGGCCCCACCCGTTTTTCTTCTGCCTCAAGCTCCAATTCGAGGCCGAGCGTCTCAGCCAACACAATAAGATTTTCCTCCCGGGCAAGCCAAGGGGTGAAATCCTGATCTTCCTTGCGCCATATGTGGCGAAGATCAACTTTTTCTAGACGGCCGAGTGAGTTATGCATCTATTGATCATAACCAGCGCACTCTGAAATTTCGTTAACTTCAACTTCCAGATTTTCGATCTGGTTCTTGACCGCGATTATTTGAATCAGGTGCAAGCGACGCGAAATATGCAAACCCTAGCGCGAGGTTGCTCTGCGCTCACTTGCATCATTGAAGCGGGCATAAAGCATGCGCTCTAGCCGCTCTGCTGCGGCGCAATCCTCTGCCTGATAGCGCAGGTAAGTTCGCCAGTGCATTCCCTTTGGCTTTGGCGGAAAAGCATTCAACAGGCCTGGCTCCCCGCCGAGGCGGTCGCGGATGCCGTCAACGCGGGCGAGGCCTGGCAGGCGGATCGTTTCATACTGGCTGGGATAGGTCGCGCGGTAGCATTGCCTGCAACGGAAATAGGCGGCGCCATAGAGCACGCGGCAGCGGCGCTGGCAGGAAAGGCAGACGATCCAGCGGCGGCGCCCGCCAAAGGGCTGTTCAGTAAAAGCTAGATCAAACCGCTCGCGTACCTGCAAAGGCTCGCCCTGGCGCTTCACGCTGTATTCCAGCCAGACATGATCCGGGCCAAGGCGGTAGCTGATGCTGCCCATCGGATGGCCGCCGCGTGACCAGCGGACAACGCCCCCGCGCCAGCTTTCAAAGTCGGCGCGCTTGAACGCGGCCAGATCCAGCCGACTAAATTCCTCTACTTTAGAGGCGAACCTGCCATGGCGCCCTGATCCATACCCGCCCATGGCTCACCCCGGCTTTCTCGCAATCATGTGAGAAGTGGATTTCATGGGATGCCTCCGCACTGCAAATCTTAGCATTTCGCCCTTCGCCGGGGCAGCGCGGCCCGGCGCGCTCCCGCTTGCGGATAGCTCCCGCGCGCCGGGCCGCTTCCTCGAATGTCAGGTTCTGTCAGGTGCGTTGAGGGGTAGCTGCATAGAGTTCTGTATATGGGTGGCGGCAGGACTTCGGCGCGGGCGCGATGTGCTGGCAAGCTCCTGAGAAAACTCTGGTTTATGGCAAATCAAAAGTCATATCGGCCGTTTCCAATTCGCTCGCCTGTCACCCGTGTTTCGTTTGTTCGCGCCCCCTTATTCGATCCGTACTCATCCCTTTTTCGCTTGGCCGCCTCCCGTGGCTTCCAGGTCATGTAGGGACCAGCCGTCGGCAGGCCGTGCCGCCCGATGCAGAGGATGCGGTAGAGGCCGCCCGCCTGCCCCGTCGGCCCCGGCGCGAATCCGATACGCTCGATCCATCCGCGCTCTTCCAGCCCGCAGATCGTCTCCCGCGCCCTCTTGTGGCCCACCCCATACTTCGCCGCCACCGTCTTGCCCGCAAGGCGCACTTCATTGCCGGCAACCTTCGAGAAATCCATCAACATGTCTTCGAGCAGAACGCGCTGCAGCGGCGTCAGTGTCCGGAACGCCTCATAGTGTCGCCACTGGCAATATATGCGGGCATGGGCGGAGTTTGCGTCGAGGGTGCGGCCCTGCCCCTCGCGCCTGTGGCGGCCGTTACCATCAGCGGCCATCGCCAGACTGCATTTCATACAGCGCCCGGATCTCTTCTACGCGCCAGACAGTGGTGCCCTTGCCCAGCTTCTGAGGCTTGGGAAAGCGGCCATCCTTGACGCCCTGCCACCAGGTGCTCTTGGAGACCGGAATCGGTCCTTCGGGCGCCAGAATGGACCGCAGGCGGACGAAGCCAGTGCGGGGAAATTCGGGATAGTCATACATGGTGTCACCTCGTTTTGCTGAAGGTGAACCTGTCCTAGCGCATTTAGGGGCGTCCAGAACCGAATACGGTTTCAACAAACCGTCTTCGGTTTTCAACTCAATCGTTGCCACCGTCCCAGTGTTCCTCCGCAGCGTCCTTCAGATGATTGCGGATCGTATCAGCGTCCATAGGCAACCCGTGCTTGATCATTGTTTCGCGAATACGACCCGCACTTATATTGTTCCCGCGCTCAGGCCGGAATTGATACTTTTCAATGGCAAGGGCCAGGAGGATTTTACGAAGCGTCGTTATCTGCTTTGTCTGACCGGGCGTAGTTGCATGAACACCGTTTGCCATAGTCCGGGCTCCAGCCGATGATGGCGCGCGCGTTTTCTGCGCTTCTTTTCCGCCTCGCGCAGCATACGGTCGGATACTCGCGGCGATTTCCCGAAGGTCAGATGGATATTTCTCGCCGATCCCGTCCAGAAGGTTCAGAGCATCTGTTGGCGCGATAAGTTTATCCAGATGGCCAACATCGACCGCCCGGCGGATCGCCTCAGTGCGAAACCAGATTGTCTGCGACAACTCATCAGGCGGATAGACACCCTCGCCGTTGATTTCGACAAAACTGTGGGGATCCACGCCGCACGTTACACATGCCGCCTCATGAGGCCGCCAATGGTACAGCCTTGCCCAATGGTCCGGATTAGCGGTGCGATACTTACCTCCAAATAGCATTTCGCCCGCGTCGTTGGCGGGCGAAGGCACTTCGGATTTCAGAGACTCTTTCGGCGTGTCGCCTGGCGCGCGCCGCCCTTTCGGCAGAGGCGGATCAGGAGCACTCATGCCCTCGACACCCAGTCATAGTTCTTGGCTAAAGAAAATGACCCAAGATGTGGTGTCCGGCAATATGCCTGAGTCAGTGGGCGCCGCCCGCCTCACACTTCCCGGCAGCGGCAGACGTGAATGTTTCCATTCCCCGCTTGCCAATCCGCAACTTTTGCGTTGATCCTTTCTCTGGTGTGGGAGGACAGATCGAGTGGGCGTGATTTTCATCAGCCATTCGAGCCGGAATAACGCCGAGGCCATCGCGGTCCGCGACTGGCTGCGGGCGGAGGGGTATGCAGAAACCTTTCTCGATCTGGATCCGGAGCATGGCCTTGCCCCTGGGCAGCGATGGGAAGAAGAATTGCAAAAAGCCGGCGAGCGCTGCCTTGCCGTGGTCGTCCTCATCTCTCCGGACTGGTGCGCCTCCAAATGGTGCTTTCATGAGTTCAAGTTTGCCAAAGCACTTGGCAAGAAGATCTTTCCGGTTCTGATCAAACCTACGATCTGGAGCGATCTGCCTCAGGAACTCGTATCGCATTTCCAGATGGCGGATATATCTCTGCCGGAGCGGCGCGAAGATGGTTTGATACGGCTTCGCTTTGGCCTTCAGAGGGCAGGGCTGGATCCGAGGCACTTTTCTTTACCTGCGGGCAGGCCACCCTATCGCGGCTTGAAAGCGCTCGAAGAAGAAGACGCTGCTGTCTTCTTTGGCCGGGATGCACAGATTACAGCGGGCCTCGATGCGCTTAGGCAAATGCGATCTGGCACACCCCAACGCATCCTGACGATTGCCGCCGCCTCTGGCGCTGGCAAGTCGAGTTTCCTCCGGGCCGGACTGATCGCCCGTCTGAAACGCGACGAGGAAAACTTCCTTGTCCTGCCAATCTGGCGGCCCGGCCGCGATGCCCTTGGCGGAGAGACGGGTCTGCTGCGCGCATTTGGACTTCCCGCTGCAGGGGCTAGTCCGGCGCCATATCTGGCAAGAAAGCAGGCCGAGGTCACGGAGCGCTTTCAGGCATTGGCGCGGGCGGCCAATGAGGCGGGGCACGCCACTGTGCCAACATTGGTTCTGCCGCTTGATCAGGCGGAAGAACTGTTTTCGGCCGAAAATCATTCCGCAGGCGCGGCCATCGACCTGCTACTGGACTCTCTGGAAGCGGTCCCGGACCTCGTTATGATTGCCACGATACGATCAGATTCGCTTGGCAATCTGCAGGCCGACAGCCGGCTTGCCCAGCAGTTGAAACTGTTCAATCTCCCTGCCCTTCCGCCAGCCGCCTTCAAGGAGGTGATCGAAGGCCCGGCGCGTCTCGCCAGCCCGCCAATCGTGATCGAACCGGCACTCACCGAACGCCTCATGGCAGACCTTCACGACAAGGATGCCTTGCCGCTTCTTGCCTTCACGCTCGAAAGGCTGGTGGAAGGCTATGCCGATGATCACCTCATCGAGTTGAGCGAATACGAAGAGGGGCTCGGTGGCCTCGACGGTGCAATCAGCGCCGCTGTCAGTGCAGCCATGCGAAGGGCTGCCGCGGATCCGGCCCTGCCTTCCGGCCGGATGGAACTCGATGCACTCGCCCGCTCGGCATTCATCCCTTGGCTGGTACAGCTCGACGAAGCCGATGCGAGCCCGAAACGCCGGGTTGCCAGAATGCAGGACATTCCGGAAGCTGCCCGCCCGCTCGTATTGCACTTTGTCAGCGAACGTCTTCTGGTCGCAGGCGAGGCAGGCGGTGAGACCACGGTTGAGGTCAGTCATGAGGCGGTTCTGCGCCACTGGCACGGTCTGGTTCAGTGGATCAGCGACGAACGCATCACACTGGAGGGGCTGAGCCGCATCCTTCGCTCGGCCGCAGATTGGCGCCGTAGCGAAGCTGAAGCGACCGCGCGTTCTGAGGAGTTCCTTTTCCACAAGGGCGATCAGTTAAAGGCCGCGGAAGCTCTCTTGCTGCGGCCCGACATGGCGCAGGCGCTTCAGCCGGCACTGGCTTACCTGCATGACTGCCGCGCAGCGGAGAATGCGGCGGCAGAGCGCGAGCAGCGGCAGGCCGAGCGGGAACAGCGCCAGCGCAAACGGGTGGGACGCTGGCAGTTGGTCGCCGGGATTGTCCTGCTGATCGGCTTCGCGGGCATATTGGGGGCGTCCGGCTGGATTGCCGTTGCCCAGAGAGAACTGCAGAAGGGTTTCTCTGAAATCCTTGTCCAGGAAAGCCGGAAAGCGCTGGCCGAAGACCGGACAGGCCGGGCATTCCGGTTCGCGGTCCTGGCAAGCCGTGACAATCCGTTGGCTCCGGCATCACAACACGCCCAGTTCCACCTCGGTGCCGCTGCCCTGCAGCTTCGCAGAAAAGTTGAGCTCGGAGATGGCACCGAAGGGTTCGTCGCCGCCGAAGTTGACCCTGAGACGGATCGCATACTGATCCTTTCCAACAAGGGGCGGCTGCGTGAGTGGACGGAATCCTCGGACGGAACATGGAGCCCGCGCGATCTTCTCCACCAATACGCCGATGGCTCGTTCGACCGATTCACCGCTGATGGAAAACCTATCCCCTCCGCCAGTCAGCAGAAGCCGGAATTTCTAAACCCGGCCTGGATACCTGTATTTCTCGAAGGGCATGGGGACTGGGTCCGCTCCGCCGCCTTCTCCCCGGACGGGGCCCGCATCGTCACCGCCTCAGACGATGGCACCGCCCGCGTCTGGCACCGGACTGAGGACGGCTGGGACAGCACACCCCTCGAAGGGCATGGGGACTGGGTCCGCTCCGCCGCCTTCTCCCCGGACGGGGCCCGCATCGTCACCGCCTCTGGTGATGGCACCGCGCGCGTCTGGCGCCAAACAGAGGACGGATGGAATAGCACGCCTCTCGAAGGGCATGGCGGCACTGTCTTCTCCGCCGCCTTCTCCCCGGACGGGGCCCGCATCGTCACCGCCTCTGATGATGGCACCGCGCGCGTCTGGCTGCTGACACGAGGCGGGGAATGGGTCGGTCCAACTTCGCCGGCAGATGAAGACTGGATCGCTAGCGCACGTTTCTTCGGGAACCACAAAACCCTGATGATCGCTTCGCAGTCAGACGCGATCCATGTTTGGACCCGCAAGCACGCTGACGAGTGGATAACTTCCGATATAACAATCGCTACCGAAGGAAGCTCAACTGCAGGAATTTCCGCAGACGGCCAATCCTTGGCGGTGGGCTTCTGGGACGGCAATATTACGCTATGGCGTCAGTCGGCGGCGAGTAATGATTGGAATAGCTTCGTACTCGGAACTCATGAGGATGGGGTTTCGGCAGTCGCCTTCTCACCTGGCGGAAGAGCGATTGTCACGGCTTCTGTCGATGGCGCCGCCAAAGTCTGGCATGAAGAGGCAGAAGGACGATGGCGCAGTACGCCTCTGGAAGGTAATGAAAGCATAGTAGATTTTGCGGCATTCTCTGCAGACGGGCACCGGATCGTCACAGCCTCGGAGGACAAGACGGCACGGATCTGGCAACCAAATGCTGGCGGGGTCTGGACTTCGCAGGTTCTTGGAGAACACACCGCCGACCTCCGCTATGCGGGTTTTTCGCCCGACGGGCTGACCGTCTTCACCGAGACCGAAGACGACGAGGTCTTCACATGGCAAAGAGATGAATGGCTCACCTGGCAACGCGTGTCGGAGACGGCCAGAAAGCAACGCTCCTCACCAGATCAAGCGACAAGCGATGGTAGACTGATCGTTCACGGCACAACGGATGGCACGGCGCAGATCCTGCGCAAGGATCGGGACGGGCGCTGGCATAGCAGATCCGTTCAGGGGCATGGCGAGGGTCCAGTCACCCCGTCAGTCTTCTCGGATGGGAAACGGGCTGTGCTTCTGACCAGTGACGGCAAGGCGGTGATACTCGACCTGGACAGTCATGGTTCGTCAGAGACGGTTCCCGGAAGCCGGATGCTGAACCACGCATATACAGCCGCGTTCTCACCCGACGGGTCCCGCATCGTGACGGGCATGGGAGAAGGCACTGGCCACATCTGGCAGAAGGGACAGGACGGGTCATGGCAAGGCAAAGTCTTGTCCGGTCATGAAGTCAGCATCGCGTCAGCCGGCTTCGCCGCCGACGGGAGAACCCTCGTCACGGCGTCTTCTGACAATATTGCGAGACTCTGGCGCGAGACAGAGTTTGGCGACTGGGTCAGCTTGGATTCCCTGAGACATGACGCAGGGGTCTATGCTGCCGCGTTTTCGCCTGTGAACATGGATGTTGTGACAGCGTCCGGGGACAAGTCCGCACGACTCTGGCAGGCGTCCGATGACGGAACTTATTGGTCCTTGTCAGCACGCCTCGAACATGATGGCGAGGTATTTTCTGCAGATTTTTCGCCGGATGGCCGGCGAATTGTAACGGCCTCCGCTGACCGGAAGGTCCGGATATGGCGCAGGACCGGAGACATGAGTTGGGAAAACACTTCACTGGAAGGCCATTCAGACTGGGTGCGATGCGTTGACTACGCCCCGGATGGCAAGACGATCGTAAGCGGCTCATACGATGGCACAATCCGGATCTGGCAATCCGGGGGCGCCGGGACCTGGGAGAGCTCCGCAGTCTACGATCAGGGCAGCATCGTTTATAGCTGCCGGTTCTCGCCAGACGGACAACACATTGTGACGGCCACGGCCGACCACAAGGTCCACGTCTGGACCAGACACCAGGACGATGAATGGCGCGCCCAGTCATTGAGTGGGCATTCCGGCCCTGTCCGGACTGCTGCCTTTTCTCCCGACTCTCGAACTATCGTGTCGGCCTCATTCGATGGCGCCGTGAATCTCTGGGATCAGAACAATGCTGGCAACTGGACGCCTGACTCGCTTGCCATTCCGACAATCTGGCGCGGCAGTGTCCACAACATGTCACAGTCAGGTTCTTTGGTCACTACGTTTGGCAATGATGACAAGATCCGGATCGCACGCTTGAACCCTGCTGGGGCATGGTCTGATGAGGTGCTGGTTTCGCAGGCCCCCTATCCGGCAAGTGTCGCAATATCACCCGATGATCGAACCATTTTTACCGCCTTCGCTGATCGCACGGGCCAGGTCTGGCGTCAGGATGAAGCCGGCGATTGGTCGGCCAGCCGCCTTGATACGCCGGGTGAGTGGATCGAGTTTTCCGTCATCTCCCGGGACGGCCGGATGGTCGTCACTCAGTCGCAAAATGCTAGGGTGATGATCAGGCAGCAGAACCCTTCCGGCGATTGGCAGGAAGCGCTTCTGGATGGCGCCTCCCGTCTCGGCGGGGCTTTTTCTGTATCATCTGATGGCCAGATGGTTGCGGCAATAACTGAGGATGCCAAACTTGAAATCTGGCAGCAGGCGCCGGACGGCGCCTGGCAGAGTAGATTGCTGGAGGGACATAGCGGGGCTGTCACCAGGGCCGCCTTCTCCCCGGATAGTGAAACCTTGCTGACCTCCGGAAATGACCGCATGGTCCTTGTCTGGCGCCGCGATATAGACGGAACATGGAAGAGCGCAGCGCTGGAAGGCCAGACCGGCATTCCGCACACGGCAGAATTTTCGGCCGATAGCCGCGAAATCCTGACGGCTGCTGATGAGCCCTCAGTGCGGATCTGGCGCGAGGAACCGGATGGCAGCTGGAAAAGCACAATGCTGGAAGGCCATACGGGGAATGTCCGCTCAGCGCGCTTTTCCCCTGACGGACGTTGGGTAGTCACAGCGTCCTCCGATGGCGCAGCCCGTATCTGGCGGCGGGACAAAAAGGAATTGTGGGACAGCATTCCTCTGAAGCTCGAAGGGGACAGCATTTCGTATGCGCAGTTTGCGCGTGATGGCGCCAGCATTGTGGCTAGCCTGTCAGACGGGACTTTGAACTCCTGGGATATTGCATGGCTCTGGGACGATCCGCGCCGGCAACGCTGGAACACCGGTGCGCGCGGGCATAGTCTCGCCTCCGCTATATCCTCAGCCTGCCGCCTTGCCGGAAGGAATTACCTTGATGCGGATCAGCCCGGAAGCAGCCCTTTGTCGCTCCTCACAGAAGAGGATTTCGGCGCTGCGCCTTTCCTGACAACAATGGGATTCAAACCGGGCGACGATGTCTGCGCACTCGTAAAACCCAAGGGCCTCGATGCCCTCCTCACCCACCTCCTCCCCCGCCACTGGTGGTCCGGTCTCGACTGGGGAGAGTGAGCGCATATGGCCCGGGAGAAGCGCTTCCCCGTCGCGGCAGAGCCCCCCGCCCCCGGCGAGGATGCACGCTCGAAGGTCTTCCTGTCCTATTCCCGGGCCAACACGGCCGCCATGAAGGACATCGCCGATGCCATGCTGGCGCAGGGCGAGTTCCTTCCCGATTTTGACAAGGCGGATCACGATCCGGACCGCGTGGCCGCTGGCATCCGCGCCGATGAGCCCTGGTGGCAGCGCCTCGAAGAGATGATTGCCGGGGCGGAGACGATGGTTCTGCTCGTATCGCCCGCTTCCGCCGCCAGCCGCGTGGTGGATGAGGAAATCGCCTACGCCCAGCGCCTCGGCAAACGCATCGTGCCGGTGCTCGTCGAGCCAGTCGATTTCGCGGCCCTCCCGCCGAAACTCGCTTCGCTCAACATCGCCATCGATTTCACGGCCAGCGGACCCGGCTTCGACACCGCCTTTGCCCAGCTGATCCAGGTGATCAAGGTCAATGCGGCCTGGCTGCGCGAGGGCCGAAAGTATTCCGAGCGCGCTGCCGAATGGCACCGGAAAGGCCGCCCGGCATCCGGCCTCCTGAATGCCGGCGCCTATGAAGAGGCCGAAGCCTGGGCCGCGAAACGCCCGAAGAATGAGCCCGAACCCGGCGAACTGTTTGTAGACTGGATCGCGGAAAGCCGGTTGAACGTGCGCAAGCAGATCATCCGCGAACGCAGCCGCCAGCGGCGCAACGCGGCGATCATCGCCGTCATGTTCCTCGCCGCTGGCCTGGCGCTATGGGGCAGCGTTCAGGGTTTCCGAGCGCTACACTTTGCAAACTCGGAAGCGCTGCTTCGAGCGGCTGAACAAGCGGCCAGTGAAGGCGAATTCGACCGAGCATTGCGCTTTACCGTTTTGGCAAACGACGGCGACTGGCTTCGACAACCTCATCCAGACGCAAGCAAAGTAATTGGCGACATTGCATTTCGCTCTCCCATTGGACGCCCACTTCTCGAACATCAAGAGAAAGTTGTGAGCGTCGCATTTTCTCGCAATGGCTCACGGTTGGCTACGGGCGCTTGGGACACCACAGTCCGCATTTGGGACGAAAGACCAGACGGATCTTGGGCGAGTATTCTTCTCGAAGGTCACGATGATAGGGTGTCTTCAGTTGACTTCTCATCCGACGGCAGAAAGCTCGTAACATCTTCAAGAGACGCAACAGCGCGCGTCTGGTCCGAGCAGGAAGATGGAACTTGGCGTAGTGAGCTTCTATCAGGACACAAAGGACAGGTAAGGAGTGCGCGTTTTTCTCCAAATGATGAAAGAATAATTACAGCATCCGATGACGGAACAGCAATCATTTGGGCATCGAACTTGGATGGCAATTGGACCGGGTCCGTTCTGAGCGGTCACACAGATGCAGTTTTGTTTGCTACCTTTTCTCCTGACAACACCAAAATTGTTACGACGGCTCGCGACTTTACCGCTAGGGTTTGGGAAGAGAGTGCGAGTGGCAAATGGAAGTCTGAAACGCTTGAAGGGCACACGGATATTGTTGTTTCAGCAGCATTTTCTCCTGATGGCCAATACGTCGTTACAGCTTCATGGGACGGCACCGCCCGGGTCTGGAGTTTTCGCGACAACGGCGCCTCGGATAGCACTGCACTAATCGGGGCCGGCAGGAGTATTTTTTTCGCCACATTCTCACCTGATGGAGAAGAGGTTGTGACTCTGTCTTATGGGGACGAGTTGCGCATTTGGAGGGTGGGTACATCTGGTCAATGGGAGAGCGCGATCCTTGCTGATGAAGACGATGAAATCGTTTCCACGTCGTACACGGATTACAGCTCTGGTTTGGTTAGCGTGTCAAAGGATGGCACGACGAAAGTGTGGAGACGGCAGGAAAGAAATTCTTGGTCCTCTGAGATTATTCCAACGTTCAAGGGTGATGTGTATTTTGCTGCTATTTCACCAACAGCGACTAGGATGGTGACGGTCACGGAAGGCGGAACAGCTCGCATTTGGCATATCGAGAGCACAAGCCTTTGGACTAGCACCGCATTGGAAGGGCATAGTTCACACATTTCGTCAGTAGCGGTTTCATTCAATGGGCTACGACTCGTGACTGCGTCCAACGATGGAACCGCTATAGTCTGGAACAAGAACGAAGAGGGGTATTGGGAAGATGCGTTTGTCGCCCAGCATCTGGAGAGTGTGCTGTCTGCCACCTTCTCTCCACATGCAAAGATGGTGGTGATTACGTCCCTGAACTCTGTAGCTCAACTTTGGAGCGAGGAAAATGGTCAGTGGATCAACATATCTCTGGAAGGCCATGAAGATGCAGTCTTCTCAGCCAACTTCTCGCCTGATGGCAGCCAAATCGTCACCGCCTCAAACGATGGAACTGCCCGTGTTTGGCGCGAGCAGGCGCCCGGCGCATGGCACGGCCATGTTCTTGAAGGACATGCTGGTCAGGTCACCTATGCGCTTTTCGCTCGGGATGGTTCGCGGATCGTTACAGGCTCCGGGGATTGGACCGCCAGGGTTTGGGACAAAAGTGGAGATGGAGCCTGGGAAAGCGTAGGCGTGTTGGAACATCGAAATCCAATAAAAACCATCAGCATCGGCCCTGACGGCAGGCAGATTGTGACAGCTTCTTTTGAAGGTTTCGCGAGGGTTTGGAGCGAACAAAGCGATAGTTCGTGGAAAGAAGATATCCTCGCCGGGCATGACCATGACGTACTGTTTGCTAATTTTTCTCCGGATGGCTCACAAGTGTTGACAGGCTCAAGAGATGGAACAGCGAGGGTCTGGCAAAAAGTCTCCAATCAAGGATGGGGGGATTGGGAAAGCACTCATCTGAAGGGCCATACCGGCTGGGTTCTTTCCGGCGCGTTCTCGCCAGACGGAACAAGGGTTGTCACCTCCTCGGGTGATGGGACAGCGCGTGTCTGGTACCAACGGCTTGACGGGATTTGGCGGAGCACACCTCTCAAGGCGCATGAGGCGCCGATATGGCATGTAAGTTGGTCTCCGGACGGTACTGAAATAGTCACTGGGTCTGAGGACGGGACCATTCGCGTATGGAATGTCAGCTATCTCTCCGGAACATCCGATTGGTTTAATCGCTACGGCGCAACTCGTGTTTCAGAGATCTGCCAAGAAATGTTGGGCACCGAATGGCATACTTACGCAGTTTTTTTGGACAGAGTTTTTGGCGAAAGCTTGCCTCTTGGATTGCACTACGTCGATAGATTAATAACTCCCGATGACGCAGAAACACACACGGCAGTAAGCCACAGGATAGGTAAAGACGTTTGCAAACCAATCCTTACTCCCCCGCCCTGGTGGCACGCCCTCGCCTTCTGGCGCCAGCGTTAGTGATCTGACAGACACCTGCGCGGCCCGAGCTGCAACGCGGCTTCCTCCGTATGCGTCGCATGCTCTCCTGATCAACGCCGCTATCTGTTGCCGCGCCCTCGGAAGAAACGCCTGCGCTTGCCCTTGCCGGTGTTGGCTTGCCCGCCCCTGTCGGTTTCAGGCCGCCGGGCGCCGCCAGCCTGCTGCATATCCTCGGTATCAAAGCTCGCCGGAAAATGCTCGCTGCGGACAAATCTTTGGCCGGCGGTTTCACCGATCAGCTTGAGGCGTTCAAGATTCTCCCCATTGGCGCAGTCCATCTTCTGGATATTCCTGATCATGGTCTTGCCCAGCGGCTGCCCGCCCGCCTGAACGCCGAGGAACGCAAGACCCGCCGCGTCAATCGGCGCATCATAGCGCTGAAAGGAGAAGAGCGCATCCGGCAGGATACAATAGGGGTCTGCGATGCGTTCGCTTTGAAGGCGCCCGGGATCGGCGAGGCTGTCAACTTCGGAATTGATCGGGTAAGGCGCAACCGGCTTCGAAAGGGCCTGCATCAGGAGAAGCTGGCTCTTGGCGACGTCCGAAATAGACCCCGCCAGCGACTCGATCGCCTGCAGGAGCGCCGGGCGCCCCGCGAGTTTTCGCGATGTCATCTTCGCGCGGAAATCCCCCGTCCCGATTGAGGTGATGAGCAGATCATCCGCCCCCGTCTTCCAGTTGAGGCCGTAGCCGGGCAGCGTTGTGTAAAGCCAGAATGCTGCCGCCGGATTGTTCAATCCCGCCACAGCGCCGTCCATGAAGGCGCCTTTCGGCTTGTCGATCTCGATCGGCACCTGGACATGATCGAAATAAGCCGGCGCAGCGGCGCTCGCCTGCACGACATGCATCAGCCGGTAAGCCGCATTCGGACGATCCGTGGCTGAGCCATCCCAATAGACGCCTTTCGGATTGTTCGCGAGCAGCCAGGCCGAGCCTGTATCCATGCGCTTGGCCGTTACGCCAAACCCTGTCTGGAGTTGGGGTGAGTCGAGCGTGTAGGATTTCAGATAGAGCGTCAGATAGCTGGCGAGCGCTTCAGCATCAAACCGGGCAAACACGATCCGGCCCGCCAGAACGCGCGGTTTCGAGAATATCTCGCTGCCAAGCTCCATATAGAGTTTCTGCAGAGACTCGACCGTATTTCCGAGCGCAAGCCATACGGCGATGATGGATCCGGTCGAAGTACCGCCGATGAAATCGTAATAATGGGCCAGACGGAAACCGGCCTGTTTCTCGACCGGCAGCCGCGCCCGCAATGTCTCTTCGATCTGCCTCAGGATACCCAGCGTGATCAGGCCGCGGATGCCCCCTCCATCCAGGGATAGGATGCGCTTCGGACCACCTGGCTTTAGGCGCCGGTCGCGGGAAATCCGGTCATCCCAGGTATAGTTTGCTCCCATTCCGATCCTCCTCTCTCGGCGTGCTTGCTTCAGATCAGATTGGAAGGTCTATCCACCTGCAGTGTCAATCGGCAATCCAATCGCGCAGTCAGCGTTACGGGCGCAGAGGATACGGGCGCCTCCTTTGCGCCCCAGCGCCGCTCTCACCGAAGGCATTCGCATACTTCAGGCATGCATCCCCGCTTGCCAATCCGCAACTTTTGCGTTGATACTCTTATCTGTGCGGGAGGACATTCCGGGTGGGCGTGATCTTCGTCAGCCATTCGTCTGAGCGCAGGCCGGCCGTGCCCGGCTGTCCCTGCAGCGCATCATCAAGCGCGGTGCAGCATGGCCCGTGACAAGCTCAAGCCATCCGCCCCCACAGACGCGCCCTCTGATGAGGATGCGCGCTTAAAAATCTTCCTCTCCTATTCACGCGCCAACACCGAGGCGATGAACCGCATCGCCGATGCCATGCTGGAACAGGGCGAGTTCATCCCGGATTTCGACAAGGCCGCGCACGATCCGGACCGGGTGAGCGCGGGCATTTCCGCCGACGAGCCCTGGTGGCAGCGGCTGGAAGAAATGATCGCCGGGGCGGAGACCATGGTGTTCCTCGTGTCCCCGGCTTCGGCAGCCAGCCAAGTCTGCGATGAGGAGATTGCCTATGCCCAGCGCCTAGGCAAGCGCATCGTGCCGGTGCTCGCCGAGCCGGTAAACTTCGCAAAACTCCCCCCCAAGCTCGCCTCCCTCAACATCGCCATCGATTTCACTTCAGGCGGTCCGGGCTTTGACGCGGCCATCGCTCAATTGCTCGGCGTCCTCAAGGTCAATGCCAAATGGCTGCGCGAGGGCCGCAAGTATAGCGAGCGCGCCGCCGAGTGGCACCGGAAAGGCCGCCCGGCCTCAGGCCTGCTTAACGCCGGCGCCTATGAAGAGGCCGAAGCCTGGGCCGCGAAACGCCCGAAGAATGAGCCCGAACCCGGCGAACTGTTCGCTGACTGGATCGCGGAAAGCCGCCGCGCCATCCGCCAGCAGATCATCCGCGAGCGCCGGCGACAGCGACGCAATGCGGCGATCATCGCCGTGATGTTCCTCGCCGCTGGCGCCGCGCTCTGGGGCGGCGTACAAGGCTTCCGTGAGCTGCAGCTCGCGAAGTCAGAGGCCCTGCTCGTCGCGGCAGAGCAAGCCGCAGGTGAAAACCTCTTCGACCGCGCCCTGCGCTTTGCAGCGCTGGCCAATGAAGGCGACTGGCTCCGCCTGCCGCACCCGGATGCGGATGGCGTGATCGGTGAGTTCGCCTTCCGTTCTCCGCTGGAGGCTACACTCTTTGGACATACAGAGGCGTTGACCCTTGCTGTCTTCTCGCCCTGCAAAAAAGAGGGCGAAATCCTGCCGTCTGGCATCACATGCGCGGCTGGGCTCATGATCGTCACCGCTTCATGGGACACCACCGCGCGGGTCTGGCAGACGGGCGCGGACGGCACATGGGCCAGCACCCCCCTCGAAGGGCATGAGGACAACGTCACCTTCGCCGCCTTCTCCCCGGACGGGGCGCGCATCGTCACCGCTTCATGGGACACCACCGCGCGGGTCTGGCAGACGGGCGCGGACGGCGCCTGGGCCAGCACCCCCCTCGAAGGGCATGAGAGCGCCGTCTGGTCCGCCGCCTTCTCCCCGGACGGGGCGCGCATCGTCACCGCCTCTGCAGATGGCACAGCGCGCGTCTGGATCTGCGAGGAAAGCGCTTGGGCCGGGACACAATTCGCGAAGTATCAAGAAGCGCTCAAGTTCGCCGCCTTCTTCCCCGATGGGAAACGCATTCTCACCGCATCAACGGATGGCACCGCGCAGGTCTGGCATAAAGGTGGGGCGGGGACTTGGGAAAGGTCAGTCCTCGACGGGCATCGTGGCCAGTTAAGCTCGGTTGCTCTGTCTCCGGACGGTACCCGAATTGTCACCTCTGGCTATGGCGCCACTCTCTTATGGACGCGCCGCGCCGAGAGCGATTGGGACAGTTCAAGCCTCGGAGAAGAAGAAGATGAGTACGAGGAACTAGATGGGGACTATTGGTCATCGATCGCCTTCTCGCCAGACGGCACCCGCATTGTTACCGGCTCATTTGATGGTTACGCATTAGTTTGGACACAGGTCGCTGACTTAATATGGATCCCTTCCACACTCCTCGAAGACGATCAATCATATAGTATCAGCTCTGTAGCCTTCTCTGCTGACGGAACTCGGATTCTAACCTCTGATAGAGAAGGCTTGGCACGTATTTGGAGACAGAACAGACACGGTGTTTGGCTCAGCATACCTCTCGAATTTCAGGCTACCTCCGCCGCCTTCTCCCCGGACGGGGCGCGGATTGTCACCGCCTCAGACGATGGCACCGCGCGGGTCTGGGACGTGCGCTATCTCTCCGGCCCGGAGGACTGGAAGCGCAAGGAAAACCAGACCCGCGCCGCCGCCATCTGCCGGGAGCGGATGAGTGGTTCATTTTATGAAGTTGCTGAACTGGATGCACAGGAAGACCCCGCCTCCGGACAGGCGCCAACAATACGGCGCATCTATCCGGATCGGATGATTACCGAAGCCGACGCCGCCGCCTATCCCGGAATCCGCCACCGCGTCGGGCAGGACGCCTGCGCGAACATCCTTGGGTCCCCGCCCTGGTGGGAAGCGCTCTTCTTCTGGCGCCAGCGCTGAGAGCGCCTCACGCCGGCAGGGCGCCCAGCACCTCCCCCGCCCACCATTCCGCCATCGCCACACGCTCCTCCCAATACCGGGCGCGGTGGTAGGCCTTGCGCACCTGATCTTCGCCCACATGGCCCAGCTCGGCTTCAATTGCATCGGCGTGCCATTTGCCGCTTTCGTTCAGCAGGCTGGAGGCGCTGGCCCGGAAGCCGTGCGAGGTATGTTCATCCTGCGCGTAGCCCATCCGGCGCAGGGCGAGATTCATTGTGTTCTCGCTGATTGGCTTGCCCGGCGCCTGCTGAGAGGGGAACACCAGCAGGCTGTTGCTGTTCAACGCCTGAAGATCCTTCAGAATGGCCACCGCCGCGGCCGGAAGCGGCTTCACATGCTGGCGGCGCATCTTGGCCCGCGTGGCCGGGATGGTCCAGGTGCGCTTCTCAAGGTCAAATTCCTTCCACCAGGCAAGGCGCAGCTCGCCGGGCCGGGGATACAGCAGCACCATCAGTTTCAGCGCGGCTCGCGTCTCCGCCGCGCCATCATAGGCCCAGACATGGCGGACAAGCTCAAGGAACGCCTCCCGCTCGGTGATCGCCGCCCGGTGGCTCACTTTCGGCGTGATGATCGCGCCGCGCAGGCCGAAGGTCGGGTCATTCTCCGCCCGCCCGGTCGCGATGGCATAGCGGAACACCTGCCCGACCACGGCGCGCATGCGGATGGCGCTTTCATAATGCCCCTTGTCCTCAAGGCGGCGCAGGGGCTTCAGGATCTCGGCGGCGGTAATTTCGCGGATCGGGCGGGCGCCAATATCGGCCGCCGCCAGACCGATCAGCCAGCGCTTCTTTCTGATTGTAATGGCGGCCCGCCCTTCCCGCGCCCCCCGCGCCATCAATTCCTCAGCCAAAGCTGAAAACGTGTCCTCCGCCCGCGCCCGGCGCTCCTCCCTGTCGGCCTTGGCCTTCTCGCCGGGGTCCACCCCCTCCTGAAGCAGGCCCTTCGCCTCCTGCCGCTTCTCCCGCGCCCGGGCGAGCGGGGTTTCCGGATAGGTGCCAAGCGCGAGCAGCTTCTGCTTGCCATTATAGCGATAGGCGAGACGCCAGAGTTTCGAGCCGAGGGGCGAAACCTCGATGAACAGCCCCCCGCCATCAGCGCGCCGATAGGTGCGCGCTTCGGGCTTCAAATTTCGCAGCTGGGTATCGGTCAGGGGCATGCAGAATTTGTTGGTAGATTGTTGGTATCTGGCGCTTCACATACCAACACAGATACCAACAAATTTTCCGGATGCCAACGCACGGCTTCGGAGCGCCTCAGATCACTCCGGACACTAACTATTGATTTTATTTGGTTATTTTATTGTGTTTCGGACTAGCTGACACCGCCTGAAACTGCCCGTTGGTGCCTCTGGCCGGACTCGAACCGGCACTCTGTCTCCAGAAACGGATTTTGAATCCGCCGCGTCTACCAATTCCGCCACAGAGGCGCCCCAAAGGACGGCGAAACTCCTGCCGCAGCGCGAAGTGATATGTCAATCTCCTGATGCTAGGCAGGCGTGATATGAGCGAGCCCATGACCGTGACCGAACGCCCAAGCGAGCGCACCCTCCTGCAGACCATCGAAGCGCTCGCCGAAGCGGCGCCGGAAGAAGGCTTCAGCCTGCGCGACATCTTCGACCGGCTGGACGAAAGCGCCTTCGGGGCAGGCCTGTTCCTGCTGGCCCTGCCCTGCTGCATCCCGTTTCTGTATGGCGTGCCGCAGGTCGTGGCGCTGCCCATGCTGGCGCTGGCCTTCCAGATGGCGATCGGCCGGGAGGAACCCTGGCTGCCGGCAAAGCTCGGCGCCCGGAAGATCGACCGCAAGGGCCTGACCCAGATGGCGCGCGGCGGGCGCAAATGGTTCGGCTGGATCGAGGCGATCATCCGCCCGCGCTTCAGTTTCATTACCGGCCGGCGCTCCGAGCGGGTGATCGGGGCCTTTCTGTTTGTCTTCTGCGCCTCGATCCTGGTGCCGCTGCCGATGACTAACACCGTGCCCGGCATGGCCGTCGCGGTGACCGCATTCGGCCTGATGCAGAAGGACGGGCTGGCGGTGACGGCCGGCATGATCCTCGGCACGGCCTGGGTCGGCGCGCTGATCACCGGGGCGATGCTCGGCGTGAACATCATCACGAATATTTCATCGGCGCTGCTGGGCTCGTGACATGGCGCCGCATTGCGCGGGGGCCGGTTTGGCGCCGAAGGTTTCCGCCATGCAGCTGATCCGATCTGCCCTGACAGGATGGCGCTGGCCGGCCCTCGCGCTGGCCGCCTCGGCCCTGATGCTGGCGGCGGCGCATGTGTTCGAGCAGGTGTTCGGCATGTATCCCTGCCCGCTCTGCCTGCGCCAGCGAGAGGTCTACTGGGCGCTGATCGCGATGACGGCGGTTGGCCTTGTCTGGTGGCGGCTTGTGCCGAAGCGGCGCTTCCTGGTGGCGCTCAACGTCCTGATTGGTCTCGTCTTCCTCACCGGCGTGATCGTGGCGGCCTATCATGCCGGGGTGGAGTGGAAGATATTTCCCCCGCCGGCCGGTTGTTCGGTGGCCGGCCCGGTTGATCCCTTCGCCATGGGCGATCTTGACCAGCGCTTCATCCTGCCGGCCTGCAATGAGGCCCCGTTCTATATCCTCGGCCTGTCGATGGCGGGGTGGAACGGCGTCCTCTCTGCCCTGCTGGCCGGCATCAGCTTTGCTGCGGCCGCGATCACCTTCCGCACCTACCGGACCGCATAGGCCGCCGCAGCGGCAGCAAGCGCCGCGATGGCACCGCCCGCCGCCAGCCGCCTGAGCCGCCGATACCAGAGCGGCAGGCCGGCGCCGTCCGCATCCCATACGGCATGAAGACCATGCGCGCCCGCCATGGCTGCAAACAGGGGCCAGGCGAGGCCTGCAAAGGCGCCCCACAGGACAAGCCCCCAGCCGGCGAGCGGCCCCAGCATGGACAGGTTCAGAAGCGCGGCGCGGGGAATACCGCCGCTGCCTTGGGCATTGATCTCAGCGCCCCAGCGCACGCCGCCGAGAAAGCTGAGGATCACCGCGCCGTAGGCAAGCAGCCCCAGTCCCGCCCGGTCCTGCAGCGCCGCATTCTCCGGTGCGAGCCAGAGCACGGCCGCCGGCGCCGCAAACGGGATCAGCCCCGACAGCGTCAGCGCCAGCGGGAGAGACGGTATTCCGAACAGACGCATTGTCAGAGCCCCAGCACCTTGCGCGCGATGATGTTCTTCTGGATTTCATTCGTGCCGCCATAGATCGACTGGGCACGCCCCCCGAAGTAAGCCGATATATCGCGCGGCGCGGCGCCGGAGGAAGGCCCCTTATGGCCGGTATGGTGTCCGGCGGCATCCAGGAACAGTTCCGTAATCAGCTGATGGGTCTCGGTGGCCAGAATCTTGACAGTCGACGCGGCGTCACCCGGCGATCCGCCGGCGGCCACACTTGACAGGATACGGAAGACCGTCATCTCGAGCCCGTCCACGGCGATCTCGGCGGCCGCCAGGCGCGCCGCAAAACCCGCATCGTCGATCAGGCGTTCATTGCTGCCGGCAGACCCTGCCGCAGCGAGGGCGCGGACATGGCGCAGCATCGCCCGCTTGCCACCGATGCGGGCATAGGAGGTGCGCTCGAAGCCGAGCAGGTATTGCGAATAGGTCCAGCCCTTGCCTTCCTCGCCGATGCGGTTGTCTTCCGGAACCTCGACATTGTCGAACAGGACTTCGTTGAGCACATGCGCGCCGTCGATGGTGATGATCGGTTTCACGGTCAGGCCCGGCGCATCCATGGGGCAGCAGATAAAGCTGATGCCTTCCTGTTTCTTCTCGCCCCGGCTGGTGCGGGCGAGCAGGAAGATCCAGTCCGCATGCTGGGCGGCCGAGGTCCATATCTTGTGGCCGTTGAGGGTGTAGACGCCGTCCTTCAGCTCGGCGGAGAATTCAAGGCTCGCCAGGTCCGATCCGGCGCCGGGCTCCGAATAGCCCTGCGCCCAGCCGGTCGAGCCATCGCGGATGCCGGGCAGCCAGCGGGCCTTCTGGGCCTCGGAGCCGAAGGTGTAGATCACCGGGCCGACATAGATGACGCCCATCGGCGTGACCGTCGGCACGCCGGCGCGCTCCAACTCCTCATCGAAGACATACTGCTCCTCGATGCTCCAGCCGGGGCCGCCATAGTCCTTCGGCCAGGCGGAGGCGAGCCAGCCCTTCGCGCCGAGCGCCATCTCGGAACGGCGGATATCGGCGGTGGTGAGCGCGGTGCCCGACCTGTGTTTGGCGATGATGTCCTGCGGGAAGCCTGTCTCGAACCAGCGGCGGACATCTGCGCGGAAGGTTTCGACATGCGGCGGAAAGTTCAGGTTCATCGGCAGGCACCTCCGCAAGCCATGCTAGGCGGCGCGGGGGCGCGTGCAAGGGTTCACCCTGAGGCAGGCGGACCGGGAAACGTCCCTCACTCCCCCCGCGGCGCGCTCACCCCCGCATCCGTCGCCACGACCGGCCGGATGGTCCCGTCCTCATTGAAATACATATGCTCGGCCCGCACCGAGCGGCGCCCGAGCGCGCCTTCGACACCGTCAATCGACAGGGCACCATTGTGATAGAAGAGATACCAGTCGCCCCTGAACTCCACGATGCCGGGATGAATCGTGAAACTGTTCTCCGCAGGCCCCATGATCTTTCCACGGAAGGTCCATGGGCCGGTGACCGTGGGCGCGGTGGCGTAGTAGATCTGCTCCCAGTCATGCTCGGCCTCGTCGATGCCGGCATAGGCGAGATAGTAGATGTCCCCGCGCTTGAAGAGCCACGGGCCTTCGGTGAAATGCTGCATCGGCGCGATGCGGATTTCATCCGCAAAGCTGATCATGTCGGGCGCGAGCGGCGCATAATAGAGGTTCGCATTGCCCCAATAGAGCCAGACGGTGCCGTCCTCATCCTCAAAGGCGGTCGGGTCGATATCATCCCACCAGTGCGGGCCGTCGGTATCGCTGTTCTTCACCAGCGCCGAGCCGCGCGCATCGATGAAGGGCCCCGTCGGCGTATCGGAGACGGCGACGCCAATCGCCTTGCCATGATCGGTGTCATCATGCTCGACCGTCGTATAGAACCAGAAGCGGCCATCCTTCTCGATCACTTCCGAGGCCCAGGCATCGCGGATCGCCCAGGCAAAATCGGTAGGCTTCATCACCGGTCCATGATCGACCCAGGTCAGCATGTCATCGGTCGAATAGACGAGCCATTCGGTGATGTTGAACATCTCCCCCTCGCCCGCCTCGTCATGGCCGACATAGAGCCACAGCCGGCCGTCATGCACGAGCGGGGCGGGATCGGCCGTGAACTTGTCCGTGATGATCGGATTGGTGCCGGCCGTGTTGATGACGGGCAGCCCCGCAAACGCATCCTGCGCCGCCGGGCCGGCCTCCGGCGCGGCGCTGCATGCCATCAGCATGAGCGCAGCGCCTGCAATGAGTGTCTGTCTGAACATGGCCTGCCTCCCCGGTCATTTTTTGATCCTGGGCAGGATTTGGCAGGCGCGCATCGGCGTCAAGGAAAAATTGATAGCGCTATCAGTTGGCCGCTGCTCACCACCCTCTCCCCTGATCCGTCACACCCGATGCGCAAAGCGCATCTGGGTGCCCATCTCCCGACCGCGAGGCGAGGACAACCAGCAAGGGAACGCTTTTCAGACCATCCCGCGTTGCTGATCATCGGAGATGGGCGCCCAGATGGCCGCTGGCCATCGGGTGTGACGACACCTAGTAGCGCCGCACCGAACCCGGCCGAAACAGAAGCGGCCACCTCTGTTGCCAGAAGTGGCCGTCTTAAATCACACTGCGAAGCCCGCCTCAGCTCGCCTTCACGTCCGCGATCCAGCGGTCGACCTTGGCGCCGAGCATTTCCAGCGGCAGGGCGCCGCCGCCAAGAACCGTGTCATGGAAGGCGCGGATGTCGAACCTGTCGTCCAGCTCAGCCTCGGCCCGCGCCCGCATCTGCTGGATTTCGATCATGCCGATCTTGTAGGCCGTCGCCTGGCCCGGCATCACGATGTAACGCTGCACTTCGGAGCGTGCCTGCGCCTCGGTGATGGCAGAGTTCTCGAGGAAATACTGCACCGCCTGTTCCTCGGTCCAGCCTTTGGCGTGCAGGCCGGTATCGACGACAAGGCGGATCGCGCGCCAGATTTCCGAGCCGAGCCGGCCAAAGTCCGAATACGGATCTTCATAGGTACCGGGCATCTCCTTTGCGAGCTTCTCCGAATAGAGACCCCAGCCCTCCGAATAGGCCGTGAAGCCGGCCTGCGTGCGGAACTTCGGCACACCGGTCAGCTCCTGGGCGATGGATATCTGCATATGGTGGCCTGGCAGCCCCTCATGATAGGCGATCACTTCCAGTTCGCCCTTGGGCATGGCGGTCATGTCCAGGAGGTGGGCGTAGTAGATGCCGGGACGCGAGCCATCCGGCGTGCCGGGATAGTAATGCTGGGCAGCGCCCGCCTGTTCCCGGAACGGCTCGACACGCTTCACCACGAGATCGGCTTTCGGCAGGATGCCGAAATAGTCCGGCAGAACGGCCTTGATCTTCTCGATGGCATCGGTTGCGTCGTCGATATAGGCCTGCCGGCCCTCATCCGTGTTCGGATAATAATGGCGCGGATCGTCGGTGGCATCCCGGATGCTGGCGAAAAACTCGTTCAGCGTGCCCTCGAAGCCGACATCGCGCTTGATCGCCTCCATTTCCTCATGGATGCGGGCGACTTCCGCCAGGCCGAGATCATGGATCTCGTTGGCGGTCATCGTGGTCGTGGTCATCTGGCCGAGGCGGAAATCATAGAAGGCCCCGCCGTTCGGCTGGGTGCTGGTGCCCTGCGGTCCGGCCGGATCGGGCGAATTGGGCAGGTCCGCTTCAGCGAAGGCGATGATCTCTTCATACGCCGCGCGGAAGTCGCCGGTGAGGGCGGCTTCTGCCTCTGTCACAAGTTCGGCGGCCGCCTCCGGCGTTACCTTGCCGCCATCCACAAGGCGCTGCATATCGGCCTTGAAATCCGCGAAGATGGCGCTGTCTGGTCCATCCGTAAACGGAGCGCCCGTGAGGATGCCGCGCGACTGCTCGATCACCGCCTCATAGGCGAAATGCGGCGCATGCACGCCCTTGCCCGCCTTTTCCCTGGCCTGAACGAGCAGATCGCGCAGCAGCTGGGCAGCCCCGTTGATGCGGCTGACATAGGCGCGGGCATCTGCTTCCTCGTCCACGGCATGAAACTGCATCAGGAAGGTCGGCACGAAGGTGTGAACCCCGGTCATCTGGTCGAAGACGAGGCCGTTATCGCGGAAGCGGACCGCCTTTTCCTGCTGCGCGACCTGGTAGAGCCAGAGATCATAGGAATCCCGGTCGGCCGGCGAAAGCTGGCGCGGATCGAAACCGGCCTTCAGTTCCGCAACCGTGGTCTTGGCCCAGGCGAGTTGTTCGTCCTGGCAGGCGATGGTGACACAATCGATCTGGTCGTTCTTGTCCTTGCGGCCGAGAAAAGTCAGCTGGACCGGGCTGAACTGCAGCTGTTCCTCGAACTTCTCGTCGAACCAGGCGTTCAGCCGCTCGCTCAGCGCGGCCTGCTCCTCGGCCGAAAGTGCCGGCGGTTCGCGCGGCGGGGTGTCGGGCGCGCAGGCGCCGAGTACGAAGACGAGAGCGAGGGCGGATACAGCACTGCGCAACATGGGGGTTCCTCCGGGGCATTTGCCGTTAAACGATATGGACCCGTACCCCCCTGCGCCCGGCACGTCAATTGGCAAGCCGGTTTTCTGCCGCTAGGGAGGGACATGGCTGATACATCTTCCAAACCCGGCGCCCGGCGCCTCCGCCTCGGAACCCGCAGCTCACCGCTGGCGCTTGCCCAGGCCCACCAGATCGCCGCGAGCCTGCGCGCGGCGACCGGCGGCGGCCTTGAGGCCGAGATCGTCACCTTCACGACGACCGGCGACCAGCTGACCACCGAACGCCTGATCAATTCCGGCGGCAAGGGCCTGTTCACCCGCGAACTCGACGATGCTCTCTCGCGCGGCGAGATCGACCTTGCCGTACACAGTCTCAAGGATGTGCCCTCCGTCCTGCCGGACGGCCAGGTGCTCGCCGCTTTCCCCGAACGCGAAGACCCGCGCGACGGGTTCCTTTCCCGCAAAGCGGCATCGATCCGGGATCTGCCGGAAGGCGCCGTGCTCGGCACCGCCTCGCTGCGCCGGGAAGCCCAGGCGCTTTCCCTGCGCCCGGATCTGAAGGTCGTCACCTTCCGCGGCAATGTCGCAACCCGGATGCGCAAGCTGGAAGAAGGCCAGGCGGACGCGACCTTTCTCGCGATGGCAGGGCTCACCCGGCTCGGACTGGCGGATGTCGCGGTGCCGGTGCCGCTGGAGGACATGCTGCCGGCCGCAGGGCAAGGCATCATCGGCGTCACCCTCCGGGATGATACGGATACGGAGCTTTTCGGCGCGGTCGAGAGCCTCAATCATGAACCGAGCCGCGCCGCAGCGATTGCCGAACGCGCTTTCCTCGAAAAACTCGACGGCAGCTGCCGCACGCCGATTGCGGCCCATCTGTTCGACCGGGGCGAGGAGTGGCAGCTGATTGGCGAAGTGCTGAACCCCGGCGGCACCGCCCGCTGGCGCGGTGACGGCGTCTGCCGCAAGGATGCAACAGCGGCCCAGCTTGTCCTGCTCGGCCGCGCGGTGGCGCAGGAAATCATCTTCGCCGCAAAAGAGGCCCTGCCCGTCTTCGGAGACGAGCGGTGAGCTATCCGGTGATCGTCACGCGCACCCAGCCGGGCGCGGACGAGACCGCAGACCGCCTCCGCGCGCTGGGATACCGGGCCATCGTCTCGCCGATGCTCCACATCGTTGAAACCGGGCTTGATCCGCATGTGCTTGAAGGCATCCGGGATATCGTCTTCACCAGCGCCAATGGCGTGCGCGCCTTCCGCTCGGCAGGGGTTGGCGCGGGCGAAATGACGGCCTGGTGCGTCGGCCCGTCGACCGCCGAGACGGCGAGGGCCGCCGGCTTTGGCGAGGTGGTCGAAGGTGACGGCGATGCGGCCGACCTTGCCCGCCTGATCCTCGGCTCTCATGACCGGCTCTCCGGCCCGGTCCTGCATATCGCCAACAATGCCGCCGCCGGAAATCTCGTGAACGCGCTGCGCATCGGCGGGCTGAATGCGCGCTTCGCGGCGCCCTATCATACCGAGGCGGCGCCTTCCCTCTCAGCCGAGGCGCTGGACGCGCTGGCGGCCGGGCCAGCGGCGATCCTGATCCATTCGGCGAAAGCCGCCGATGCACTCGCCCATGCGAAGGCGCCTCTGGAGACCGCCATGATCGTCGCGATCTCACCGGCGGCCGCTGCGCCGCTTGAAGGACTGCCTTCTGGCGCGGTGCATGTCGCCGAGCGGCCAAATGAGGACGCGCTGATGACAGCGCTTGCCGCCGCCGCGCCGGCCTGACCGGTTCGCTTTGCCCCGGCAGCGCCTTGTGCCACACTCCCGCCCATAACGCAGTCCACGCAGAGGCTCATGACCGATACCGACCCTTCCAGCCCGCAGGATTCCCAGGAGCCGATCGATGTGCAGTTCGAGCCGGCGCCGGATCCAGAGGCCGGGCCCAAACCGGGCGCGGCCCCCGGCTGGACAGGCGTGGCGATTGCCGCAGCCATCGCGGCGCTTGCCGGGGCAGCCGGCGGCGCCTGGGGCGCAGGTCTTGTCCGGTCCGACCCGGCGCCCGTGCTGCGCCAGCAGATCGCCGACCTTGCAAGCCAGCAGGCGGAATTCGAGCGCCGGATCGCTGAAATGCCGGAAGCGAGTGACGACCTTTCCAGCCTCGTCGGCGAGGTGAATGCCACCTCGCGCAAGCTGGACGAGATGCTGGCGACCGGCGCCGGCCTGCCGGCGGTTGACCGCCTCACCGCGCGGATCGAGGCCCTCGAGCGGATCGACCCGGCCGCCGGGGCGACACCGGAAGAAACGCTGCGCACGATCACGGCGCTGGAAGCGCGCCTCAGCGCCCTCGAGGCGAAAACCGCCGCGCCCGCTCCTGAGACCGAAGCCCCAAGGACGGAAGCGCGCAGGGCCGAAGCCGCGCTGGCGCTGTCGGCGATCGAGGCCGCTGCGCGGCGCGGGACCGGCTTTGAAGCAGACTACCGCACGCTGCGCGCCGCTGCGCCGAACAACCAGACCGTCCGGCGCCTCTCGCCCTATGTCGGCGGGGTGGCGACCCTTTCGCGGCTGCAGGCGGAGTTTCCGGCCGCGCGCGCTGCCGCCGCCGCAGCCGCCAGGGCCGAGGTGGCGGAGGCGCCGCAGAGTCAGCTGTCCTGGCTGAGCCGGGTGCTGGGCGATGCGGTTAGCGTGCGCCCGGCCAGCCGCCCGGAAGACCCGTCCGCCGAAGCGCTGGAGACGGCGGCAGCGGCGCTCTCGGCGGGTGATCTTTCCGGCGCCGTCAAAGCACTCGCCACGCTCGAGGGCGGGGCCGGCCGCGCGGTGCAGGACTGGACCCGCGAAGCGAACCGTCGCATCACGCTGGAATCCGTGCTGGAAGACACACGCCTCAGCCTGATCGAGCCGGAGAACTGAAGAGAATGAGCCGGTTTTTCCTGTTTATCTTCGTCCTGCTGCTGGTCTCGATCGGCGCGGTCCTGGCCTGGTGGGCGTTCAGCCTGCCGGGCGAGGTGACTTTTCCGATCGGCCAGGAGATCGTGTCGATCCGGGCCGGGGTGGCGGCGATCCTTCTGCTGGTGTTCGGCGGGCTGATCGCGCTCGCCTGGTGGCTGGCGACCGGCATTCTCGTGCTGCCGGGGCGGATATCAAAAGCCCAGCGTCTCAGCCGGACACGCAAGGCCAATGCCGCCCTCGCCGAGGGCCTGCTGGCGGCCGAAGGTGGCGATGCCAAGGCCGCGCTGCGCCTCGCAAAGAAGGCCATGCGCCATGCCGAGGACGAGCGGCTGAAACTGCTGCTGGAAGCGCGCGCGGCCGAAGCCAATGATGACTGGGCCGGGGCCGAACGCGCCTGGAGCCTCCTGACCCGGCTGCCCGGCGGACAGCTTGCGGGCCTGCGCGGGGCGGCCACCGCTGCCTCCGAACGCGGCGACCAGATCACCGCCGAGGCGCGTGCGCGCGAAGCGCTCGAGCTGCGCTCGGATGCCGACTGGCCGTTCAATTCGCTGTTCGACATCCAGGTGGCGAAGGGCGAATGGGACAAGGCGCTGGAGACCCTGGCGCAGGGCGAGCGGCGCGGGCTGGTCGAGGAGGTGAACCTCAAGCGCCGCCGCGCCGTGCTGCATACGGCCCGCGCGCTCGGCCTGCCGCATACGGAGAAACCGGCCGCCCAGAAGGCGCTGGCCGATGCGATCCGCTCGGCCCCGGACTTCCCGCCGGCGGCCTATCATGGCGCGCGGGTGCTGATGACCGACGGCAAGGCAAAAGCCGCTCAGGGCGTTCTGGAACTTGGCTGGAAGGCGCGTCCGCATCCGGCGCTGGCCCAGCTCTCGCGCCGCCTCGTGCCGCAGGACAGCCGGCACAATATCGCCGCGCGCCTGAAGGCGCTGGTCGAGACCAACCCCTCCCACCGCGAAAGCCGCATCCTGGCGGCCGAACTCGCCATGGACGAGGCCAGCTGGGTCGAGGCGATCAAGACGCTTGCCCTGCTGGTAGAGGAGAACCCGACCGGGCGGCTCTGCCTGCTGATGGAGCGGGCGCTGAAAGGCTATGGCGACCTGGAAGAGGCCCAGCGCTGGGGCCGGATGGCGGCGTCTGCCTCGCGCGAGCCGGACTGGTCGGACATCGACCCCAAGGGCGGCGCATTCGATTATGACCGGCAGGGCTGGGCAAGGCTGGTCTATACCTTCGGCGATGTCGGCGAGCTGATCCATCCGCGCTATGAGAGCTATGGGCGGGAACTGGAAGCGGGACGCGTGCTCGCCCTGCCCCACCAGCCGGAAGACAGCCCGGTCGCGGCGCCGCGCGCAACGCAGGGACCGCTGAGCCAGCCGCTGGATTATGCGCCGGATGAGGACTGAAGGGGGCGCATTTCGGGCAGCCAAACGGTCTTGCACCGGCCCGGCCCTGCCAGTATATGCGGGGCCTGCCCGAAACGGCATGCCGCTTTAGCTCAGCTGGTAGAGCACATCATTCGTAATGATGGGGTCAGGTGTTCAAGTCACCTAAGCGGCACCATTTCCCCTTTTCGCAGGTCTGAAGCGCCCTAGTTCCGGGCGGATGAGCGCTGTCATATTCGGAAGTTCTGGCGGGATCGGGCGGGCGCTGGTGGAGGCGCTGGTCGCGCGCGGCGATTATACGCCGGTCTTTGCCGTCTCGCGCAGCGGCGCGCCGGTGGCCGGGGCGGAGGCGGTCGCAGCGGATTTCCTGGACGCGCCCGCGCTGGCGGCAGCGGCCGAGCTGATTGCCGGAGCCGGGCCGGTGCGGCTCTGCATCGTGGCGAGCGGCATCCTGTCGGACGGGGCCAGCCTGCAGCCGGAGAAATCCGCGCGCCAGCAGAGCCTTGCCGCTTTCGAGCGGGTGTTTGCGGCGAACACTTTTGCCCCGGCCCTTGTTGCCGGACAGATGCTGGCGCTGATGCCGAGGAAGGAGCGCAGCGTGTTTGCGGCGCTGTCGGCGCGGGTCGGCTCGATCTCGGACAACCGGCTCGGCGGCTGGCATGCCTACCGGGCGTCGAAGGCGGCGCTCAACATGCTGATCCGCAATTATGCCATCGAACAGGCGCGCCGGGCGCCGGGGTCGATCTGTGTCGGGCTTCATCCGGGCACGGTGGATACGGGGCTGTCGCAGCCTTTCCAGTCCGGTGTTGCGGAGGGGCGGCTGTTCACGCCGGATGAGGCGGCCGGCTATCTTCTGGACGTGATAGATGGTCTCGGTCCGGACGATTCCGGACGGTGTTTCGACTGGGCGGGGAAGGAAGTGCCGGCCTAAAGCCGGAACTGGCCCTCGATCACGGTGACCGCGCGGCCGGTGAGTTTGGCGCGCTCGCCTTCGAGTTTCACATCGATCCAGGCGCCGCGGCCGGGATAGGCCTGGTAGCAGCGCGCTTCGCTCTGGCCGAAATGTTCCGCGAGGATGCGGGCGAGCATGGTGTGCCAGCTGCCTGTGGCGGGGTCTTCATCGATGCCGGAGCCGGGCACGAAGAAGCGGCTGGTGGCATCGGCGCCTTCGCCATAGAGCGCGAAGCAGCCGAAATTGCCGCGCTCCCAGCCATCGCCGTCTGAGCCGAGCGTCTTCAGGGCGCGGTGATCGGGCGCGAGGCGGCGGATTTCTTCCGAGCTTTCAAACCGCGCGGCATAGAACATGCCGGCCCAGGCCTCGATGGGGCGGGCGCCGAGGGCGGCGGAAATCTCGTCCGTAACCGGAACAGGCGTGATGGGGGCGGAGGGGAAATCCATCTCCAGCCGGCCGTCTTCAAGGCGGCGCACGCTGAGCCGGCCGGAATGGACGGTGTCGAAATGGATGATGTCGGCGCTGTAGCCGCCCGCATCGAACAGGATATGCGCCGAGGCGAGCGTGGCATGGCCGCAGAGGGGCACTTCGACTGCCGGTGTGAACCAGCGCAGCGCCCAGACACCGTCTGCCTGCGGCACGATATAGGCCGTCTCGGCGACATTGTTCTCCGCCGCGATCTTCTGCAGCGTCTCATCCGGCAGGAAAGCCTCCATCGGCATGACGCAGGCCTGGTTGCCCTCGAAGGGGCGGCTGGCAAAGGCATCGACCTGGTAGAAGGGAAGGATGGACATCGGAGGGGCCTCGCGGGGGGTCTCAAGGCGGGTCTCATCGCATGAGCCGGGCGGCGCGGCAAACGAGGAATTCTTACGAACCGTTCAGATGCGCTGCAGGCAGCAGTTTCGCCCGCAGGTCCGGGCGGGCCGGTGCGGGGATGGGGGGATAGGATTCCGGATGCGGGGGTCAGGATGTGTCGGGCGCGGGGGCGGCGGCGCGCAGCACATCTACCGTCAGAGGGCGGAGGTTTCCGAAGCGCGCGGGAAGCACGGCGCCGGTCGCGGGCCCGGCGATCAGCGCGGCGAGACGCGGCGGCAGGACGGCGGGCTCTGCCTCGCCCCAGCGGCTGGCGGCGTCGAACAGTTGCACGCAGACCGGAACCTGATCGGGATCAGCGCGCAGGCCCATGAACCAGACCTGGCCGAGGGGGCCGATCTCGCAATGATAGGGCACGCCACGGCCATACTGCGCACGCACGCGGAGCTTCACCGCCATCAGGCGCGCGAAGATCAGCGGCCAGAGGAGCCATTGCAGCCAGGTGAGGCCCGGCAGGGGGTCGAAGCGCGAGTACATCCTGAGACGGAGCATACACCGGCTCTGACAGGGGGAGGATAGATTTATTTTACATCCCTGTTTTTATTGGGAATGATGGGTAAAAAGTGTTGGATAAGGGGCGCGCTTGGGTTCTGTTCCGGTCTCTCGGCGTTCGCCACCCTCGATGCGCGCCAGCGCATCTGAGGGCCCATCGCCTGACAGTTCCGCAGGCATATTCGGTGAGGGCAGGAGATGGGCCCTCTGACGGGCGATGCCCGTCGAGGGTGACGAAGTTTGAGAGGTTGTCTGTACAGAGGCCCTGAATCAGTCGTCCTCGTCCAGCAGCCAGCCATGATGAACCGGGCCGTGGCCTTTGCCGAAACCTTTGGCGTTTGCGATTGCGCCGGTGAGATAGGCGCGGGCGCGTTCGACGGCTTCCGGCAGGCTCGCCCCCTGCCCGATCAGCGCAGCGATGGCCGAGGCGAGGGTGCAGCCGGTGCCGTGGGTGGCCTTCGTGTCGATGCGGGGGCCGTCGAATATCCATTCGCCGGTGGTGGTCTGCAGCACGTCATGGATGACACCGCCGGGAATATGGCCGCCCTTGACGAGGGCGCCATGGGCGCCGAGTTCGAGCAGGCGTTCGGCGGCGCGGCGCTGGCCGTCAAGGGTCTCGACCGCCTTGCCGGTGAGGACTTCGGCTTCGGGCGCGTTCGGCGTGACGAGGCGGGCGCGGGGGATGAGTTCGGCGCGGATGGCGCCGATGGCCTTGTCGTCAACAAGGCGGTGGCCAGACGTGGCGACCATCACGGGATCGATCACGCGCGCGATGCCGGGGGCAGCCTGCTCAAGGGTTTCGGCGACGGCTTCGACAAGCGGCGCGGTGCCCAGCATGCCGGTCTTGATGGCATCGGCGCCGATATCGGAGAGGACGGCGCGCATCTGGTCGGTGACGGCGCCGGTCGGGACCGGCCAGACGGCCTGCACGCCGAGCGTGTTCTGGACGGTGATGGCGGTGATGGCCGTCATCGCATAGCC
The DNA here is from genome assembly GCA_046296675.1 of Hyphomonas sp. GTDB lineage: Bacteria > Pseudomonadota > Alphaproteobacteria > Caulobacterales > Hyphomonadaceae > Hyphomonas. The sequence continues at coordinate 5,309 of JBKBLD010000001.1, read as the reverse complement.
GCCGAGCATCGTGACGGTCTTGATATCCGCCTGGATGCCCGCGCCGCCGCCGGAATCGGAGCCGGCAATGATGAGGATGCGGGCCTGGGGGGTGGTCATGGGCGGTTGCCTCTGTATGCGCTGCTGCTCTCAAATATCAGCGGAGCCCCCTTCGTCAGTCCGCTGCGCGGCCTGCCACCTCCCCCGCTTCGCAGGGGAGGATAAAGGAGCGGACATGTGCAGCGCAATCCTCCCCCGTGAAACGGGGGAGGTGCCCGAAGGGCGGAGGGGGATCAGACCTTGATCCCCGCCTTCTTTGCATCCGCCAGGAAGGCCTCGAGGCCCTTGTCCGTCAGCGGATGGTTGACGAGGCTGCGGATGACGGCCGGAGGGGCGGTCATCACATCGGCGCCGGCGAGGGCGCAGAGTTTCACATGGTTCGGCGAGCGGATCGAGGCGGCGAGGATTTCGGTGGCAAAATCGTAATTGTCATAGATCTGGCGGATCTCCTCGATCAGTTCGACCCCGTCGATATGGATGTCGTCCAGCCGGCCGATGAAGGGCGAGATGAAGGTCGCGCCCGCCTTGGCGGCCAGCAGCGCCTGGTTGGCCGAGAAGCAGAGCGTGACATTCACGTCGATGCCGTCGGAGGTGAGGGCCTTGCAGGCCTTCAGGCCATCGAGCGTCAGCGGCAGCTTGACCGCGACATTGGAGGCGATCTTCGCCAGCTTCTTTCCCTCTTTCATCATGCCGTCAAAATCGGTGGCGACGACTTCGGCGCTGACCGGGCCGGGCGTGAGGGCGCAGATTTCTGCGATCACCTCGGCAAAGGGGCGGCCCGACTTGGCGATCAGCGAGGGGTTGGTGGTGACCCCGTCGATCAGGCCGGAGGCGGCGAGATCGGCGATGTCCTTGGTATCAGCGGTATCGGCGAAGAATTTCATGGCGGATGTCCTCGGATGTTAGCGGTATCAGCGGCTATATGACAGGCCTGCCGATGGAAGTATAGGCGAAGCCGCGGCGGGTCATATCTTCGGCGCTGTAGATGTTGCGCAAGTCGACGACGACCTTTCCCTTCATCATGCCTTTGATCCGGTCCATGTCGAGGGCGCGGAACTGGTCCCACTCAGTGATGATGACCATGGCGTCGGCCCCGTCGACTGCCTTGTAGGCACTCTCGGCAAAGGTGATGTCCTTCAGAAGATGGGCGGCTTCCTTCATCGCTTCGGGATCATACGCCACAACCCGCGCGCCGGCCGCCTGAAGCGCGGGCAGGATGTCGAGCGAGGGCGCATCGCGCATATCGTCCGTATTCTGCTTGAAGGCGAGGCCGAGCACGCCGATCGTCTTGCCCTTCACATCCCCGCCCATGGCGGCGATCACCTTGTCGGCCATCGCTTTCTTGCGGGCGGCGTTGACCGCGACCACGGTGTCCACGATATGCACGGGGCTGCCATAATCATTCGCCGTCTTGGTCAGGGCGAGGGTGTCTTTCGGGAAGCAGGAGCCACCATAGCCAGGCCCGGCATTCAGGAATTTTGAGCCGATGCGGCCATCAAGGCCGATTCCGCGGGAGACTTCCTGGACATTGGCGCCAACCTTCTCGCAGAGATCCGCCATCTCGTTGATGAAGGTGATCTTGACGGCGAGGAAGGCGTTGGCGGCGTATTTGATCAGTTCCGAGGTGCGCCGCGAGGTGAACAGGATCGGCGTCTCATTGAGGAAGAGCGGGCGGTACAGTTCGCGCATTACGTCGCGGGCGCGCTCGCTGTCGGTGCCGACGACGACGCGGTCGGGCAGTTTGAAATCCTTGATCGCGGCGCCCTCACGCAGGAATTCGGGATTGGACACAACCGCAAAGTCCGCATCCGGCCGGGCCCGGCGGATGATCGCCTCCACCTCGTCGCCGGTGCCGACCGGCACGGTGGATTTGGTGACGACCACGGTGAAACCATCCATCAGCTGGGCGATCTCCTCGGCCGCGCCATAGACATAGGAGAGGTCTGCATGGCCATCGCCGCGCCGCGAAGGCGTGCCGACCGCGATGAAGACGGCATCGGCATTGCGGATCGCGCTGGCCGGATCGGTGGTGAAGAACAGGCGTTCTTCCTTCACATTCTTGGCGACCAGGCTGTCGAGGCCCGGCTCATAGATCGGCATGATACCATTCTCGAGCTTCTCGATCTTGGCGGCATCCTTGTCGACACAGGTCACCGTATGGCCGAAATCGGCGAAACAGGCGCCGGAAACGAGGCCGACATAGCCGGTACCGATGATCGCTACTCGCATGGGATTCCCTCAACACTCACAAAGCGGGGCGGACCTGCGCGGGGTGCATTTTTTACGCCCGGGAATCAAGGGGGAGATTGCCGCCGCGAAAACCCCGCTTGACTCCGGCACGCAGATCGAAAAGGATCAAAACGTGAACAGGAGGCGGATGATGGGCCTGACTTTCTACACCAATCCGATGTCGCGCGGCCGGATCGTCCGCTGGATGCTGGAAGAGACCGGCGCGGATTATGAGACGCATTTCCTGCGCTACGGGCCGGACATGCAGGCGGCAGGTTTCGCCGCGATCAATCCGATGCGGAAGGTGCCGGTGATCGTGCATGACGGCCGTGTGGTCACCGAGTGCGGCGCCATCTGCGCCTATCTGGCGGACGCCTTCCCGGCAGCCGGCCTCGCCCCTCCCCCGGATGATCGGGCAGACTATTATCGCTGGATGTTCTTTGCCGCCGGCCCCTGGGAAGCGGCGACGACCAACCGGGCGCTCGGCTTCGACGTGCCGCCGGACCGCGCGGCGATGGCGGGCTATGGCGATTTCGACCGCACGCTGGCGGCGCTGACCGGGGCGGTGACGCGCGCGCCCTATATCTGTGGCGAGCGGTTCACGGCGGCCGATGTCTATGCCGGCGCGCAGGTCAGCTGGGGCGTGCAATTCGGCTCGATCCCGAAGACGCCGGAGATCGAGGCCTATCTCGGCCGCATCCTGTCGCGCCCGGCCTATCAGCGGGGCATGGAGATGGATGATGCAGCGATTGCGGACTTCGGCCCTGCCGGCTGAGCCGGTTCAGGGCGTATCGGCCCGGTAGATGGTATAGCCGCCGCCGGCCTTGAGCGGCGCGAGCCAGGCCGGTGTCTCGCCGGACTGAAGGGACGCGATGAAGCCGCCGGGTGCATGGCGGGCGAAGAAGCCGAGATCCGGATCGGCAGGGCAATGGAGGACATAGGTGACCCCGGCGGACCGGATCGCCGGGCCGGCCGCCTCCGGCGGGCCGGTGAAGATGCCGATCGCGGCGGCGGTGCCAGCTGCATTGCGGTGATAATGGCCGTTGAGGGCGCTGTGGCGGGTGTCCAGGAGGAGGCGCGGGGTATCGCTGGCGGGCGCAAGGATGCGCCCCTCGGGCAATGTGTTCAGCAGGCGGATGGCTTCGGCAAGATCGCACTGCCCGGCGTCTGAGGCCGCAGGTGCAGCGGGCCGGTCGAACGGCCCGCCAACCGCCGCCCAGAGGAAAGGCAGCGACAGGGCAAGGACTGCGAGATAGGCGAGCCTCGGCGCGCCGGCCACGGCGCCTGCGTGAAGACGCGCCGCCAGGGCGGCAAGCGGCAGAATGGCGAAGACGTGACCGAAGACATAGAAGCGCGTCTGATAGAGGGAAAGGATCAGCGCCGCCAGGCAGAGGAGGCCGAGGAGGCTCATGCTCCGCCGCGCCTCCGGCCGCAGCGCCAGCAGCCAGATGGCCGCGCCCAGCCCGGCAAGCGCCGGCCCGAGCCGGAAGGCGACCTCCGAGACCTGCCCGTCCATCAGCGCCAGCGTCGGGAGCGCTTCATCGACCCGGGCAAGCCAGAGCGTCTGCACCTCCGGCGGGAGCGCGCTCAGCGGGTTCGACAGGCAGTGCGGCGCGAAGACCAGCGCAAGCCCGCCGCAGGCCGCCGCGATGAGACCGAGCAGCGCAAAGCGCGTTGTCCATCCGCCCGGCAGCGAGGCCCTCGCCGCCAGGGCAAGGCCGAGCCCGCCGGTCGCGCCGGCCAGGAAGGTGATCGAGGAAAGCGCGTCGCAGAAGACCAGCGCATAGTCGTCCGGCGCGACGGTGACGGCAAAACAGACGCTGAGCCCGAGAGCGAAACCGGTTCCGAAAGCGGCCGTGCCGGACTCCGCAGGCCGGCCCGCGACCGCCCAGTCAAGGGCCACGAAGACGGCGATGAGGGCAACGAAGGGGTAGATGTCTGCCCCGATGGCGACCGCGCCGGCGAGGACCAGCCCGGCCAGGGCCGAGGCGACAGCCCGGCGGGCCGGATCGAGCAACAGCGCCATTGCAAGCCCGATCATGCCAAGCTGAAGGTTATGGTGGTCAATCGCGCCCGGCAGGAAGCGGAAATGGCGAAACAGCATCGCCACCGCAATGAGCGCAGCAAACAGCAACAGCGTTCGCGCCTCGCTGCCCGCCGGAGAAAGGGCGCGCGCGCCGATGACGATGGCAGCCGAGACAAAGGCGATGCTGAGCACCGGCCAGAGAGTGATGGCGGCGGCGAGGGCGGCTTCTTCTCCGATCAGCGGCGTGAGCAGGAGTGTGATGAGGACCATCGGCAGGTCGACCAGGCGCGACCAGTGCATCAGCGTGCCGCCCTCGGGGCCGAGACGCGGCTGGCGCAAATCGAACCAGCCCTGACCGGCGAGCAGCTCGCGCACCTGCACCAGCCGCATGACATCATCGCCGTCGGGGCCGATTGCGCCGATGCGCCCGCCCGCTGCCCCGATCAGCAGCAGGCTGATCATCAATGCCGCGCTGAGCAGGAGCCCGGCGCGCTTCTCTGAAAAGTTGAGGATGGCAGCAGCGTCCATCAGCAGCAATGATCCCCCGGCTCAAGGCAAACTTAACGACTCGCGGTGTATGCCATGTAATCTTTCACAAAAGAGTGAAGACATATGACCGCGCCAGATTTCAATCGCTACGGTATTGCCGTTCTGCTGCCCTGCTACAACGAAGGGCTGTCGATTGCCTCGGTGGTGATCGGTTTCCGCAAGGTGCTGCCGGGCGCGCGCATCTATGTCTATGACAACAACTCCACTGACGACACGGCGCAGCAGGCGGCGCTGTCCGGGGCGACGGTCGTGACCTGCCGGCGCCAGGGCAAGGGCAATGTCGTGCGTCAGATGTTCGCCGATATCGAGGCTGATATCTATGTGATGGCCGATGGCGACGGGACCTATGATCCGGCCTCCGCGCCGCAGATGATCGAGGCCCTGCTGACCGAACGGGCCGACATGGTTGTCGGGATACGGAAGAATATTCGCGCCGACGCCGGCCGGGCCGGCCATGCGCTTGGCA